>NZ_JBEXQX010000013.1:0-250984 GCF_040612795.1 Streptomyces sp. NPDC006335
GTGCTTCGGTGGGATACGGCTCACCCGGACTCCCTGCCCGCGGAAGGGGCCGTGGGACCGCTTCCCACACTGATCCACATGGCAGGCCCGTCCGGACTGCCGTCCTGGACCACCTGCGTGCCGGCCGGCGAGCGTGTCGCGACCTCGACGAGCGTCCTGCGGCGGGACCGTTCCACTAGCAGCCTGAGCGCTCTGCCTAACAGCAGCACAACGCACACGGTGGGCCAGGTAGGGCCGTCCAGCCCCAGCTCCGTCCACATCTCCCAGTCACCCTCTTTGTCTCAGTCCGAAACGCGTACACCTATACATGTGCTGAGAGGGCAGGAACGTTTAGTCGACCGGCGTAACTGTGTCCGAATCGGCTCACGGCAGTGCAGGATCACCGCTCTCTCAGACCGCGTTTGAGATCTCGTCGTAGGACAATCGGGCGGTGACGCGACCCCTGAATCGTGACCGCTCTCTTGAAGAGCTTGAACGCGACCGCTGGCCGGCTCCATCAGCCGGCGCCACCGGCCTTGTCGCTACTGCACACGCATTGCGGCGTCGGCCGATCGGCGAGCTGACCGTCGAGGACATGCGCTTGTTGATCGGGCAGGACATAGGACTGCCCTACCTGCTGCCACTGGCACTGGAGGTGCTGCGGGACAACCCGATGGCAGAAGGGCACATGTATGAAGGTGATCTGCTGGCCGCGGTCCTCACCAGGAACCCAGCGGTCTGGACGGAGTCCTCCGAACTCGGCCGAGAGCTTCGCGTGATCATCTCGAACTTGACCGACCTGCCGCCTGACCTGCAACAGAAGGTTGAACGGTTTCTGGCTCGATAGAGCACCGCCGCAGGACGTGTCCCATTGAAGGGAAGGCCGGCGTTATCTACGGAACGTCTCGCCGGAGCAAGCGCGGGCCCGGACGCGTCGCCGGCCGGCCGCGGGTGAGTCGGCGGACCATGAGGCCGATCATTGCCCAGCGGATCATGGTCTCGGAGCGGGCCGGGCTGGCCTCGTAGTCACGCGCGAGGCGGCGGTGGGCGATGAGCCACGAGAAGGTGCGCTCGATCGCCCATCTCCTGGGCTGGACCTGGAATCCGCGCTGGCCCGGGGCCTTGCGCACGATCTCCAGCTCGCGGCCGAGGATCGTGCATGACCACTCCACGAGGCGGCCGGCGAAGCACTGGTCCGCCCAGATCTTCTGCACGCCCGGATGGTCTAGGCGGGTCCACAGCAACGAACGCTTCGCGCCGTCGCGGTCCTGGATGTTCGCCGCGACCACGTGAACCGCCAGCAGCAGGCCCAGGGTGTCCGTGACGATGAACCGTTTGCGGCCCTTGACCTTCTTGCCCGCATCGAGGCCCCGGGTGTTGGCGGGGACCGTGCCGGCCGTGCGCACAGACTGCGAGTCGATCAGCCCGGCGCTCGGCTCCGCGTTACGGCCGTCGGCCTCACGGACCCGGCCGCGCAACGTGTCGTGGACCTGCTCGACGGTGCCGTCGTCGTGCCACCAGGTGAAGTACCAGTACACGGTAAGCCAGGGCGGGAAGTCCTTCGGCAGCTGGCGCCAGGCGCACCCGGTCCGTACCACGTAGAAGATCGCGTCCACGATCCGCCGACGTGGGTGCTTCTCCCGCCGCCCGCCCTTCGGCCCGACCCTCGCCGCCGGCAGCAGCGGCTCGACCAGAACCCACTGCTCATCCGTCAGATCCGACGGATACCCGCCCCCAGAACCACTCACGCAAGGCTCAACAGCCACGCCCGCCCTGGGACACGGCAGATCTCAAACGCGGTCTCAGAGGTCAGCGCCGCAGACCCTGGACTGCTCGGATCCGTCCAAAAAGCAGAGCAGGAGTAGCCGACGGCCCTCACCGCACACTGACCGAGCGTTTGGTCCGGTGATTTGCGAGAGCTCACGGTGAGCTTCAATGCCCTCTGGACTGCTAGCGGCACCCGGGGCGGCTTCGGCCGGCCGGGGACTGTCTCGTGCACGGACTTGGGACTGTTCAGACGGCTGTCAGCTGTCGGTATTCGTGCGTGGTGCGCGGGAAGCGGGAGGAGAGCGCGTCGGAGTGCACGTCGCCTTCGAGGGCGGCGAGGAGGAACTCGGTGCAGGTCATCTGGTAGTGCTCCCAGCGATCGCCGCGGGCCTCGTTCACCATGACCGTCCACTGATCGGGATCCTGGCCCGTCTTCACCAGCCAGTAGAGGCACTCACCGTTGTCGGTTGTGGCCCAGGGGATGACCCGGCTGCCGGCATCCGCGAGTTCGTCGGGCTTCTTCTCGAACTCCCAGAGCCCTTGGAGGGCTTCGGTCTGCTGGTCCTCCCACTCGATCAGGTCGTAGTTGTCGTTGGGGCAGCCTGGCTCGAGGAGGTAAAGGTAGTCATCCCAGTTACTGCCGCCGTAGGCGCGGATGAGCTCCTTGTAGTCGGAGGGGAGGGTGATGCCGAGTTGCTCCTGGACCGCGTCCCAGTCCGTGGCCCGGGGTTCGGAGGGCGGTGTGATCAACTGGGTGAGGCGGGCGAGTGCGGTGTTCATGACGCTTTCCTGCGTGGATGTTCCATGAATGCGGCTTTCCTCGTGCCCGTCTCCGGCTGTCCTGACGATGAGCTGCTACCGGCGAAGCCCCCGGGCAGGATGTTCGGCGGCCACCTGCGAAGTCGCGGTCACGCGGGTGAGACGGGCTTGTTCCGAAGCGGCGCGAGTGCGCTTGCAATCCTGCGGCACACCAGGCCGGATATCCCCTGTGGCCGAACGGCCGAACGCTACTGCTCGCCTTGGGTGGCTCGCTGCCAGGCGGCGCGGATGGCTGCGGGGATGCGGCCTCGGTCGGGGACGTCGTAGCCGTTGGCGCGGGCCCACTCGCGGACGGTGTTGGTGTCGACTGACCGGCTCGCGGGGGGCGCTGGCGGTGCTGCATCGTCACGACGGGAGGGCGTGAAGGTGATGCCCTGGTGGAGGACGTCCGTGGGGAAGAGGGGGATGTGGAGTTCGCCGCTGAGGAAGGCGATGAGGAGGTCGGTGAGGGTGCCGTCGTAGGTGTACCAGTCGTGACCACGGGCCTCGTTGATGGCGATACGCCACGCATCAGGCTCAGTCTCGGGTTCGGTGATCCAGAAGAGGTAGTTGCCGTTGTCGGTCACTCCCGCGACGAGGAGGTGCCGCGGGTCGTGCGGCACGGGGAAAGTGCCCTGGTCGCGGTCGCGCTGGAGTTGTTCCTGGACGCTTGAGGCCAGGGGCCCGGCGAGGCTGCCGGACGGGTGGTAGACGTGCAGGAAGTTGCAGAAACTGCCCGGCCCGTACGCGGCGGCGAGCTCTTCGTAGTCTCGGGGCAGCGGGCGGCCGAGACCACCCTCTGCGGCCGTCCAGTCCACTGCGGGTGGGGCCGCGGGTGGCGGGCAGATACGCGTGAGGTCGTCGATGGTGCTCACAGGAGTCCTCGTCGGTGTCGCTGTTGCTGCTCGTGGGCGGGGTTGTCCAGTAGCTGGTCCAGGGCGAAGCCCTTGGTGCCGTGGACTTCGAGCTGAATGTACTTCGGGACCGAGTCCGGCAGGTCGTCGCTGTATTCGAGGTAGACGTTGTAGGTGACGACTTCACCGTTGTGCTGGACGGCGTTGTAGATGTCCTGCTCGTGATCGCGCACGTCGGGGCTGTTGGTCGGGTTCTGGGTGATGGTGAAGAGGTCGTCGAGGGTGTCGCCGGATCCGCCGAGCATCCGGGCCAGCATGTGGCCGCGGGCCTGGTTGTAGTCGCCGCCGGCGCGCAGCCGGTGCTTGGCGGTGCGGCGGCCCAGCGCATCGTAGAACCCGCCCCAGGTCGGATCCGCCGTGCAGCCGGCCAGGCCGAGCGGGTCGGTGGGGGTGAAGGGGTTGGGGACGTAGGTGTAGTGGTTGACGGCCGGGGCGAGACCCAGGGGGTCGGGAAGCAGGGCGGCTCCAGCGAGTTCCGCGCGTGGGTGCCCTCGTCGAGCATGTCCCGGGTGATGACTGCGTTCATCTCGTAGGGGCGGGACACGTCGCCGGGGGCCTGGACCTGGGTGAGGCGGTCTTCGGCATCCCAGGTGAACGTCCAGGTCAGGTGTTTGCCTCTGAGCGTGGTGAGGCGTTTTTGGGCGAGGCGGCCCTGGGCGTCGTAGGTGTAGCGGGTGCGGCCGGCCTGGGTGATCCGGCTGCCCGAGTAGGTGCGTTCACCGGCGGCGTCCTGTCCAGGGGTGCCAGGCGGCAGCGCGGCGTGGGCCTGGTCGCCGGCGGTGTTGTAGGCGTACTGCTCGCTCCAGCCCTCAGCGGTGACGGCGGTGATGCGGCTTGCTGCGTCCAGCGTGTAGGTGCGCCGGCCGGTGCGGGAGTCCTCGATGGTGTGCGGGGCGCCGTTGAGGGTGTAGGCGAAGGAGCGCTCGAAGAGGGTGTCGTGCGGGCCGGTGAAGGCCTGGTTCGCGATGCGGCCGACGGGATCCCACGTCTGGCTGAAGGTGAGCTGGCCGTTGAGGGTGCGGGAGACTTCCCGTCCGCGTACGTCGCGTTCGAAGCGGAAGGTCTGCTCGCCCGCCGTATACGCCGCGAGCCCACAGTGGTCGTAGGCGAGGGTGCTGGTAGCACCGGACGGGGTGCGCCGGTGGGTGCGCCGGCCCAGCACGTCATAGGCACGCTCCAGGGCGCGGCCGTTGACGCTCTCGGTCACGACCCGCCCGCCCGGATCGCGTTCGAGGTGGATCTGGGCGTGGGGGTTGGTGACCTCCACCAGATGACCGGCGGTGTTGTAGGTGAAGGTGGAGGTGGTGCCGTCGTCGTGCTGCATGCGCACGATCCGCCCCAGAAGGTCACGCTCGTAGGTCAGGGACTGTCCGGCGGCGTTGGTGCGGCGGGTCAGACGGCCCAGGTCGTCGTGTTCGTAGGTCAGGGTGCGGCCGTCGAAGTCCGTCTCCGCCGTCACGCGGCCGGCGGCGTCGTACTGGTAGCGCCACTGCTGCCCCTGTGCGTTCACGACGGTGGCCAGGCGCAGTTCGCTGTCGTGGGTGAACTGGTAGGCGGCGCCATCGGCGGTGCGGGTGGCGGTGCGCCGGTCGAAGTGGGTGACCGCGTGGGTGGTGGTGTGCCCGGCCCGGTCGGTGTGGGCGAGCAGGTTGCCCTCGCCGTCCCAGGCCCACTCCTCGCGCGTGCCGTCGGGCAGCTCCCGCCAAAGGGGCCGGCCCTCGATGGTCCAGGTCATGCGCATCGTGCCGCCGAGGGCGTCCGTCACCTCGGTGAGCCGGCCAAAGCGGTCCCGGGCCAGGCTCACGCGGGCTCCGTCGGGGGCGGTGATCTCCACCGGCAGACCGGCTGCGTCGTTGCGTATCCGGGTGACCTCTCCGGCCGCGTTGCGCACCGCGGTGACGTGACCGTTCTCGTCGACCTCGTAGTCGGTACGGGCCCCGTCGACAGCGATGACCGCGGTGCGGTTGCCCCGCGCGTCGTATGCGAAGTGCCGCTGGCGGCCCCCGCGTTCTGTGATGGTCACCGGAAGGTCCCAGTCGTTGAAGACCGCGCTGGTGCGGACCCCATCGGGCGCGACGAACCCGACCAGGTTGCCCCGCTCGTCGCGCTCGAAACGCACGGTGCGGCCCAGCGCGTCGGTCTGCTCCAGAATCCGGTCCCGCGCATCGAACACGTAGGAGGTGGTGTGGCCCACCGGGTCGGTCTCCGCGACGATCTGCAGCCGCTCGTCCAGCTGGTAGAGGGTCGTGGCGCCCGTCGAGTCGGTGTACCGGGTCATCCGGTTGGTCGTGTCGTAGGCGAACGTGGACGAGAGCATCCCGGACGGCCCCAGGTCTCTTCGCCTTCCCCGCTCCGCTGGTGCTGGTCCCCCTGGCGCAGGGCCCCGTACTATTTGCGGCAACGTGTCTTTTTCTGGCGGAGTTCGGCTCCGGGTTCGGCGTGATGGTCCTGGATATCGCAGGTGGATCACTCACGGCGTCGCTGATACCCGACACGCTACGATCCCGCGTCGCAGGAGCCAGCCGCCTGTGCAACTACGGCGTCCGACCCATCGGCGCACTGGCAGGCGGGTGGCTCGGCGCAACGATCGGCCTGCGCCCCAGTCTGTGGATCGCGACCCTGGGCGCCCTGCTCGGCCTGATGTGGGTGGTGCCCTCCCGGATACTCCTGCGCACCATCACGCCCAAGCCGTCTCACAGCGAAGCCCAGCCGCACAGGACGCCTTGACGCCGGACACCATGGCCACCGGTGCCGCCTTGCCGTTCGTCAACTGGGGATCAAGAACACTTACCTAGCTTGAGATTTAACTCCTAGGAGCCTTGGGCGTGCGGCTCGCATACTGGCCCGATGAGCTCGATCTCCATGCACCACCGGTTCCAAGACCCCCGGAGCACGAAGTACGACTTCCTCACGTCGGTTCTCGTGTGCTGTCCCGGCTGCGGAAAGGTCGCGCATGTCGGTACAGCACCAGACCCGTCTGGGGTTCATGACCAGGGCCTCTTCGCACGGAGGCGTCTCGTTTGTCGGAGCTGCGGGATGGCCAAGGACTGGAGCCGTGGTGGTGTGGCGTTGCACCGGGATCGGCATGCGCCGGCCACAGACCCGTACTTCGATGTGCGTCTCTGGCTGCAGATCGAGACCCGGCACGGGTGGGTATGGGCCTATAACCTGGAGCACCTGGAGTTGATCAAGCGGTTTGTGCAGGCACCACTGCGTGAAGGGATTCCCTGGCGCGACCACGGCCGGAAGATGACCGTAGTGGCCTGCCTGCCTGCCTGGATGCAGCAGGCCAAGAATCGCGACGAAGTGCTGCGGGCCATCGCCCGCATCCACGCCTCACTGCTGCGCGTCTGACCCTTTCCTCAGCCAGTTCGGCGCGGTTTTGTGCCGACCTTGTGGTGAGCGGTACGGCTGAATGCCTCGCCGGTGGCGAGGACTCTGCCTACGTCGTGACGGGTGGCGGGGCGGCGGTTTCTCGAACCTTGTGGCCGGCCATGGCCGGGATGGGAAGGTTTCGGTGCACCAGCCGGAGACCCGGTCTTCGTGCGCAGGTTTCTGAACCCTCTAAGCGCGCGTTGTGGTCGACCTTGGCGTTGCCGTAGTCGCGGTGATGCGGGCCTGGCCAGGCAATCCCGCCGACCAGATGGTAGAGCTCCGTGTCCGCGAAGAGCCTCGCCGGACAGTCCCCCGGCATCAGCGCGATCCACACCCGCTCCAGCGACGGATCCTCGCCCTCCACCACACGAGCCGGATCAGGACCGGCCTGGGACCGGTAAATGTTCACACCGTCGAAGTCCAGGGTGCGGTGACGCTGCGTCGCCAGGGTGCAGTGCGTACACGGCACCGTCAGCTTGCGCCCCCACACAGGGACCAGATCCTCGCCCGGCCCCTGCTGGGCAGGAACACCCACGTCGGCTCAGCCTCCCGGTTACACGCATCCCGGCAGTCGGCCGCGAAATGCGGCCAGACAGCACATGATGCAGCAACTCCCATGCTAGCGGCAGACATTGACGCTCCCACAGCCGTCACGCGACGCCGCGGTGCGACCGGCTGGCCGCCATCCGCGCGCGCAGCACCGTCGGTTGATGGCGAGCGAGACGCCGTAGCGGAGGCGGATGCCGCCTACGAGGCGGAGCGGCACCCGGACAGGGTGGACGAAATCATCGGGAAGCCAGCTCATGGCTCCCGACCGTGGCAGCGCGGCTCGGTTCGGTTCGGGTACGGGGTGGTGGGTGGTTCACCAGGTGTGGGCGACGTCCACGACGAGGTGTCCGGCCTGCTGGAGTACGCGGAAGGGCAGTCGGGCTCGTAGTCCGAGTCCGAATTGGGACTGGCCTTCGAAGGTGCCGGCGAACTTGGCGTCGCGGAAGGTGCGGTAGCCGGTGAGGTTCACGCCGGGCAACAGCTTGCCCGCCCGGCCGGGGTAGGTGGGGGTGCCGGAGTCGATGTCGTAGGCGGGTGCGCGCACGATCACTTCGAGGATGGCGCCGCCGCTGACGGGGATGCGGTGGCCGGTCGGGTCCTGGATCAGCTGGTCGACGTACCGCACGCTGTAGCCGAGCTGGTCGGCGGGCGCACCGGGGACGTCGATGACGAACCGGTCATAGCAGTCGTGGCGGCCGGTCCTGGCGTTCGTGACGTAGTGGCCGGCCGTGCTGGCCGAGTTCGTCTTTCCGACGCTGCCCCAGCCGGCCGGGCAGACGGTCGCCGCCTGCGTGGCGGGGGCGGTGCCGGCCATGGCCGGCGCCGTGGCCGCTCCCAGCGTGGTGGCCATGAGAGCCGCCGTCACCCAGACTGTCCTATTTCTAACCATCTCGTCCCCCAAGCGGGTGAATGTCCTAGTAGGGGAGACAGCTGGATTGGCCGAAAGGTTGCACGTTTTCTGCCGGAAGTATGGAGAAACCGCTGCCGCACGCCCCGACAACCCGCTGCCGCCCGCCCCGGCGCGGGGGTCGGCCCGCGGGCGGGCCTGAGACGTGGGCCGTCCCGGCCCCGGGCGATCAGGAATGCGCCCCGCTCAACCGCCCGGTCAGTCCCGTAGGGACTGCAGGGCGATGTTGTTGACCGAGCGGGGCAGGCCGCGGCTGGTGAGGTGGATCAGGTCGACGGCGTCGTCGGAGAACAGCGGATCGGACCGTCCGGCGATCGTCAGGTGGTGCTTGATGTAGCTGGCGGTTTCGTCCTTGTTCATGGTCGGCATCTGGTAGCTGATCGAGATGCGCTGGTCCAGGGCCGCCAGGATGCCGTGCTTCATCCGTTTGCGCAGGGTGGGTTGCCCGATCAGCAACACCGCGAACGGCGTCGTGGAGTCCATGTCGTAGTTGGTGAGCATGCGGATCGGGTCCAGCTCGTGGTGGTCGAGGAGGTGCGACTCGTCGATAACGACCGCGGGATGCGGCCTCTCTCGTCGACCTCGGCGGCCAGCGCTGCGGATGCCTGAGCTGCGAGAGCGGCGGACTGGTATTTCGGGGTGCCGCCCAGGCTGGTGACGATGCCGTCCTAGAGGCCGCGCATGCCGACCTCGGGGTTGGGTTGGTAGATCACGGTGAACCGAGCCGGGTCGAGGGAGGCGACGGCGCCCTTGAGGGCGACGGTCTTGCCCGCGCCGACCTCGCCGGTGACCACGCCGATCGCCTTGTTGTTGATGCACCAGCTTCGTGGCCGCCGCCCGGTGGGCGGCGGCCACGATCACCGAGACCGCATCCGCAAGAGGCGAGGCCGCAGGCTCCGGCATCACCGGATCGTCCGCGAGCGCGATCAGGGCGACGGTGAAGTACCGGCGGACATCCTCCGACCTGCGGCGGAAGCGGCGGATCCAACCCCGGACCGCGCCGTCCGACAGCCCCAGACGGGCGGCGACCCAGCGGTGCCCCATGCCCAGAGCCGCTATCTCCAGCCCGGCCCCGATCACCTCGGCCGCATCCATCCGCCGCGGCCACAACGTCTCCGGCAGCAGCACGTGCGTGACCTGGCAACCCGAACAGCGCGACCGGCGAGGACGTACGAACCAGCGAACTCCGAGATCGCCGCGTACTTCCCGTCGCTGGCCGTGCCCCCAGGGCACGAGGGGCGCCCCGCAGGACGGGCAGGTCAACTCGCCCGCCAGCGACTGGCGCTCCACGCGCACCGCATCGGAGTCGACGATCAGCACGCGACCCGCAGTCTCAACGCCGGGACATGTAGAGGTCGAGGGCCTTGTGCAGAACCTTGCTGAGCGGGTAGTCCCACTCGCCGAGGTATTCGACGGCCTGGCCGCCGGTGCCGGCCTTGAACCGGAGCAGTCCCAGCAGGTGGTTGTCCTCTTCCAGGGTGTCGGTGATGCCTCGGCAGTCGTAGACACCCGCGCCGAGTTCGTGGGCGTCGGTCATCATCCGCCACTGGATGGCGTTGTTCGGCTGGACCTCGCGCTTGCGGCTGGTCGAGGCGCCGTAGGAGTACCAGACGTGCTCGCCGACGGTCAGCATCGTGGCAGCGGCGAGCACCTCGCCCTCGTGATAGGCGAGGTAGAGGCGCATCCGGTCGTCGTCCTCGGCCCGCATCGCGGTCCACATCCGCTGGAAGTAGGCCAGCGGGCGCGGGATGAACCGGTCCCGCTCGGCGGTCTCGACGTAGAGGCCGTAGAAGGCAGGCAGGTCCTCGTAGCCGCCCTGGACGACTTTGACGCCGGCCTTCTCAGCCTTCTTGATGTTGCGCCGCCACTGCTGGTTGAAGTCGCGCTGGATCTCCTCCAACGGCCGCCCGGCGAAGGGGACCTGGAACACGTAGCGCGGCTGGCCGGCGGCGAAGCCGTCCTCGCCACCGGGCTCGGTCTGCTGCCAGCCCATCCGGCGCAGCCGGTCGGCGATGTCGAAGGCCCGCGGTTCGTGCGCAGTGGCCCCCACATCCCGCAGGTGACGGGCCTGCGGGTCGGCGATCGCGGCCTTGACCGCCTCGGCGCTCCAGCGGCGGGCGACGACGGGCGGTCCCATCTTCACCGAGAAGGCGCCCTGCTCCTTCAAGTACGCGAGCATCGGCTCAAGCCAGTGCTCCAGGTCTGCCGCGGTCCAGTCGATAACCGGGCCCTCGGGCAGGTAGGCGAGGTACCGCTTCAGCTTCGGCAACGGCCGCAGCAGCACCAGGCCGGTCCCGACGAGGCGGCCACTTTCGTCGAACCAGCCCAGACTCTCCGCCCGCCAGTCCGGCTTCACATCCCCCCACGAGGGAACCTGCATGTGGCTCACCGAGGGCCGGGCCTTGACGAAGGCCAGATGCTCCTCGCGGGTGATCGCCTTCAGGCGATAGCTCATGCGCAGCGCTCCTTTGTTCGACGCACAAGCCTACTGAGGCGTACGACGTACCCAGGTTCCTCATCCACACGGTGTCGTCGCGCACAAAGCAGAAGCACACTGCCCAGCAGGATCACAGATCATGCTCATCGCGAGTGTCGCGAACCCCCACCTTCGTACTCACGCAGAGAGTCGTCCAACAAGTAATCGTCAAGACGCGAGGATGGAGTGCCCGCCTGCACTGACCCGCCGCGCCCGGTGGGCTACGACCGCGTCCGGCAGGCCTTGCTCACATGGCTGTGAACAGCCGGTTATGAAAGGCAGGCGTTCCAGTCGTGACGATCGAGGCGATACTCCCGGTCTCCGTGCGCCCCAGCCATACAACGCTCCCCCCATCGGCCGTGAACGTCACGAGGTCGGCTCCGAGAGCCTCGTCGCTCACCCGCTCGAACGACTCGCCCAGAGACTCGGCGGCCAGGGATGCATCCTGCTTGCCCGCATCGACGTCGAGCCAGACCTGGCGGAACGGCTCGGTCAGCGATGGCCAGGCGGTGGCGTCGGCGAAACTCCCCATATTTTCCTCGGAGTCGAAACCCGGCCGCTCACCGTGGACGATTTGCTCGATGCTCTCACCGACACCGAGGCCCACCTCCCAGCAGGCCACTGGGGCATCGCTGACAAGCAGGCGGACGGCGACCGCCTCGCGGCCGTCGAACTGCTCGCCGTTGTACTCATACGGCGCTTCCGTCCAGGAGGCCTGCATCCGGTGAACGCCAGGAGGGATCCGGTCCTTCAGTTCCCGGCCGGCCGGGGTGGGCAACTCCCAGTCGGAATCATCCGGCCAGGGTGAGGCGACGACGAGCCGGCCGCTCGGCACCCGGATCGGGCTTACCTCCGTCACCTCGACGACGTACACGGGTCTCGCCGGATCCTCGGCATGCGTGCCCACCTGCGCCCCCAGTGTGAACACCGCCTCCAAGTACCGGCTCTCTTCCGGACCTGCCGCCAGACGCTCATCTGCTGTGTATCCCATGGCCGAACAGTAGAGGGCCCCACTGACAGAGCCCGACGTCCCGGCACCTCCCATCCCGCTCTCGGTACACGAGTGGCCGGCGGGACCATGCGGTGGCGGTGCCCCGTGTGATGGGTGGGGAGGGCTGGCCTCGGTATGGGCCGGGCCGGGCTGTCACACGGCGATGAACAGTCGTGGCAGGGCGACCACGGCCTCCCACACGGACTTCCGGGCGGCGTCCAGGACCCGTTCCTGTGCGATCTCCTCGGAGAGATCCACGCGTGCCCTCTCCAGCATTGCGGCTGTTGCGCACTCAAGCTTCACAGCAGCCGTTCGTCCACCGACACCGTGGCCAGGCCGGCCGGGCCGTGAATATGGAGGACAGTGCCCCCTGGGCCGGAACCAGCGGCGAGCGCGTGCACTGGCGCACCGGTGAGCAGACTGTGCCGGAGAGAGCCAGTGAAGGGGTCCCAGATGCGGACGCCTCCAGCGTCACCTGAGGCCAGTAGGGTTCGGCCGTCGGGCAGGTCTAGGCCGGTCAGGGCCAGCGTGTCCGGGGAGGCCCAGCTGGCGAGCAGCGTGCCGTCGGCTGTGTCCCATACGTGAATGGCGGCCCCGTCGTCTGTCACGCCGCGGACATCGATGGTACGAGTCGAGGCGGCGAGCAGGTTTCGGCCTTGGGCCGTGAAGCTGCACAGGTGTTGAGAGCCGACCCAGGGGGCAGGCAGGCGCAGCCTGCCTGCGCATGCGCCGGAGGCGATGTCGACGAGAAGGATGCCTTCCGCGACCGCCGCGGCGACGACGCCCCGGTCGCCGGTCCAACGCGGTGGCACGGCGACGAGAGAAGTGGGCTGGCCAACGTCCCAGTCACAGACGACGGCCGAGTCCACTACTTCGCCCGCATCCGCATCCCACTCGAAGTAGCGGAACGTTGCAGGGCGCGGGCGCTCCAGGATGACGAGCATCGGTCCTCCCGCAGGTGTCAACGCCATGCATGATGGTCCTCCGCCCAACTGCGAGACGTGCATGGACGCCACGGGGTGCCCGGGCACCAGGTCCATAACGGTCCACGACCTCCGCCCTGTGACAGCTACCAGGGCGGTATGCGGCGCAGACGGGAGTGCCTGAACGGCGACGACCTCTCCGATGTCGAGGCGCTTGAGTTCTTTCCCCGTCACCGCGTCGTGAATTTCCAGCCCCGTGGGTGTGCCCAAGGCGAGAACATCCACGGGCGCGTCTGCGCCTTTTCGCGGAATACGTGCCCTGGCCAGGAGCCACATGTGGAGTAGCGGCGGCGCCGCCCGTGGGGTCCGGTATTGCGTTCCCCTGAATCTGCGCACGTCAGGATGAGCCTCGGACTCGCTCTCGCCGTCGATGTCCCAGACTCTGATGCCCTGCGATCCGGCTGAGAAGACCCGCCGGGCCGCAGGATCCTCCGATACGGCGAGGGCGTCGACAGTCGGGACGTCCGCCTCGAAGTATCGCTCTTTGCCGGAGTCGAGGTCTCGTACAGCAAGTCGGCCACGCAGGACCTGTGCGATCCCCGTGCCTCCCGCCAGCGCCACCGCGCCACGACCTCCCCCATCGAGCTGTGCCGTTCGCACGCGGGTGAACGGGTTCCACACTTCCGTGTACCGGCCCACCGGTCCGTTCTCCACGAGGAGCAGGTCATCTTTGTCGGGCCTGGCAACTGCCGTGGGTATGGCCGCCGTCCGGCCCCCAAAGGGCGCCTGCGCGACGAGTCCCGCCACAGGGTCCCAGAGACGGATCCCTTTCGCTGTGCTGGCAGCGACCAGAGCATGACCGCTCGCCCTGCGCACGACAGCCGTTTTGGGGAATCCGTACCAGGTTTTCACTGGCGGAAATCCGCTGGCCTCGACCAGCTTCCCGGAACGGGGGTGCCGGGCCGGGGTTCGCGTGTGCCGGGGTGAGGGCCTCCAAAGGTACGCGGCGCTTTGGGTGCGGATGAAGAGTTTCCACAGCGCGAAGCCGTCCTCCAAGACGTGAACTTCAACCGCGCCGGGGAGGGACACGGTGGTGATGATCTGACCCGACGTCGGGTCGAAGATCGTGACGCCGGCAGTGTCGAGTGAGACGAGGAACGTCCGTCCGCCCGTGGCTTTAATGGGCCGGATTCCATCCGGGTGTTCACCCCCATCGAGCTCTGCGGTGCGTTCGCCCGTCGCGGCATCCCAGACCCGAATACGCGCCTCTTCTGCTGCGGCTGCTGCGATGAGCGTGCGTCCGTCCATGGTCGGCAGGACGCACAAGGCGGCTGTCTGCCTGGAGGGCGGAGCCACAACGTTCGTTGGTGCTGCCCACTGGCTCCAGACAGGTACGGTCGGGAGTCCGTCAGGAACCTCTCGTCGTACGTTGTCGTGAAAGACGATGCTACTCAGGCGAGACGTGTAGTCGACGCTGCTGTCGAGGTACGGCTCGATGATTGCGGCGGCTGTCAGAGTTCTGCGCTCCGGGTCCGCTGCCGGGAGTGGCAGGCCGAGGTGGGCCCGCAGTGCGCCCGAGGTCTCCTGAGCCAGAAGTTCCAGCGGCACCGCCTCGTCGGTCAGGAGATTGCCGGCGGCCGCGTGCTGGACGAAGTGCCTGCGGATGTATGGGTGGGTCAGATGCGGTCGGGAGCGCCTGACCAGCTTGGCCAGTGCCTCTGCGATCGCCGCGTGTGCGGTGACCATCTGCGACTCGGCGACCGGAGGCCGCCAGCGGGAGGCGGTGGCCGAGGGTGGAGCCAGCAGCCAGTCATGGTTCTTCACCAGCAGGTCTGCGAGTCGCTGGTGCACAGGCCGGTAGACCGTACGGGCGTCTTCCTCGTCCGTGGCGAGATAGCCGGTGAGCCGGCTGGAGCGGAGCCTGCGGATGGCGCCATCGGCGGCTTCGGGGGAGGCGTAGCCACTGCCATATTCCTGCGCTACCAGCGCGGCGGTTGCCGTTGGCCAGACCTCGGCCCAGGGCATGCCTGCTCCTGGGGCGAGGGCGGTCGCGCGTAGAGCCTCAACCAGCAGGGCGGCCGGTACGTTGGTCGACAGGGAAACGGCCTTGATGTCCTCGCGCAGCAGCCCGGCAGTGCCATCGGCAAGGCGCTCAAGCCACCTCTCCTCGGTCAAGTCCTGGCGGGCTTCTGCCCTGCGTAGCTGGTCGGCAGCGATGCGAGCGTCCAGGAAGGACGGGGCGACCGCCTTCGCGACGGCTCGTGAAGCCTCCGCTGCTGCTTCCGGTGCTCCGTGGTACGGGCTGTCCGCTGGTGCCAGCAGTAGCGTGGCGACATAGGCGGCGATGTCGCCAACGGATTCGGGGCCGTCGGTGCGGACTACCTTCACAGCGCTGTCCTCAGACGACAGGCTCTCGGTGAGCTGCCTCAACAGCTGGTCCGCTCGCCCATCGTGCAGATGCTCGTCGGACGTGTAGGACACAACGGGTGAACTGCGGATGCCGAGAAGGAGACGGACGGGGCTGCCACTGTCCGGCGACCTCAGACGTGCCAGCGGCAAGATGACATCATTGACCAGGGCGAGCGGGTCTTCGGCCTCGTCCAGCGCGTCGACCACCACAGTGACCCGCCTCGCCAGTTCCTCGGACCGGCCGCTCACCAGCCGGATCAAGGCCTGGAGCGGCAGCTCCCTGTCATCCCCTCTGTGCGTGCCGTCCTCGCCACCGAGTGCGGTGAGCAGGTCCTCCACGACGATGCGCACGGATTTACTGCGGGCCATCACCGCGACGTCCACCGAATTCGGCGCGGGCCGTAGTTGCGGTGGGATGTTCGCCACCATGGCCTCGTGGTGTGGATCCGTGATGAAGTCCGGATCGGAGAGCGTGACCAGGCGGGCCAGAAGGGCGGACTTGCCGGACCCGGCCGCGCCGGTGATGATCAGGACGCCAGCTGCGCCGTGCAAGAACCCGGTCACACGGGTCATCTGCTCGGCACGCCCGCTGAAATACCAGCCAGGGTCGTCGGCGGCCGCGCGCCCAGACGCCCGCTCGAGCCAGAACTCATCAAGGGAGCCTTGCGGCGGCCTGTCGCCCGCTTCCGTCTCCATCCCTGCCGCAGAGGGCAGGGCGAGTTGGCGCAGCGCCGGGCCGGCCGTGCTCTGCAGAGGCCGGTAGCGAGGGTTGGGCAGGCAGGCGCTCAACTGCTGTTGACGGGAATTGGGAACGATCCACTCGGCGCTGATCAGGTCTTTGTCTTGGCCGTTGTCGTGTTGCCCCACTTGGTGCAGGAGTTGCTCCCACTCGGCGTAGGACAGGTGGGAGGCGGTGTAGCCGGCAGCTTCGTCCAGCATCCGCTCGCGGGCGAGCGCCAGGCGCTGGGTGAACGAGCCCACCAACGGCTGCTCTTTGAAGTCCCCGGCGGTAACGACGGCGAGCCCATGGTGCCTGCGGCGATCGTCGGACAGGGCTAGGAACAACGGTTGCAGTTCGGCGCGCAGGATGCCGGAGAAGCACGAGTCGACGAGCACCATCACGTGCTCGGCCTCGCTGTCGAGGATCGCGGTGATGAGTTCGCTCGTGGGAAAGGCCGTGGCGAACGGGCGGTCCGGCTCCGTCTCGGGGAGCGTGAGAAAGTGGCGAGTCGCGTCCCGGCGCAGGCCGTGGCCGGTGATGTAGACGACGACGGCTTCCTGGTAGCTGGCGGCCGCGAGGCTCTCGCTCCGCAGAAAGTCACGGAGCTCGTCGACCGTACGTACCGAGGGTGCCCGGCTCACCTCGAAGCGGCGGTCAGGACCGAGACTCGGGTCGGCCAGCCAGCCGGTGATCCGGTCCACCTGCTCGGCGATGGCCCGCTCGAAGCCGTCCGGCTGATTGTCGTATCCGTCGATCGCGACCACGATCAGCCGCCGTCGGACCACGCCGTCCAGGTCTTCCGTGCTCACAGCTCTCCCCCGGGCTCTTCGCGCACTGCGATGAATGCGGTGCGCCAGCCTAACCAGAGGCCTACACACCGCGGCGCACGGTTACCATCACCAACACGACTCGGCGGAGAAGAACGGGGGGAGTCGTGAACGCCTTTCAAGTCATCGGTGTGCACGGAATCAAGCAGGGTTCCTCAGCGACGACTGCGGGACTGAGTAGCAAGTGGCAAAAGACCCTGGACACGGCTGTAGCAGCCTCCAAGCACGCCGAGCAAGTGAGTCCGGTCGAGCTCACCGTTCCCTCTTACCAGCGGGCCTTTCCCAAGACGGCCACCCGCTTCATTCGTCTGGGACCGGAGGAGGCTGACGACGCCCCCGTCGACGAGGACGAAGAGACCTTCATCCTTCAGGCACTGGCGTCTTACGCCCCGTCCGCCTTGGCCGAGGAAGACGACTCGCCACTGGCAGGTCACACCCTCGGCGTGGTGGGGCGGCTGACGCCCCGGATCCTGCGCCGAGCGCACGCGGTGGACCGCGTGGCCGGCAAGGGGGTGACCGGTCGCCTGCTGTGGGTGGTCCGCGAAGCCCACGGCTACCTGCGCCACGAGGAGACGGCGGCTGCTGTGCGCGCCGAGATCCGGGCGGCGCTGACCGCCACGGGTGCTCGCATGGTCATCGCACACTCACTGGGAAGCGTGGTGTTCTACGACATGCTGAGCCGCGGCGAGGTGCCCACCGGGCACGACGGCGGACCGGGCGTGACCACCTTCATTACCTGCGGGTCCCCGCTGAGCTGGCTGTGTGTAAGGGAGGGGGTCCACACTCCGGGGGCTCCGCTGTCCGTGCCAGCCGGGGTGGAGTGGACCAACCTCCACTCCCCGAACGACGTCGTGAACAAGGGAGCGGGCCTCTCTCACCTTGCAGTGGGGGTTACCGATGCCGTGGCGCACAACGGTGGCGTCGCCAAGGCGCACGATGTCCATCGCTACCTGGCCCAGGACGCCGTCCTCGAACGCATCGCCAAGGCACAGGCCGCTTGACTGGGGACGCGGGTTCCATGATCCGGTCCGGACGTCGCAGACACGTCACACGCAGGGTGTGCCGTCCATCGGTGGCGATCGAGGCGGCTCGGACGACCTGATTCACCTTCGGACAGGCCGCTCCCCAGCACCGCACAGTCTGCAACTTCCTCTATCCGGCCGCACTGTAGACACGGCAGCAGCCTCAGCTCCGGCCCTGCCGTGGTCGAACGCAACATCCACTCCGTGCAAGTGGCTAGACACGGTGCGTGGTACGTGAGGAAACTGGATCATGGCCTCTCAGGTCGCCGGGGCGCCTGGACAATCTCAGCCGGTCTGCGCGTCCAGCAGGGCGCCCAGGTCAGTGGTATCCCGGACGCCGACTACGACTCGGGCAAGACCCGCACCACCCTCGACGAACGCGGGCCACGAGGCCGGATCGCACACAGGGGCGAGAAAGCTCCCGTCCAGGCCACAGGGCGCTGGCACGTAGAGCGCACCCAGCCCTGGCAGAACGCCTTCCATCGACTCGCGCGTTGCTACGAACGCCGGATCGACGTCATCGATGCCTTCTTCGACCTCACGGATGCCGTCATCACCGCGCGTAGCCTCATTCGCCGCGCCTGGACCACCCACCGCTGGGTCGACCGCCCCACCCGGCGACCATGACCCCACACCCATCTGCGCGACTTCTCACCAGCTCCAGCGAAGCACCAAGGGAGAACGGCCGCTGTCCCTTGAGCTACCAGAGCCTGGCAGCCGTCCGCAGCGGTGGGTTACGGCATTGCCGCGAACGCCTCCCGGTGGTCGCGTGCCCACCGCTCGAACGTGCCCGCCGAACGGCCGAGCACCTGCGGCACGTGGTCGGTGATGTAGGCCGCACCGCCGGCGCGCGCCCAGCCGATGCCAGTGACCATCCCGGCCGGCAACTGGTCGAGCGCATTCGTGTCGGTGAGCTTGACCGGCCGTTCCAGCACGCCCTCCAGAATCGCCGCCTGGTCTGCGAACGTCAGCAGCTCCGGCCCGGTCACGTCGTACCGCTGCCCATCGTGTGCATCGCTGGTCATGGCGGCGACGGCGACCGCAGCCACGTCCCTCGGGTCGACAATGGCCTGCCGGGAGTCGCCGACCAGGTTCGGGATCGGCTCTCCGGCCTGGATCAGCGCCCGGTACCACAAGAAATTCGAGGCGAAGCTCGGCGGGCGAAGCATCGTCCACACGAGCCCGCTGGCCTCGATCGCCTCCTCCGCGGCCACGTGCCACGCCCCGACGGTCGTCCCGTCGAACCGCTCGCCGCTGCCGATCGCGGACAACTTGACGATCTTACGGACGCCCGCCGCCCGCGCGGCCGTCACCAGGGCGATGTCGTGGTCCGCAGTCGGCACGGGGGGCACGGTCACCAGGAAGACCGTGTCGACTTCGGCCACCGCGCGCGCCAGCGACGCCGGGTCGTCGAAGTCGGCCCGCACCCCGCCGGACCGCTCGCGGCGGGACATGGCCCGGAACGGCACGCCCCGCTCGGTGAGCAGACGCATGACATGACTACCGATGGTGCCGGTGGCACCGGTAACAAGGATCATGGCCCGACGATGACAGCGCTCTCACGCCGCGTGATAGGAAGTTTCGGCACTATCGTGGGCGGCGTGAGTTCTCTCAACGTGCCGCCTGCCCTTCTGCGTTGGGTGGCCGGAATCGATGTCGCTACGGCGGGCGCTTCGGCGGCGGTCGATGTGCCCGATCACGCCACCACACTTCTCCTGCGCACTGACAAGCGCGAGCTGATCGTCATGGGCCCCCGCACCCGGGCCGCCTATCACGTCGCCGCGCCCGGCCACTCGTGCGTGCAGGTTCGCATGCGGCCCGGTCGTACCCAAGCCCTGCTCGGCCGTCCGCTGAATGATCTCGCCGACCGCGCCCTGCCGCTCCGCGAACTACCGGGCCTGGACGTCGACCATCTCGCCGCCGACCCGGTCACCGCTCTCGAAAGAGCATTGGCCGACCGCCCGGAGCCATCAGAGCGGCTCGAAGAGGCGGCGCGTCTACTGGTTGGCGCCACTGTCACCGCGACCGCAGCCCGGTTGCACATCAGTGAGCGCCGCCTGCACACCCTGTTCACCGACGGCACCGGCCTGTCCCCCAAGCACTTCGCACGCATCGACCGCGTTCGCACCGTGCTCGCGGCAGATGCCGGCCGATGGGCGGACATCGCCGCGACGGCCGGCTACTACGACCAGTCCCACATGACGGCCGAGTTCCGCCACTTCATGGGTGTCCCACCGGCCGCGTACACAGCGGGGCGGCGCCCCGCCGCGACTTTATGCACTGCCTGAGTTCCCAGACTGACAAAGGAGGAGTTTCAGCAGCTTGTCGAGGATGGTCCGGTCGCTGATCCGCGAGCGGTGGCAGCCCAGCGGGTGGGTTGGATCGTAGACGGGCCGCTGCGGGAAGCAGCGCCGCGAATTGGGCCCACAAGGGTTCGGTCAGCCATGACGGCAAGGCAGGCACAGGTCTCCCGGTGATCACAGAGGGTCGCAACCTCCATGATCACCAAGGCCTAGGCCTCTTCTTCTCCCGAGGGCCCCATCGCGCCTATCTGCGCGACCTCTCAGGCTGGCGCCAACTCGTGGTCACAATCATGGCGTCGCGGACTCACGTCTGTAATCCACGCCCGTACGCGGCCCGCAGCGCCGTGACCGCCTGCTCGTAGGTGTCGGCCCGGATGTCGATCGTCAACTGCACACCCGGCCCGCTCCCACTCTCGGAGCCGGTGCCGTCCTCTCGTAGCCCGAAGAGACCGAAACCCAGGCGGCCGCGGCGGAAGTCGTCCGCGGCAGCCCGCAGCTCCCGCGCGCCCTCCCACTCCTCCCGGTACTCCACATCCGGCAGCCGACGAAAGCGCACCAGCTCCTCCGCCACGTCCGCCACCCGGGTCCGCGATCGGCGTGCGCGGTGCCGTGACCACGGTGTAGAGGAGCACGTCGTACGCGTGCAGGCCGGTCAGGGCGTAGTACCAGCCCTGGCGTTCCTCCCAGTCGAGCCGGATGCCGCCGCGGCCGCTGGTGCGGGTGGCGTCGTTGATGTCTAGGAGGTTCTGGCACAGACCTTGGGGAGCCGTCGCGGAGCGTTACCCCGGTGTTCGATCGCGAGGGCCTCTTGATACCGCCGCGTGTGCTGACCGCGTCGCCGGTATCCGTCCACGAGCCCAGGAGTCAGCGAGAGTTGGTTGGGTCCGGGAGTAGTCGATCTTGACGTGCCCGACGTGGGTGGAGTCAGATGTGGTGTCAAGTTGATGACGAGAAGTGGCACCACCGCATAGGGATCGACATGTTCATAGCAGAAGAGGGCGTTTTTATCCTGCGGAGATGTTGAACCTCTACGGTTCGGTCGGCTTGGAGGGCTACACCAGTGACGTCGACAAGCTCTGTCGCGGTCTCGTGAACTCTCACCTCGTCATCACGGCACGAGATGGATCGGGAACGCTCCTCGGACTGGCACGGACCATATCCGACGACGAGCACATCTGTTACGTCCAGGATGTCGTGGTCAATCCGGCGAACCACAGGCAGGGGGTTGGCCGGGCGCTGTGCTCGGCATCACGCCACTGGCCCCCGAGCTGGAAAGCCGCCGCTCGCAATGAGCGGCGGCCTATCCGGCTTTGAAAGATCGCCTCCGCGTCAAGGCATGGGCGCGGAGGGGCTGTCTGTGATAGTTCCGATAGGTCTCAGCCCACCACGCCCGTTGCGTAGAGCAGTCCCAGAATGGCCAGGACCGTGCCGATCAGACGGAAGGCAAGCGCGTTGGACGCTCCGAACCGCCCCTGGGACCGGCCGCTGAGCGTGGTCGCCACACGCGGGCCCATGAATGCGGTAATCAGCCCGAACAGCGCGATGAGGATACCCACGACAACGTTCATGTCGGATCTCCCGATTCAGCGACGACGTTTGGCATACATGATGCCGACGAAGATCCCGGCCACGATGAACATGCCGATAGCCAGGTAGGGAGACCACGAGGGGCCGTCAGGCCGGTCATTGGCGAGACTGATGAGCTCAAGCATACGTAGTCTCCCTGTGGTGTGTCAGAAGGTGTATTTGGCAGCGCCTGAGCACTTTCCAGTGCTTCCGCCTGTGCCCACGCCCTCGCTGCCGTCCGTGGCTACGGACAGTTCGGCCGGCCCGAAACCACAGGCGACCTCGCCGGTCCACCCTTGATCGGCAGATCCCGACGCAGGACTCGCGTCAGCACTGCCTCCAGGAGTGCCGACGCCGGCGCTGACGTAGGGATGAACGCTGCCGACCCCGTTGCTGCTTACACCGGCACCAAGGCAGAGCCAGAAGCAGCCCTCGGCGCCGATATCCAGCGAGAGCAGCCCAGAGGGATCGCTGTTGTTGATCGGGTCGCCCGCGGCGTAGAGGTACGGATTCTTCTCCTGGCCGGAGGGGTCCGGCTGGGTGAGCGGCCGAGCTGGGGGTCGTAGTAGCGGGCGCCCATCTTGTACAGGCCCGTGGGGTCGAGGTAGGCGCCGCTGTAGCGGAACGGCTGCGGGGCTGCCTCGGTGGTCGTGCCGCGGGGCAGGCCGGTGGGGCCGTAGGCGTAGGTGTGGGTGCGCTTGCCCGCGTCGTCGACCAGGCCCAGCACGTTGCCGGTGCCGTCGGTGAGGTAGTAGTAGGACTTCCCCCCAGTCGTCATGGAATTCAACGTGCCCGCCGGTTCGCGGATGAATCCGGTGTCGACGCCCTAGGTGGTCGTGGACGCCAGGCCGAGCGCGGTGTGGTGGAACCAGGTCGAACCCAGCTTGGTGCGCTCGGAGTTGCCGGTTCCGGCGTGGACCAGGTCGTAGGCGGTGCCGGCGACCGTGATGCCGGAGAGCTGGCTGTAGTCCGTCCAGGTCTCCTTCGTGCGCGCGGAGGCGGCGACGCGTCCGCCTGCGGTCTCGTTGCCGAGCTTGTCGTACGACCACGGCGTGGTCGAGCCGCTCTGGCCGGTCAGCTGGCTCGCGTCGTCGTAGGTGAAGACCGTGCTGCCGGGGCAGGCGGAGGCGGTGCCGTCCTGGGAGGTGCGGTTGCCGGCCTTGTCGAAGCAGTACAGCCAGGACGCCTTGCGGGTGCCGGCCGAGTCGGCCTCCAGGGCGTAGGACAGTCGGTCCTGGGAGTCGTAGGTGTAACTGGTCTTGTACTTGGTGAGGTTGTCGGTGCGGGTGCGGATCTTGGTGGTGTCCTTGCCCGCGTTGGCGTAGCTGTAGGCCAGGTCGACCAGTGTGGTCGTGCCAGAGGTTGTCTTGACGGTCTCGGGACGGCCGTTCTTGTCGATGCCGACCGTCTGGGTGGTGCCGCCGGGGTAGACGGTCTTGGTGCGCTTGTCGTTGTCGTCGTGGTCGAAGTCGGTCTTCCGGCCGGCCGGGTCGGTCAGGTAATCCAGGCGACCGGCCTTGTCCCAGGTGTAGTCGGTCTTGCCGGTGGGGTCGGTGTAGTAGTCGATGTCCCCGCCCGGGGTGTAGGCGAGCACGGCCTGCGCACCGCTCTGCAACGTGCGGACCTTCTCGCGGTTCAGCTTGTCGTAGTCCCACTTCGTGGTGCCAGAGGCGTCGGTGCGGACCTTCAGGTTGCCGTCGCCGTCGTAGTCGTAGGTGACCGTGAAGTTCGTGGAGGACACCTTCCTGACCCGGTCACGGGTGTCGTAGACGTACACCGTCTTGATGCCCCGGCCGTCGGTGACCGTCTCGACACGGCCCAACGCGTCGTAGGTGAACGTCGTCTCACCCAGCGGCGCGGGTGGGGTGACCTTCTTCAGGTTGCCCTCGGTGTCGTAGGTGAGCGAGGTGACCTTGCCGTTGCCGTCCTTGGCGGTGCAGCGCTGGCCCTCGAAGCCGCCGCAGGTCGGGGTGGCCTTGTTGTACGTGTACTCACGGGTGGCGCCCGCGGTGCCCGAGGTCGTCACCGACATGGTGTTGCCGTTGGTGTCGTACTTGAAGCTGTCCTTGCGGCCGTCGGCGCTGGTGAAGTCGTTGGGCAGATCGGTGCCCGCGACGGTCTGGTACGCCGTCACCGACGCGGTCGCGCCCAGCGGGAGCTTGGCGGAGGTGGCGTTGTTGCGGGAGTCCCAGCCGTAGGTGGTGGTGTTGCCGCCGGTGCCGTCGCTCCCGCTGCCCATCGCGTCGATGGCGGTCTGCACCAGGTGGTTGACGTACTTGCTGTGGCGGGAGTGCTGGAGCGGGTCGGTGACCTTGGTGACCTCGCCGTCCGCGTTGTGCGTGTAGAGCGTCTGGTCGCCGTCCGGGTCGGTGACCGTGGTCGTCCCCGCTTCCTGCGGGGTGGCGGCCGAGTAGTCGAAGCGCCAGGTCGGCCCGATGTGGCCGCTGCTGGTCGTTTCGGTGACGCGCTGCATCGACCTGACGCGGTTGTGGTCGTCGTAGGTGAAGACGGTGGTGGTGCCCTCGGCGGTGATGACCTTGATGACCCGGCCGTCACCGTCGTAGGTGTACTGGTGGCCTTGCCGGCCGTGTCGGTCACCTTGGCCAGACAACCGGCGGAGTCGAGATCGAAGACGGCGGTGCGGCCGGTGTGGTCCTTGGCCTGCCACTGGTTCGGATACGTCTTGACCAGGTCGATCCAGCGGCCCGAGCGGGTCTCGGTCAGCTTGAAGCCCTTGTGCTCGCCGCTCTCGTCGCGCTGGTCGACGGTGATCGTGCCGTGGTTCTTGTCCTCAACTTTCAGCAGCGTGCCGTACTGGTTGTAGGTGTCGCGGCTGCCGGACTTGCGCTCGGTCAGGGTGTAGGTGCCGTCCGCGTTCTTCTTCAGGTCCTTCGAGTAGCCGGTCGGAGTGGTGTAGCCGCCGGTGCTGGTCGTCTTGAAGCGCAGCGAGTCGCCGGTGGCGTCGAAGACGTCCACCTCGCCGTCGTGGGCCTGAAGGTAGCGTTCATAGCCCTGCCACCAGCGCTGGGAGACCTTGCCCCACGGCGCGTCGAGGGAGTTGTACGTCCGGGTGAGCTGGAGTTTCCGGCCGACGCCGGCGATGTCGAAGTCGGTGGCCGCCAGCATCAGGTTGCCGTTGGACAGGTTCGCCCGCGCGACCAGGGAGTCGCTGAGGCGGGTGTCGAGGAGACGGTGCCAGGGCACCTGGCCCTGCCCCTCGGGCACCCACGGCAGCTCCTGCGCGGCGGCGGTCCGGGCCGAGCCCGGCTTGCCGGCGAGGCGGGTCTTCTGGGCGGCGCGCCAGGCGGCCACCTGTGACGGCACCTCGGTCTCCGCCTGGGAGGCCGGCGCCTTCGTCACGCTGGCCGGCGTGGCCGGGACGTCGACCTTCGTCGGCTTCGTCCACGGGCTTTGCGGCTTGGGCAATTCCGGTGCAGACGGGGCCGCCACAGCCGGAGCGGCGGTCACGACCAACGCCGCGGTGGCGATGGCGGCAGTAAGAGCGGTTCTGGACGATCTCCGGGCACGCCAAGACGACGTGCGCGCAGCACGTGAGTGCATCAGCTTCCCCCCACAGGAAGTCAGAAATCGTGACCCCAGCGGTCACAGACGACGCACAAGTTGTCACAGGCGATACAGAAAACGGCGCTTCGTGCCCACGAACGCCGTTCTGATGCGGGCCGGAATCAGCCCTACCCCTTCGCACTCCCAAAAAGGCCCAAAGACTCCTGAATCCCGACCCAAAGGGTGAGGAACACTCAGTACCGGCAGCGAATATGACAGATGACTTGGCTGAAAGCGCTTCCCAATCCGCTTGTCGCAGCTCTCCGCCACCAGCAGCGCGACGAGCGAGATGAGCAGGCCCTCCATGCGGGTGCGCCGTTCGGAGACGTGGCCGAAGGCGTCGAGGAACCCGGTCCAGGAGTGGACCTCGAACAGCAGGTCCGGCAGGTCGATCCTCGGGAGCATCGCCTCCGTGGTGGCCTTGAGCCAGGTCAGCGACTCCGGTTCGCCCACCGCGCCGAGCTTGTCCACCGACAGGCGGGCGCGTCCGCCGCCCTCGGGGACGACGATCTCCACCTTCGCGTCGGCGCCGGCCTCCTCCAGGCGGTCGGCCATCTGCCGCCACGCCGCGTCCAGCCCTCTCACGAGCCGGGCCAGGTGCTCCTCGGCGTCCTCGGTCAGGGACAGGCTCGCGAGCACGTCCGCGCGCATCGCGTCCCACCGCGGACCGTCCAGCAGCCGGGCGCGCGGGTCCGCCAACCGGTTCGACGGGGCGGCGAACACGTCGCGCCCCGAGTTGTAGGAGGCGGGCGTAGGCGAACTCATCGCAACTGGCGGTGTCGCTGGTGTCGATGGGGGTGGTGTCGGGGTTGCCGTAGGTCTTGGCCCAGCCATCCGGGCAGATGACCTTCCGGTTCAGGTCCGAATCCCGCACAGACGCAGGCAGGTACTTGATCGGCTTGCCTGCTGCCTTGGAGCCGGGGTGGTTGGGGAGCTTACGCGAGCTGGTCGGTGGTGGAGCCGACCCAGTTGGCGCCGGCCGACGTCAGCCGTCCCGTCACTGAACACCAAGGAGACAGCTCCTAGTCGCGGCTGACGACCACCAGGTATCCGTCGCTCTCGGGGTCGAAGGTGGTGGACTGCACCATGAGCCCGACGCTCCGCAACTGCGCCACGAGGTCCTCGTACCGGTAGGGCCAGATGGACAACCGCTCCGAGCAGGCTCGCACTGCCCCATCCGGCTCGATCTGGGCGACCACGATCTCGAGGAAGTGTTCCTGCTCCCAGCGCTGCTCGATCTGCCAGTAGTAGCTGACGACCGCATCGCGGTCGTTGCGGCGGATGAGTCGATCGCGGACGTCTACCCGTGAGCCGGCGGAGCGCACGAGCTCCCAGTTGCGTGAGTGGAGCACAAGGCGTCCGCCCGGATTGAGCAGCCGCGACATCGCTTCCAGTGCGGTCAGGCGCCCGGCTGCGCCCTCAGCGTGCCCTAGCGAGTTGCCGACGCAGAAAACCAGATCGAAGGTGGAGTCCTCCAGGTGGTCGGGCAACTCGTCCCAACTCGCGCGGAGGGCTCGAAGCGAAACACCCTGCTCGTCGGCGACCTTCTCGGTCCGGCGAACCATCCCATCACTGGCGTCTGCGGCGACCACGTCAAGGCCAAGACTCGCGAGACCGACGGCGAGCTGGCCGGTTCCACACGCGCAGTCGAGGACGCGTGCGTTGGGCGGCAGAGAGCCCACGACATCGCTGTAGTAAACCGCGGCTGCCTTGGCGGGCGTTGACCTGTCGTCCCCGATCAGCCACTCGTATACGTCGGAAAGCGCCCCATAACCAGCCACCGCGATAACCTCCATCACTCGACGACGCGCGGGCTAGACCGCCCTGCGATTCGGACCTTGCGCCTCGCACTGTGCCGGGCCGTGTCAGCGAAGCATTGAGCAGGACCCAACCACTTCCGGCCGCTGAGACTCCACCGGATTTCGTGGGACACCGCGACACGCCGCACCGAGGCAGGTCCCCACTCCACCGGCGCCCCATCGGCCGCGATGGGGACCGCGGCCAGCAAGCGCGCGTTCACTGCGGGGCCCTTTTAGGCACAGCCATCCAAACTGATTGCCGAAACGCCGCGTTCGGATGAAGGACCGCCAGCGACCGCCTCTACTGCCAAGTAGTTCGGAGAACAAGGATGCCTTGCTGTCGGTGCGGGCGACCGCGGTTGCAACGGCCGTGCAGGCGGCGTCAGGTTGGTGTCCTCGCCGGCGGCGGAGGATGAGACGGTGGTCATGTCGGTGCTCCTTGTCATCGACGGCGCGCAGGCGGCTGGGTTATGCATGGACGGTGTCCGCGTAGTGCGCCTCCAGGCCGCCGTGGGCTTCGAGGTCGGCCTCGGGGCCGTCGTCCTGGTGCGGGCCGCGGACGGTGCAGTACACGTCCGGGTCGTTCATGAGCTCGCCGGTCAGGGCCCGCAGGAGATCGCTCACGTTGTAGGCCGGCGCCCACGCCTTGCCCTCGCATTCGTCGTCGGCCGCGCAGCCCACCAGGACCTCGAAGCCGACGTCGCCGTGGCCGTCGATGTCGGTGCGCAGGGCGAGGAAGATGCGTCGGCTCCAAGCCGGATCTCACGGAGTGTGCCGCCACGTTCCGCATCCGGTTGTCCGATGTGGTGCTGGTGCGCGCCACGTGCCCGGACTGCCCGAAGCTCACTGAACGCGTGCGGGAAGCCTGGGCGGAGCTGTTGCCGAACCGCTCCGGGCTGCTCAGCCGCCAGCAGGTGCGCGCGCTGCGCGCCGCCACGGAGTTGCAGCCCCGCATGCACCGCGACCACCTGGACGTGCCGGTGTTCGTGGCCGACCGCACCACACTCACCACCCTGCAGTCCCCGGTGTGGCACCCGGCTCTGGAAGAGGCATTACGGCGCCACCTGCGGCGGCCGTTCCATCTGGACGTCCTGCTCGTCCACGACTACCACAAGCCGCGGACCGGGATCCGGCACCGCCGGCTCGCCAAGGACGCCGGCCTGATCGATGGCCCTCTAGAGCCCGAACCCTACGAGGAGAGCCCGGATCTGGCGATGCCGGCCCCGCTGGCCGAAGGCAGCTTTGGACGGGTTGCCATCACGGCGCACGAGAACACCGCCGACCCGGATCCGGACGTCACAGCTCCCTGGAAGCCGACCACCAACAGCGGTGCCTGACGCAGCCGACAGACCAAAGCGCGGCACCGCACGCACCACCGCAGCGGTGAGCTCCGCACGACCAGACACAGCACATGGCGTACGAAACGGCCAAGCCGCACCCCACGAACTCGCCCGCATCTGCCCGTAAGGGCGACCGGCCCATGCCTGGGACCCTCCACCGGTCGCACAGGACGTCACACACATCCCCTCGACACGGCCTCCCCAGAGCGCCTCCCCAACAAGGACAAGCCCGATGACGCACTGTGCAACACTCACGCTCGAGGCACTCGCGGCCACGACCGGGATCTCGGTCAGCACACTGTCCCGGGTGGAATCGGGCAAACGGCGCCCGACTCTGGACCTGCTCATCCCGCTGGCACGGGCCCACCACATCGCACTCGATCAACTGGAGGCGGCGCCCGCCAGCGGTGACCCTCGGGTGCACCTCCGGCCCCTGCACAAGGAACGCGGCAGCGTCCTCGTACCCCTGACGCAGTACCCGGGCCGAGTGCAGGTCTTCAAGCAGGTACTGACCCCCCGCCAGCCGGAACTGGTCACCCACGAGGGCTACGAATGGCTCTATGTCCTCGCCGGTCGGCTACGCCTCATCCTCGGGGCACAGGACTTCACACTGCGGCCCGGCGAAGTGGCCGAGTTCGACACCACCGAGCCCCACTGGTTCGGCCCCGCGGACACGACCACCGTGGAAATCCTGCACTTGTTCGGTCCACGAGGAGACCAAGCCATCGTCCGCACCAGACCATCCACAACGGATCCCGCCCCGCCGACCACCCCGAACCCACCACCAACAACGTCATGACCCGCAACAACTACCCGAAGACACCAGCCGCCGAATTCCCTCGAACGGGCGAGGCTTCCGGCCTGCCGGGCATGCAGAGGCATCGGACCCTAGGAACTGGGTGATCTCTACCCGCTGCTGAGGTCAGAGGCATCACCCGTCAGAGAGCGGCCGTTGCGAGACTCGTATACCGCAAGCGACAGTTCCTTCACGTCAGCGCGGGCACGTTCGGTGTCCGCTCCGTCGTCAGGAGCCTCCAACGCTGCGGCCGCCGACATGCGTACTGAACGGGGCAGGCCGTCGTAGGCGGAGAGCCGGTACGCGATGGTGCGGCGGGCATCCTGTTCCTCGTCGTTCGCCCCGTCAGGGGCCAGTGGGAAGACCGCTTCCTCGTACATCGCGATGCTCAACAGGACCGTGTCGGCGAGCCCTTCCGCATGGCCGTAGCCGCTGATGGCCTGGACGGAAGCCACCGCGGGCCGGGGGACAAGCATGCCGAATCACGCGCCCAGGCTGGTGGTAGTCGCGCCCACCACGGCGCCCACCCGGCCGTCCAGGACGAAGCCGAAGCAGGCTCCGCTGCCCACCACCGACACCAGCACCGCGACGGTCATCACGTATACGCGGGTACGGAGCGGGGTCGTCATGGCCAGCAGCATGCCCACGCCCCTGGGGAGTGCGGCCGGGACCCTCGTGTCGTGGGCGAGCGGAGTTGTACGTCGCTCGCCGGGCTATGCGCAGTCACTCAGGTGGCGGACAGTGCGGGTGGAAGGGAGGGGAGGTGACATGGACGCTGCCGGAGCCGATGCTGACCACCCCCGTGTCCGGGCCCGATCTGCGGCCTGGCTGTGCTGCGGAGCCAAGTTATGGACAGAGTTTGTTGGTGTCCGTTGTCCGTTGTCCGGCGCCAACGGCCCGCGGCGAGGTCTCTGACGTGGATCCCCAGTTGGAGGGGCCGATCAGGGGGTGAATTCACACCCACGCCCCATACGTGGCGGTCGTTACTCTCGTCAGTGTCGTATCAGGCCTGTGCGTTTGACGGTCGCCAGCAGCGGGGTGGTGTCGATGGCGGTCACCGCTTTCAAGGGGCCGACGGCGTCGGTGAGGAAGGTGTACAGGGCGTCGAGGTTCTCGGCGGCGACGGCGACGACCAGGTTGGCGGGCCCGGTGGTGGCGGCGCAGAACCGGACGTGCGGGTGGGCACTCAGGGGCCGCGCGGTCTCCTGCAGCGCGCCCGGCCGCACCGAGATCCACAGCAGTGCCTCGGTCTGCGCGCCGAGCAGTGCGAGATCGAGCTCGGTGGCCAGGCGCAGCGCCTGGCTCTTCAGGAGGGCTTCGAGCCGTCGGCGGGCCGTGAGCGCGGTGGTGCCGGCGCGGCGGGCCAGGTCCGTGTAGGTGGCCCGGCCGTCCTCGGTCAGCCCGGCGATCAGCGCGGTGTCGACGTCGACAGGCGTGTACGACGGTGCCGACGCCGTTGGTTGCGCGGGGTCGGGGGCGAGTTCGGCCAGTTCTTCCGGTGAGAGGAGGCCGGCGGTCCAGCGGAAGGCGGTGGGGAAGACACGCAGCAGGGTGTGGGCGGTCCAGGAGCCGACGGCGTCGGTGGCGGGCAGGTCGCGCAACAGCAGGTTGTTGCGAGCTTCGGGACCTTCCAGGAAGAAGATCGTGGAGATCTCGTCGCCGCCGCCGAGGATGTCCACCCAGACGGTGTCGGGGCGGCGGGCCAGTGCCTGGGCGACCTGCCGGATCTTGTTGGGGCGGCAGCGGATGCGCAGGGCGACGGGGATCAGGTGTGGGAAGCGGGCCGGGTTGCGTACGGCGGTGGCGCGCAGGGTGCCGTCGGCATACAGCAGGGCGACCCGGCGTACGACGGTGCGCTCGGACAGCCCCAGGCAGCGGGCCACCTCACGCCAGGAGGCACGTGGCGCGGCAACCAGGGCGGCCGCGATCCGCCGGTCGGTTTCATCGAGCTGTCGCATGATCCGCATGGTAGGTCCAGTCGCTGGCGTACTTTCTGCGCAGGAGCCATCAGCCTGGCGGTGAATTCCCGCATCCCCCCTACAACGGTCTCGTCACCGGACGACGCGTTCGGGATCCGGCACGCGAGTTGAGGGAGAAGACGATGACTGATCACGGAGTCGACCTGCTGATCCGCGCCGGGGCGGTGCACACCCTGGTGCCCGGTCAGGCCGTGCAGCGGGCCGTGGCCGTGCGCGGCGACCGTATCGCCGCCGTGTCCGCCGACCCGAACGGTCTCGATCACCTGGTGAGCGCAAAGACACAGGTCCATGACCTGCCCGGCGCCACCGTACTGCCCGCCTTCGACGACACCCACACCCACCTGATCTTCGCAGCGCTCGGTGCTCATGACGTCCCCGTGCACCAGGCCCGCGACATCCCCGAGTTCCTCGACCTGATCCGGCAGCGGGCCGCCGCCACCCCCGAGGGCGAGTGGATCCGCACCACCACCAACTGGCAGGAACTCAACCTGACCGAGCGCCGCATGCCCACCGCAGCCGAACTCGACCAAGCCACCGACCGGCACCCGGTCCTCGTCAAGCGCGGCGGCCACAACGACGTCGTCAACCACTACGCGCTGCGGCTGGCGGGCATCACCGAGGACACCCCCGCACCGCCGGGCGGCACCATCGGCCGCAGCGCCGACGGCACGCTCGACGGCCGGCTGATCGACAACGCCCTGCACCTGGTGGAGCACCTGGTCCCGGCCCCGGAGCGGGCCGAGCGCATCGACGGACTGCGCCTGGCCACCCGCGACTACGCCGCCACCGGCATCGGGACCGTACGCGACTGCGCGGTCACACCCGAGGACTACGCCGTGCTCCTGGCCGCTCGCGAGGCGGGAGCGCTCAACACCCGGGTGCGGGCGCTGATCTCCGCGCTCGGGCTGACCAGCACCGCCCAGGTGGAGGACCTGCTCGACGTCATGGAGGTGTGGCGTGACACATCGGACCCGTGGCTGTCGGTGTGGGGTGTGAAGTTCGGCCTCGACGGCGGTCTGGAGGCGGGGGCCACCGAGGAGCCGTACGCCTGCGACCACGCCTTTTCCGGAATGCTGCTCTGGGAGCCGGACCTGCTGGTCGAGGCCGTCGAGGCTGTGGTCCGGCGCGGCTGGCGAGTCGGCACCCACGCTTACGGCGACCGCGCGGTGCGCACCCTGCTGGACGTCTACGAGCGCGTCCTCGAGCGCAATCCCGGGCTGCCCGCCGGCACGCTGGTGATGGAGCACGGCGGCCTGGCCGGACCCGAACAGCAGGCCCGCGCCGTCGCGTTGGGCGTCCCGGTCACCATCCAGCAGCCGCTGCTGCACGACACCGCCGAGGTCGAGGAAGGCTTCTGGGGACCCGAACGCGTCGCCCGGCTGTTCCCCGCCCGCGGCTGGATCGACCTGGGCGCCGAGGTCAGCGCCGGATCCGACTTCCCCGTCGGCCAGTTCGGCGCGATGCGCTCCATCTGGGGCATGACCACCCGGCAGACCGTCATCGGCATCAAGGGCCCCGAGCACGCCATCACCTACGACGAAGCCCTCACCCTGCACACCGCGGGCGCCGCCCGCCTGACCGGCGAGGCGCACCTGCGCGGCACCCTCACTCCGGGCCGCCTCGCCGACCTCACCGTCTGGGACCAGGACCCCTCCCACTGCACGGGCGACGAGCTGCGCGATCTCCGCCCCACGCACACCTTCGTCGGCGGCCTCCTGGTCACCCAGAGCGGCACGCGGTAATCAGCCCATCGAGTCGTGACCGGCTCTGTCCTGGTGGCATCAGCGGCCGCTGAGATGGACCTCTTGACGGCGGGGCTTGGAGAAGACCTCGCGGTGCCCGCGTGGACATCGCCGGCACCGCGCGACCGGACGGTGATGTTGTACTTGCCGGTGCCGGCCCGGTCGTTGTGGGCGTAGTGGATGAGATGGTGTAGCGGTCGGCCGCGGACGCGCTCACGTTGGAGAAGGTGAGCGGGTCGGCGCTGCCGTTGCCGACGTAGCCGACGTTCTTGCCGCCGGATGCCCAGGTGTCGGACTGCGCCTTGGTGGTCGTGCCGAGGTCGGCGATGAGGGTCTGGGTGGCCGCCACTCCAGCCGGCTGAGGACCGTGTCGACGAGTGCGGCGGCCAGCAGGACTCCGGTCAGAGCTGTTCACGGGCGGCGGCCTGGCGGCTGCGCCGCCTCGGAGATGCGAGAAGGCATGGAAACCTGGCTTTCCCCTCCGGCCGCGCTGCGGCAGGTCGGAGGGTAGGGCCGGAACACGAGGTGTTGTCGCTCGCGTTCCCCGCGAAGGAGCTGTGCGGCTCTCTCGGCTCGTCGTCGACGACGGATTCGGTCCCGTTGGTGGGAGGGGCCCCGTGATGCGGAGACAGGTCGTATGAGGGATGTGGTCGCGGAAGGGGGCGCGGACGATCCGCCGGGCGGCTCAGTGTGCGCGATGAGGTGCCACGCCCGTGCTCTCGCGGACGATCAGCTCAGGCTCCGCCCACAGCGGCGGCAGGGGGGCGTTCTCCGGGTCGAGCAGCCGGTGCAGCATGCCGAACGCCCCCCGCCCGAGCCCTTCGAAGTCCAGTCGTACGGTGGTGAGAGCCGGGTGGGTGTAGCCCGCGTAGAGCGCGTCGTCGAAGCCGACCACGCTCAGGTCGCCCGGCACGTCCCGCCCGGCTTCCCGTGCCGCGCGCAGCACACCGAGGGCCAGTTCGTCGTTGCCACACAGGACCGCGGTGACGTCCGGGTCGGCGACCAGAACGCGGGCGGCGAGATACCCGGATCGCGGGCTCCAGCCGCCTTCGAGCGGCTCGGGGACGGGCCGTCCTGCGGCCACCAGGGCGTCCCGCCAGCCCTGGGACCGCTGGCCGACCCTGGCGGTGGAGGACGGGATCGCCATGTGGTGGACGGTGCGATGGCCCAGGCTGAGCAGGTACCGCGTGGCCTGTGCCGCCGCCACGCGGTCGTCCAGCCAGGCCTCGGGCCGACTGCCGATTCGGACCTCCTGCGGCCTCTCCACCACGGCGGCCGCCGGGAAATCCGGGGGCAGCGCACGCCAAGCGCGCTCCCCCGGGGCGTTGAAGGCGATGACCAGCACCGGCTCTCCCGGCCGGGCGAGCCTGCTCGCCACGTCGTCCGATGTCAGCGGAGAGTGCTCGTCCAGGACACTGATCGCCACCGCGAAGTCGGCCGCTCGCGCCGCCTCCTCGATACCCCGCAGTGCCAGGGACGCCCCGTACAGGGTGGTGTCCGCAGTGAGCACGGTCACCGAGCGCACCACTCCCCCGGCCAGCGCCCGCGCGAGCCGGTTGGGCTTGTAGCCCAGGTCGTCGATGACCTCCAGCACTCTCTCCCGGGTGGCCTTGCTCACCCTCGGGCGGCCGTTGATCACCCGGGAGACGGTCTGGTGGGAAACCCCGGCCGCCTTGGCCACGTCGAAGATGCTGACCGAACGGTGCCGGTCGGCCCCCTGCTCGGAGGGTTCCTTGCCGGAACGGTCCGGGGTCGGCTTCTGCATGCTGGTGGCTCCTGGCGGACTGTGGGGCGTGCGGACGGTCAGGGTATGCGGCTACTTGATCACCGCGTTGGACGCCTCGTTGACGGAGTCGGCCGCCTTCTGCGGCGACTGCTGCCCGAGCCACACCTGGTTGAAGACGTCCTGCACCTCGACGTTATAGGTAGCCCACGATGTGGTCAGCGGGTATCCGAACGTCATGCCCTCGGGCTCCTTGGAGAAGGCGCTGACGTCCACACCTTGCTTCTGCCAGACGGCCACGAAGTCCTGGTTGAGCGCGGGGATGCCGGGCCACACCGACCCCGTCGCGACGATGATCTTCTGCGCCTCCTGGGAGGCCAGCCACTTCACCAGTTCCCCCGCCTCCTTCGGGTGCTTGCAGCCGACGTACAGGGCATTGCTGAGCCCGTTGTACACCGTCCCCTTCCTCATCGGACCAACGGGCAGCTCGGCCACTTCGAAGTTGCCCTTCATCGAGGACCGGTAAGGCGTTGAGATCCCAGCTGCCGTCCCACACTACGGCCGCCTGCTTCCGCGCCATGACCTGCGGCAGTGCGGCCCCGTTGGGGGGCTGTTGACGGAGGCGGGAACCGCCACGTGGTACTTCAGCCGCAGTCCTGGTTGAACTGCGGCTTGCAGTTCTGCGTGGCCGCGTCCCACCAGTCGGTCGGGCCGTTGGCCGACGAGAGGGCGAGGCCGTACTGCTTGCCGTCCTGCTGCCAGCCCGCCAGCGGTGTCCGCGCCCTGTGGCGGCTCTCTCCCCGACCGTAGCGAGCCGCTCGCCGTTACTGAAAGGTGCGTGACCCGAGCCAGAGGCGATATGAGTCTCCTCCGGTCGAAAGGAATGTCTCGTGGCAGCACCCACTCCGCATGGTGTGCCGAGCGGCCCCGAAGCCCCTTCGATACCGCCCGCGTTGGCCGAACCGCTGCGGAACGACCTCGAAGTCGTTGCTGACGAGGTGGTACAGACGGTACTCAAGCACGCTCCCGTGTACTCGGGGCCCCCACAGGAAATCTCCGATCCCGCGTCGTGGAGGCACGGACGCTCTTCGTGGATCTGATCGCCGACCCTCGGAGTCAAAGCAACGCCGTCGCGGCCAAGTACCACGCATTGGGGCGGACCGTGGCCAAGGAAGGCCGCAGCTTGGATGCTCTGCAGTCTGCGCTGCGCGTAGGGGGGATGCAGGCCTGGCGCCGGCTGAGCCGCACGGCGGAGGGGATGGGGCTGGGCTCGGGAGTGTTGTCCGCACTCGGCGAGCTCGCGTTGCACACGGCACACGAAATGGCGGGGGCCGCGGCCCGGGGATACGCGGAGGAACAACTGCGCAGTTCCGACCAGGTGGAGCGACGTCGGCGCCGTCTGATCGGACTGTTGCTGGGCGAAGGCCCGGTGTCTCTGGAAGCCGTGCACGAGCTGGCTCACGGCGCACGTTGGCCGGTCCCTCAGCAGGTCGCGGTGGTCGCAGTCGCGTCGTCGCCGGACATACGGGAAGAGTGGTGGCCGCTGACCGCCCCTGACGTCCTCGTCGACATGGAGTCTCGGCCACCCCGCATGCTGGTGCCAGATCCACATAACCAGACCCACTTCGCCGGGCGGGCTTTCGCGGCGGCCGTACGCGAGCGCCCGGCCGCAATTGGTCCCGCGGTCTCCCTGACCAAGGCGGCACGGTCTCCGGTGTGGGCCTCACGCACCCCTCGGACTGATGGGCCGTGGGGTTCTGCCCCGGCAGGGAGTCGTGCGCTGTGTGGACCACCTTGCCACGCTCCTGCTGCGCAGCGACGAGCCGCTGCTCGACGAACTGCGGTCGCAGGTGCTTGCTCCGCTGGACACGGTCTCGGCAGAACAACACTCGCGGCACGCCGAGACACTGCTGGCGTGGCTGCTCAGCGGCAACAAGGTGCCTGACGTCGCCGCCCGTCTCCACCTCCACCCGCAGACGATCCGCTACCGTCTACGCCAGCTCAAGCAGCTCTTCGGGGAGGCTCTGAACGACGCCATCCGCCTCGACCTCATCCTCGCCCTGCGCGCAGAATCACTACGTGCGCCGGATTCGCCTGGTCGGTGAGCGCCAATTGATCTGCAGGTCAGTGTCTCCTGGGCTCACGTTTCCACAGCGACTGACACAGAGCCGAGAAGCGTACGCGAAGGGTCATCTACCGGCCACCCCTCAAATGAACCGGCCTGAAGGTGCGTAGAGGACTACTCCCGAGATCTCTAGCCTCCTTTGAAAATCGAATGGAGGCGTTTCTGTGGCCCGAGCACTGAACCTGTTGTCGACGGCGGTCCTGACGTCCGGTGCCCTGCTGGGTGTCAGCACTCCGGCAGGCGCGGCCGACTCTGCCCCTGAGGTCATTCCGATCGACTTGATGCTGGCCGGTTCCTATACGGACGCGGCCCGCGAGGCGATCGAGATCTGGAACACGGCCGTCCCGTCGATCAAGTTGGTCGAACAGGACACGCCGGCACCACTTCGGGTCATGGAGTACAAGACAGCCAGGGGAGTCCAGTCCCACGTCAACATCAAGGGTGCCGGGCGGGGCTGGGTGTACCTCGAAGTCGGGGACGCCCAGCTGTACAAGCCTTCTCGCATCGTCGTCCACGAACTGGGCCACATCCTGTCGCTGCCCGACCTGGGCCCAGGCAGCCCCTGCTCCAAGGTGATGTCGGGCGCCTGGGGTGGATCGGACTGCGTCAACGATCAGCCAGACGTTGCGGAGAGAGCCGCCGTCAGGAACTTCTTCGCCACCAACAATGTCGGCGACAAGGTCCCTTGGTGGGGATCGGCGCTCGCTGCACGGTAGGTCGAGTTGCCATCGGGCCGCCGACCGGGACCGCCGCCAGGACCCGCATCGTCATCTCCAGGCGGCGCCCCAGTAGCTGCGCCTGTTGGTGAACTCGCGAATGCGGGCGGCCGCCAGTTCACGGCCCTGGCCGCTGCGCGTGGTGCCTCCGAAGGGCAAGCGCGGGTGGGAAGCCACGATCGCGTGGGCGGAGGCCGCTCCGCTGGTGATACGGCTGGCGAGGGCGGCACCGCCACCGGGGTCGGACGGCCAGATACTCAAGCCGAGCCCGTACGGCGGGGCGCTGGCGAGCCGTACGGCGTCCTCGGCGTCCCGGGCGATGATGATGGCGGCAAGCGGGCCGGAGTCTCCTCGTCGCAGGCACGCATGCCCGGGCCGGTGTCCGGCAGGACGGTCGGCTGGCTAGAAGTAACCCTCGCCGGGGAGCGGCTTGCCTCCGTTCAGCAGTCGGGCGCCAGCGGCGACGATGACCCGATAGGTGCGCCGTGCCGCGGCCGAAGGAGTGCAGCCCACCACCGATGTACAGCAGACGGAGCAAGGCAGACCGGCATGCGCCGGTCTGCCCTCTCCCGGGGCCGTGGTCGAATTGTCAGGTCGTCACGGGAGCTTCACCAGCGTCCACTGCTGGTTCGTGGTTCCTCCGGCGGGCCACTGGTCGATGATTCCTCCGTCGGCGGTGGAGTTGCCGAGGACGTCTACCCGGTAGCCGTCCAGACGGGACTCGATGATGTAGTTGCCGTTGTCGGTCGGGGCGATCTGCCACTGCTGGTTCGGACTGCCGGTGGGGCCCCACAGCTGCAGCTGAGTACCGGGCCAGGCGGTGGCGTGGTCGATGTCCAGGGCCTTGCCGCTGCCGACGCCGACGATGCTGTAGTAGCCGGCGCTGTTACGGGCCAACTTCCACTGCTGGTGGGTGCCGCCGCTGTAGGTCCACTGGCCGATCTTCGTGCCGTTGGCGGTGGCGGCACCGACCGCGTCCAGCGCCTTGCCGCTCTGGACGCCGACGATCTTGTAGGTGCCGGAGAGGTCGGGCACGGTACCCGGGGTGATGGAAAGGTTGGAGTACTGCACGGGGTAGTAGCCGGCGGTGCCGAGACCGACCAGGCCGCCGCCGTAACTGCTGTCGGTGACCGTGCCGACGGTGGTGCCGTCGATCTTGGCGGTGATGGTGCTGCCCTGGAAGGACAGGGCCAGCTTGTGCCAGGTGTTCGTGCCGGGGGCGGTCACCGTGCCGCTCGCCAGGGTGGTCCACGCCCATGAACTGTTCGACTTCAGCAGCGACCATGCGCCGGTGTCCGACAGCCGCAGGTGATAGGCGCCCAGCCCACCGTTGTTGGTCGCCTGGGTGCCGACCCTGCCGAGGATCTCCGCGGCGCTGCCGCTCTTCTCCAGCAGGACGTCGGAGCTGACGGTGTAATTGCTCCAGCCCGTGTCGCCCATCATGGTGTAGGGCTGGGGGCCGGGCTGGGCGACCCAGGTGATCGGCATCATGGGAGCCGTCTGGCGCAGGCACTGGCCGGTGCGACCGCCGGAGCAGGGGGCGGCCTGGAAGGCGCCGTTCATGGTGGCGAGGTACTTGGCCTCCTGGCCGGTGCTGTAGCCGGCGAAGGAGTCCGAGTAGGGCAGTGCGAGCTGGGCGCGCTGCGGCGGGGTGGTGCTGCCGGCGCCCCCACCCGTGCTGGTGGTCACCGTGTAGACGTGGCCGGGGTCGAGGGTGAGGGTGTAGGTGCCGCCGGTGGCCGTGAGGTCGGCGTTCTTCACCATGTGCGGGTTGCCGAGGCCGGGCTGCGAGAGGTCGGTGGACCACACGTGCAGGGTGCCGTCGGGCAGACCGCCGGCGACGTTCAGGGTGACCGTCTGCGGTGCGGTGGCGTCCATCGTCTCGAGGACCGTGCTCCAGGCGCTCTTGTCGGGCGCGCCGTAGCTGACGTAACTGCCGTTGGCGCGGGCGCCTCCGAGATACCCGCTGGCCGTGTCGAGGTACTTCCAGCCCGGAGAGGTGAACTGGGTGGTCTGGCCGATGACCCAGGCCGTGCGGCCCACGGTGTAGTTGCCGGACCAGGGCTGGTTGGCGCTGACCAGACCGGTGGAGTTGAAGGACTGGTTGTTGTAGATCGACGCGACGATGGGCCAGTTGATGTAGGCGGTCATCTTGGCGTCGATGTAGCCGCGGTTGAGGGCGCGGGCGATCGGGGCCGCGCCGACCTCCGCGCCCTGCGAGCCGTTCTCGCTGGCCCATATCGGCTTGCCAAGCGTCTGGGCGTCGGTGGTGGAGGTGCAGGTGGTCATCGCGGAGATGCCCCCGCAGGGGTAGTGGGCGCCGGCGATGTCCACGGCGTTGTAGAGGGCGCTGTCGTTCTTCATGGCGGTGGCGATCGTCCAGGCGTTGTCGCCCCAGTTGTCGCCGCCGACCAGCTTGGTGGAGGTGTAGCCGTTGGCGATCAGGGCCGACTTCAGGCTCTCGTACCACGAGGCGCTGAAGACGTGCTCGTTCCAGCCGCCGAGGTAGTCGATGGTCAGCCCGTGCTGCTTGGCGCAGCCCAACCACGCCATGTAGTAGTCGACCATGTCCTGGCTGTGGAAGGTGCCGTTGCCGACCCAGCCGGGGGCGCCCCAGGCCATGGCGGAGAGCTTGATGTTGGGGTTGCGGGCCTTGGCCTGCTCCATCAGCCACCACTCATAGCCCGCGTTGCAGTCGATCTGTCCCCGGGAGTGCTGGAAGCTGATCTCGGCGCCGTCGGTGGAGTTGACGTCGCCGCCCATCTCCACCTTGAGGATCTGCAGGGATGCGCCGTAGCCGGGCTTGAAGAGGTAGTCCAGGATTTCGCTGCGCTGGGTGGAGGGGTAGTCGAACAGCAGGCGGCTGTTGCCGCCGCCGCCGCTGATCGCGCCGATGCCGTCGAAGGTGCGGCCGCTGCTGGTGCCGTCCACCGTGATCGCGGTGTTGGTGGCGGCGTACGCGGTGGTCGGGAACCGCCCGCAGAGCAGGGCGAGCGTGAGGAACAGGGCGGCAGCGGCCGCTATTCGTCTGAGGTGTCTGTCGGGCAGACGCAGGATGTCGGGCAAGGGTCGGTCCTCCTGGGCGTTGCTTTCCGCGCGCCGGGGCCTGGGCACGGGTGAGAGGGAAACGGCGGTAGGGGTGCGAGATGCCAGTGGGCGCGGGACCGCGGAATCGGGTGGGCGCGGTCCCGCGCGCCTGGAAGCGAGGTCGTCAGCCGTTCACCGGGGCGACTTCGATGTAGTCGATGTCGGGCGCCCAGGCCGAGGGGTTGGAAAGCTTCAGCGTGTTGGTGCCGGAGTTGAGCGTGACGGTCGTACTCAGCGTCCAGTAGTCGTGCCAGCTGTAGGTGTTGCGGAACGTCAGGGTGGTGGCGGTGCCGCCGTTGGCCGAGAGCTGCGCGGTTCGGGACTCGACGTTGGTGTTGTAGTTGCCGGTGCCCGCGCGGTCGTTCTGGGCGTAGTGGACGACGACCGTGTAGCGGCCCGCCGCCGACGTGTTGACGTTGCCGAAGGTGAGCGTGTTGGAGCTGCCGTTGCCGATGTAGCCGACGTTCTTGCCGCCGGAGGCCCAGGTGTCGGACTGCACCACCGCCTGCCCCGCCCGGGTGCCGTTCTCGGCCTCGTACTTGGTGACGCCGGTGGTGTCACCCGAGCCGGCCACCTTCAGGTCCCGCAGGGTGACCGTGGCGCCGCTGTTCGGGCTGACCTTGATCCGGTTGATGCCGGCGACCAGGTAGAGGCGGTTGCTCGCGGTGGTCGTGGCGCCGCTGGTGTTCGCCAGGGTGGCGACGGTGGTGCCGTTCAGCGCCAGGGCGGCCGTCCCGCCCGTGGAGGAGTAGTCGGTCTTCACGGTGTAGTAGCCGTCGGTGGGCGCGTTGGCGTCGAACGTGGTGCTGTCGCCGGAGTCCAGGACGACGGCGCCGGTCCCGGCCTCGCCCACGTTCCCGTACGACCAGCCGGGGCTGCCGCTGGTGTCGGCGAAGGTGGCCTCGTACAGCGTCTCCGGGTTGCTCTGCGCGGCCTCCAGGTCGATCTTGTCGAGGGTGACCTGGCCCGCGGAGGTGCCGAGGGTCGGGTCGGTTACGGCGAGGGAGACGGTGTGGCTGCCCGCGCTGAGGGTGACCGGAACGGTGACGGTGGAGCGGTACTGCCAGTTCAGCGTGGAGGGGTAGTTCACGAACCTGGGGTTGGCGCCGTCGATGCGCAGGACCTGCTGGGAGGGCGAGCCGTTCTGGTTGCCGTAGAAGATGCGCAGGTTGTAGGAGCCGGAGGACGGGACGCTGACGGTGAAGACGACCTTGCTGGTGCTCTGGTTGAGGTAACCGACGTCCTTGGTGCCGGAGGTCGCGTACTTCTGGGCCTCGCTGTAGTTGGCGCCGTTGCCCTGGGTGACGACGGAGCCGCTGGTGATGGCGGCGTTCTCGGCCTCGTAGGAGGCACTCCATGGCACGCTGGGTGTGACCGCGGTGCCGCCGCCGTTCGGGGTGACCGTGATGCGGTAGGCGGACATGGCGTTCAGGCCGGTCAACGGCACGGTGATGGAGCCGCTCGACGGGGTGTAGGCCGCGCGGGAGATGGTCTGCGGTGGCTCGGAGGAACCGTCGTAGCCGCTCCAGTCCAGGGCCTGGACGGTGACCTCGACCTTGCTGCCGAAGGTGGCGCTGGGGATGTTGTCGATCACCACGTTGGTGTCGGTGGCCGACCCGCCGACGATGACCTGGGCCTGCTTGCTGGTGGTGTCCAGCGAGGCCATGCCCTGGAGGGTGTCCTGGACGCCTGGCTGCGGCGGAGTCGTCTTGACGGTCTGCCCGGTCATCCCGGCGTACCAGTGCCAGAACCACCATGCGCCATTGCCGCTGTTGGTGCGGACGGTGTTGCCGTCCATGTTGCCGGCCATGTCCCAATAGGGCTGCTGGGCGTAGACCTTGGTGTCCTCGAACATCGTGGCCCACTGCACCATCTGTCCAGGCACCGACAGGTCGCGCCGGTTGGCGTACTCGTCGATGTTGATGGTGATCGGGCTGATGCCGCGGGCGCTCTCCAGGGACCGGTATGTGGCGTAGTGGCTGCGGTAGGAGGAGAGGGAGCCGGGGCCGAGTTCGTGCCAGGTGAAGACGTCCGGCAGTTGGTTCTTGGACTTGGCGTAGGTCAGGAAGTCGCCGAAGAACCTGCTGAGGTAGTTGGCGGTGTTGGGCCCTCCTATCTTCGCGCCGGGCAGGTCGCTGCGGATCCGGTCGTAGACCGTGCTCCAGTCGGCCTCGAACTTGGTGAGGGCGTTCTGGTAGGTGGTGGTGTTGCTGCTGCCGAGGCCGCTGTACCAGTTGCCGTCGGGCTCGTTGAAGGGGACGAAGACGACCTTGTCCGCGTACGAGGTGCCCTTGATCGCATTGACCGCGGCGTCGACCTTGGTCAGGTAGTCGGCCATGCCGAGGTTCTGGTACGGCCAGTCCGAGTATTCGTCCTGGATGTTGGTGTACATCGTGCCGCCACCGTTGCGGAAGAACGACGGAGCGACGTCCAGGATGTCCCCGTTGGGGTGCTGGGCGCCGTTGGGGGGCTTCTGCGATCCGGTGGTGAGCTTCAGGGGCGCCAGCAGGTTGTCGCTGGGCACGCCGTCGTCGCTCTGTCCGTAGAGCGCTCCGTTCGAGCCGCGCAGGACGGTGCCCGTGGTCGTACCGAGGTCGACGGTGAAGGTCTGACCGGCGGCCTCAGCAGTCTGGGGCACGGCGATGGCCGTGCCCACCAGGGCGGTGACGGCCAGCAGTGCTCTGGTCCAGGTTGCTCTTCTACGGCCGGACGGGGCAGCGCCCGGGGTGCGGGAAACGAGGGACATGAGACCTGGCTTTCCCCTCCCATGACACGGTGGGAGGACGGATCGGGAGTGGAGTGTTACCGCTCACATTGGCCCTGCGGGTGGAGTGGTGCAGGTGTCTTTGGTCGCAGGAGCCCGCAGGCTCGGGAGGACTGTCAGATGGACCGGTGCGGCACCGGGCCGGTGCTCTCCCGGACGATCAACTCCGGTTCGGCCCAGGCGGGTAACGTCGGGGCGTTGTCCGGGTCGAGCAAGCGGTGCAGCATCCCGAAGGCGCCGCGTCCCAGCCCCTCGAAGTCGAGCCGTACGGTCGTCAGCGTGGGATGGGTGTACGCCGCGTACGGCGCGTCGTCGAAGCCCATGACACTGAGGTCACCCGGCACGTCCCGGCCCGCTTCCCGAGCCGCCCGGAGCACACCGAGCGCAAGGTCGTCGTTGCCGCAGAGTACGGCGGTGACCTGTGGGTCGGCGACAACGCTGCGGGCGGCAAGGTACCCGGATCGCGGGTTCCAGCCGCCTTCCAAGAGCTCGGGGACAGAGCGGTCGGCGCCCTGGAGTGCGTCCCTCCAGCCCATGGCGCGCTGCCCGACGCGGGCCGTCGAGGACGGGATGCTCAGATAGTGGACGGTTCGGTGCCCGAGGCCGAGCAAGTACCTGGTGGCCCGCACCGCGGCTGCCCGGTCGTCCAGCCATGCCTCCAACCTGACTCCGGGGTGCTCCTGCTGTGGGCGCTCCACTACCGCCGCAGCCGGGAACTCCGCGGGCAGTGCACGCCAGACCCGTTCTCCGGACGCATTGAAGGCGATGACCAGGACAGGTTCCCCTGGGCGGGCGAGTCGGCCCGCGACGTCGTCCGGCGTGAAGCGGGAGCGCTCGTCGAGGACGCTGACCGACACGGCGAAGTCCGCCGCCCGGGCCGCCTCCTCTATGCCCCGCAGAGCGAGGGCAGCCCCACACAGGGTGGTGTCCGAGGTGAGCACGGTCACCGAGCGCACCACTCCCCCGGCCAGCGCGCGGGCCAGGCGGTTGGGCCTGTACCCCAGGTCCTCGATGACGCGAAGCACTCGTTCTCGCGTGGATCTCTTGACCCGCGGGCTGCCGTTGACGACACGGGAAACGGTTTGGTGGGAGACGCCGGCCGCCGTTGCGACATCACGGAGACTGACCGACCGGTTGCGCCCCGGGCCGTCCCTGCACGGCTCCACGTCACGGCTGGACGGGATTGCTTCGCTCATGTCGGTCGGCTCCTACCGGCTGGTCGTCGCTGAGCTAATCGTCCGCGGCTTCGGCCTGACCGAGAGGGTGGGCCTCCCGTTCACGTGGGCCGCCCCCTGCAGCGGAGGTGAGGCCGTGCTCGACGTGGCGGAGCGGGTACGCCTTCGCTCCTGCTCGGATCCAGCCCTGACTTCGCGGTGCGGAGTACGTGGACACCGACTACGACGATCCGCCCACGAAGACACCGCAATAGAAATGTCAGCGGTCACATTTCGCTCCGGTCGTGCAGCCCGTCCGAGTTCGGAAGGAGCAACGGTCAGGGAACCCAGGGGACAAAAACGCCGGATGAGACGCCGACGCGCGTGCGACTGCGGGGCTGTCCGTCAGTGGCGCGATTGAGTGTTACCGCTCACACTTTGGGTGTCAATAGGTGTCGCTGAGATCAATCAACGGTGACTGGCGGCCGACAGGGATCGCCCTCAGCGGGCCTGCCCCGGCGGCGGCCCTGTCGTGACCTCGCCAGAACTGCGCGTCATGTTGTGCCCGCCTGTACCGCGCAGGGAGCGGCTACTGCCGCTGCCCCAGATGGGCAGCTGTGGGTGGTTGCAGCGGACGGGCGCGGGCCTGAGCCGGTTCCAGGCCGTGCCCCGCAGCGGCACATGCGGCCCAGTGCTCGGCACGGCCCCACCGGTCTACGGCCGGGTCGGCCACCCCCGCCGCAGACCCGGCTCACCCTTCGCCGATCGCGGCTACGACCACGACATCTGTCGCGACCAGGTCCGCGGCCGCGGCATCGTTCCGGCCATCACCGCGCTGTACCTCGACACGGACCCGAACGGTGTGGTCATGCTCGCGGCCGGTTCGGTCCACGACGACCAGGACTGCACCGTCGGCAAGGACTCATCCGCCTGGACCATTAAGAACGTGGAGACGGGGCGTTTTTGTCTGGCGACGAGCTCCAGCAACAACAGCGGCAGCTGGCCTCGACTTCGTCACGGATCGCGCGATCCACCGCCCGCAGCAGACTCTCGTCCACCTGACCGGCGGGAACGATCGTCACGCCCGAGGGTGACACGACGGCGCCCAGCCGGCGTCATCGGTCCTTGTCGCGCGTCGGTTCATCCCGGTGACCTCCCGGCGGGATGACGTCGTGGCTCCCCTAGGCTGAGGCCGTGATGCGCCGATCAGGTCAGGTGGCCGCCCTCAGCGAGGTGGCCGACGTCATCGCGGCTCAGCGGCAGTCGCTGGCCGAGGCGGCTCTGGAGGCCATGCGGACAGAGATTCCCGGCTACGCCGCCCTCGTGGATGAAGCGCTGCTGGCCGACGTGGTGATCCACGTGACGGAGGCGGTCGACGCGCTCAGCGTCAGCCTGGTCCGCGACCGACCGGTCACGGACGACGATGTGGCGTTCGTCCGCCCGCATGCCGCACGGCGGGCGCGGCAGGGTATGCCCCTTGTCGATTTCATGCACGCGCTGCGCATCGCGCACCGCGTGATGTGGGAGGCCATCGCCGATTGGGCGGTGCGCACGACCGGTGGGCGTGACGCCGCGCTGGAAGCGGGCGGACTCGTCATGGAGCTGATCAACCGGGGCAGTACGGTCGCGGCCCGGGCTTATCTGGACGAGGAACAGTTCCTGGCCGTGGAAGGCGACCGCGTGCGCCGGGACCTGCTCGAAGACCTGATCGCGGGTCGGGAGCCGGCGCCAGGACCACGGCTGACCCCGGCCACGAAGGCCGGGCTGCATCCCGATACCCCGTGCGCCGTGGTGGTCGCGGTGCCCGTGGGTCCCGTCAGCGACGCATACGGCTTCCGTTCCGCCGCCTCGCTCCTGGGCCAGGCCGCAGGGGATCCGGCGCGTTCGCTGACCGTGCTGCGGCAGGACGAGATCGTGATCGTGCGGGCGCTGCGGGACAGCGCTCGCAGTGTGTCCGGGGAACCCGTGAGGACGGCCTGGCGAACCCTCGCCGACCAAGGGACACGGCTGGCGGTGGGCATCAGCACGCGGTACGACACCGTCATCGACCTGGGTAAGGCGTACCACGAGGCCGTCTCGGCGCTGGGCACGCTTCCGCCGGAGGGCGGTGTCGTCGGCCTGTCCGATCTCAGCGTGCTGGACTATCTGACGCTCCGGGCTGACGAGACCGCCGCACGGATCGTGCCGACGGCTCTCCGCACCTTCGTGACGGAGGACTCCAGGGCGGACGGCACCCTGATCAGAACCGTGGAGGAGTACGCGGCCAACGATATGAACGTGAAGGCCGCGGCCCAGCGGCTCGGTGTCCACATCAACACCGCACATCACCGTCTGGCTCGGGTCGAGGAACGGACGGGGTGCGACCTGCGCAGGCTCGCCGACCTCCAGGAGCTACTGATCGCGATCAGACTGTTCGGAGGCGGCTCCGGAACCGCGGTGTGACCCGATCACCTCGACAGGTGGAGGACCGATCACCTCGCTCCACAGCGGTGTGATCCGATCACAGTGCAGCGGTCGCTTTGTTGGGCGTCATGCCCGATGCCATGCGCTCCACGGATGCCTAGCGTTGCCGTCGTCGAACCCGCGCACTCACGCCGCGGCTTTGCCGACGCCGCAGCAGCCTTGTGTGCGCGTCGGGTCTGTCGAGCGTGTGTTCCGGTACGAGCCGATCGACGGGAACTGAGCCAGATGACCGACCCCACCCCCATACCCGCCACGCTCTGTGCTGCCTTCCAGCGCACGGCAGCCGTCGCGCCCGACACGGTGGCTCTGCGCACCGTGGGCGCGACGCTCACCGTCACCTGGCGGGCCCTCGCCGAGGACGTGCGCCTCCTGGCGGCCGGGCTGGCCGGGCTTGGAGTCAGGCGCGGTGACACTGTCGCGCTGATGATGACCAACCGGCTCGAGTTCTTCCCCGTCGACCTCGCGGCCCAGCACCTGGGCGCCATCCCGTTCTCCGTCTACAACACACTGCCGCCGGCCCAACTCGCCCACGTCCTGCGCAATTCCGGAAGCAGGGTGATGGTGTGCGAGACCCAGTACCTTCCCGTCATCCGGGAAGCGGGCATAGCCATCGAGCATCTCATTCTGGTGGACGGCGACGAAGCCCCGGCGCGCGGCGACGAAATCCTGACGGTCGGCGACGAAGCGAAGCCGGCGCAAGACACCCTCAGTCTGGAGACCCTCCGCGCCCGGGGCCGGGCGAACACCGCCTTCGACTTCGAGGCTACCTGGCGCTCCGTCCAGCCGGACGACGTGCTCACCCTGATCTACACCTCGGGAACGACCGGCCCTTCGAAGGGCGTGGAGATCACCCACGCCAACCTGCTCGCCCAAGCCGCGGGAGTGGCACAGGTACTTGACTTCCGCTTCGGCGACCGGACCACCTCCTACCTCCCGTCAGCCCATGTCGTCGACCGCTTCACCTGCCTTTACGCACAGGCAATCTTCGGTGTGCAGGTCACGGTCGTGTCCGACATCAAGGAGATCGCCAAGGCCCTGCCGGATTGCCGGCCGACGATCTGGTGCGCCGTCCCCAGGGTCTGGAACAAAATCAAACAGTCCGTGGAAATCGGCATCGAGAGCGAGCCGGACGCGGCCCGGCGGGCGGCCGCAAGGGAGGCGTTGGAGACCGGTTTCAGGCGTACGCGCCTGCTGCAGGCGGGCATGCCGGTCGACGATGAGCTCGCCGCCGCGAACGCCAAGGCAGACGTCGGCGTCCTGTCGGCCCTGCGGTCCCGTCTGGGGCTGGACCAGGTGCGGTGGGCGGTGACCGGCGCGGCACCCACGCCGCCGGTGACCCTCGAATTCTTCGCCGCGCTCGGCGTCCCCATCTGCGAGGGCTGGGGCATGTCCGAGCTGAGCTGCTTCGGCGCCGTCAGCCCGCCCGCGCAGGCACGCTTCGGCACCATCGGCACACTGCTGCCCGGCCTGGAAGCACGCCAGGCCGCCGACGGCGAACTCCTGGTGCGCGGGCCGTCGGTGACGAGGGGCTACCGCAACGACCCCGACCGGACACGCGAAGCCTTCGACCAGGACGGCTGGTTCCACACCGGCGACGTCATCGTGTCCGACCCGGACGACTACCTGACCATCGTCGACCGCAAGAAGGACCTGATCATCAACGAAGGGGGCAAGAACATCTCGCCCGTCACGGTCGAGACGGCCCTCACCACCGCCAGTCCTCTCATCGGCACGGCTGTGACCATCGGCGACGGCCGCCCCTACATCACCGCTCTGCTCGTCCTGGACGCCGAGGCCGCAGCGGCCTTCGCCGCCGAGCACGGGCTGCAGCCGGACCCGCGTGCTCTCGCCCGATCCCCCTTGGTGATCGACGCCTTGAAGGCCGCCGTGGCGGCGGGCAACAGCCGGCTGGCACGCGTCGAGCAGGTCAAGCGCTTCCGGGTGATCCCCGCGTACTGGGACGCGACGAGCGACGAACTCACCGCCACCTTGAAGCTCAAACGGCAGAAGATCGCCGAGAAGTACGGCGCGGACATCGCCGCACTGTACGCCGACCCGATCCCCTCCGACGTCCACGAGCCGGCCGACCGCTGACCGGCACCATCCGCACAGCCAAGAAAGAAAGAGGGAGGTGAGCGGGCATGAAGTGGAAGGCTTCCCCCGGCAGCGCCGAGCATGCACGATCCCCGCGAGGCCCCGTCCGACGCCGACTGGCAATCTCAGGATCTCTGATCCTCGCGGCAGGGCTCTGCGTAATGCCGGTTCACGGCGCGAGCGCGGCCGCGACCACAGGCCCCGGCCAGCCGATCCGGTCCTGCGAGAGCCTCACGGCTTTGCGCTTCTCGGACGGCACGACGGTCACCAGGGCCGCGCAGACCACCACCACTCCGGCGATCTGCAACGTCGAACTGCTGGTTCCCCAGAGCATCCACATGCGCGTGTCGCTACCCGTCGACACCTGGAACGGGCGCTTCCAAGGCGTCGGAGGCGGTGGCTTCGACGGCTCCGTCCCGGACACCGAGAGCGCGGCGAAGACCGGTTACGCCGCCGCGGGTTCCGACTCCGGCCACACCGCCGACTCCAGCGACGCCTCGTGGGCCTGGTCCCCGACCGGCATGAACGCGTCCCTCATCCATGACTTCATCTCGCGCGCGCTGCACGAGACGACCGTCAAGGGCAAGGCCGTCACGCAGGCGTTCTACGGCACGTCACCCGCCTACTCGTACTGGAACGGCTGCTCGAACGGTGGCAGGGAAGGTCTTCAGGAAGCGCAGGTCCAGCCGCGCGACTACGACGGCATCCTGGCAGGCGCGCCGGCGATCCAGGCAGACCGGTTCCTCCCCGCGGCGATGTGGCCCCAGGTCGTGATGCACGAGTTCGACGACTTCGTGCCCTCGTGCAAGTCCGACGCGTTCAACCAGGCGGTCACAGCCGCATGCGACAGCCGGGACGGTGTGACCGACGGCGTCATCACGGACCCCCGGACCTGCCGCTTCAACCCCGACTCGCTGGTCGGCACCGTGACGCCCTGCGGCACGATCACGACCGAGGACGCGGCGGTGGTGAAAAGGATCTGGGACGGGCCACGACGCCCGGACGGTACCCGCCTGTGGTACGGAATCCTGCCCGGCGCCTCGTTCGCCAGACTCGCCGCCACCGTCAACGGCGACGGAGTCCCGACGCCCCTCGCCTCGGGCTGGTTCACCTACTGGCTGGCGAAGGACCCGTCCTTCGACTGGCACAGCCTGACCATGGCCAATTTCACCCACTACTTCGACCGCTCCCGTCACCAGTGGGGCCCCGTGGTCGGCACCGACGACCCCGACCTGAGCGCCTTCCGTGCCGCCGGCGGCAAACTGCTCCTCTGGCACGGCCTGGCCGACCAGCTGATCCCTCCCCAGGGAACGACCAGCTACTACACCCAGGTCACCGCCGCGATGGGCGGCAGGGCGAAGACCGAGCAGTTCGCCCGCCTGTTCACCGCCCCCGGCGTGGGCCACTGCAGGGGCGGGTCCGGCGCCGCCCCTGCCGACCCACTGACGGCCCTGGTCAAGTGGGTCGAACAGGGCAAGGCCCCCACCACACTGCGCGCCGAGAACGGGCCCATGAGCCGCCCGCTGTGCCGGTGGCCGGCCGTAGCCCGCTACGACGGATACGGCAACACGAACGATGCCGCCAACTTCCGCTGCACCGGCCGCCAGTGACGCGCCGAGCGTCTCGGTCGGCACGGACCACCGGTAGGTGACGATGAAACCCCCACGTCTTCGACCTGGGGGTTTCATCGTGGAGGGGGTGAGGCGAATCCAAGGCGCGCTCTTACCAGGCCGATCCTGCTGGATGTCGCCCTGGCGGTCACACTGGGCGGGGACCGCCTCGCGGACGTTGCGAGGCTGCGGTGTGAGCCGGCCGTCTTCGGCCCGAGCGTCTCCCCCTGATCGACATCCTCGCCGCCTCGGGCGACGAAGCCGCGCAGGCCATCCGGTCCGCGCGTTCCGAAGTCCGCCACCTTGCCTGGTCGTTGGCTTGCGTGTTAAGGGGACTCCTTCGCGTCCGCCGGTCGCGTTGGCGAGGGCGGCCCGCAGCGGACCTACATGGTCCGCAGCCTCGTCCGCCAGGTTTGTCCGGCGCCGGAACTGACGAGTTGGGCTACGTCACGCAGCGCTTTCCCCAGGAGCGTGACGGCTGCGTGGTTGTCGCCGGATTGCCGAAGCGCTTAGGCGGTGCGGGTCACCGTGATGAAACTGCCGGTTACCTGGACCGGCGTGGCGGTGAAGCCGGGCACGTAGCAGGAAAGGGATTGCGGGAAGGCCTTGGCGCTTCCCCGGATGAGGCGGGCGCCCAGGACGCGGGGCGGGTTGTCCAGCAGCAGTTGGCGGGGGACGGTGGCCGCTGCCATCTGTTCGAAGGCCCAGTACAACATCGGCGACGGTGTCGTCGTCGAAGAGCAGCAGGGCAATCTTCCCGTCGTGGCCGCCGTTATCGATGCTTTGGCGGGCGATGGACCGTGAGGTCGCTGTGGTGCGATCTTGGCTGCCGAACCTGCGGCTGACGGGGGTTGGGCGACGTGCGGCAGGGGGGACCCGACACCGCCGCAGAACCTGGACCTCGCGCCGGAATCGGGCCCGGAACTGGTCTTCCGTGGCCTGCCCGGCGTGTACGGCCTTCGCCGCTACTCGCTCGCCCCTCCCCGACCGCGGCGTAGACGGTGCCCATCCCACCCGCGCCCAGCACCCCGACTACCCGAAAGCGCCCGATCCGGGCCGGGTCCGAAGCACGACTGGCAGCAATCCGCGACACGAACAAGACCCTCGCCGAGAGCAATTGTGGACGAGATGTGAACCTTAGCGGGGTTGCTGACGCCACACGCCAGTCGGCATCAGATGCGATCCACCAGTGTCACGCCCGCCCAGCCGGACCCGAGCCCTCCGATGAGGGCGAACGTGGTCACGAGGTACTTCTTGCGAGGGACTGACCAGCTTCGGTCAGCGGAGGGTGAGTTCGAGGGTGGCGGCGCGGGCCCGGTCGGCGACCATCGGCGGGACGTAGACGCTGGCGGCGGCATACCTGGTGCGGTAAGCCCCGTCGATGCGGTCGTTGAGCGCGCCGTCGTGGATCGGGGTCAAGGTGAGGTCCTGGGCGATGCCGCCGCAGCGGATGTGTCCGGTGCCACTGTTCTTCGCGGTGCGGAACCAGGCACCGTCGGGGCTGTAAACGGTAGAACGCATGTAAAGGTCGTCTCCTTAGCGCACCGCCCCGATGGTGGTGGGCGTGCGCAGTCGGCCGCCGGCTCGCTCGGGCTGGATGTGCAGTGCGCCAATCTGCTCGGTCGCGTTGAGCTGGGCGCTGGTCCCGTGCGTCATCGCGATGTCTCCTTTTGCGCGCGGTTTTCCGTGGGGTCCTATCGGTAGTTCATCAACCGCGGCGGCCGGTGGATCGGGCCGGTGATCCGGGTCAGTGGCCGGCCCGTGCCCTGGTTGGCCTGGGCGATGATCTCCGCGGTGATGGAGACGGCCGTCTCCTCGGGCGTGCGGGCTCCGAGGTCGAGGCCGATCGGGGAACGCAGCCGCGCCAACTGGTCTGCCGTGACGCCCTCCTCGTGCAAGAGGTGCATGCGCTCGTCGTGGGTGCGGCGGGAGCCCATCGCCCCCACGTAGGTGACGGGCAGGCTGAGGGCAAGCCGCAGCAGGGGGATGTCGAACTTGGCGTCGTGCGTCAGGACACACACGGCGGTGCGCCCGTCCACGCTCGTGCGTTCCAGGTAGCGGTGGGGCCAGTCGACCACCACGTCGTCCGCGTGCGGGAAGCGGGCGGGGGTGGCGAAGACGGGGCGGGCGTCGCACACGGTGACGTGGTAGCCGAGGAAGCGGCCGGCCTGGCTGAGGGCGGCGGCGAAGTCGACGGCCCCGAAGACCAGCAGGCGCGGCCGGGACGCGTGCACGTGGACGAGGACGGACAGCCGTGCGGCGCATCCGTCCCCCTCCCCGCCGATGTCGACGCGGGCGGTACGGCCGGTCCGCAGCAGGGCCCTGGCCTGGCCTGCGATCACCCGGTCTCCCGGGCCGTCGGCCACCCGCCCGTGAGCGGCACGATCACCGCCGAGCACGCTCAGCGTGGCGCCGAGGAGGTGCTCCGGGCCGTCCACGACCTGCGCCACGGCGGCCGGTCGCCCTTGTGTGATTTCGCAGAGGGCGGTGGCCAGGTGCGGCTGGCCTGCGGGATCGACGCGCTGGACGAAGACGTCGAGTTCGCCGCCGCAGGTCAGGCCGACGGCGAAGGCGTCGTCGTCGGAGTAGCCGAACCAGGTCCGCTGCGGTGCGCCCCGGTCACGGAGCACCTGTCGGCACAGGTCGTAGACCGCGCCTTCGACGCAGCCGCCGGAGATGCTGCCGATCGCGGTGCCGTCCTCGTCGACTGCGACCGACGTACCGGCCGGCAGGGGTGCGCTGCCGTGCACGTCGACGACGGTGGCCAGGGCGAAAGGGCGTGCTTCGCGGCACCAGCGGTGCAGTGTGTCCGCGATGTTGAGCATGGCAGTTCTCCACGGCAGGACCAGGATCGGAAGGTGAAACGGGCCGCCGCCGCGACGCAGGGGAAAACGTCACGCGGCGGCGGCCCTCGGAAGTCCGGCCGCCGGACGATGCGCGGGCTGCCGGACGAGTGGTGTGCGCCGCGCCGGGCCGAAGCGTACGGGTCAGAGCAACGCCTCGACGGTGATGGGCAGTTCGCGGATGCGGCGGCCGGTGGCGTTGAAGACCGCGTTGCCGATCGCGGCCGCCACACCCACCTGGACCACCTCGCCGAGCCCCTTGACGCCGAGCGCGTTGCCGTCGTTGTCCTCACCGTCCAGGTAGATCGCCCTGACCTCGGGGACGTCCGCATTGACGGGGACGAGGTAGTCGGCGAGGTTGGCGTTGACGATCCGGCCGTCGCGGTGGTCGATGGCCGTGTGCTCCAGCAGGGCGGTGCCGATGCCGCCCACGATGCCGCCGATCGCCTGGCTGTCGGCGAGCTTGGGGCTGATGATGCGGCCCGCGTCGTACACGCCGAGCATGCGCCTGACCCGTACGAGGCCCAGGGTCGTGTCGACGGCGACCTCGGCGAAGGTGGCGTTGTAGGCGTGGTAGGAGTGCCGCGCGGGACTGGGCGGCCCGGTGTAGGAGCCGTCCGCTTCGAGGTGGGTGCGGTCGTTGCGGGCCAGTAGCGTCCGGTACGTCTCGCCGCGGGCCGGGTCGTCCTGCACGTGCAGCCGGCCGCCGCGTACCACCACGTCGTCCGCCGCCACCCCGTACAGCGGTGACTCGCGGTCCTCGACGGCCAGCTTGACCGCCTGCCGCCGCACCTGGGTGCAGGCGTCGTGGACGGCGGTGCCGACGCTGGCCATGGTCGACGAGCCGCCGTGCGGCGAGGTCGGCGGGTACCGGGAGTCACCGAGCCGGAAGGTGACCGTGCGCATGGTCAGCCCGAGGGCGTCGGCGGCGACCTGGGTCTGGGAGGTGTAGGTGCCCGGCCCCATGTCACTGGTGGCCGCCTCGACCACAGCGGTGCCGTCGGCATCCAGGCGGGCCCGAGCCTGTCCGGGGTATCGCCCGGGGTCGTAGACGCCGGCGGCCATACCCAGACCGATCAGCCAGTCGCCCTCGCGCCTCGAACGGGGTCGGGGGTTGCGGCGCTGCCAGCCGAACTCGCGGGCACCGACGGTGTAGCACTCGCGCAGCCGACGGGTGGAGAACGGCAGGTTGCTCGACTCGTCCTCGCTCGGTTCGTTGCGCAGGCGCAGCTCGATCGGGTCGACGCCGAGCTTGTGCGCGAGTTCGTCCACGGCCGACTCGATCACGAACGACGCCGAGGCGAAGCCGGGACCGCGCATCCAGATCGGGGTGTTCACGTCCAGGGGGACCGTCCGGTACGCCTGGCTGACGTTCGGCATGCTGTAGAGCATCCGCCCGGCGCCCATGACGGCCTCGGTGAACGTCTCGTACGAGGAGGTCTCGGCGTCGATGTCGTGGATCGCGGCGGACAGCCGGCCGCGCCGGTCGCTACCGAGGCGCAGCCGGTACTCGTACGACGGCCTGAAACCGGTGCCGAAGTACATCTGTTTGCGGCTCAGCACGAGCTTGACCGGATGCTTCGTCTCCCGTGCGGCCAGGGCGGCGACGACGCTGTGCGGCCAGCAGCGCAGGCCGCTGCCGAAGCCGCCGCCGACGAAGGGGTTGATGACGCGCACCGACTCCGCGGGCAGGCCGAATACGGCCGCGAGCTCGTCATGCGTGCCCATCACCCATTGCGTCTTGTCCCAGACGGTCAGCTTGTCGCCGTCCCAGCGGGCGATGGTGGCGTGCGGCTCCATCGGATTGTGATGATTGCGCGCCAGCTCGTAGGTCAGGTCGAGCCGTACGGGGGCGTCGCGCAGGCCCGCTTCCGCATCGCCGCGTGCGTAGTTGGTCGGCTTGTCCCGCTCCGCCTCGTGCAGGTCGGTCGAGGGCTGTTCGGCGTCGTACTCGACCTTGACCAGGCTCGCACCGTGCTGTGCGGCCTCGAGGGTGGTGGCGACCACGACGGCGACCGGCTGGCCGTGGAAGCGGACGCGGTCGTCCTGGAAGACCCGCAGCCTCTGGCCCGGCGGGTTGTTCGACCCGGCGTTGTCGCGGTACGGCAACTTCGGTGCGTTGCCGTGGTGGATCACCCGCAACACGCCCGGCTGGGCTTCGGCGGCGCCTGTGTCGATACCGGTGATACGCCCGCGACCGATGCTCGCGTCCACGATGACGGCGTGCACCGCCCCGCCTACATCGAACTCGGCAGCGTACTGCGCCTTGCCCGTGACCTTCAGCCGGCCGTCCACCCGGGACAGCGGCGCACCCACGGCTGCCTGCGGCTGGGGGCTCACCTGGTACCTCCTACGATGCGCAGCTGGCGTTCGACGGTCCGCTTGAGCAGCTCGACCTTGAAGCGGTTGTGTTGAAGGGGACGGGCGCCTTCCGCCGCCTTGGCGGCAGCGGCCGTCCACAACGCGTCCGAGGGGCGCTCGCCGACGAGGTACCGCTCGACGGCCGGCAGCTTCCACGGCACCGTGCCCACCCCTCCGGCGGCCACTCGCCCCTCGCGGATCACCCCGCCGCGCACATGCAGGGCAACGGCCGCCGAGGTCAGGGCGAACTCGTAGGACTGCCGGTCACGCACCTTCAGGTAACCCGACTTCAGCGGACGCGGCAACGCGGGGATCTCCACGGAGGTAATCAATTCGCCCTTTCTCAGGGCCTGTTCACGGTTGGGGGTGCTGCCCGGTCGCAGCAGGAAGTCGGCGAAGGCGACCTGCCGCTCCCCGTCCGGGCCCAGCAGGCGCACCTGCGCCTCAAGCGCCGTGAAGGCCACGGCGACGTCGGAGGGGTGGGTCGCCACGCAGGCGTCGGACGTGCCCAGGATGGCGTGCGTACGGTTGACGCCCTCCAGCGCCGCGCAACCGGAACCTGGTTCGCGCTTGTTGCAGTCGGCGGTCACGTCCCGGAAGTAGGTGCAGCGGGTGCGCTGCATGATGTTGCCGCCGATGGTCGCCATGTTCCGCAGCTGGGCCGACGCGCTCAGCTCCAGCGCCTCGGAGACGACCGGGAACAGGGTGTGCACCTTGCGGTGGGCGGCGGCCTCGGACATGGTCACCAGGGCGCCGATGCGCAAGCCGCCGCGCTCGGTGACGGTGATCTGGTCCAGCGGCAGACCGCTGATGTCGACCAGCGCCTCGGGCCGCTCGACGGTCTCCCGCATCAGGTCGACCAGCGTGGTGCCGCCGGCGATGTAACGCCCGCCACTGCGACCGGCGTCGAGGGCTTCTTGCGTGTCGGACACGCGGGTGTAGGTGAAGGGATGCATGACGGCCGCTCCTTACTTCCGGGCGGCGGTCTGCTCGACCGCGCGCACGATTTTCACGTAGCAACCGCAGCGGCAGATGTTGCCGCTCATCCACTCCCGGATCTCCTCCGGCGAGCCGGTGTGGCCCTCCTTGATGCAGCCGACACCGGAGACGATCTGGCCGGGTGTGCAGTAGCCGCACTGGAAGGCGTCCTGGTCGATGAACGCCTGCTGCAGCGGGTGGAGTCGGTCGCCTTCGGCCAGGCCCTCGACCGTGGTGACCTCGGCCCCCTCCAGGCGAACGGCCAGCGTCAGACAGGCATTGACCCGCCGGCCGTCGACCAGCACGGTGCACGCGCCGCAGGCCCCGGCGTTGCAGCCCTTCTTGGAGCCGGTGAGGCCGAGATGCTCGCGCAACAGGTCCAGCAGGGACGTGCGGTTGTCGACCGTCACGGTCCGGCGAGTGCCGTTGACCGTCAGGGACACGTGGCCGGAGGGCGGCGCCTCGGCGGCGACCACCTCCTGAGGAGCCGCGAGGAGTGACCCTCCGATCACCCCGCTCGCGACGACCGCACCACCGACCGCCGTACTGGTGGCGATGAAGGTGCGCCGAGTGGGCGCCGGGGCGGACTCGCCGGCTCCGGTGGGGGGTGGAACGGCAGACTCGGGGAGTTCAGTGGACATACGTACGCCTTCGTATCGCGGACGGATCGGCCGTACTCGACAGGGGGACGGGAGACTGGATCGTCGTCACCGCGGGGAACGGGGCAACCGTGCGCCTGGCAGCAGCGACCGGTCATGGGGAGTCTTGCACCCCTGGCAACGCGCGTGGCAGGGAGACTTTCCTCCCCCTTTACTCTCCGTCAGGAGCGACTGGCCGACGTCATCGGGGGCACTTTCGCGCGGGGAGAGGCAGGACAGAGCCGCGTCGACTCCCCCGTGTGGTTGTCTCCGCGTCGCTCACCCCTTCGTTGTGCGTGGCCACTGATCGTCCGCTTCGGGCAGATCGCCGGCCCGGCCCCCGCCGGTACGCCCTGACGTCCTGAGTGAGCCCGGGTCGCGTGATCGATGACTGGCCGGGGCTACTGGTTGCGGGCGCGGGGACTGTTGTACTGCCGGTCGGTGACCGGCTCGGCCCAGGCGGTCTCGGGGGTGCCGTCGCCGGTGACCTCCCACAGGGCGATGTGCTCCATGAACCGGTCGGGGACGGCGCCGTGCCAGTGCTCCTCGTTCGGCGGACACGCGACGGTCTCGCCGGGGTGGGCCTCGAAGACGGTGCTGTCCCGGGTGCCGATCAAGGCGATGCCGGAGACGACGTGCAGGGTCTGGCCCACAGCGTGGGAGTGCCAGTTGGTGCGGGCACCCGGGGAGAAGCGGACCAGGTTGGCGCGCATCCGGGACGGCTCCCGGCCGGCCACGATGACGTCCCACCACACGTCGCCGGTGAACCAGTCGGCCGGGGCCTTGCTGCTGGGCTGCTGCTTGATGAATTCCATGGTGTCTCTCACGTCCCTTTCGTGCGTGGGCTGTTCCTGGCGGCCGACGTAGCCGCCGTCGACGGAGAAGGCGACGCCGACGACGAAGCCGGCACCGGGGCTGCACAGCCACAGGACCGCCTGGGCGACTTCCTCAGCGGTGCCGAGCCGCTTGACGGGTTGGCTGGCCTCCGCCTCGACGCGGTCCAGCTCCCCCTTGTCGATCACGTCGCTGACCATGGGCGTGTCGATGGTTCCGGGGCAGACGGCGTTGACGCGGATGCCCCGCGGGGCGTATTCGAGGGCGGTGCTGGAGGTCAGGCCGATCACTCCGTGCTTCGAGGCGTGGTAGGAGGCGCGGCCGGGGAGACCGACGAGGCCGCCCAGGGAGGAGCAGTTGACGATGGCTCCGCTGCCCTGGGCGCGCATGTGCCGCAGTTCGTGCTTCATGCAGGCCCACACGCCGCGGAGTTGATGGCCTTGACGCGGTCGTACCTCTCGGCGGGTTCGTCGGCGGCGTCGCTTGGCGGGATCTGGATGCCGGCGTTGTTGTAGGCCATGTCGAGGCGGCCGAAGCTCTCCACGGTGCGGTCGACCGCGTCGGCGACCTGGTCCTCGTCGCTGACGTCGCAGGTAAGGGCGAGGGCTTGGTGGCCGGCATCGGTGAGTTCCTTCGCGGCTGCGTTCAGGGCCGCTTCGTCGATGTCGGTGAGGGCGACGGCGGCCCCGGAGGCGGCGAACGCGCGGACGGTCGCCAGGCCCATGCCGGCGCCTGCTCCGGTGACGAGGCGACCCGTCCGGTGAAGTCGTAGCTGGGGTTCATGTCGGGTTGTCCCTTCGAACGTTGGCGCGGCGGGGCGAGTAGGAGGAGGCTGCTTGGTGAGCGTCGGCGGCACGGCGCGCCGCCTCTGACGGATCATCGGAGGAATCCGGCGCCGCCTGCTTCCTCGGAGTCCCCTCGCTTGTGTCAGTGCTGTGACGGCGCCTGCGCGGAGTCGCGTCGTGCGTGGGCGGGGGCGGTGCGCTGGGCGACGATCCGCGTCCTGCGCGGGGTTCCCCTGACGGCGAGGGCTGTCAGCGGGAGGAGGGTGAGGGCCGCGATGGCGGTGCCCACGAGGGGCGGGCCGGTCAGTCCGAGGGAGGAGTCCAGGGCCGCACCGGCGATCGCCGATCCGGCGGCGACGCCGACGTTGAAGGCGGAGGTGGTCAGCGCCGAGGTGAGGGTGGGAGCGTCGCCCGCGAAGCGCATGGCGAGGGCGGTGACGACCGGGTTGACCGTGAAGCCGGTCAGGCCCATGAGGAAGACGAGAGCGGTGACCGTCACCGGGTTGGTGGACAGCGGGATCATCAGGAGCAGGACCAGGGCGGTGGCCGTGGCGGCCGTGATGGTGGTGACCATCGGACGCCGGTCGCCCAGGCGGCCGCCCGTGGTGGTGCCGCCCAGGGCGCCGACGCCGAAGGCGATGAGGACGAGCGGGACGGCGCCTGCGGGAATCCCCGCGCGGTCGGTCAGCAACGGCGTGACATAGGTGTACGTCGCCAGGACGCCGCCCATGATCAGCATCGCGGCGCCGAGCGCCAGCCACAGCCGGCCCTGACGCAGAGCCCGGGCCTCGGCCCGGAGGGACCCCTCGGCGGGCTGCTCCTGGGCCGGGATGAAGCGGCCGATGAACACGGCGGCAAGCCCGGAGAGAGCGGCCAGGGCCCAGAAGGGGCCGCGCCAGCCGGTGAACTGGCCGGCGAAGGAGCCGATCGGCACGCCGACGACGTTGGCCAGGGTCAGCCCCCCGATCATGACGCCCGTGGCACGGGTGGCGTGGTGCGGCCCTGCGGCGGTGGTGGCGACGACGAAGCCGACGGACCAGAACGCTCCGGTGGCCAGAGCGGTGACGACGCGGGCGGCGAGGACGATCGTGAAGGACGTGCTGAAGGCGGCGACGAGGTGTCCGAGGCAGAACACGGACAGGGCGAGGATCAACGTCTGGCGCTGAGGCAGGTGCAGGGTTGCCATGGCCATGGTCGGCGCCCCGATGATCATGCCGACGGCGAAGGCGGTGATCAGGAGGCCGGCGTGGGAGACGCTGACTCCGAGGTCACCTGCCAGCTCCGGCAGCAGACCGGCGACGACGAACTCGGTGGTCCCCATCAGGAACGTGCCGGCGGCGAGCACCCAGACGGCGAAGGGAAGCTTGCCGGGGGTGGTCCCGGACGCGGAAGGCATACGGGTGCTCTCTCCTTGAGTGGTAGTCGGTGGTCGTGGTGGCGGCGGGGCCGTCCCGGCGAAGGGGACGGCGCGGCCACGTCCTTCACCGTTCCATGGAGCGAAACGGAGTGAAAGGGGAGGATCTTCTCCCCCCTACTCGGGTGAGCGTCCGCGTGAGGCGAGCGGTGCGGTCGGGCGGATCAGGGCGCGGCTTCGATGGTGATGCGGTCGGCCCCGGCGAGGCGGTCGGTGTCGGCGTCGATGTGGCCGAGGATGAGCAGGTCGGCGTTGGCGGAGTCGCCGTCGCGGTAGAAGAGGGCCAGGTTGCCCCAGGGCGCGTAGTAGGTCAGGTCGCCGGGCTTGGGCGCGGCCGGTTCGGGAGCGCCGGAGGTGGTGAGCCTGCGCGGCAGGTCGGCGATCCGTTCCGTCTGGTGGAAGTCCTCCAGGTCCAGGGTGAGCGGGAGCAACTCGACGAAGTCACGGGCGGCAGGGCTGTCGCTCAAGGTGGCGTCGACGGGGTGGCCGTCGAGGGTGACCCGGATGTCCATGGCGGTGTTCCTGTCGGACGGTGCGGTGTTCCTGTCGGAGGGTGCGGTGCTTGCCTCGGCCGTCGGTGTCTGCTGCCGTGCGGGGGATGCCGCACGCGGGGAGACCGGCGGGGTGTCGGTGCAGGCCGTCACGGTCAGCAGGACAGCGGTGGCCGTGGCGGCGCGAGCGAGGGCACGGTGGGCGGCCGCGTTCATGGGTGTCGTCCCTGGATCAGTCGGGCAGGGGCTCGGAGTAGTGGCGGAAACCGTCCCGCTGCCGGTGGATGTCGAACAGGCGCTGAGCCAGGGCGTCGGGGCTGCTGTGCTCGGCGTCGGGGCGGATGGCACCCGGGATGATCAGCTGAGCGGCGTAGATGTTCTCGGGGGCGAGCGCGTCGTGGAGCATGTGGGCGTAGGCGCTCTCCGCGGCGAATGCGATTGAGGTGCCGGCCACCTTCGGGTTCGGTCGTACGGCGCTGGAACCGTTGACGAACAGCAGTGTGCCGCGGCCGAGTTGACGCATGCCGTGCAGGACGGTGTTCACCGCGGCGCTGGGGCCCTTGACGGAGAAGGCGAGCGGGGCGTCGAGGTCGTCGGCGCTCGTGTCGAGGACCGGCTTCATGAAGTCGGCGCGCGGCACCGGGCTGTACTGGAGGATCTCGACGGGCCCCAGGGCCGCCGCAGCCGCGTACAGGGCCGCGGTCAGCGACTCGACGTCGAGGACGTCGGCGGGGAAGCCACGAGCCTGGATGTTGTCACGGGCGAGTTCGGCGGCCAGGCCGTCCAGCTTCTCCGCGTCGCGGGAGATCAGGGCGACGGTGTGACCGGCGGCTCCGAAGCGGCGGGCGGTGGCAAGTCCGAGGCCGGGGCCGGCGCCGACGAGGGCGAAGGTCGTCATGGTCAATCCTTGCGTGAGCGAGCGGGAGTTGTTTCGGCCCGGGCCCACCGCACCGCCTGGGGGCGGCCGGGCCCCTGGTGTGAGGCGTGTGTGGTCAGGGCTTGAGGAGGGCCTTGACGGCGCGGCGCTCGTCCATGGCCCGGTAGCCCTCGGCGACCTGGTCCAGGGGCAGGGTGAGGTCGAAGACCTTGCCGGGGTTGATACGGCCGGTCAGGACGCGGTCGATCAGGTCGGGCAGGTAGCGGCGGACGGGTGCGGGGCCGCCGCGCAGGCCGACGTGGGAGAAGAACAGTTCCTGGCCGTCGATCGCGACGTCGTGCGGGACGCCGACAAAGCCGACGTTGCCGCCGGGCCGGGCGCAGTGCAGGGCCTGCCGCATGGCCTCGGAGGTGCCGACGCACTCCAGCACCGAGTCGGCGCCGACGCCGCCGGTGAGGTCCTTGACGCGGGCGATGCCTTCGTCGCCGCGCTCACTGACGATGTCGGTGGCACCGAACTCCAGGGCAAGCTTCTGCCGGGATTCATGGCGGCTCATCGCGATGATCCGCTCCGCGCCCAGCTCCTTCGCGGCGATGACGCCGCACAGGCCGACCGCTCCGTCGCCGACGACGACGGCCGTCGAGCCCGGCTGTACTTCCGCGGCGAGGGCGGCGTACCAGCCGGTGCCCATCACATCAGAGACGGCGAGCAGGCTGGGCACCGCCTCGGCGTCGGGCTGCTCGTCGGTGGCGACGAGGGTGCCGTGGGCGTTGGGGATACGGACGTAGTCGGCCTGGCAGGTGGTCATGAACTCGCGGTGCAGGCAGTTGGACTGCCAGCCGTTGCGGCAGTTCACGCAGGTATTGTCCGAGGTGGCGAACGAGCCGACCACGAACTGGCCCGGCTTGACGTGGGTGACCTCGCTGCCCGCCTCCTCCACGATGCCGACGTACTCGTGGCCCATCGGATGGGGTTCGTCCACCGGCTCCGCGCCGCGGTAGGGCCACAGGTCCGAGCCGCACACGCAGGTGGCGACCGTCCGGATGATCGCGTCGGTGGGCCGGGTGATCTCCGGGTCTTCCAGGGTCTCGAAGCGCACGTCGCCAGGGGCGTGAATGACTGCTCCGCGCATGATTGGGTGCTGCCTTCGGTAGGAGGGTCTGGAACCGCAGCCGGGGATCTGGGACGGCTGCTCGGTATCGAGCCTCACACGCGAGGGCAGGCACGAAAAGCGGAGAGTTTCCTCCCGGGAGGGAAACATCCTGGGAGGAAACTCTCCCCCCTTCGCCAGGTGCGACCGGTGTCATGCTGGGCAGCATGACCAGCAACGTTCCCCTCAATGAGCTGGGAGAGTTCCTCAAGAAGCGCCGCTCGGAGCTGAGCCCGCGCACGGTCGGGCTTCCCGAGACCGACAGGCCCCGCCGGGTCGACGGCCTGCGCCGCGAGGAAGTCGCCCAGCTCGCCAGCATCAGCACCGACTACTACACCCGCCTCGAACAGGGCCGTATGCAGGCGTCCGCGCCCGTGCTGGACGTCCTCGCCCGCGTACTCCATCTGGACGACGACGAACGCGGCTACCTCTTCCAGCTCGCCGGCAAAACCGCCACCCGCACGAGGCGTCGCGGCCGGCAGAAGGTTCAGCCGCAACTGCAGCGGGTCCTGGACGACCTCACCGCCACTCCGGCCGTCGTGCAGGGCCGGCGCGGCGACATCCTGGCCTGGAACGTACTGGCCGCCGCCCTGGTCACCGACTTCTCCCGCGTCCCCGAAAAACACCGCAACTACCCCCGGATCATCTTCACCGATCCGGCCATGCGCACCCTGTACGCCGACTGGGAGAGCTCCGCGCACATCGCCGTCGCCCAACTGCGCATGGAGGCCGCGAAGTATCCCGAGGACCCGCGCCTGATCGAGCTGGTCGGTGAACTGTCCATGCGCGACAAGCAGTTCGCCCGCTGGTGGGGCGATCACCACGTCGCCGCACGCACCGTGGGCACGAAGACCCTCGATCACCCGGTCGTCGGCGAACTCGTCCTGGACTGGGACACCCTCACCGCCAACACCGATCCCGACCAGCACCTGACCGTCTGGACCGCCGCCCCCGGCTCCCCCACCCACGAACGACTGCGCATCCTCGCCTCCTGGGCCGCCGACCAGCACCTGCCCGCGTCGGCACCACTCACCTGACCCGAGCAGCCGCTTCCACGACCTCGCCGGAGGGGTTCGGTCGATGACCTTCACACGGCCGGATGCTCATCACCGTCGACAACGACGCATCGATGCTCTGGGAGCTGTCCAAGGCGACTCACCCGGCCCTGCGGAGCAAGGACCTGCCCGCCATGATCATCCGCGTCGGAACGTTCGGCCCGGACAGTCACACCCTCGCGACCAGCAGCATCTACGCCCCGCCGCCCACGTCACGGCGGCGGCGTTCTCCCCGGACGGCCGCACGCTGGCCGTCGGCCGCTCCGACGGCACGATCATCCTGTCGGACGTCTCCCAGCTGTCGAAGCCGATACGGGTCGGTCAACCGATGACCGGCCCGAGTGACCCGAACGGCAGCACGAGGGCCTTGAACGTGACGGTCGCGGTGATCGGCATGGCCTTCTCCCGCGACGGCCGCCCCCTGGCGACCACGAACCTGACGAAGACACTGCTCCTGTGGGACGTGACCGACTCCTCCAATCCGCAGGAGACACCTCGATGACCGTCCGCCGCCCCTCTCCGCCGTGCCCTCTTCCTTCCCGCCATCTGCAGCACCTAGCGGAGCTCCGGCGATGAGCCGCAGCCCGATCCGTCACGAGGCGATCGAGGACCGGCTGCGCCAGGCTCTCGCCGCCCAGCCCGAGACCATCGACTGGGGACAGCTGCGGCCTGCCCGCCTGCCCGACAGGCCCAGAAGGTGGTCCCTCCCCCAGCACCGGACCGCCGTCGTGTTGCTGGATCTGGCCGCAGCTGTCGCGTGCGCCTTGTTCGCCGTCATGAACGGCTCTCCGGACAGCCCGGTCCGTGAGGCCGACACTCCCCCGCATTCAGTGAACCCACCCACGTCCCAGGCCCCGGCTTCCAGCAGCAGCGCGGTTCCGCCCACGGGGCCACCGGCGGAGAAGCGCCTGTCCCGACTTCCCTGTCACCACGCCCGGGACCGGGTGGCGGTCAGGGCAAAGCACCCCGGGCGCAATCGCCCGGGGAATTTCCGCCGGAAGTCGGGGCCCTGGAGCGACAGTTCGACATGTAGGCACGCTCGCCGTTGTCGCGCCGGAACACACGCGAGGGTCTCCGGCACCGGTTCGGGAGCCTGTCCGCGGCCCTGCTCCAGGCGCGTGTAGCAGTCGGAGCTGATCGACGCCGGCAAGGCGACCCCCTCATAGCCCTACATCCTCGCTCTGCCGCCGCCACGGTCAGAGCGGCACCCGGTCGGCGGCGGCCGGCGTGAACTGCCCCGGCGCCACCGGTCGGGACCACGGAGCCGCTTCAGGGTGCGATGCCCACGCCCTCGATACGGCTCCACGCCTGTTCCTGCGCGGCGGACATGGCGGGCCAGTGGAAGCCGCCGGGCCGGGGCCGGACCCGGGTGGCGAACGGGGCGGGGCGGAACGCCGGGTCGTAGAAGCAGCCACCGCCGTACCGGGTGTCCAACGCGCCGCACGAACGCCTGATCGCGGTGGGTGTGGGCTTCCGGCCGGTGCGCGTCCATGTGTCCAGAGCCGCCAGGGAGTTGGCGTACTCGGCGTTGCTGAGCGCGCTGTGATCGCTCTCCCTCGTGAAGGTCTGGACGAGGTTCTCGCTTCGGCCCGCGGCCTGGACCGTGGCACGATAGGCGGCCTCGTGCTCGACGAAGACCTGGGGGTCGCCGATGGCGTGCAGCGTGAGGACCGGGAGCGGGATCCGTCCGGTGAGGTCGCTGTCGTAGGAGAGGTCGCGGCGCGCGGTGGAGTCGGCCGAGAAGCGCGCCACGCCGGCGTTGAGCGCCTTGTCGTCGTGTGAACCGTCGTAGCGGACCCCTCGGTTGCTGAACGGGTTACGGCCGTCGAGCCGGTTGGACACGATGTCTCGGACGAGGAAGGCCGCGTACTGCATGTTCGTGGCCAGGGACCGTTCCGGGATGCGGGTGACGGACAGGATGTCGTCGAGGTTGCGCTGCTGCTCAGAGGTTCGGTCGGCCGGGTCGGAGTCGATGCCGGTGCACTCCTGGAGGCGGCTGTGGACCTCGTCGGCTGTCATCGGGGAGTCGGCGGGCAGTCCTTGCCACAGCGGGTACTGCGGCTCGGTGGGGCGGGGCAGGTTGCGGCAGTAGTACTGGTAGACCGTCCGCAGGTCCACGCGCGTGTCGTAGCCGCGCGAGCCGCCGGCCAGGAAGCCGTTGGTCAGCAGGACTCCGTCGTAGGGGCCGCGCTTCCGGCCGTAGGTCTCGGCGACCTTGGCGGCGACGTTGCCGCCCCAGGACTGGCCGTGCAGGTAGGTGCGGTCGGGGCGGCCGAAGTGGCCGACGAACAGGCGGCGTACGTTCTCCGTGTCGGCGGCGGCCATCCTGACCCCGTAGCCGCCGCGCCGGTACGAGGAGCCCGCCCAGGCATAGCCCTCGTCGACCATCACCGCCCAGCGTTCCAGGTCCTCGGTGCTGGTGGACTCGTCGTAGGAGAAGTCGGGACCGCCGTGGGAGTGGACGACGAGGGAGCCGTTCCAGTGTTCGGGGACGGCCATCGTGTAGTACGCACCGTTGGCGTCCCGGCCGGTGTAGCAGTCGGCCTTCGGCTCCAGGTGGCCCGGGCAGGCGGCGGGAGTGGGGCGCGTGGTGTCGGCCGGGCCGGCGGGTGCGGTGCCGAGCGTGCCCACCATCGCGGCCGCGACCAGTGCCGTCAGCATCACCGAACGGCGTCCGCGAACGCGAGGACGGGTACTGGCCTCGGGTACGGCAGGTGTGTTCAAGGAACTGCTCCTTCGGGTGCTTGTGGGGCGGATAGGTGAAGGACCGCGTCTGACAGTCGCGTTCGGGATCACCGCCGGGGCCGCCCCTTCGTCCGGGCGGCGGTCAGGCGGGTACGGGCAGGACCGCCAGCGGCACATGGTGCTGGCCTGAGTGGACGTCACGGTCACGCAGCGATGCCTGGCTGACGGGGCGCGGGAAGGAGATCTTGACGACCTTCAGCGACGGGATGCGGAACATCAGTACGTCGGCCTCGTCGAGTCCGTAGAGCCGGGCGACCGTGCCCTCGTTGAGGAACGTCTCGTCGGCCGCGATGCGATAGCCGTCCTCGTCACGCATGAACAGCTCCATGGTGACCCAGAAGGGCCCGGCGTTCTTGGACCGGACCTCGTGCGCGAGGTCTCCCAGGGTGATGGGGGCGGTCTCAGCCATGGTGGGAGGACTCCTCGAACTCGGTGCGGAACATGTCGGTGGGCGTGACGGTGTCGACGACGTGGTTGAGGACGAACTCGTACGCCGGTCCCCGCTCGACCTCGGCCGGTGAGGTGGCGAACGCCAGGCTCGGCAGGTAGTCCATGTCTGCCGTCGGCAGGTGGAGCATCAAGGGGTTGGCGATCTTGGCGACGGCGGTGGCGGTGCTCTGGTCCGGTGTGTTGACGAGGAGCATGACTCCCACCTCGCGGGGCGGACCCGCGGCCGGTTCGAGGTCCCCGAGGATGGCGTTGTGCCCGTACAGGCGCAGGTCGAAGGCGTACTTGTCCTCGTCCAGGCCGATCGTCTGTGCCACCCGCTGCTTGATCATCGTCCGCATGAGATCGGCCCAGGCGTCGATGTTCGCCAGGATGTGCGGATCCCTGATCGCGCTGAACGACATCGTCTCGTAGCCGGTGACCCTGGCGCCTTCGAGCTTGATGGTGTGCTGGTCGGCGACATGGAACTGCGAACCCTCGACCCGCACTGTGCGGTCGTCCAGCGCGGTGTAGACGGCCTCACGGACGTCGAGGGTGCCGTCCGGTTCGCGCATCTGGAACGGGTCCACCGTCTCGTAGAGCATGTGGGCGGCGACCAGGATCGGTGTGCAGGCGGCCGTCGGATCGAGCGGCTCGATGGTGAAGCCGTCGGCGTCGACTGTGGCCAGCACCCCACCCGCGCGCGGGTTGCTGGTGCACTGCCCACCGCACTCGATGATCTTGGCGGCGTGCCATGCCGGCCCGGCCGGCATCCCCTTCATCAGCGGATAGGCGGCGGCGATGGCGGTGTCCGTGGCGCGTCCGGCGAGCACGACCTGCGCCCCGGCCTCCAGCGCCGCGACGATCGGCTCGTGTCCCATGGCGCCCACGATGTGTGCGCAGCTCTGCAGCGTCTGCGGGTCCAGTTCGTCCAGCGGCGGCAGGGCATGGATCCGGCCCTCGTCGAGGCGTTTCAGGAGCGTGCCGGTCGACTGCTCGCTGTAGATGCGCGCCACCGGCAGCCGCAGCCCCTCGGACGCCAGGATGTCGGCGACGATGCCGGCGACCCAGTCGACCCCCGAGTCGGTTCCGCTGGTGCCGCACGAGCCCACGATCAGGGGGATGCCGGCGCCTGCCGCCGCCCTGAGAAGGATCCGCAGGTCACGGGCGACCGCCGCACGAGTGGTCTTGGGCTGTGACGCGCCGAGATAGTAGGGACCGGAGTCGGTGCTGCCCCCGTCGACGGAGATGACATCGGCGCCGAGCGCCAGGCCCCGCTCGATGGTGGCCTCGGGAAAGCCGGCTCCGAGCATGCCGGTCGGTGCCAGGACCTTGACCTGGTCAACCCGTTCGTTTTCCATGTTCCTCTTTCTTGTCGGTGGCGGGCACGGGGCGGGCGGGTGTCATCCGTCGACCCGGGCGGTGGGTGCCGGGGGCAGCAGGTGGGCGTTCACCGCGAACCGGGGTCGGCCCGCGAGGGCGGCCATCACCTCGGCCGCGCCCTCGAGGCCGGCGGCCGCGCGGGCTTCGGCGGTCTGGCCCGCGAGGTGGGAGAAGACGACGATGCCCTCCACGTCCCGCAGCGGGCTGTCGGCCGCCAGCGGCTCCTCGCTCACCACGTCGAGGGCCGCCGCGGCGATCTCGCCGGTGCGTACGGCGTCGGCGAGGGCCTGTTCGTCGACGACGGCCCCGCGCGCGGTGTTGACCAGCACCGCCGTCGACTTCATCCGCCGGAAGGCGGAGGCGTCCAGCAGACCGCGGGTGCGGTCGGTCAGCGCGGTGTGCACCGATACGTAGTCGGATGCCGCCAGCAACTCGGGGAGGGTGACGAACCGCACCGACGGGTCGGATCGCTCGTCCTCGGGCACACCGGTCGTGCAGAGCACCTTCATGCCGAAGGCTCTCGCCAGCGGCACCACGGCGCGCGCCGCCGCCCCGTATCCGATCAGGCCGAGCGTCGACCCTCGCAACTCGTGACCGTCCTGTCTCGGCCACCCGCCGGCGGCGACGCCCACCGCGCTCTGCACCAGTCGCCGGGCGGCCGCCAGCAGCAGGCCGAGGGTGTACTCGGCCACGGCGTTGGCGTTGATGCCCGGCAGGTTGCTCACGGTGATGCCGAGCCTGGCCGCGGCGACGACGTCGATCGAGTCGTAGCCGACACCGGTGCGCACGATGGCGCGCAGGCTGGGGGCTTCGGCGAGGACCTGGGCGGTCAGGGGTTCATGGCCGACGAGCCCGGCGTCGATCCCGTCGAGGGCGGCGACGAGGTGCTCGGGGCCGTGCCGGCCGGCCAGCGGGGCGTGCACCGTCGTGTGGCCGTGCGCCCGGAGATGGTCATCGACCTTGTCACCGGGCCGTAGGTAGTCCGTGGTGATCAGAATGCGGGGCACTGTTCCTCGTCTCTGGTTGCGAGCCGGTCACTTGGCGAGGGTCAGGGTGGTACCGCGCTGCAGCGCGCTGATCCTGACCACGACGACGATCGACAGCGCGGCGACCAAGGCGATGTCGATGAGCATCAAGGGCCAGCCGGTGATGTCGACCATCCCGCCGACCAGCGCGGGCCCCAGGAAGCCGCCGCCGGACCAGCCGACGGTGTACATGCCGGCGTAGGTCCCGAAGACCCGTGCCGAGGGTGCGAGGTTCCACAGGACGACCACCGCGTTGACCAGGAAGCAGGTCGCGCCGGGCGCCGCGAGGCACAGGGCCACGGTGGCCCCCGTCGGGGTCTGGACGAGCGTTCCCAGCACCATGGCGCCGGCGAAGACCGACATGCCCACGGCCATGACCCGGAGCCGGCCGTAGCGCTCGGCGAGTACGGCGGCCGGGTACGCCGCCAGGATGAAGGCGATACCGCTCGGCAGGGTGAGACCGCCGGCGGCTCCCCGTGACATGTCCAGGGCTTCCATCCCGTACGGCGTGATCAACGACCGGGACGCGGCCCAGGCGCTGCCGAAGAGGAGAATCGCGAGGAACAGCAGGAGCCGGCTGCGATCGGAATCCTTGAGGATCTCCACGAAGGTGTCCCGGACCCGTGGCTCGGTGCGCTGGGCACCGTCCTGCTCATCGCACTCGGCCACCGCCGCCCGGTAGGCAGGGGACCGGTTGTCGCGCACGGTGGCCGCGAGCACCCCGATCGAGATCAGCATGATGATCGCGGGGATGGCGAACGCGAGGCTGAGATGGTTGTCGACCAGGAAAATGCTGATGAGCGCGGCGACGATGGCCGTGACACTCGAGGCGATCTTGACGGCGGCGTTGGCGCGGCTTCGTCGCTCGGGTGCGATGAAGTCCGGTACGAGCGCCTCGGCGATCGGCTTGAAGGTGTTGGCGACGAGGGCGTACGAGAACAGCACCACGATCAACAGCGGCAACGACGCCGCGCTGTGCGGAATGAGGATGAACAGCGCGGCGGCGACGGGCATCCCGACCACCAGGTAGGGCATGCGCCTGCCCCAGGAGGTCCTGGTCCGGTCGGAACGGTTGCCGATCCACGGCTGGATGAAGATGCCGAGCAGGTTGTCCATGCCCATCAGCAGACCCACGACGGCCGCGCTGGTGATGTGCTCCCGCAGGAGCGGCGGAACCTGGGACTCGTAGAAGTTCCAGGTCGACTCCTGTGCGAAGACCGCGAGAGCGACCAGAAACGTGATGCGCCGGGTACCTTTGCGCTGCCCTGCTGACACCGTCGTCATGAGGGTCGTCCCTTCGCGCCGCCACCATGCTGGGCAGCCGCTGGATAGGTTGTCGGTGTGGGCGTGGGGATGAGAGGCACTTCAGGCCCGGTCGACCTCGACCACGAGGGTCAGGTCGTCGGTGACCCGGACACGGCAGTCCGGCCCGAAGGAACAGGACGACTCGCGTTCCTCGAAGATCGCCGGACCTGTCAGCTCGGTTCCCGGTGTGAGCTCGTAGCGGTTCCAGACGGTGGCTTCGAGCAGCCCGTGTCCGGGAAAGTACACCGGCCGGACACCGCGGCTCGCCTCACCTCCTCGGGCGCGGTCGGCTCCGGTGGACAGCTCGTGAGCGGGCAGTCGCAGGGAAAGCCGCCAGTTCACGACTTCCACGGCCCCGTCGAGGGTGCGGCCGAACACGTCGCGGTACGTGGACTCGAAGGCGCTCTGGATGCGTCCGAGACCGGCTGGACCGAAGTCCTGCTCGGGCACGGTGACCTCGATCTCGAAGCCCTGGCCGAGGTAACGCATGTCGGCCGAGCGACGGACCCGCACGAGCTTCGGGTCTCCGGCCTGGAGTGTCTCGGTGGCGCGGGCCGTCATCTCGTCGTACAGCGCGCCGATTTGGTCCCAGTCGACGTCGGCGAGAGGCGAGGGCAGACTGCGGACCTCGTCGACCGTGGGAGCGGCGGCGAGGAGCCCGCAGGCGGACATCACTCCGGCCCGCATGGGCACGATCACTCGGGGGATCTTCAGCGACCTCGCCAGTCCGTAGGCATGGGCCGGTCCGGCTCCGCCGAAGGCCAGCAGCGCGAAGTCGGCCGGGTCCTTCCCCTGCTCGGACAGGTGCATGCGGGCGGCAGCGGCCATGCTCTCGGTGACCACCTCCACGATCCCGGCGGCAGCGTCCACGGTGTCGAGTCCCAGAGGGCCCGCCACCTCACGGGTCAACGCCTTGTGGGCCTCGCGCGTCCGCAGCCTCATCTCGCCGCCGAGGAAGTTCTCCGCGTCGAGATGGCCCAGCAGCAGGTCGGCGTCCGTCACGGTGGGCCGCTCGCCTCCCCGCCCGTAGGCGACGGGGCCGGGCACCGAGCCGGCGCTGCGCGGTCCGACCTTGAGCAGCCCGAGTGCGTCGGGTGCCGCGATCGAGCCGCCTCCCGACCCGATCTCGATCATGTCGACGACGGTCAGGCGCACCGGCAGTCCCGAGCCGGGCTTGAACTTGTCGACCCGCCCCGCCTCGAAGTCGTGCTTGAGCGTGGCTCTGCCCCCTTGGACGACGGCGATCTTCGCCGTGGTGCCGCCCATGTCGAAGGAGACCACGTCCTGTTCCCCCAGAGTCCGGGCCACCGCGGCAGCGGCGATGGCACCGGCCGCCGGGCCCGACTCGAGCAGCCGTACCGGGAACCGCTTGGCGTCCTCGAGGGTCGTGACACCACCGCCGGAGAGCATGATGCGAAGGGGCGCGTCGACCCCCATGGCGATGAGGTCCTCACGCAGGTCGTCGAGGTAGCGGGACATCAGAGGTTGCACGTACGCGTTCAGGCAGGCGGTGCCGGCCCGCTCGTACTCTCCGATGACCGGGGCCACGGCGCTGGAGAGGGTGACGGGCAGGCCGGGGTGTGCCCGCGCGACCAGGTCCCGCACCCGGTGCTCGTGACCGGCGTCGCGGTAGGAGTGCATCAGGGCCACGGCCAGTGCCTCGATACCTTGGTCCACCAGTTCCCGCACAGCCGCGAGGGCGGCATCGTCGTCGAGCGGTTCGAGTTCACCGCCGTCCGCGGCGATTCTGCCGGGTATGCCCCGGCGCAGACAGCGCGGCACCAGGGGCTGAGCGGGCCGGGCGAGCAGATCGGCGGTGTCGAACCTCGTCTCCCGTCCCATTTCGAGACAGTCGCTGAAGCCGCGGGTGGTCAGCAGACCGACGACCGCTCCGGTGCGCTCCAGGAGGGTGTTGGTCACCAACGTGGTGCCGTGGACGATGCCCGCGACGTCTCCGGGGGCCGTGGACGTCTCCTGCAGGAGTCGAGCGATCCCCGCGGTGATGGCCTCGTTGGGGGCGTGGGGCGTGGTGGGCAGCTTCCCTGGCCGGAGCAGTTGCCTGCGCGGGTCGTGCAGGAGCAGATCGGTGAACGTCCCGCCGACGTCGACGCCTATCCGGACCGTGCGGCTCATCGGCCCATCTCCTCACGTGCGCTACCGCATGTCGTCCGGGATGTGCGCGGGTTCTGTCGGCCGGCCGCAGCGGTGTAGCCGGCGATCTCGTCGGCGATCAGGAGCTCGGGCTCACGCTCCTGGGCAGGGCCGAACCCGCCGCCGCCGGCGAAGGAGATGATCACCGATGCGCCGGGGGCGAGCTGCGAGACGGACTTCAGCGGGACCCGCTCGCCGGAGTTCAGGACGACCTGTGCGGTGGCACCGGGTTCACCGCCGGCCAGCCCGAGCGCCGGATGCCGTTCACGGTCCCCGAGCAGCACCATCTGCACCGGTCGGCTGGTCGGATTGCGGACCTCGATGTCCTGGCCCAGCCCTCCGCGACGCCGGCCCCGTCCGCCCGATCCGGCACGCAACTCCTTGCGGACGAAGTGCAGGGGAGACGCGGCTTCAAGGACCTCGATGCTGCCGCCGCCGGAGTTGGTCGGGAAGGCGGTGGTGGACAGCCCGTCCGACTCCTTGGACGCGCCCATGCCCGCGTTGGCGAAGAGCATGAGGCTGAAAGGCCGACCGGAGTCGTCGAGCCCGGCGAAGCGGACGCGCAGGGCGGGGGCACCGCCGCTGTCGGCGATGACACGGTCGGGCAGCACCGGGGCCAGTGCCTGGTACACCGCGCAGGACAGGAGATGCCCGGTGAGGTGCCGTGCCACGACGGGTGCGGGAAACCTCGGGTTGACGATCGTGCCTTTCGGCGCAGTGACCTGGATGGACCGGTAGGAGCCCCAGTTGGTCCGGGTGGACGGGTCCAGCAGGATCTTCAGCGGATACATGGAGTAGGCGCGGGTGTAGTTCAGCGTCGAGTTCGTCGCGAAGGGCACTTGGGGGGAGCTGCCGGTGTAGTCGATCTCGACCTCCTCGCCACGAACGGTCACCGCGCATGCGATGTGCGTGGGATGCCCCTCGACGCCGTCCGCGTCCAGCGCGGCGCGGTAGACGCCGTCGGGCAGCTCGCGGATGCCCGTCCGCATCGCGGCGTCGGTCACCGCGTGGACCTGGTCCGCGAACGCCTCGAAGTCCGGCTCACGGAAGTCGGTGAGGAACTCCCGGGCACGTCGGCGGCACACGCCGTGTGCCGCGGCCTGGGCCTCCAGGTCACCCCAGACCTGGTCCGCCAGTCGTACGTTCGCCAGCAGCAGGTCCTTGACTCCCCGCTCGACCCGTCCGGCCCGGAACAGGCGCAGGGGAGGGATCAGGATGCCCTCGGAGAGCAGCTCGGTCGCGCTCATCGACGGTGTGCCACCGATGTCCGGCGAGTGCGCCACGGTGCCCGCGAACGCGACGAGCCGTCCCTGGTGGAAGACCGGGGAGATCATGGCGATGTCGGGCAGGTGCCCGGTGGCGATCCACGGGTCGTTGGTGATGACGCTGTCGCCGTCCTGCCACTCGTCCGCCGGGAACTGTTCGAGAACCAGCGCGGTCAGCGAACTCATCAGGGCCGCGAAGGCGGGGATGCCGGCCCGGGACTCGGCCAGCGTGCGGCCGGCGCGGTCCATCAGGACGACGGTGTAGTCGTTCGACTCCCGGATGATCGTGGAGAAGGCCGTGCGCAGCATCGTGGCGGCCGCCTCGTCGGTGGCGGCGGCAAGCCGGTCCCAGCGCACTTCGAGGCCGACCGGGTCGGAGACAGGTCTGATCATGACGCCGTGACCCCCTCTTCGACCGTGCGGTCGGCCACGTCACCGGCCGCCCCTCCCCCGCCGTGGGCGCGGGGTGACGTCGCGGCGATCCGGGCCGCGATGGCCTTGCCAAGCCCCACCGTGGTCCCCGGGCCTCCGAGGTCGGGGGTGACCACGCCCGGCTGCTCGTCCAGAACGTTCTCGATCGCGGCCACGACGTGCGCGGCCGCCGCGTGTTCACCGAGGTGCGTGAGCATCATGGCGCCGCTCCAGATCTGGCCGACGGGGTTCGCGACCCCGAGACCGGCGATGTCCGGCGCCGACCCGTGCACCGGCTCGAAGAGACTCGGGAAGGAACGGTCGGGGTTGATGTTGGCGCTGGGGGCGATGCCTATCGTTCCGGTGCAGGCCGGCCCGAGGTCGGAGAGGATGTCACCGAACAGATTGCTGGCGACGACCACGTCGTACCGGTCGGGCCGGAGGACGAACTTCGCGGCGAGGATGTCGATGTGGTCCTTGTCGGCGGTCACCTCGGGGTAGCGGGCGGCCATCTCGGTCGCCCGCTCGTCCCAGTAGGGCATGGAGATCGAGATTCCGTTGCTCTTCGTCGCCCAGGTCAGGTGTTTGTCCGGCCGGGACGAGGCGAGTTCGAAGGCATAGCGCAGGACACGGTCGACACCGGTCCGTGTCATGACAGTCTCCTGGACCACTGTCTCGCGATCGGTGCCCTCGAAGATCCGGCCGCCGATGCTGGAGTACTCGCCCTCGGTGTTCTCCCGCACGACATAGAAGTCGATGTCGCCCGGCCGGTGGTCACGCAGCGGACTGCGCACCCCGCGCAGCAGTCGGACGGGACGCAGATTGACGTACTGGTCGAAGCCCCGCCGCAGCTGCAGCAGGCTGCCCCACAGCGAGACATGGTCCGGGACGACCTCCGGCCATCCGACCGCGCCGAAGAAGATCGCGTCGAACCCGCCGAGTACGTCCCGCCAGTTGTCGGGCAGCATCCTGCCGTGGCGCAGCCAGTAGTCGGCGCTGGCGAAGTCGAACTCGGTGACGTCGAGTTGGAACCCGTACGCCTCGGCGGCGGCGCGCAGGCACCTGAGCCCCTCCGGGACGACCTCGCGGCCGATCCCGTCGCCCGGAATCGCTGCGATGCGATAGCTCTGCGGCACGAATTCACTCCCAGTCCACGGATCGATGCGCACGTCCGGTGGCGAGCACTCTCTCCCAGAGGCATACCGGTCACGGCGCGGCTGGGTCCCACCTTGGCCAGCGGTGACAGTCGTTACAAGCCCGTAACGGGCAAGGTAGGTTTTCCCCCATGGAAAGCCCGCGGCGTTCTGGTCGCCCCTGGTCCAAGAGCCGTTCGGCCGTGGACGATCTGCAGTTCTTCCACGTGGTCGCGTCGAGTGAGACGCTCACGGCCGCCTCACGAGAACTCGGTTGCTCCCTGCCCGTCGTCAGCAAACGCCTCAGTGCGCTGGAGCGTCGCCTGGATGTCCGGCTCGTCCAGCGCGGCGCCCGCCGGCTGGTGCTGACGTCGGAGGGTCAGCTCTACGCGGCGCGCGTCGAGGCGATCCTCGACCAGGTACGCGAGCTCGAGGACACGATCACCGACACGGCCGGAGGGTTGCGCGGGTCCGTCGTCGTCGAAGCCACGCTGGGTCTCGGCCGCGCGCATATCGCGCCGCTGCTCGGCGAGTTCGCCGCGGCCCATCCCGAACTGCACGTCCGGATGCAGACCTCCGCGCTTCCGCTGCGGCCCCACCAGCGTGAGTTCGACGTGGCCGTCCACGTCGGCATGCCGCCCGATTCCTCGCTGCGCATGCGTCGTCTGGCCAAGAACCGCCGTGTGCCCTGCGCGGCGCCGTCCTACCTCGCCGCGCACGGCACCCCGGGAAGCATCGAGGATCTGGCCCACCACAACTGCATCGTGCTGCGGGAGAACGAGAGCGATTTCGCCCTGTGGCGCTTCGGGGATTCGGACCGTCCCCGGCATGTGCGGGTGCAGGGCAGTCTGTCCAGCAACGACGGTGACGTGGTGACCGGCTGGGCGCTGGAGGGCCGTGGTGTGATCATGCGCTCGGAGTGGCACGTCAGGCCGCATCTGGATCGCGGCGAGCTCGTCCGGGTCCTGCCGGACCTGTCGACACCGGCCGCCGACATCTATGCCCTCCTGGAGGAGGACGGGCATGTCCCGCGGCGGGTGAGTGCCCTCATCGACCACCTCGCCGCGCGGCTGCCGCTACGGCTGGAGCACGCCACGGACCGGTCCGCCGACAGGCGGAGCGCCGACCAGCCCCTGCCCGGTGACCGGCGTGCCTGACGGTGCGGGAGCCGAACCGTCAACAAACCCTCAAGTTCTCTGTGCGGCGGTCGTCAAGTCCAGTCAGAAGGATCTGGCGGGTCGACTTCCGAGCAGTGAGGGAATCTGTGATGGCCACGCTCTTGTACCGGCTGGGCGCGTTGGGTGCCCGTCGGTGGCGAACGATGTTGATCGGGTGGATCCTCGCCCTCGGCGCGGTAATCGGGTTGGGGGTTGCCTTCGCCGGCTCCTTCGCCGACAGCGGCTCCATTCCCGGGTCGCCGGCCCAGACGGCCCTGACGAGGATGGAACGGCACTTCCCCGAGCCGGACGTCCAGTCGGCGCGGATCGTGTTCCAGGCTCCGCCCGGCCGCAAGGTGACCGAGCCGGATCTGCGGAAGTCCCTGAAGGCCACGCTGGAGGCCATGGGCCGAGTCTCCGGGGTCGGCGAGGTCAGCGACCCGTCCGAGAACGGCACCGTCTCCGAGGACGGGCGCACCGCGGTGGCGGAGGTCACCTTCACCACGAAGGAGGCCGACGACGTGCCGGCCGGCACGCTGGACGCGGTGCGGGCCGCCGGGAGCGCGGCCGAGCGGGCGGGCCTGCGGACCATCTACGGCGGTGAGCCCTACGAGACCTCGCAACCGCCCGTGGGGCCCAGCGAGTTGATCGGACTGGGAGTGGCCCTGGTCATCCTCGTGATCACTTTCGGGTCGCTGCTCGCCGCCGGTCTGCCGCTGATCACCGCGGTGCTCTCCATCGCCGGTACGGTGGCCGCGATGATGGGCTTGGCGACGGTGTTCGACGTCTCCGACAACGCGCCCACCCTGGCGATCATGCTCGGACTCGCCGTCGGCATCGACTACGCCTTGTTCATCCTCTCCCGTCATCGCGCCCAGTTGGGTACCGGTATGCCGGTCAGGGAGTCCATCGCCAGGGCCACCGCCACCGCGGGCAGTGCCGTCGTGTTCGCCGGCGCCACCGTCCTCATCGCGCTCGCCGGACTGTCGGTGGCCGGTGTCCCGATGCTCACCTCCATGGGGCTGGCCTCGGCCGGAGCGGTCGCGGTCGCGGTCATCACCGCACTGACCCTGCTGCCCGCGCTGATGGCGATGGCCGGTAAGCGGCTCACACCCAAGACGCCCCGGTCCGCCGCCCGGCGCCGCAGGTTCCTGCCCATGGGCCGTCAGCGCGCGCTGGAACCGGCGTCGCACAGCGGCCGGACGTCCACGATGGGCGTGCGCTGGACCCAGGGCGTCCTGCGCCACCCCGTGCGCAACCTGATCTTGGGCACCGCCGCGCTGATCGCCCTGGCAGTTCCCGGCATGGAGCTGAAACTGGCCCTCACCGACGAAGGTTCCAGCGACACGAGCCGTTCCAGCCGCCAGGCCTACGACGCGATCGGTGACGCCTTCGGTCCCGGCGCCAACGGCCCCCTCGTCGTCCTCGTCGAGAACGACGACCCGGCCACCGTCGACTCCACGGCCGCCGCCGTGGAGGACGAACTCCGGGAGGTCGACGGGATCGCGGACGTCAGCGGTGTCGACCTGGCCGAGGACGACAGGGCGGCAAGGATCCGGATCATCCCCGAGACCGGACCGCGGTCCGAGGGGACCAGCAGCCTCGTGGCTCGGCTGCGCACCCAGATGCAGCCACTGGCACAGTCCAGCGGCTCCTACGTGGCCGTCACCGGCATGACCGCGGTCAGCATCGACGTCTCCGACAAGCTCAGCGGCGCGCTCGTACCGTTCGTGATCGTCGTCGTCGGCCTCTCCTTGCTCCTCCTGATGATCGCCTTCCGGTCGATCGCCGTCCCGGTCAAGGCGACCATCGGGTTCCTGCTGTCCGTGGGTGCCGCCTTCGGCGCCACCGTCGCGGTCTTCCAGTGGGGCTGGCTGGCCGGAGCGCTGGGCGTACCCAGCGAGGGCCCGGTGGCCAGCTTCGTGCCCATCATCGTGATGTCCGTGCTCTTCGGACTGGCCATGGACTACGAGGTGTTCCTCGTCTCCGCCATGCGCGAGGACTACAACCGCCACCACCAAGCCCGGACGGCCATCCTCAACGGAGCCCGCAACTCCGCCCGTGTGGTAACTTCTGCGGCGCTCATCATGATCTCGGTGTTCGTCAGCTTCCTGTTCTCCCACGACCCGGACATCATGCCGATCGCCTTCGCCCTGGCCTTCGGAGTCATGGTCGACGCCTTCCTGGTCCGCATGACCCTCGTGCCGGCGATCCTGGCACTCCTCGGGGACCGGGCCTGGTGGCTGCCACGACGCCTCGACCGAGTACTCCCCCATCTCGACGTCGAGGGCGAGAACTTTCCCGCCCCTCAGTCGGCGGCCCCACACGCACCCGCCACGGAATCCGCCCCCGCACACCTGTGACCACACCATGACCAGCAGCGCCGCTACCGGGACACCCGAGTCGGCCCCACCGGCGGCAGCGGCAGACCCCGGTCTTCCGCTGCCGCCACCAGGAGCACACATGAACGCCGTCAACACGCCGGCCACCGCCGACCGCGTCCTCGTCATCGACGACGATCCCGGTATCAGGCGCCTGCTGATCTCGGCACTGCAGTTCGCCGGATTCGACGTGGAAACGGCGGGCGACCTGAGCGAGGCCCTCGACCAGGTCGCCCGCCACCCCCCGGACGTCATCGTCCTCGACGTGATGCTCCCCGGCGCCGACGGCTTCGAGATCCTGCAGCTCCTGCGCTCCCGCGCCATCGACGTCCCCGTCCTCTTCCTCACCGCACGAGACGCCGTCGAGGACCGCGTACGGGGACTGCGCCTGGGCGGCGACGACTACGTCACCAAACCCTTCAGCGTCGTCGAGGTCGGCGCCCGCCTGCAGGCCCTGCTGCGTCGCGCCCGGGGCGGAACCCCCGCCGCGGAGGAGACCCGTCTGTCCTGTGCCGACCTCACGCTCGACGACCTGCGTCACGAAGTCCGCCGGGGCGGACAGCTCGTCGAACTCTCCCCCACCGAGTACCGGCTGCTGCACTACCTGCTCGGTCACCAAGGGCAGGTCCTCTCCCGCGCCCAGATCCTCGAGGCCGTGTGGCAGTACGACTTCGGCGGAGACTCCGTGGTCGTCGAGCGGTTCGTCTCCAACCTTCGACGCAAGATCGACCATGGCCGTACGCCGCTGCTGCACACCGTCCGCGGCGTCGGCTACACGCTTCGAGAGCAGGACGACACGTGAGACTCCGCGGCCGTCTTCCCTGGGCCTTCTCCAGCGTCCGCCTGCGCCTGCTCGCCGGGCTGGCCGTTCTCCTGGTCGTCGGCCTGGTCGCCAGCGCCGTCATCAGCGCCCTCCTCCTGGAAGACTTCCTGGACAAGCGAAACCAGGACACCCTCAAAGCGAACGCCCAGCGATTGACCCGGGTCATCGGCCAGGGACCGCAGACCGCCGATGCCGACCAACTCGGTGCCCTCCTCGGTTCGCCCCTGGGCACGGTGGCCGTCGACAAGCACAACAACGTCCTGCTGAGCACCGGCTCCGCGTCCCGGGCCGCCGACGATGTGGCGGCACGCAGCGCGACAGCGCCGACGGGACATCTGGTCACCCTGGAGGGCGGCGACCTCAGCGCCATACGCATCCCCAGCCCCGGCCTGATCATCGACCGCGGGCCCGCCGAAGGCACCGTGGCACCGGCGACGGTCATCCTCACCATCGACACCTCCGTCGACGACGCCACCACCGACGCGCTCATCAGGCGTCAACTGACCTTGATCGGCGGCGCGCTGCTGGTGCTGCTGGCCCTGTCCGTCATCGTTCTGCGTCTCGGCATGCGCCCGCTCGCCCGCATGGCCCGAAGCGCCGACACCATCGCCGCGGGCTCCCTGACCGAACGGCTGCCCACGCACCGCAACGGCAGCGAAGCCGATCTGCTGGCCAAGGCGGTCAACCGGGCGTTCGACGCCCAGGCACGCGCGGAGGCGACCGTTCGGTCGCTGGCCGCCGACACCTCTCACGAACTGCGCACGCCCCTGTCCACCATCTCCGGCTGGCTCGACCTGCACCGCCAAGGCGGCCTTTCCGGTCCAGGCCTGGAAACCGCACTCGACCACATCGAGAACGAAGTGGGGCGCATGCGCCTGCTCGTGGAGGATCTCGCGCTGCTCGCCCGCCTGGATGCCGGCCGACCTGTCGAGCAGGACGACGTGGACCTCACTGTCCTGGCCGCCGGGGTCATCGAGGACGCCCAGATCATCTACCCCCGACGCGACATCGCCATGGCACCCGCGTTGCCCGCACCCGTCGTCGGCGATGCCGCCCGTCTGCAACAGGTCCTGCGCAATCTCGTCGGCAACGCCGTCCAGCACACTCCAGCTCAGGCCTTCGTGCGCGTCGAGGTCTCCGTCAGCAGTGAGACCGTACAACTGAGTGTCATCGACAACGGCCCTGGAATCTCACCTGAAGACCTGCCCCGCGTCTTCGAGCGGTTCTGGCGCGCCGAGGCCAGCCGCAGCCGCGCCTACGGCGGTTCCGGTCTCGGCCTGGCCATCGTGGAGGCCATCGTCCACGCCCACCAGGGACAGGTGGACGTGCACTCAGACCTGGGAGTCGGAACCACCGTCACCATCCGGCTCCCGCGCGGCCATCGCCCGTGATGACCCGCGCACGGCACCTGACCGGCTGACCCACACCAGACACCCGCGGTCCGTCGCGGGACCCTTCCCGGAGCGTGTGACGGTCACCCCAGACGCCGATGCCTACCGCTACCGGTATCGCCCTCCTCCGCCGAGGGCACGGCCGACTGGAAATCGCTCAGCTGGACGCCGGCCGCCGAGCGGGTCCACAACATCGCGGCCGGCCTGATCCTCCTGCGGGGCCCGGCGTCATGCAGGGCTACCACGGGTTGCCCCGGAAGACCGCCAAGGCCCTGGACCCCACAGCTGGCTCCACACCAGCGACACAGGCGAACTCTCGAACGACGGCTGTCTGCGCATCACCGACCGCAACGAGGTCGCACCTCTCACGGCCTGGCGGCAAAGCCGTACGAGGAGGTCGTCTCGGCACCCTCCTCGGTGGTGCGGATCGACGGGTATGTGCGACAGCTCAGCGCCGGGCTTCAACGGTGGCAGAGCGTCAAGGGGTTCCGCCTGCTGCCCCGCGAGACCTGATTGTGGACCGTGGCGAGATCACCCGAGCCTGGGACAGAGGCGGACGGTGGTCGAGCGCGCACGCAGAACCTCATCGACGAGATGCACCAGGGCACACGCGAGGCGTAGGCCGGGCATGCACCTGGGCAACACGACTTCCTGCCACCCGGGTTGTCGGCCGTCCGGGGCTACGAAGCCGCTTGCAACCGGGAGGCGATGAAACTTGTGGGTGTCATGCCCGGCACGATGAGGCCGCTCTCATAGGCGAAGGCGATCAGGTGTCCGCGTCGGCGGATTCCCAGCTTGCTGAGCATGTGCGTGATGTGGGTCTTCACGGTGAGAGGACTGAGACCGAGGTCGCGGGCGATGGAGGCACTGTCCTGGCCGCTCGACAGCATGGTGAGGATCTCGCGTTCTCGGACGGAGAGATCCCGGGTGAGCTCGGGCGTGACCCGCCCCTGCGCCTTGTTTACAGCCGGAGCTGTTCCCAGGGCTACGACGAGCCCGCCCTTGCACACGGTTTCCAGAGCGGCGATGAGCTGGGAGGCGCTGACATCCGCGCCGAGGACCCCCGTGGCGCCGGCTCGCACTTGGGCATCGACCTCCTGATCACTGGGGGCGCCGAAGACGACGGTTCTCGCCGCGGCACAGATCTCGGTGATCTGGGCAGTGAAGTCATCCAGTGGCCCGGTGTAATGAGAACGGTCGAGCACGATGACGTCCGCGTCGACACCTGCATCGAGCAGGTCCGTCAGGTCCTTGCCGTGCGCGGCGGTGCCAGCCACCCTCATGGTGCCGCTCGCATCGATCACCTTGGTCAGCGCGGCCCGCATCAGGGTCGGCCCGCCTGCGACGATCACCTTGTCCACGTGTCCTTCTTCTCGGCTCGACAGCCGTTCCGTCACCGCCCGTCCGGCACACATGCTCAGACGTGACTGGTTTCCGGGATGACCTGCCCCATCATTCATGCGGCACTTGACGGTCGGCCCGCCGCGCACCTGAGCGTTCCTTGACGGTTGCCGAGTGACGGCCTCCCCCTTCGGCCGACCGCCTCGCGCCCGACCACCGGTTTCCTGTGCGCCTACGACGATGCCGTCGACGCCGTCCAGTAGGTGCGGGCTCACTCGTCTGGCCCCGCTTCCACTGACCGTGCCGGTCGGTGCGGTCCTTGTTCGTCCTGGACCCGTTGCGTGACGAAGCCCGCCCGTTCCGGGAGCGGCTGCTTATGAAGGGTGTGACGGTGCTGCCCTTCGAGGAGCCGACCCTGCCGCACGGATTCCGGCAGTACGCGCCACTCGCCGATACCGCGGCGGACGGCGCGATCACCATGTGCGAGGCATTCCGAGATCTCCTCGACAGCGCCACGGACAGGCCGGTTCCCTGAACACGACCAACTAGACAGCTCAGGTTGTACAGCTTGGGCTGTCTTTTTAGCATGGGGACATGACGCCAGCGGACGAAGAGCCCTTGACCGAGGCCGCCGTTCAGGCTGCCGGCGACATCTGGGTGGTGTTCGGCCGGCTCCGCCGCAGGCTGCGAGCCCTGGAAGCGGCCGAGGAAGCGATGGGCCGGGGCGGAGGCGGGGAGAGGGAACCCTCCCCGCCGCAGAGTTCGGTCCTGCGCCGTCTCGCCAGGAACGGTACCGCCTCCGCCAGTGATCTCGCCGCTGCTGAGGGCGTACGGCCTCAGTCGATGGCGAAGACCGTCATCGCCCTTGAAGAGGCCGGACTCGTCTCACGCAGCCCGGACCCCGATGACGGGCGGCGGCAACTCGTCTCCCTGACCGACCGGGGCCACCAACGACGCAGGGGTGAGCGCCTCGCCCGTCAGGCGTGGCTCGCCCGGGCCCTGCAAGCGCACGGCACCGAGGAGGAGGTGCGGGCGGTCATCACCGCAATGGCGCTGCTCGACAAGGTGGCGCAGGCATGACGCGTCCAGCCTCGCGCGGACGGCGTCGGGCAGAGACGGGCGGCTTCGACCGGCGCCTGATCGCACCGATGATCCTGGGCTCGGTTCTCAACCCCATCAACTCCTCCATGCTCGCAGTCGCGTTGGTGCCCATCGGCCGCGCCTTCGACGTGCCTCCCTCACAGACGGCATGGCTCGTCTCGGGTCTCTATCTCGCGACGGCCGTCGGCCAGCCGGTGATCGGCCGGCTGGTCGACGCGTTCGGTTCGCATCGGCTCTACTTGCTGGGCGCCGCGCTGGCCGGCCTGGCCGGACTGCTCGGCGCCCTCGCTCCGAACTTGTGGGTGCTGGTCGCTTCCCGCGTCCTTCTCGGATTCGGCACCTCGGCGGCCTACCCGGCGTCCATGTCGTTGCTGCGCTCGGAGTCGGAGCGCACCGGCCGGAAGAACCCGAGTGGCGTCCTCGCCGCGCTGTCGATCTCCAATCAGGTCATCGCGGTCGTCGGGCCGGCTCTCGGTGGCCTGCTGATCGGCACCGGTGGCTGGCACCTGATCTTCGGCATCAACGTGCCGCTGTCGCTCATGTGCTGCGTCCTGGGCACACTGTGGCTGCCACGCGCGACGCCACCGGGCAGGACGGTACGCGTCGATGTGCCGGGCATGCTGTGGTTCGCCGGATCACTGACCGCGTTCATGTTCTTCCTGATGAACCCGGCGGTCGCACACTGGTATCTGCCGGTGCTCGGCCTGGCTGCGGGCTCGGTGTTCGTGCGCCGCGAACTCGGCACGGACCAGCCGTTCATAGATCTTCAAGTCCTCGGCGGCAACGGACCGCTGCTTGCCACGTTCACCCGCCAGTGCCTCGCCTACACCACGTCGTACGCCTTCTTCTACGGCTACAGCCAGTGGCTCCAAGAGGGCCGAGGGCTCAACGCGTCACAGGCAGGTCTGCTTCTGCTGCCGCTGTCCGCGACGGCCATCGGTGTCACCGCGCTCACGGGACGCCGCGGCCGGGTACGGGGCAAACTCGTCGTCGGCGCGCTCTTCCAATGCCTCGGCTGCGCGGCGCTGTTGCTCCTGCACGCCGACAGCCCGATGTGGCTGCTTGTCGTGCTCAGCGCGGTCGTCGGCATCCCGCACGGGCTGATAGGACTGGCCAACCAGAATGCCCTGTACGCACAGGCCGATCCGACCCGCATGGGCTCGTCCGCGGGACTGCTGCGCACGTTCATGTACATCGGCGCGCTGTTCGCGGCTGCGGCGAGCGCCGTGTTCTTCCGCGACGGCGCCACCAGTCCCGGACTGCATGCCATGGCCTGGTCGCTCCTCGGTGTGGCCGCCGTGTTCCTGGTGCTGTGCACGGCCGACCGCTCGCTGGCCCGCGCCACGACACCTGGCCAAACGACCCCCGCTCCCCGCAAAGGGGCTTATCCGTAGCCGTCGTACGTGATCGGACATCCCCAATTGACGGCCTGAGTTAACGCCGATAACTTATCGTACTTAACTCAGATGGGAGCAACCAGTGCCCGCACTCGCAGCCAACGACGTCTACGCACTCGCGCCGTACGCCAAGACCCTCGGAGTCGTGTTTGAAGACATGACTCCAGCCGGCGTTCGAGCCACGCTGGCACACGATCTCTCGCTCTCCACGGTGGGCGGTGGCCTCCATGGAGGAGCGTTGATGGGCCTCGCCGATGTGAGCGCCGCCGTGTGCGCCGCCCTCAACGGCCCGGTCGGCGCGGCACCGGCCACTGTGGAGTCGACCACGCACTTCCTCCGGCCGGCACACACAGACGTCGTCGCCACAGCTCGCCCCCTGCGCGTCGGCCGTAACACCGTCATCGAGGTCGACGTGCACGACGCCGAAGGCGAACTGTGCGCCCGGGTGACCCAGGTGGTCACCGCCGTCAAGCCGAAGACATCCTGATGCCGCTCCCTGCGGAAGGCCCCTTCCTGTGACCGGCTCCCGCGTCCGCGCCGCCAAGGGCCAGGGCGGCCTGCTCCGCGAGCAGCTTCTCGACATCGCCGATCAACTCCTCGAAGAGGGCGGTGCCGACGCTCTTACGATTCGCGCGGTGGCGACACGCGCGGGAGTCACCCCGCCGGCCGTCTACCTCCACTTCGCCTCGAAGACGGAACTCGTCCACGCCACGTGCCTGCGTGTGTGGAGTTCACTGTTCCTCGAGTTGGAAGAAGTGTCCCGGGGGGTCCCGGATCCGGTCACGGCGCTCTACGAAACCTGCGTCGCCTACGTCGCGTTCGGGCTTCGCCATCCCCCCCAGTACCGACTGGTGATGGATGGCGAGGCCACCGAGGCCAGTCGCCAGAACGCGGATGCGTGTTTCCGCTATTTCCGGGACAAGGTCACAGCCTGTCTCGATGCCGGGGTACCGGTCGAGAGCACGACGGAAACCGCCAGGCTGCTGTGCGCCGGCGTGCACGGCGCCGTCTGTCTCCTGATCCACCAGGAACGTGGCGCATGGCCTCGGGACACCGCTCGCTATGTCACCCGAGTGGCGTCCGCGGCCGTCCACGGCGCCCTTTTCACCGCTTCTCACGCGTCGCCACCCTCGATGTCCGCCGTGATGCGGTCGGGCTGAACCCGGTTCGCCGACGGAGTCCGGTGGCCGACGGCGCATCGACAAGGCGGTGCCCACCGGGCTCGAAGTCACATCGTCTGTGACAACTCCCCCCCACACACACGACACCGCCGAGATCCGGACGTGGCTCGGCAAACACCCCCGTTCCACGTCCGTTTCACTTTCACCCGGCTCTTCCTAGATGAACCAGGTGCGGCGGTGGTTCGGCCTGCTGACCGAACAAGCTCATCCGCCGCGGCGTCCCACCTCCGTGAAGGAGGTGGGGGGCTTGTCTGCCTCGACGGCGGCCGCTTTCCACAGTCGCAGCAGCGGACGGACGGGGATGTCCAGGGCGCGCACCACGCTGTAGGCGATCTCCCAGCGGGGTAGTAACCCTTGCCGCGCAGCAGTTCCGACAGCCGCGTCTGGGAGTATCCGGAACGGCCCACGAGGTCGTCCAGGGTCAGGCCGCTGGCGACGAACCGGCTGCGAACCGGCTCCAGCCAGGTGCGGTGGGCGGCGCCAGCGCTCTCGCAGATCGGTTCCGGGCGCCAGCCGCGGCGATGCGGTGGTGGTTCCCCGGCGGGCTGCTCGGGGATCTGAGACGGTGTCACCGGTAGGGCTCCTCGCTGCCGTCCGCCCTCTCGGCCGGGGTACCGGCTGCCGCGGCAGAGGTCTCGGTGCTGGTGCCGCTGAGCGCGGACACGGTCTGGCGGCCGAAACTGCCGTGGTCGGCGCCTGCCGGATGCTCCGGCTCCCTACCATCCGCGCAAAGTTCCTGGACCTGGCCGAGCAGGCCGCCCGCGAGCAGATGTCCTACCTCACCTTCCTCACTCAACTGCTGCTGGTCGAGTGCGACGACGGCGCCCGACGCCGGTCCGAGCGCAGAATCAACGCCGCAGCCTTCCCGAGGCAGAAGTCGCTGCGGAAGTTCGACTTCGACGCCAACCCCAACATCGACGCGGCCGCCGTCCACACCCTGGCGACCTGTGAGTACGATCGCCCGCTACGGCCGTGTCGATCTTTTATGCATCGACGAGCTCGGCTACATGGACCTCGACAAGCACGGCACTGAGCCGCTGTTCCAGGTTCTGAGGGAACGCGAGGAGAAGAACTGCGTCGCCATCGCCTCCCACGAGGCTTTCGGCAAAGCGCACACCGGCGAGGCTGTACCTGGCAGCGCCGAAACTTCACGGGTTCCGGCAGGAACGCGGATGCTGCATGATCGAACGATGCTGGTCGAACTGGTGAAGGTCGCAAAGTTTCCTTGGAGCCCCTGGCTGGCCCAGGTCCGGACGCCGTTCGGCGGGACAGCGGTCCGCTGGTGCGGTGACCAGGCCGTGAAGCCGGGCATGTACCACGTTGAGTGGACGGTCGATGAGGACATCGCCTGGGGTCGGAACGCGAAACCGGCTGTCGGCGTCGGCCCGGGAGTCCGACCTGGCGGGCACTGCGTTGTCCTGCGCGGACGGCTGGACCTCACTGTGGACGGCGCCGCCGTGCTGGACTTCGACGGCTCGCAGATTCTGCTGGATCTTGCCGATGCGCTGCCCGAGGGTGTTGCCGGCACGTGGGTCGAGCTCTTCATAGAGCGCGAGAAGATCGCTCTCTACCCGTACGAACTCTGACCAGAGATCAGTCGTTGGCTGGCGCCCACTCCGCCGAGCGGGTCTCATCAATGCGGTCGGACAGACGGATCATGGTGGCCTCGGGGTCCATGCCGAAGGCGGCGGCGACAAGCTTGGGGTCCATCGTGTTGACCAGGTCGAGCAGTCGAGTGCAGCGGATCATGCGGGGCGGGAAGCCACAGGCGTCGAGGACGTGACTAACGTAGGCGGTGGTGACGCCGGCCCCCGGCCGGATTTCGTCTGACGGGTGACCATCACATGCGGGTTGTCCGTCTTCTGTTCTTCACGGTGGGCCAGGCAGCGTTCCACTGCCGCCCAAGACGGCGGCAACAGGGCGAGCATGCCCGGAGGGCCTCGTGCGGGTGGACGGCTGGATCCGTCGTCCAGCGGCGGAACAGCAGACGTTGCTGGTCAAGCGTCAGAGTCGTGCCGGTGAAGCCGCTCGGTCCTGTGGCTGTCAGACCCCGGGCGGGATCGACGAGGACGATCTTCCGGGTTCGCGCGAAGCGGAAGAACCGTCCGAGCACCACCAGCCGACGCTCAGCGGCACTACGCCGCGCTGCGCGAGCTGGTGGCCCGACGAACCGGAACCAGTCGGGCATCTGCGCGATGAACGCGTCCACGCCCGTCCAGGCGGGCGGGACGTGGGCACCGTTGCGCCGGTACTCGGCGCAGTGCGGCTGCTGCCACGGGTGCGGCACCGCCTCTGCAGCCGCCCGGGCTTCGGCGAGAGCGCGGGTTGTCCTGGTCGTCCAGGAACCGCAGTGCGCGGTGCAGCGCCTCACGTGCTGCCGTGGTGCCGGGTGCGCGAGGGCGGTTCGGGTGGCCGTGAACTCCTCAGTCCCAGCGGCGAGTCGAGCATCGTGCTGTGACCGAACACGTTCACCGGGTTGGGGATCCGTGACGCCAGGAGTTGAGCTTCTGGCGGAGACGGCTTGTACCCTGCACTCATTTCGACGATCGGACGATCACGCACACGGGCAACCGGGCACCGGGCGGGCGTCCAGGGGCGGGAACGCGGGGATTCGATGAGTGCCGAACATTTGATACGAAGCCGCAGAACGGGCCTTTCGGTCGGTGCGCGGATTCTCGCCGTGGTCGTCCTCGCTGCGATCGGTGCCGTCGGCGCCTGGCTTCAGCATGACGCTCGCGGCCGGAGTGCTGAGCCGCGTACGGAGTTCACCGCGAACAACCCGCCCGCCGGTCTGCCCACCGCGCTCACCACCGGCCAGCACCTGCGCTGGTCCCCCTGCACCTCGCCGCCCACCGCGCGCACGGGCTACGACTGCGCCGTCATGAAGGCCCCTCTCGACTACCGGAAACCAGATGGCAGGACGATCGACGTCGCCCTGATCCGCCGTAAGGCCACCGGCCCGAACGCCCGGCGCATCGGCTCGCTCGTCCTCAACTTCGGCGGCCCCGGCGTATCCGGCGTGAGCGGACTACCCACACACCTCAACCAGTACGAGCCGCTCCTCGACCGCTACGACCTGGTCTCCTTCGACCCGCGCGGCGTCGGCGCGACCATCCCTGTGCGCTGCGGCAAGAACGCGGACGACACCGGCTACGACGGGGCCGACGCCTGCGCCGAGCACTCCGGGGCGCTCCTCCCGTACGTCGGTACCTCGCACACCGCCCGCGACCTCGACCTGATGCGCTACCTCCTCGGCGACGAGCGGCTGCACTACTTCGGCGTCTCGTACGGAACGGCGCTCGGCGGGGTCTACGCCCACCTGTACCCGTCGCACGTCGGACGGCTCGTCCTCGAAGCGTCCGTCGATCCGACCGAGGACCTCAGCGAGCAGCAGGTGTCGCAGGTCAAGGCGGTCCAGGCGGCGTTCGACCGGTTCGCTGCGCACTGCGCGGCCCGTATCCGCCACTGCCCGACCGGCGATGGGCCCGAGGAGGCCGCGCGACGCATGGCGCGCCTGGCCGACCGCCTGGAGAAGACGCCCGCCCCGGCCGGCGGCGGCAGGAACCTCGACGCCGACGCCCTCGCGCTCGCCGTCAGTGACTTTCTCGACCTCGGCACAGACGGCTGGTCGCCGCTCGCCAAGGCGCTCGCCGCGCTGATCGACCACAATGACGGCGGTCCGCTGAGCAAGGGCGCGGACGACATCGGCTCCGCCGACCGCGCGGCGACCCCGCGCGACAGCAGCCGCGCCGCCCGGATCGCGATCACCTGCGCGGACTCCAGTCTGCGTCCTGGCTTCGAACGCCTCGACAGGGACGAGGCCCGTATCAAAGCGGCCTCACCCGTCTTCGGCGCGGCCTGGTCCACTGGCGTCTACCTCTGTTACGACTGGCCGTTCGACGGCGAGCGCGCCACGCTCCAGGTGAACGCCGACGGCGCGGCCCCTGTTCTGGTGGTCGGCGGAACCGGCGACCCGACTACCCCGTATCCCGGCGCCCGCCACATGGCCCGCGCCCTGGGTGACGGTGTCGGCGTGCTCCTGACGGCCGAGGAGGAGGGCCACGGCACATACCCGCAGAACCGCTGCGTCGCGCAGGCGGTGGACAAATACCTCCGCACGGGCCGCACTCCGGCCATGGGGACGGTGTGCCGGGGCAGCATGTCCTGAGGCCCGTACGGATCCGCCGGGCGGCCGTCAGCTCACCGGTTCGTCTGCAGGGGCCGTGGGCGTGCACCACCACACCGCGCGGTCCCAGGCCGCCTTTGGCTAGGTGCCGGGGCAGAGGTCGGAGCAGAACAGCCGGACGATGCGCAGGCAGGCTGCGAGGATACGCTCAGCATCCGCCCCGACCGGCGGCTCCCCTCGGCTCGGGACGGTCCGGAGCCTCCACCGATCCCGGAGCGGTTCACTCCGACCTGAGTGGACTGTGTTGGCTGTCAACTGTTGCGGCGTGTCCACTGCGCGGCCCGGACCGTTCCCTCCTGAATGGCCTGCCGGGGCAGTTGGAGGTCGAAAGCGTCCTCCAGGGCGTGGAAGTACAGCTCGAACTCGCTGGTGAGGTCGGGGTGGTCCAATTCGGCACGGCGTATGGCCTGGTTGAGGAAGTCGAGCTGACCGCCTCGGAAGTAGGGGGCACGGCCTCGGTCGTACCAGATCAGCTCGAGGACGCCCCAGTCATCGTCGATTCGGCGGCCGTCGCGTATGTAGTCGAAGGTGTAGATGGCCTTCGCGGAGGTGGCGCTCAGGTGCACCGTCTCGGTGACACCGAGACGGGCAAGAGCCTCAGGACCGGGCCCGAAGCCGGGGGTCTCGTGGTACATCAGGAACGCCCAGTCGCCGGCCTGCCCGTAGCAGCAGGTTTCCCAGACGATGTCCCAGTGGTCGAAGGCCCCGCCGTCCATGCTGCGCAGATCCACAAGACGGGTCCCGGCGGCGATCTGTGCTGGGTCGGCTCCGTGGAGCAGGGCGATCTGTTCGGCGCTGATGCTCTCGCCGCGGAAGAAGGCGAGGTGGGTGTAGGGGTCCTGCTCGCGCCAGCTGCCGGCGATCCAGGCGAGGCGCTCCAGCGGGTCGCGCCCGCACGCAGCGGAGGGCTGCGTACCGTCCATGCCGCCGTTGCGGAATCGGCTGCCCCAGGCGAGGTTGATCCGGTCCAGCAGCTCGGCCTGCCCGGAGACGAGATTAGCCACCGGGCCGCGACCCGGGGACCGGGCCGCGATGTGCTCGGCAAGCTTGCGGACCGCGTCCTCGGCGGCGAAGTACAGCACCTGATCCAGGTCCTGAGTGACGAAGACCTCCCGATAGGGACCGATGTGGCCGCGCACCGTGCCGTCATCGTCCAGGACCAGGAAGAGACGACCGTGCGGCTCGCCCACGTGCTGCTCGTACTGGTCGGGTGAGGTGCCGATGGGCGGGAGCATCGCGTCGTCGAGCACGTCAGAGGCCGCGGACACCTGGTGCCAGGCCCGCTTGAGTGTGTGCGCCAATATCTGCATGGGCGTCAGTATGCGACCGGCCACTGACACGGTCGGCTGTTCTGCGACGACTCGGCTGAACGGCAAAGCTCAGCGCCGCCTGGGTTCGGTGTCGAACGCCTTGTCCTCTGGCCCCAGCCCACCTAATGTCTGTCCGGCGGATCATAAGTGTTTCGGCTTGCGGAGCCGTGTAGTTGGTCGTGGGCCGTGGCGATCTGACGAACGAGGAATGGCGCCGCCTGGAGCCGCATCTGCCCGTCCGCGGTCGGCGTGATGGGCGGTGGGCCAGTCACCGCAGAGTGATCAACGGGATCCTCTTCCCTGAACGGGCCGGGATCCCGTGGCGGGATCTGCCGGAGAGGTTCGGCAGGTGGAAGACCATCTATGAACGGCACAGACGCTGGTCCGCGGACGGTACCTGGGACCGGATCCTCCAGGCGGTCCAGTCCGACGCCGACGCGGAGGGCCGGATCGACTGGAGCATGTTGGGCGTCGGCTCCACGTCCTGCCGTGCCCACCAACACGCCGCCGGCGCCCGCAGGAAGACACCCCGCACACCGAAAAAAGGGCCACGCCCCGACAGCACCGCCCCGACGAGGTACTCGGAAGGTCCCGGGGCGGCCTGACGAGCAAGATCCACCTGGCCAGTGAAGGTGGTCGCAGACCCCTCGCGCTGCTGGTCACTCCAGGCCAGTGGGGCGACGCACCACAGATGATCGCCGTACTCGAACGCATCCGAGTGGCCCGCAAGGACGAGGGGCGCCCGCGCACCCGGCCGGGACACCTGAGCGCGGACAAGGCGTACTCCTCCCGCAGGAACCGCCGCTACCTGCGCAGACGCCATATCAGGCACACCATTCCCGAGCCGAAGGACCAGAGGGCCACCGTCGGCGTCGTGGCAGCCGCGGCGGCCGACCACCGGGTTCAACAAGGGGCAGTACAAGCGCCGCAACGAAGTCGAGCGGACGATCAACCGCCTGAAGAGCTTTCGCGCCGTCGCGACCCGCTACGACAAGCGGGCCTACGTCTTCCACGGCACCGTCACCCTCGCCGCAAACCGACTCTGGATCCAAACGTGATTCGCCGAAGACGCCTCAGTCGATGCAGGGATCCTCCACTGTCGGGATACACGGAGACAGCAGCGCCTCGGTGTGCTGCGTGAGCACGCCGCGAACCAGCCTGAGCATGCGTACCTCGTTTCCGTGGTCGGGTTCTTCGTCATCGCGAACGTGGAGGAGCCCATAGGAGCCAGGGGCAACCACAGCCACATGCTCGAACAGTTCGACAATGTCAGGCGCCGAGCGGTGATTGGAGTGGCCGCCGAGGTGGATGAACGGCGAGCCGTTCATCCACCTGAGGTCAAGCAAGTACGGGCTGTCCATCTGGGCGATGCGAAGCCGAAGCTCGTTGACGATCTGCTGCAGATTAGCCTCATCGTCGTCACAAGCTGCGGTCTCCCTGACCGTGATCCAACCGTGGTACTCGAACATCCCGTGATCGTAGTGCGATGGCCTGCTTTACCGTGCCGATCGCAGCATGATCCGCCGGACAGGCCTTAGTCCGCGATCGCCGGCACCCGCAGCCCTGCCCAGCTCAGCTCGACCATCCGTGCCCGCATCACCACATCTCGCGGCGCCTTGCGCACCCGCGACAGCCGACGCACCACTGCCCGCTCATCCTGATCACAGTTTGGCCGTGCCCGTGACACCACCGTCCAGCGCCCGCCGTGTGGAACGGCCTGTGCGACAGCTACCACCCGACCCAGGTCCTCGCCGACCTGCTCACCCTCCGCGAGGACTTCGCTGACCTGAAGAGGCTGACTCTGACCTACGTCGGCGACGGCCGCAACAACATGACCATCACCCTCGCGGTGGCCGCGGCGAAGCTCGGCCTGGATCTGCGCATCCTCGCGCCCGAGCCGCTCCAGCCCGATCCCGCGCTGCTCGCCGAGATCCTACGGCGACGTCTGGGTCCCCATGGGCGAGGAGGACCAGACCGAGACGCGCACCGAACTACCGCGCTTCCTGAAGGTCACCGGTGAACTGATGGCTCTTACCGGCCGCAAGGACACCACCACCTACCTGCACTGCCTCCCCGCGTTCCACCTGCTCGACACCGAGACCGCCATCGCCCACCCGGACATCTGCGAGGTGGACGACGACGTCTTCGAGGGCGCGCAGAGCCGAGTCTTCGACCAGTCGGAGAACCGCATGCACGCGGCCGAGGCGCTGATGCAGCTCACCATCGCCGACTGAGTGGCACCGCGGGCCCGGTCCCAGGCCCGGCGCATCCCGCCGTGATCCGGTGTTGTACGGGCACAGATCGGCTGCGGCACGGTCTTCTCGGCTCAGTTGCGTGGGTGCCGGGGCAGCATCGCGTCGTACGGGCAGGGACCGGCACGTCGACCGCCTTGGCTACGACGCCCCGGAAGCGCCGGCACGCGGACGGCTGACCCGGGCGCCGGCAGCCCTGCCACAGGCCTGCGCAGTGGAGAAACCAGGAAAAAAAGGTCACCGCGTCCCCCGCAGATTCGGCGCGGGCTTCGCGCTGAAGGCACTGTGGTGGATCGCCGTCATCGTCCTGGTCGTCTGGCTGCGGGGCTTCGTCATACGCTCCGCCGACACAGGGGGCCGCGAGGGACGCTGGTATCGCTGGTAACCCGCCACGCAGCAACATGTCTGTGGCTCCGGACGCATCCGGAGCCACAGACATGTCCCGTATCAGGCCAATTCCGTCGCATAACGGTGTAACCACCACCTTGCCGGGAACCGGGCCTCATAGCTGGGGTCCGGCGGGCAGCGGAACCTGCGCCTCCAAACCACCGGACCCTAGCCACCACGAGATCGCGCCCCGGGCCGCGATGCTCTGCTGGCCCGCCGTGCGGCCGCGGGCTGTATCCCGCTGGCCGAGGCGACGGATAGCCCCGGCAGGCGGATCAGCCGGAGCCACGTCCGTCACCTCGCGGCATCACCTCGTGCCGCGGGTGCAGGAAACGGGGTCAGCGGTCGTGGCCGCCGCCGCGGTGGCGGTGCCCGCCCCAGGAGGCGTCGTCGATGAAGCGGCAAGGGTCCAGCCACCGAGGTTGACCGCCCGGCGGCTGGTGTTGGTGAGTTCCACCCACTCCTTCTTCAGCAAACGCCGCGAGCCGTCGCCACGGCCGGGCGATTCGTACTGCACCGCGCTGATCTCCACCCTCCCCCGCTCGACCCGGGCATGGTCAGCGGCCGACGACGGCGGTGGACAGCCGACAAGCTGTACGGCTGTCCACACCGCTATCGGCCACTGTCCCGTCTGCGCTCGCTGCGCCGCAGTGTGCGACGCTCCTTTCCCGGTAGGGTCGCGGCCAACTCGCCCACCGGGGACACGTCGTGGCCTGTGCCGTCCCGGCTGCCCCGGCACCACCACACCACCGGGTCCGACGCGTCCGCCTCGCCCCCGCACCAGTCGTCGGCGGTCCCTGCGGGACGAACGTGCAGCCCCGTCTTGTGCTCCCGGCAGACCGGCCACACCTGCCAGAGCAGCTCCATGACGGTCTCCTGCGCCGCTTCCGTGACCAGCGTCAGGGCCGCCATCGCATCATCCGGCTCCGGCAGGTCACCTTCCTCCAGGTCGACCGCGTTCACGGAATTGCCCTGCCAACGGCCGTCCGGCATCGCCACATAAACCAGTCCCCTGTCGATCCCGCTCGCGGGCAGCGGCTGCCAGGACGGGGCGACCATCAGGATCAGCGCGTCCTGACCGGGCAGGGTCGCCGTCACGTCGCGATTGACCACAGCCAGTGCGGCCTCGAACTTCGGCCACTCACCGGGCTCGGCCTGCCTGGGCTCCGAGAGATCCGTCCGGTCATGACCAGGACCGATGCGGTCATACGAGAAAGAGTTCACCGAGACATCGTCTCAGCCAGGCGGAATGCGGATCAGTCCTTGTAGCACGGCAGGTTCTCCGTGGAGACCGTCCAGTCGCCGATCGTGCCGTCCTTGCCGTACACGAAGCCCGCGGCGCATGGGCAGCCATTACCGCAAGCTCGGCATGGACGTGCGCATCGCTACGGTGCTCCGCGTCCACGGGCCTGAGCTCGTCCCCGCGTCATGCGTGTCCTCCTCGTGGTGGATCGGTCCCCCCGACCCGGTCAGGGGCGTGCCCTTTCCGCCCCGTCGGGTGGCGATGATCTCCGCCGCGATGGACAGGGCCGTCTCCTCGGGTGTGCGGGCACCGAGATCGAGGCCGATCGGCGACCTCAGCCGGGCCAACTCCCCGTCGGTCAGGCCTGCTTCCCGCAGCCGTCTTTCCCTGTCGGCGTGCGTCCGCCGTGAGCCCAGCGCGCCGACGAACGCGGCCGGCATCCGCAGGGCCGCCTCCAGCAGGGGCACGTCGAACTTGGCGTCGTGGGTGAGCACGCACAGCACGGTGCGCGCGTCGGTCGCGGTGCGGCGCAGGTAGCGGTGCGGCCAGTCGACGACGACATCGTCGGCCTCGGGGAAGCGGGTCGTGGTGGCGAAGACGGGGCGGGCGTCGCACACGGTGACGTGGTAGCCGAGGAACTTGCCCACCCGTACGAGTGCCGCGGCGAAGTCGATCGCCCCGAAGACGATCATGCGGGGCGCAGGCACACTCGACTCGATGAGCAAGGTCAGTCCGGCGGGGCAGCGTGAGCCGTCCGCCGACAGCTCGACCGTGCCGGTGCGGCCGGCGTCCAGCATGGCGAGGGCTTCACCGGCCGCCGTACGGTCCAGTTCCGCCTGCCCGCCGAGTCCGCCTTCGTACGAGCTCACCCGGGAGGGCCGGGACGGCTCCCCCACCGCTTCGCCCGGCCGCACCAGCAGGGCCGTGCCGAGGAGATCGGCGGGGCCTCGTACGACGCGGGCGAGGGCTGCCGGCTCGCCCCGGACGGCAGCCGACAGGGCCGACCGGAGCACCGGCCTTCCAGGCGCGTCGGTGCCGACCGGGGTGACCATGATGTCGATGACCCCGCCGCAGGTCAGGCCGACCGCGAAGGCGTCCTCGTCGCTGTATCCGAACCGTTCGACGACCGTCTCGCCGTGCTGCAGCGCCTGGACGCAGAGGTCGTACACCGCTCCCTCCACGCAGCCGCCGGAGACGGAGCCGATCACCGTGCCCTCGCTGTCGACGGCGAGGGCGGCGCCGGGGCCGCGCGGGGCGCTGCCGCCGACGGCCACGACGGTGGCGACGGCGAACGCGCGGCCCTCCTCCATCCAGCGGTGCAGGTCCCCGGCGAGGTCAAGCACGGACGCCTGCCGTCAGGACGCGGTCGGGGCGGATCGGCAGGTCCCGGTGGCGTACGCCGGTCGCGTGCCAGACCGCGTTGGCGACGGCCGCGGCGGCGCCCACGATGCCGATCTCGCCGATGCCCTTGATGCCGACCGGGTCGTCGGGGTCCGGGTCGTCGATCCAGTCCGCCTCGATGGCCGGAACGTCGGCGTGGGAGGCGACGTGGTAGCCGGCGAGGTCGGCGCCGTAGTGGCTGCCGAGGGCGCGGTCGCGGACCGCCTCCTCGTGCAGGGCCATGGAGATGCCCCAGGTCATGCCGCCGACGAACTGGTTGCGGGCGGTGAGCGGGTTGACGATCCGGCCGGCGGCGAAGATGCCGAGCATGCGGCGCACCCGGACCTCGCCGGTGGCGGGGTCGACGGCGACCTCGGCGAACTGGGCGCCGAAGGAGTGCCGTTCCGTCCTGGCGAGGGCGCCGAGGGCCTCCGTGGTGTCGGACCGTACGGTGATCCCCTCCGGCGGGATGTCGGCGCCGAGGGCGAGTTTCTCCCGCAGTTCCTTCGCGGCGGCCATGACCGCCCACGCCCAGGAGCGGGTGCCCATGGAGCCGCCGGCGATGAACGCGGGGCCGAGGTCGCTGTCGCCGATGCGCACCCGGACGCGCTCCGTCTCGGTCTGCAGGGCGTCGGCGGCGATCAGGGTGAGTGCGGTCCGGGCGCCGGTGCCGATGTCGGCGGCGTTGACCCCCACGGTGAAGGTGCCGTCCGCCTCCGCCGTCACGGCCGCGGTGGACGGGCCGGCCCCCGCCGGGAAGGATGCGGCCGCTGTCCCGGTGCCGAGCAGCCAGCGTCCCTCGCGGCGCAGGCCGGGGCGCGGGTCACGGTCGGCCCAGCCGAACCTGCGGGCACCTTCCCGGAAACAGGCGATCAGATTGCGGCCGCTGAACGGCAGCCCGGACACCGGGCCCGCCGCGGGGTCGTTGCGGGCGCGCAGTTCGATCGGGTCGATTCCGCACTTCTCGGCGAGTTCGTCGATCGCCGACTCCAGTGCGAACGATCCCGGTGCCTCGCCCGGCGCGCGCATGTACGTCGGGGTCGGCACGTCGAGGCGGACGAGCCGGTTGGCGGTGTGGTGGGCGTCGGCGCCGTACATGGTCCGGGCGGGGCCGGCGGCCGATTCGATGAACTCGTGCACGGTGGAGGTGGCGCTGAGGGAACGGTGCTCCAGCGCGCGCAGCCGGCCGTCCGCGTCGGCGCCGAGCCGCAGCCGTTGCCGGGTGGGGCTGCGGTAGCCGGTCAGGGAGAACATCTGACGGCGGGTCATGACCACGCGGACCGGGCGCTGCAGTTCGGTCGCGGCCATGACGGCGGCCACCTGGTGTGCGCGGATGCCCTTGCTGCCGAAGCCGCCGCCGACGTGCTCGGAGCGCACCCGGACAGCGGACGGGTCGAGCGAGAACATCTGCGCGAGTTCGCTCGCGACCCAGAAGGTGCCCTGGTTGGAGTCGACGACTTCAAGACGGCCGCCGTCCCAGCGGGCGGTCGCCGCGTGCGGCTCCATCATGCTGTGGTGCTCTTCCGGGGTGGTGTACTCGGCGTCCACGACCACCGCGGACGCGGCGAGTTCGGCCTCCAGGTCGCCGTTCTCGATCACCGCCGGCCCATGGCTGTCGAGCGGGTAGGCGTCGGGGTGCTCGCCGGCGAAGTCGACGTCGTGCGGCTCCTGTTCGTAGTGCACCACCAGCGCTTCGGCGGCCTCCCGGGCCCGTTCGGAGGTGTCGGCGACGACCAGCGCCACCGGCCAGCCGGCGTGCGGCACCCTGTCGTGCTGGAAAACGGCCGCGGTCGGGTCCGGAACGCCCAGCACACCGACGTAGCCCGTCTCGACCCGCGGGGCGTTGCCGTGGTGCAGGACGGCTATCACGCCGGGCATGGCGAGGACGTCCGCGCTGTCGATGGAGCGGATGCGGCCACGGGTGACCGTGGAGAGCACCAGCCAGCCGTACGCGAGGTCGGCGAACGGGATCTCACCGGCGTAGCGGGCGGCTCCGGTGACCTTGTCGCGGCCCTCCACGCGGGTGTGCGCGGTGCCGACGGCGTTCTTGCGTGCCGTGGGGGTGGTGGTCATCGGGCGGCCTCCTCGGTCAGTTCGGTCAGCACGGCCACGACGAGGTTGCGCATGAGGGTCACCTTGTATGCGTTGTGCGGCAGCGGTTTCGCCGCGGCGAGTTCGGCGTCCACGGCGGCGGCGAAGGTCTCGGCGTCGGCAGGCGCTCCGGCGAGGACGCGTTCGGCCGCCGTCGCCCGCCACGGCCGGGACGCGACCGCCCCGAAAGCGAGGCGTACGTCGCGTACGAGGCCGTCCTGCACGTCGAGCGCGGCGGCGACGGAGCCGATGGCGAAGGCGTACGAGGCCCGCTCGCGCACCTTGCGGTAGCGGGACCGGGCGGCCACCGGAGCGGGCGGCAGGGTGACATGGGTGATCAGCGCGCCCGGCGGCAGCGCGGTCTCGCGGTGCGGGGTGTCCCCGACCGGCAGGTAGAAGTCGGCCAGGGGCAGTGTGCCGGGGCCGTCGGCGGTTTCGTACGACACGACGGCGTCGAAGGCGGTCAGCGCGACGCCCATGTCCGAGGGGTGGATGGCCACGCAGTGCTCGGAGGCACCGAGGACGGCGTGGTTGTGGTGCTCGCCCTCGATCGCGGGGCAACCGCTGCCGGGCACGCGCTTGTTGCAGGGCTTGGTCACGTCGGTGAAGTAGCCGCACCGGGTGCGCTGGAGCAGGTTGCCTCCGACGGTGGCCATGTTGCGGAGCTGGCCGGAGGCGCCGGCCAGTACCGCCTGTGCCAACGCCGGGTAGCGGCGGCGGACTTCGGGGTGGGCGGCGAGGTCGCTGTTGGTGACGGTGGCGCCGATGCGCAGGCCGCTGTCCGGCGTCACCTCTATGCCGTCCAGGGGCAGTTCGCGGACGTCGACCAGGCGGGTGGGGCGCTCGACGCCGGTCTTCATCAGGTCGACGAGGTTGGTGCCGCCGCCGAGGAAGCGGGCGTCGGGGTCGGCGTCCAGCAGGGCCAGGGCCCCGGAGACGTCGAGGGCCCGGTCGTAAGCGAACTCCCTCACGCTGCCGCCTCCTTGGTCTTCGCTTCCGCCGCCTGGGCCACGGCCTGGACGATCGACACGTACGCGCCGCAGCGGCACAGGTTCCCGCTCATCCGTTCCCGGATCTCCTCCGCGCTCAGGGGTGGTGGTCCAGCCTCGGGGCGGACGTCGTCGGTGACGGCACTGGGCCAGCCGGCCGCGTGTTCCTCGATTACCGCGATCGCCGAGCAGATCTGGCCAGGGGTGCAGTAACCGCACTGGTAGCCGTCCAGGTCGAGGAACGCCTGCTGCACCGGGTGCAGTCGGTCGCCCTCGGCCAGGCCCTCGACGGTGGTGATCTCGCGTCCGTCGGCGGCCACGGCGAGTTGCAGACAGGACACCGCCCGGCGTCCGTCGAGCAGTACCGTGCAGGCGCCGCACTGCCCCTGGTCGCAGCCCTTCTTGGTACCGGTCAGGTCGAGGCGCTCGCGCAGGGCGTCGAGCAGGGTGGTGCGGTGGTCGACGGGCAGACTGTGCTTCTCGCCGTTGATGTTCAAGGTGATGTCGCTGGACGTTGACGAGGGGGCTGGGGCCATGTTCAGCCTTCTTTCACGTGTCCCGGACACGTCGGGGCGTCAGTCCGACGCTAGAGTGAGCTCAAGCGGACAATTGTCCGCTACCGGTTCGAACGTAGTGGACAACTGTCCGGTTCTCAAGGACCGCTTTCGGACACAAGCCGGCGAGGAGGACGAGTGCGGCAGAGGAACGACCCACACCTGCGCTCGGACGCGCAACGCAACCGCGAACGCATTCTGGAAGTGGCCCTCACCGAGCTTTCCCGGGCCGCCGACACCCCGCTGAGCACGATCGCCAAGAAGGCGGGCGTCGGCCAGGGCACGTTCTACCGGAACTTCCCCAACCGCGAGACGCTCGTCCTCGAGCTCTACCGCCAAGGAGTACAGCAGATCGCCGACACCGCGTCCGAGCTGCTGGAGACCATGGAACCCGACCGTGCGCTGCGGGCCTGGATGGACCACCTCGCCCGCTTCGCGATGACCAAGGCCGGCCTGGCGGAGGCGATCCGCCAGGCCCTGAGCACCCCGTCCGGGAAGGCGGCGAAACCGGGCCACACGCCGGTGACCGACGCTGCCGACCTCCTGCTCCACGCCTGCGAGGAGGCCGGCGCGATCCGTCCCGGCATCACGGCCGACGACTTCATGCTGGCCATCGCAGGCCTGTGGCAGCTCACCCCGCACGACGACTGGCAGCCAAAGGCGACACGCCTGCTGGACATCGTCATGGACGGACTTCGTGCGGGGGCGCCCGGACGCCGGAGCTCGTCCGGCTGATCAGGCCCACGACAGGCACCAGCGCCTCGTCGCACGAGGCGTCCAGTGCCGGCTTCGGCTTGAAGCTCCCGGGACTGGCAGCGACCGGTAAGCGCCTCGTGTTCAAGCAGGAGCTGAACGGCAGGAACCCGGACGGGAGCGCGTGATCGGGCGAGGGCATCATCTCTACGGGCGGCGACTGCACGCAGATCGAGCGCCCCTGCTGCGCCTGTCCCGGGCGATCGAAGCCCCCGGCGATGACGCGGCCGGCCCGCTGCCAGCGCTGCCGGTCCATGCGGAGCGCGAGCACGACGTGGTCCCTCGGGCTTGGGTGCTCGGCGCCCGGCAGGACCGCAGCACACCGGTGACTTCGATCGGTGGTTTCTCCACCGGCAAGACCCATGCCTGTGGGGAAGCCGTCCAACTCCTTCCGCATGGCTGACGGTTGTGGCAGCTGACCACGGAGGCATCGTCATCGGCGCCTCCAACGGACGAGTGGTCGACCTGCTGAGCCACCGCTGACCGTCCGAGAAGGGGACCGACCGGTGCGCACCCATTGACCCCTGGCGGACGACGCGCTTTCATCTCGTGCATCCTCGTGAGCCTTCTGCGCCTGGCCGGGGGCACGGGGTACAGGGGGCGGCGGTGGCCGTCCCCGGCCGAAGGGGGAGCCACCTGATGAAACCTTCCTTACGCATGTCCATGACCGCTGTCCTGGCGGCTGCCGTCGCCTGTCTCTCCTGGCCTGCCGAGGCGGCCGCCGCCGATCAGGTCCCGCGCACCGAACGGATCAGCGTGGCCCCTGACGGCACCGGCGGCAACCACCACTCGATGCAGCCGGTGGTCAGCGCCGACGGACGCGTGGTGGCCTTCCAGTCGTCGGCGAGCAACCTGGTGCCCGGTACCGACGTGCCGAACAGCATCTTCTACCGGACCGCTCCCGGCGCACCGCTGCAGCGTGTCGTGGTACCGGGTGAGACGACATCGACGCCACAGCTGTCCGAGTCGGGGCGCTACCTGACCTTCAACTCGTACTCGGCCCCGACCGGGACGTCGTCCGTGCACGTCATGGACCTGCAGACCGGCCAGACCCAACGCCTGGCACCCGCGATGGACGAGGGCTACCACGTGTCCTACGGCGTCGCCCCGATCAGCGCCGGTGGCCGCTACGTCGCCTTCGTCGCCCGGCCCAGCGCCGACGAGAACGGTGCCTACGCCTGCCGGGTCATGCTCCTGGACCGCCGGACGCAGCAGGTCCGGCGGGTCAGCCGGTCTTCGGACGGCTCGAAGAACTTCCACCAGTGCCAGCAGCTCTCGATGAGCGCCGACGGCCGCAAGGTCGCCTACCTGGAGGGATACTCCGGGCCGGCCGACGACGATCAGGGCGACATCCTGGTGTACGACCGCGTGACCGGAAGAACCGTACAGGCTGATGCCACCCATGACGGTGCGAGGGCCGACATGTCGGCCCTCGGTCCGGTGCTGAGCCCCGACGGCTCCAAGGTCGGTTTCAACTCACGGGCCACCAACCTGGTTCCGCAGGCCGATCCCAACAGCGGCTGGAACGCCTTCGTCCGCGACCTGCACACCGGCACGCTCCAGCGGTACGACGGCCGCTCCCCCACGGATCTCACCTTGATGTCGGACCTGTCGGTGCACGGCTCGAAGCTGCTGCTGAACACCGCCGACGCGGACGGCAGGTCGCTGGGGCTGGTCCTGCGCGATCTGCGGACCGGACACGAGGAGTTGCTGTCACCGGGACAGGACGGCAAGCCCGTCACCGTGGGACGCGCGGCGCTGAGCGCGGACGAGTCGACGGCCGTATTCGACTCCTACTACCCGGGGCTGGTGCCCGAGGACACGAACCTGATCGGGGACGTGTTCGTCCGCACCCTGCGCTGAACCGTCGGCGTCGCAATCCGGAGCACCGTGGCACCCTGCGGCCACCATGTGGGCCTCCAGCGGCGGGTGAGGACGGAGCGCCGATCTGTTCCGCCGACAGGCACTGGGCCACGTCGCCGCCGGAGGGCAACGCCCGCAGCACCGCTACTACAACGAGGGCGCACTGGAGGCCAAGCGCGCTGGGCTCGGCCCACCACTCGTGTCAGCGTCGGGTTTCCCACCGCAGGACGATGGGAGTGACGGTGCCGTGAGCGTCCCACCAGTCCTCTTCGGCTCGATCGGCGTCTCCGGATGGCCGGCGAAGTGCTGCTGGACGGCGCGGGCGCCGGGCATGAGCGCGGCGACGGTGTCGAACGCCATCCGCTCCGTCCAGCCTTCCCCGAGGTCCTCGCTGCTGAGCGTTTCCGGGCCCGGCCGGGGGTCGGGCGCGGGCGGCCAACTGCTGGTGGCGGCGGCGAGGTTGAGGCCGTAGGCAGCCTGGACGGCCGCGATCGCCTGCTCGTACGAGTCGGTCTGGGTGGGGGCTGTGGCCGTACGCCCCTACGACATCGCTGCCCCGGATGAGGGTCAGCAGAAGGTACGCAAGGTCGTCGGGGTCGGAGGCGCCGATCTCCAGGGCCATCTTGGCGGCGAAGCAGGCGCCCCCGCCCGGTCAGACGCGGGGGTACGTCGGCGGCGAGTGGCACCCCGTGGACGGCGCGGAACAAGTAGCTGTGCAGTAGTTCCAGGGCGCCCTCGTCCGGTTCGGCGAGCGCCTTCCACGGACCCTGCGCCAGCCGGGCGAAGTACCCGCCCATCGCCTGCAACAGCACGTCTCATTAGGGTTTCACCACTGTTTGACCGCTTGTACGGGCGACTTTGATCTTCAGTCCGGGAGTTGCGACATGTATGGGGTGCCGGAAGGTTCCCGCGGCTGCGTCATGTGCGGCTTCAGGGACTGTCCCTGGCCACAGGTGGGTCAGCATGAGGCCGGCAGCGTCTGCTTGGCTGGCGTACTGGCCTGCCAAGCGTGCGGTCAGCAGATACGGCGCGTCGGCGGACGGCACTTCGTGGATGTGTGTGGCTTCTGACAACAGCAGGTCGGCATTCTGAGCGAGGCGCAGGATGTCGGGGCTCGGTCCCGTGTCGCCGGTGTAGGCGAGCACAGCTTCCGGTGTGGTCAGTCGGATGCCGGCGTTGGGCACAAAGTGCGGCAGGAGCCAGGTGTCGGTTCTGAATGGGCCGATGTCGAAATGGTCACCTGGCTGGAACTCGTGAAGGCGGTACGCCCCGGCGAGCATGCTCGCTTTGTCCAGGGCGAGAACAGCGTCGACGGCACCGTGCGGTGCGTAGACGGGCAGGGCCGACGGTGGCGTGTCGCTCAGGCCCCGGGCGCGCAGAAGAGGATTGAGGTCGGCGCAGTGGTCGGGGTGCCCGTGGCTGACCAGCACGGCGTCGACGGCGTCGACGGTGCAGTGGTCGAGCAGGCGGGGCAGTGTGGCATAACCGGGGTCGATGAGCAGGCGGAAGCCCGCGTAGTCGACGAGGTAGCCGCTGCATGCCTGGACTGCGGTGGGCCACGCTCCGCAGCCCCCGAGGACGGTCAATTGCATGTCACAGGACAGTAGTTGCTATCCCGTGTCGTGAGCAGGCATTTTCCGGGCTGGGAGCGGACATGGGCGAAGGGTTGGTGCCGGGGAGTTGCTGAGATCGGTGGGGGCGGCCGTCGGCGGTACGGGCCTCGCGGGTGCTATCGAACGTGATGGGTGATGTCGGGCTGGGACGGCTGCGCTTGGTTCTTGCTGAGACATGAGATGTGGGCTCTGACCTGCCGCATGTGGCAAACGCACTTCCGAAGTCGGTGCAGCCGGGCGCCACAAAGGCGATGCAGGAGATCTACGACGCCGAGGGCGCGCCCAGGCCAAGAAGGCGATCGAGGCATTCGCAATGGCTACGGCGACAAGGGGCCGAAGGCCGTCGCGAAGATCAGCGATGATCGCGAGAGTCGCTGGCGTTCTACGACTTCCCGGCCGAGCACTGGGTCGCGCCGGCAACCCAGCCGCCGCGCTCGCGATGGCGTTGAAGCTCGTTGAGTCCGCCCAGCCCGTTCGGCGGGCGATCACCGGAGCCCATCTGGTGCCCCTTGTTCGTGCCGGCGCGAGGTTCGCGAACGGCGTCCTGGTCGAACGGCCAGAGGCCGACGCCGCCTGACCATCCCCACCGACTACGTGCCGCGTTGGTCGTGCGGCGTGGGGTCGTTACGACCGAGGGATTCCGCTGCCACGGCCTGACGGAGCACGTCGTAGCCCACGAACTCGAACAGACGAGTGCTGCGCCGCAAGGGTTGAGGTGCGCCGACGAACCGGTGCACACCGACTCCGAAGCCTGCGTCCGGTGCTGACAGCCACCGCAGTTCGAAGGCTTGCGCTTCGAACCATTCACAGATCAGCGGCACCCGGTCAGGCTCGGCGCGATGCCGGGTCCAGATAACGGTGCCGCCGGTCTTGCACAGCTGATTGCAGGCCGCGATGGTGTGCTCGACATCGGCGTCGGTGATGTTGCCGAAAACGCCACAGATCAGGACGAGATCTGCAGGGGTCATGTCCTCGTAATGGTCGATGAGGGAGGCGTCGCCGGTCACGACCTCGACCTGGTGCAAGCCTGCCCGGCCAGCCCTTTCCAGAGCGACGGCAGTGTTGCGCGGGTCCAGCTCGACGAGCCTCGCTCGCACATCGTCGCGGCGGGGATGCTCGGCCAGAACGTCCAGAAGGTCGCGGCCTTCCCCAGCGCAGAGGCTGATCACCTTCAACCCGCCGGCCGGGGCATCAGACAAGGCAGCGCGGACCTGCGCTTGAACTGTCCGCAGTCGCCGTGCCATCCACGAGTCGGCCGCGTCGTACTGGTCGTGCCAGGCGCTCCAATCCATAGGCGGACGCTACGGTCACTCGCCCCCACAGGCGACACAGTTTTTTGATCACTAGACCCGGTGAGCAGCATCCAGAGGTCATGACAATTGCTCACAATGGGCAACCCGCAGACACTGTCCAAGGCTTGGGCGGTAGGCGGGGTCAGGCCACACCTTGCTTACCCCCGCAGCTCACAAGTGCTTTACGGAAACGGCTCATGACGCACGGCCGCACGGCCGCCGTCCTACGACAGCTGCCTCGACGGCATCAGCGTGCGATTGCGTCTGCCGCTCTCCACCTCCAGTCGGCGGATCCGAGAGGATGCCGTACCAGAGCACTCCCCTCTTCGCAGGTCGTGGCCTTGACCTTGACAGGGTGACAAGGTTTTCACTTGGGCGCAGGAGGTGGTCCCGATCAACACGACCGACATGGCCCCGCGGAACACCCGTATGACCGATGCCCTGAGCGCCGATGACTCGTCGGTCCGGCTTCAGACTGCCCTGGCGGTCGGCTCGCACCCCGACCCTGTGTTCCTGGAGCTGCTCGTCGAGCGGTGCGCGGTCGAGCCGGACTTCTTCGTACGAGACGTGCTGTCCTGGGCGCTGACCCGACTCCCGGCGGAGATCACCCTCCCCCGGATCCGCCGGGAGCTCGACTCCGAACGATCCCAGGCTCGCTGTCAGGCCCTGCACACACTCTCGAAGATCGGTGACAAGAGCACGTGGGTTTGGATCACCCGCGACATGCTGCGGGACCCCGACGACGAGGTCGCGCGGACCGCGTGGCGCGTCGCGGTCGCTCTCGTGCCCGAGGACGAGGAGAAGGGCCTGGCCGACGAACTGGTTCTGCAGCTCGGCCGTGGCGACCGAAGTGTGCAACTGAGTCTGAGCCGGGCCTTGGTCGACCTCGGTGACGTGAACAAGGCTGCCCTGGAGCGGGCCGCGGACAGTGCCGACCCGGCGGTGGCCGCCCACGCCCGGGCCACCGAGCTGCTCCGGCAGAACCCGGAGACCGGTTTCGAGGCCGCCCTCGACGAGGCGAGGCGAGTGATCGCGCTCGGTCCGGAACGAGCTGCTGCGTGTTCTGCTGCGTCGGCGGACACCGAGAGCTCGGAGCCCGTCGAGACCGCGCAGACGACCGAGCCCAGGGGAGCTGTGAAAGCTGCAGAGGCGGAGGGCGTGGAGTGCTGATCGGGGATGTGGCCCGCCACTCCGGGGTGAGCACACGGATGCTCCGGCACTACGACGCCCTTGGGCTGGTGCGGCCCACGGGCCGCACGGCCGGTGGCTACCGCGCATACTCTGCCGAGGATGTCCGCAAGATCTTCCACGTGGAGAGCCTGCGGTCCCTGGGGCTCTCGCTCAAGCAGATCGGGCGCGCACTGGAGGACCCGGCCTTCACTCCGTCCGACCTGGTCGGCGACATCATCCGGAGGACGGAGGACCGCCTGGCGCAAGAACAGGAGTTGCTCGAGCGGCTCCGTGCGATCGACGCGTTGGCACCCACGGACTGGCAGGGAGTGCTGCGCATCGTCGAACTCATGCGGCAACTCAACTCGACCAGCGCCGCGCACAGACAGCAGGCTGTCCTGGGCCGGCCGGAGGATCTGCCGGTACCCGCCGATCTGTTGGCCGGGGCGGTGTTGACCGAGACCGACCCGCACGTCGCGGGCGCGCTGCGCTGGGCGCTCGCCCGATCGGGCGGCGACGGCGTGGCGACGCTGCAGGCGGGCCTGCACTCAGAGGACGCCGGCATCCGGCGGCGCGCGGTGTTGGCGATCGTCGAGATGCCCGAGGCTCCGGCGGCTGCCGCAGCGCTCACTGGCGCCCTCGGCGACCCGGACACGACGGTGCGCAGGCACGCTGCTCTGGCTCTGGGCAGGCAGGGTGTGGCCGCGGCCATGCCCATACTTGTCAACATGGTGGTGGAGGGCCCCAACGACGTGGACGCGGGGGAGGTTCTGGGAATGCTGTCCCTGGATCCCGGATGCGCGGACCGCATCATGACCGCCCTGGTCGACGAACTGGCCGCACCCACCGCGGACTCCGCGACGCGGATCCGCCTTACCCAGGCGCTGGTCGAGATCGAGGGAACCACCGCGCAGGAGGTCCTGCGCCGACTGGCCCACGACGACGACGGCGCTGTCGCCCTCGTCGCCTCGGCCCTTGCCGGAATTCGCGAGGAGCGACCCCTCCAAGAGCCGGCTGATGAGCATTCCCGAAAAATGGGCGCTCGGTGAGCGAGCAGAAAGTCATGGCCTTTCGAGGGCACTTCACGAGTGGCTCGCCTGAGTGGCAGACGGTGCCACGTCCCAGGCGGGCGGCCCGACCACGGATCCGTTTCAGCAACCCGGGCGCCTTGATGCGGATCCTCTGCCATGCCAAGAAGACCCGCACCCGAACGCGCCCTCGGGAAAACCCCACCCCCATAGGAGAGTTGGCCGGATGGCCGGTGGTGTCGACGGCTACGTACGGTCGCGGTATGAGGCGAATGAGCAGGGTACTGATGGTCTCGGCGGTGTTGGTGGCGCTGACGGCGAGCGGCACGACGACCGTTGTCGCACAGGAAGCGGTGGGCCCCCGGGTCACCGCCGTTGCGCCGGTTCCGGCGGACCTGTCGCGGGGCACGCTCGTGTCGGTCGAGCACCTGCGCACGCTGGCTGCCCGCGAAGTCGCGGCTGAGCTGGCGGGGGACGAGGCGGGTGCCTGGGACACCGGCGCCGTACGGTACGGGCTGGACACCTTCCGGATCGTGTACCGCACGGTCGACCCTCACGGCCGGCCCACGACCGCGAGCGGACTGCTCGCCCTGCCTCGCAGCGGCGAACGGCGGCTGCGGACCGTGTCCTTCACGCACGGGACGGAACTGTCCAAGGACGACGTCGCCTCGGTCTCGACCAGCGTTTGGGACCAGGCGCCCGCCTTGACCTACGCCTCCGCAGGATTCGCCACGGTGCTCCCCGACTACCTGGGGCTGGGCTTGGGCCCCGGCCCGCATCCCTGGATGGATGTGCCCACGGAGACGACGGCAGCCCTGGACATGCTGCGTGCCTCCCGCGCCGTCGTCAGGGCGAAGGGCCGGGAGCTGCGGCGCGAGGTACTGGTCACCGGTTTCTCACAGGGCGCCTCGGCGGCACTGGGACTGGCCCGGTCGCTGCAGGAAGGCACCGACGGATGGTTCGGGCTGCGCGCCGTGGCGCCCATCAGCGGCGCGTACGCGTTCCGCGACGCGGAGCTGCCCGCGCTGCTGTCCGGGCAGACAGAGCCGAAGGCCAGCGTGATCTACACGGCGCTCACCCTGGCCGCCTTCAACCGCTTGCACCATCTCTACGACACGCCGTCCCAGGTGTTCCAGGCGCCGTATGACGAGACGATCGAAGGTCTGCTGGACGGCATGCACACTGGTCAGGAGGTCGTGGCAGGCACCCCGGACTCCATCGACGCGCTCCTCACCCCCCGCGGCCGGGCGATGCTGGCCCACCCCACCGGTGGGCTGGCGGCGGCCCTGCGGATCACCGACGGCGTGTGTGCGGACTGGACGCCGCGCGCTCCGATCCGGCTCTACTACGCCGATGGGGACGAGCAGGCCGTCACCGCGAACACCGCCCGGTGTGACGCCGCCCTGCGTGCCCGCGGCATCCACGCCCCGGTGATCGGCCTCGGTACCCCTGATTACGAAGGCTCACGCCATCTGGGGTCCCAGCAGGCGGGAACCGCCGCCGTGGTGCGGTGGTTCGGCGCCCTGCGGTAGGCAGGTCGGCCACTGGTTTCGTCAGCCGGCGCGTCGTCAGCATTATGACCATCGGACTCCGGCCGCCCGCGATCCACGGGATTTGGCATGCTTCGCTCCGGGCCGGCGCGGCCACCCGTGGACGGGGCTGGTCGTTCTCCGTTGGGTGGGGCGCTGGGAACCGCTGAACATCGCGTCGGTAGAACCTGAGCTGGTGGTGGAAGTCGGCCCCGACGTCACCCGCGACGCCTCCGGCCGGTAGTGGCAACCCGCACGTCGGCACCGCGCCCGCCCCGACCTCTCCCCCGCCTGACGTCACCTCCGCGCTGACCACGGCGCAGCGCGGAGCCCCCGCCCGGCGCGCAACTGAGAAGGGCCCGCAGCGGCGTACACCATGCAGTAACACCGCTGCGGGCACCGACGGACACTTCGCCCCCTTGCGAGGAAGAGCGGGTGGCAGGCCTCCCCTGCACCAGACGGTCGACGCTGCGGCTCACACACCCTCAGTGAGCCCAGTACCCCTTTTGCCGCCTCTCGTACGACAGCCCGGCCCGCTCCAGCCATGCGCTCACGTCGTCGGCCATCGAGGGGAACCGCTCCTTCATCGGCTCGGCCAGTTCGATGAGCTCGTCCAAGGAGTCAGCCAGATAGGTTTCATTCTCCAGACCAATCGCAACGGCCGCCCGGAACGCATCGTCCGACCTCAGCCACCGCCGACCGACCTCGATGATGCGCGTGCCGGATTCGACGTCGATGATCCATCCCATGGAAAGGATCTGCTCAGAGATGTAACCGGGCACCACGTTCGGGGCACGGTGCTCGACCAGGAAGTTCATGACGTCTTCGATGTCCATGCCCCCATCCTCCTTCCCGGGCGCCCCGACCGACCGTGTATCCGGCCGGCCGCCCACAGCCGCCGGAAGCGGCCCGCACAACGGTGAGTCTGCGGGCGCGGTTGGGGGCGGCGTGCAGTCGGCTCGCCGGGATCGGCCGGGGGCTGCCGGTGCGGGTCGAGGGCGGGGGCCGGTGGGCGGGGAGGTCGGCCAGGGGCCACCCTGACCGGCAATCCCCGATGGCCGATCGCTGTGCGGGTGATGTCGAACGCCGCGGCAATCTCGCCGGCGCGTCGTGGCGACGAGACGCAGGACCGCCCGGCGACGCGGTTCAGCGAGTGAGGCAGCGCCTCGTCAGTCGCGGTGTCCGTCGCGGTGTCGGCCATCGGGCACTGCGTCTCGTCGCTCTACGGGATCCTCCGTTTGTCGTCAGACCCACAGGCCGACAAGATTCCCGTCCGGATCCGCGAAGATCGCGTAACGGCTGTGGTCACCCGGCAGGTCGGTGGGCGGCACCACCTTCTTCCCACCCAGCGCCTCGGCCCTCTCCAGGTAACCGTCCAGGTCGTCGACCCTCATGTAGATCTTGACTCCGGTGTCTCCCGGGGCGATCGACGGGCCGATCCCTCCGATGATCGCCGCGCCGCCGGCGCCGGTGTCCACCAGAGCGTAGCCACCCATCGCCGGATCCGGGGTGACCTGCCAGTCGAACAGATCCGCGTAGAATTTTTGTACCCGCTCTTGATCTGTGCTGATCACTTCGAAGAACGCTACCGGCTGACCCATGCCAATCATCTTCCTTTCTGATATTCGTTAAGCCGGATCTGGCGAAGTGCACCTCCAGCGTGACGACCCGTCACTGCAACCGTCACGCGTGGAGATGCCTGGATGCCCAGCGGTCCAGAGCCCGCACACCAGCAGGGACAGATACAGCCGACGGCGCACCGGTTCCTCCTCGGCTCCGCGCGTCAGGACGCGGTGTTCGCCCGCGCGGACAGATCCAGTGCGATGTCGCTGATCATGTCCTCCTGACCGCCGACCATGCGCCGCCGGCCGGCCTCGACGAGGATGCTGCGGGTGTCCAGGCCGTAACGGGCGGCGGCGGTCTCGGCGTGGCGCAGGAAGCTGGAGTACACGCCCGCGTAGCCGAGGGTGAGCGTCTCACGGTCCACGCGTACCTCGCGGTCCTGGAGTGGTCGCACGAGGTCGTCGGCGGCGTCCATCAGCGGGAACAGGTCGCAGCCGTGCTCCCAGCCCATCAGGTCGGCGACCGCGATGAAGGCCTCAAGCGGGCAGTTGCCCGCCCCCGCCCCCTGGCCGGCGAGGGAGGCGTCGACCCGGACCACACCGTTCTCGACGGCGACGACGGTGTTGGCCACACCCAGGGCGAGGTTGTGGTGGGCGTGGATGCCGAGTTCCGTGCCCGGGTCGAGGACACCGCGGTAGGCGCGGACGCGGTCGCGGACGCCGTCCATGGTGAGGCGGCCGCCGGAGTCGGTGACGTACACACAGTGCGCGCCATAGGACTCCATCAGCTTGGCCTGGCGGGCGAGTTCGGCGGGCTCGGCCATGTGGGACATCATCAGGAACCCGGCGACGTCCATCCCCAGCTCCCGCGCGGCGGCGACGTGCTGGGCGGAGATGTCGGCCTCGGTGCAGTGCGTGGCGACGCGCACCGAGCGGATGCCCAGGGAGTGAGCCTGCTTCAGGTCGTGGACCGTTCCGATGCCGGGCAGGAGAAGAGTCGTGGGGACGGCCCGGCGCACGGCGCCCACCACCGCCTCGATCCACTCCCAGTCCGTGTGGGCACCGACGCCGTAGTTGATGCTGGAGCCGGCCAGACCGTCCCCGTGGGCGATCTCGATCGCGGCCACCCCGGCGGCGTCCAAGGCGGCGGCGATCGTAGCGGCCTGGTTGACGGTGTAGCGGTGCCGGACAGCGTGCATGCCGTCCCGCAGGGTCACGTCCTGGACGTACAGGCGGGTCATCTTCAGGCCACCTCCGTGGCGATGGGGGTCCCCCCGCTCGAGCGAAGCCGAGAGTGGGGGAGTGCGGCCATGCGTTCCGCGGTGCGCAGCGCGGCCGAGGTCATGATGTCGAGGTTTCCTGCGTAGGCCGGGAGGTAGTCGGCGGCGCCCTCGACCTCCAGAAAGATCGAGACCTTGAGGACCTCGCCCGCGCCGCCGGCAAAGGTACGCAGCGGGTCGTCGAGCACCACCTTCTCGAACTGCACCTTCTGCTTGAGCCGGTAACCGGGCACGTAGTCCTGCACGCGCGCGACCATCTCCTCGACCGATGCCGTGACGGACTCGGTGGCGCAGTCGGAAACCAGGCAGTGCACTGTGTCCCGCATGATCAGCGGGGGTTCGGCCAGGTTGAGGATGATGATCGCCTTGCCGCGCCGGGCGCCGCCGACCCGCTCGATGGCGGAGGCGGTGGTCTCGGTGAACTCGTCGATGTTCGCCCGGGTGCCGGGGCCGGCGGAGCGGGAGGAGATGGAGGCGACGATCTCGCCGTAGTGCACGGGGGTGACGGCGCCCACCGCGGCGATGACCGGGATGGTGGCCTGGCCGCCGCAGGTGACCATGTTGACGTTCGGTGCGTCGATGTGGACTTCGCCGTTGACGGGCGGCACCACGTACGGGCCGATCGCGGCCGGAGTGAGGTCGACGAGGGTGCGGCCGAGCGGGCGCAGTATGTCCTCGTGGTGCCGGTGTGCGCCGGCCGACGTGGCGTCGAAGACGATCTCGACGTCTGCGAACTCGTCCAGCCGGACGAGTCCTTCGACGCCCTCGTGGGTCGTGGCCACCTTCAGGCGGCGGGCGCGGGCCAGGCCGTCGGAGTCCGGGTCGATGCCGGCCATCGCCGCGATGTCGAGGGTCTCCGACAGCCGCAGCACCTTGATCATCAGGTCGGTGCCGATGTTGCCCGAGCCGATGACGGCGACCTTGGTTCGTGCGCTCATGCTTCGTTCTTCTCACTCGTGAACTCGACACCTACGGTGCCCAGGTGGCTGATGGACGCCTCGAACCGGTCACCGGGGACGGCGGGAGCGACCGGCCCCAGGGCTCCGGTGAGCACCAGGTCTCCGGCGCGCAGCGGGTCGCCCCGCTCGGCCAGGGCGGAGGCGAGCCAGACGGCCGCGTTGAGCGGGCTGCCGAGACAGTCGGCACCAGTGCCCTCGGAGACGGTTTCGCCGTTCCGTGTCATGGTCATCGTCACGGCGCGCAGATCGACGCCGGTGAGCGGCAGCGGGGCGCCGCCGAGGACATACAGGCCGCTGGAGGCGTTGTCGGCGACCGTGTCGACGAGGGTGATGTCCCACCCCTGTACCCGGCTGTCCACGATCTCCAGAGCGGGGAGCGCGAAGTCGACCGCGCGCAGCACGTCCACCACGGTGCACTCGCGGTGCGGCAGATCACGGCCGAGCACCAGCGCGACCTCGGCCTCCACCTTGGGCTGCAGCAACCGTCCGAGCGGCACCCGGCCGCCGTCGGCCACCGCCATGTCGGCGAACAGCGCCCCGAAATCCGGCCGGTCCACGCCCAGTTGGCGTTGCACGGACACCGAAGTGAGGCCGATCTTGCGGCCCACGATCCGGCGGCCGGCGGCCTGGGCGCGCCGGACGTTCAGCTGCTGCACGGCGTACGCGGTCTCCAGATCGCCGCCTTCGTCGAACAGCGTTCGCACCGGCGGACAAGAGGCCCCGGTGCGGGCAGCTTCCGCCAGCAGGTCGGCTGCCTTGACCACCGCTGGTGGCACGGAGTCTGGGCTTGCGTTGTCGAGCCTGGTCGACACGGGGTACCTCCAGAGGGAAGCGGAAGCGGCGGTTGTACACCGGTTTAGACATCACCACCGCGATGGACCAATCTTTGTTCCGGGACGCGGAACACCGAGGGCGGTGTCGGCGCCAGTCGCTGCCGCTGCGGGGCCAGGCTGCGTGGTGGCAGCGAGGCCCTTCTCCCCTGCTCCGGCGGTTGCGCCACCCCAGGCGGCTTCCGCTCGCAGTGCGACAGGAGCGACGATCTGCATCCCCGGCCTGGAGAACCAACCCACTGCCCTCGGCGCCTTCCTGGACGCCGAACCTGCTGACCGGCGGCAACCGCCCGACCCCCGCCGCCCGGTACACCACCCCGCGCGCTAGCTGACGGCGCTCCGCTTCACCCACACCCGCCACTGATGGGATTTCACGCGTGATGTCCCAGACCGCGTGCACTTGAACTGCGGCATGGTTGGCCATAGCGAGACATGAGGCCGAGATCATCGGGAACGCCCGGTGAGTCTGCAGCGTGCGGCAGGCGGTGATGGTGCGCGGCAGCCGTTCTGTGCCAATGCTGAATGATCACGGGCTAGCGATCCGAGGGCCGGTGCTGGACGGGCAGTACACGAACGACGCCGTTGCTACGGGCTGCCTCGCGCAGCTGCTGGTTCTCAACCTCCAGGACGTGTACGACCCGCACCAGCTGCTGGACGTCGGTGCGCAGACGGTCGCGCTCGGCCCGCAGGCGTGCGAGCTTCCGCTGCAGCTCGTCATTGGTCCGCTTCAGCTCGTCGACCACCCTCGGCCGCATGTCCTGCATGCGCACCAGGGCATGGAACAGGTCCTTCAGGCCGATGTGCTTGTGGGTGAGCATGTTGCGCTTGAGGCCCCCTTCCTGGGCGAGGGACTTGATCGTCAGCTGGCCGTCCGAGCGCAGCGAAGTGCCCACCAGGAGACGGATCATCGCCTCAGTGATCGCCTCAATCTCGGCGGCATCGCCGGGCCGCGACGGGCTCGCCGCCGCGGCGGCCATGGCGAGTACGCGGCCCACCGTCTCGGCGATAGCCGCGGCTGCCGGCGTCGCGGGTGCTTCCGTGCCGTCGGTCTGCTCGCCGGCGGTCGGGGAGTCGTCCTGGGCTGTCGTCAGAGGGCGATGCGGCCGCCGGGACGGCGATCACCCTGCGCCGCCTGCGCCGCAGCGCGGAGCACCGCTTTGCCCGCGACGAACTCGACCCGGCCGCCCACCGACGCGTCCTGATCGCCCTCGCCGACGACCTCGGGGCCCGCCTGCGCACCTCCGGCCAGATCGCCACGGGCGTGACCTTGACGGTCCGCTACGCCGATCTCAGTGCCACCCGACACAGCAGGACCCTGCCCGAAGCCACCCAGCACACCGTCCTCCTGGCCCGCACGGCGTACGCCGTGTACGACTCCCTCGGCCTCCAGCGCGCCCCGGGCCGCAGCATCGCGATACGTGCCGACGCCCTGCGGCCCGACAACCGGGCCACCCGGCAGCTCACCCTCGACGCCGACGACGACAAACCCCTGGCGATCGAAGCCGTCGCCGATCGCGCCCGGGCCCGCTACGGGCACCAGGTGATCTACCCCGCCGCCCTCGCCATCAGCTCCCGATCCTCGGCCGCCCACTACTGGGACACGGTCTCGCGACCCGGTGCCACAACGCTGTTGATGTCGCCGAAGCGCTCTCCGCACTGCTTGAACCGGGCACGCCCGTTCCGAAGACGGCCATGGACGCGGTGTGCCGGTGACACGGCGACAGCGCGGCCCGGGTCGCTCGCCTCATCACCCAGCGCGCCGAAGCCAGCGCCAGATCATCCGACCACATCCACCACGATGCCTCCGCTGATGCTCCCGACCTTGTCGACAGCCCCCACCGTGCGGGCACATCAACCCCAGGCCTTGAGCGCCTCCGCTGCCTGACGGACGTCGCGGCGTCCTTCGACGACTTCGGCAACTAGCGTGATCGCTTCCTGGCTGCCGACCTTGACCTGGATGCCGCTGGCGTGGAGGTAGGCGTAGGCGACCTGAGCGGCGAACAGTTCGTTCGAGTGTTCAAGGGCCGGGATCCGTGCCAGGGCGTGGAGGAGCGCGGCGGCACGGTGATGGACAGCCGGGTAGACCAGGGTTCCCATGACCTCGTGACGGTGGCGGGCGACGGCGGCAGCCAACGCGCCGTAGTCCATGACGTCGGGGTCGCCGGGTACGAGGTTCTGCGCGATGTCCAGCAGCCAGCGCTCATCGATGAGCACCACGGGCGGCATCAGGCGGCGTGGCTGCTGGGACCGGTCCCGAAGCGGTCGACAAAGGCCTGTCCGTGCTCCTCGGCGAAGGCCTTCGCTCCTTCGAGGAAGCGGCTCCGGGCGAGGTCGGCGGTCAGTCGCCGACTTGCGTACTGATCTGGATCTTCACGGTCATCGGCGGCACGACGCTGCAGTTCCTGGAACGTCTCATCGTCGACCACGATGCGGATCTCCTTCGCCATGCCGCCACAGTAGCCGTACCCGGTCCCTGCCGGGGAGGGGACGAGCGCAGTGGCCGGCGGCCGGGCTGCGGCCAAAGCTGCAGCCGGCCTCCGTCGGGAGGACATGCACTTCACGCTGGACTCGACGCCGCTCGGTTACCCAAAGCGAGGCTCTCACCCGCACACGCTGCGGCGGGACAACGTCAACGGGGCCTGGGCCAAGCGGCAGCCGACCGCGGCGCCGGGGCGTTGGAAGCCTGTCGATCGCCTGGTGGTCCTTGCCTACGACCAGTACGTGATGGAGCGGATGGCGCTGCCGCACGGCCCAGGCAGCGACTTCGTGCTGGTGTACCTGTTCGCTGAGCCGCTCGGCGCCGAGATGACCGCCGACTCGATCACCCAGTTGCTCGGGCGGCTGTCGAAGCGCGCCGGGCTGGGCCGGAATGTCACACCGCGAATGCTGCGCCGGGCGGCCGGCAGCAATCTCTCGGACGCGGGCGGCGGCCAGGACGAGATCGCTGCCCTGCTGGACCAGCACGGCTTTCCATCGCGGCGCCGTACCTGATACCGGCTCCGGACCGTCTCCGGGACGCGGTGGACGCGGTGCCGTCGCCCCGCAAGTCCACTGGTGGTGCCCGATGAGTCGCATGCTCACGCCCGTAGTCAACGCTCCGGCCCCGGGAACGGACGCATCCGACGCCGAGGTGATCGCCTTCCGGTGGTCCATGATCAGCGAGGACTTCCCCACGCATGGTCCGGCAGGAGACGCAGTACGACTTGCTCGACGACGCCATGCCGCGTCCTACGGAGACCTACCGGCGCACCCTGTGGCCCTCGCTGTCACACGGCGGCGCGCGGGCCCCTGCGACTCCCCCCTTACCGGGTCGAGGGTAGCGTCAGCACCTTTCGCTGGTGCTCCGCGATATCGAGTATGAGAGGTAGTACTCAGAAACCCAGCCGTTGGTGTCCGTTCCGGCGATACGGACGTGCCACCAGTGAGGATTTCCATGCACTTTGTTGCCGGTATCCCAGCAGTGTGCGTAAACCTTATTTTTGCTGAAGGTCCCTATTATGTCGCACATGAAGTGCGGACCTTTTCGCATATTCACGTCGGTGGTGGAGATTTTTCCCGAGTCTGCACTGGCATTGCGCCACGAGTGACTGCAGTTGCTGAGCGGTGCAAGTGTTGCTGCTGTGGACGCTGGCGCCATTGTCAGGCCTCCGACGATGACGGCCGCAGCGGCAACGCCCGCCAGTAAGCGGTTGGTCATGAGTCCTCCTGGTGTGAATACGTCCTGCCCGACAGGTGTTGGCTTCCGGAAGGAAGTGCCCTAGCTCCAGCGAGACAAGGAACCCCAGCCGCTGCCACCGGACATGAACACCTGCCGACCGTTCCCGCCACCTACGGCATGCGTGACGTAGTCCCCGTCTCGCCGCAACTGGATGAAGCCGCCGCTTACGTTGAAGCGCTGATTCGCGTTTCCCTTGCACGTCCACAAGATCGGCGCGTCGTTGCTGCTGTTCGGCGAGTCCATGCACAGACTCAGGTTGTAGGAGGGGTGGAAGTACCAACCACCTTCGCGTGCCTTCTCCATGCACCAGGACTGGTTGGCTGCCCCGTTCCGCGGCCAGGTAACGATCTTGGCTCCTTTGCCGCCGCTCGCCCAGACTGACAAGTAGTCGCCCCGGCCCACGTTCTTGTAGGTGTTCCTCTGGGCGCACTTGTTCGGCGCTGCGGCCCTCTGCTCGGTCGGCGGCGCGTGAGCGGCCACAGCCGGGAGCGAACCTTCGGTGACGAGGACCCCAGCCAGGGCCAGAGCCGTGATGAGGCGTTTCATGAGTCTCCTTCGACAGATCGAACAGATTGCCCGAGGTGGAAATGTACGGTCCGCCGCGTACGACCCGCGTCCTACGCGGGGTTGAACTCCCGCGCAGACCAGCGCGTTAGTCGCCCGGTTCCTGCAACTTCCGCGTTACCGCGGAAGTTTGACGCCAGTCCGCCCGACCGGCCTTACGCTGCTGCGATGCGGATCCGCCCTCTCGCCGTCGACACGCTGATCGCGGCGGCGCTGACCAGTGTGGCCCTGCTGCTGGGCCCGGAGGCCGCACGCCAGGGGCAGAATCCGCTCGATGTGACCGCCTATGCGCTGGTGGTCCTGGTCCACCTGCCGCTCGTGCTCCGCGGCCGGGCCCCGGTCGTGGTCTGCTGCCTCGTGCACGCGACCTGGCTGGTGTACATCACCGCCGGCTACTGGGCCGTGGTGTGCAGCTTCGGCCCCATGCTCGCCGTCTACACCGTCGCCTCCCTGCGAGCGCTGCGCCTCTCCGTCCCCTGCGCCGCGCTGATGGGCGGGGTCTGGATCTACGCGGGCGCGGTCAGTCACACCGACTCCTGGCCGTCCGTCATCGGGCAGGCTGTGGTCTACCCGGCGGTGCTGTGGCGGTTCGGCGTTCTCGCCCGCCGCTCGGCCGAGCTGACCCGGCAGCTGCGCCGGGAACAGGCCGAGCGGGCCAGGCGAGCGGTGGCCGAGGAGCGGGGCCGGATCGCCCGCGAACTGCACGATGTGGTCGCCCACCACATGTCCGTGATCTCGGTGCAGACCGGTCTAGCCCGGTTCGTCTTCGACACCGACCGCCAGACCACGCGTGCCGCACTCGACACCATCGATGCCACCGGCAAGGAGGCCCTCGAAGAGCTGCGCCGCATGCTCATGGTGCTACGCGGCGCCGACGACGGCGCCCCGGTCGGCCCGATGCCGGGCCTGGCCCGTCTCGAGGAGATGGCCGAACGCGTCCGCGCCGGCGGTGTCCCGGTCGCCCTCACCACCGAGGGCACCCCGCGCCCGCTCGCCCCAGGCGTGGAACTGTGCGCGTACCGCGTGGTGCAGGAGGCACTCACCAACGTCCTGAAACACGCGCCCGGCACGAGTGCAACGGTACGGCTGAGCTACGAACCGCATCAGGTGACGGTTTCGGTCACGAACGACGGAGAGGGGGTGATTTTGGACAGAGTACGAACCGACGGCGGGCACGGCTTGATTGGCATGCGCGAGCGGGCCAAGCTCTACGGCGGGCAGATCAGCATCGGCCCGCAGGACCAAGGTGGCTTCGCCGTGCGGCTGACCCTGCCGACCTCCGCGCGGGCCGCCGTGCAGGGGGACGACGCCACCACATGACCACCGTGCTCGTCGTCGACGACCAGTTCCTCATCCGGGCCGGACTGGTGGGCCTGCTGCACGCCGCACCCGGCATCGAGGTGGTCGGCGAGGCCAGCGACGGCGCGGAAGCCGTGTCGCTGGCCGCCGAGACCGCTCCCGAGGTGATCCTGATGGACCTCCGGATGCCCGGCATGAGCGGCATCGATGCCACCGAACGCATCCTCGCCCAGGCTGCCGAGCCCCTGCCCCGGATCCTGGTGCTGACCACCTTCGACCTCGACGAGTACGTGTACGGGGCACTGCGCGCCGGGGCCTGCGGGTTTCTCCTCAAGGACTGCGGCCCGGAACGGCTGCTGGCCGCGGTAGCCGCGGTCGCCAGCGGTGACGCGCTCTTCGCGCCCAGCGTCACCCGCCGCCTGGTCGAGGCGTACGCCCGCCAGACCGCCAGCGAACAGCCCGCCGACCTGGATGCGTTGACCTCCCGCGAACTGGAGGTCCTGAAACTGATCGCGCGCGGCCTGTCCAACCTGGAGATAGCCGACCGCCTCTACATCAGCGAGGCAACCGTCAAGACCCACCTCAACCGCATGATGACCAAACTGGACCTGGACAGCAGGGCACAAGCGGTAGTGGTGGCGTACGAATCCGGTCTCGTGACCCCGGGCCGATAGCGGCCAGGTGCTCTGGTGGCCCCATCAGCTTGAAAGCCCGTTCGACATCGCTGTTGCGGCACGGACCAGCCATCACCGTCCTCCTGCCGCCAGTGGACGGAGACATTTCCAGTGGACGGAGACATTTACAGAGGGCGCTGAGGCCAGCCACCCTCATACATTCGACTGTCGCACGTCGATGACGCCGGTCACAGTAGTCACCGGGGACAACGGGATGCGGGCTCGCGCTCTGTCCTCGGGGCTGAAGGCCCGCGTCCTGGACGAGAAGTACAAAATCGAGCGGCTGAGTGCGGCAGAGAAGACGGCCAACGAGCAGACCATCACGTTCGACGTGCCCGACGACGAGAACGGCTAGCCCGGGCTCGGCCGGCCTTAACCGGTGGACCAGGCGCGCAGCTGCGCGGCGATCTCCTGCACGCGGGCGCCCTCGTGCTTGGCGCGCATGACGACCAGCCAGGCGAAGAACTCGTTCTTCGCCTTCAGTGGTTCGTGCAGCGCGATGGTCTCCAGCATGGCCGCGGCCTTGAACCGGTCGCTGGCGTACACGTCGCGGCCCTGTAGTGGGCCTGAGCCCGGGCGCAGACGGCGTCCAGCACTACCAGGTCGAGACAGGCCGGGTCGCCCGGGAGGGTCTATGCGATCTGCAGAAGCTCTTGGGCGTGGGGAATCGCACACGCGGCGTGACCATGCTGCTGGATCTCGCGCAGGTCGCCGCTGCCCATGGGGGCGGGGTCAGGCCAGGCATCGATGGTGTCTGCGGCCTGGGTGTCCTGCGCGGCGAAGACCTCGGCGAGCTGCGGAACGCGGTCGCGGATTTTACCAAGGGTTTTGTAGAACGGGTCGTCGGCCGCCTTGAGCGCCGCGTCGCGGACGAAAGTCCTCAGTGACTTGCCGACGAGGTGGGCGGCCGCCTCGACGCGCGCGTACTCCTCCGGCGCGAAGGGCTCAACCTCGGGTCCGTTCTGGTCAATACGAGCGACGGTACCAGCGGGCCCGGGCCTCCCTCTCAGGACTCGATCACGACCGAACGCCTGGCTGAACAGCGGCCGGCAAGCGGATCTGCCCGGTAGGGCGGGGGGAACCAGGACGACTACCGGTGGGTGCCGGTTGGAAGGCACCCACCGGCTCGTCAGGGCACCGACGAAACTCGATGCCGGTAGCTGAGGCCGTTGCCAAGCCGCAGCAGAGCGGCGGCCGGCTCTCCGCTCCCGATCCGGCCGTGGGTCGGTTCAGTGTGCGTACGTCATTTGTCCTCGGCGCCGCAGTCGTATTCGTTCACCGCGTCGAAGGACGGATTGACCTTCTCGTTGAACACGGGGGTCACCGCATCGCGCAGCGGGGAGTGCGGCTTCAGGTTGCTCGACGAACGCTTGATCGCACCGAGCACTGTACGGAATTGCTTGGCGATGTCCGATGGAGCGCTCGCCTGCATTTCCTCACCCATATGAGCTATCGCGGCAGCCCGTTGCCGCAGACCCTTCAGGTCCAGCTGCTGGCTGTGCACCGCGTCGGCCAGGTCGCCCCGGTAGACGACGACGCCGACCTGGAAGGGTGTCAGATCAAGGCAGAAGGCCGAGGTGGGTGAAGGGCTCGGCGACGCCGGGGCCGTTGTGGACGGGGCGGCGGCATGGGAGTCCGCGCCCGGGTCCGCAGAACCCGAACAGGCCGCCGTCATCATGGCGGTGACCATCATCGGTGCGGCGATCGTCGCGGAGATCCATCTGCGTGGAGAAAACATGGGCGGAGAGTAGACGACGAGGTCTGGGAGGGGACCCCGGCCGTTGTGCTACGGCCCGAACGCTGCGATCACTTCAGCCACACCACAATCAGTCGGGTGGTGCTCGCTCCGCCCGACTATGGGGGTCGATCTTCATGGGCGGCATGTTGCGTCCGAAGCCCCTGAGAACGGCTACACCATCAATGGCCTGTTGATGTCGGACTTCTTCACGCCGCACTTCTACGACCCCGTCACCGCTCCCGGGGTCCGCTACAGCTTCACCGGCAAACTCGACGGGCCGCGCAAGATCCTGCCCGGCGGCTACATCAGCTGGCACGACCCTGTCAGCGACCACTGGTGGCAGCAAGTCTGGTTCGGCACGGACGAGCCCGAGTTCGTGGACCTGGGCAAGCTGACCGCCCGCGCCGGCAGCCTGCGCGCAGCCATCGACTCCCGCACCGGAACCATCTCGCGCATCGCCCACAGCGGACCGCTGTCCGAACGCTTCACTGCCGCCCGCTCCCTGACCGCCGCAGCCAAGCGGTCCACGTCATCGCGGGCCAGCGGGTGGCGCGACCGCATCCAGCAGCTGCGGACCGAGCCGGTCGTCGAGGGCACCTGGGAAGGCGGCGCGTAGGACAATGGGCAACGACACCGCTCAGCCCACCTGAGGGAGGGCGCCATGGTCGACGACGACAACCGCGGCAAGAACCGCGCCGCACAGATGCGTGAGCTGATCGGGCAGCTGAAAGGACGCACGGCCTCTCCTGATACTCCACGCCCGGCCGACCCGCGAAAAGAGAGCCTGCGCGAAGCCGTGCACCGCAGGGCACGCGAACTCCGCGCCATTCGCAGAGAGACGCAGGAAAAGCCACCTTCAAGCGACGGAACCACCTGAGCGAGGATGCTTCGGGCGGAAGGAACATGCCCACAGCATCCCGCCCAGCAAAAGTCGTCCTGTCTGCGCCCAACTCCGGCAGAACGGCTCCCCAATCCGTGCGAAAGGGAGAGCCAGCACCGTTCCGTCGCCGGTTAACCGCAGGAAGGATGATCGCTCGTCGCTACGGCTCAACGAGACATGAGACGCACAGCTGCGGCCGGGCACGCAGCGACTACACGGGCCCACCAGTCAGCGGCAGGCGACCTCGACGTAGGGCCAGTGCCGAAGTTCCAGAGGTGTGCCGTTCCATCCGCGCGGGTCAAGCAGTACCAATCTCACCTGCTACCGCAGCGGGCCAGGGCCCGCCTGGTCAGGACTCTCAGGTCTTGGCATTCCCTGTTTGCGGTAGTCCGCGCGCCCCGCGGGTCTTGGCTCCAGTGAGCTTAGTTCCGGTCAGCCGTGCCCCTCGCAGGTCGGCGTTGGTGAGGTTTGCCCCGGTCAGGTTCACGCCGCGCAGGTCAGCGTTCGTCAGGTCGGCTCCGGTCAGGTCGGCGTCCGCCAGATTTGCGCCGTCCGTGACGGCACCATAGGGGATTTTGGATTGTAGAGACTGGTCAGCTGAGCTGAGCTTCGCGCCGTGCAGCTTCGCCCCAGGCAGGTGCGCGCCTTTCAGATTGGCATCAACCAGGATCGCCCCGGTCAGGTTCGTTCCTTCAAGGCTCGCACCTGTGAGATCCGCGTCCCAGAGAACAGCGTTGGTGAGGTTGGACGGTTCGGTACGCATTGGTACGTCCGACGTTGACCCCAGAACCGTCTCGTGCAAGTTTGCGCTACTGAGGTCGGCCCCAGTCAGGTCCGTTTCCACAAGCACCGCGCGGCTCAGGTCTGCGCCGTCCAGTTGGGCATTATTCAGGCTTGCGCGCAGGAACGTCGCTCCGCCCATGTTGGCCTCGCTGGCGAACGCGTTGCGCATGTCTACTCCCGCGAGCACCGCATGCCGCAGGTCTGCACCCGCCATGATCACGTAGCTGAATGAGGCACGCGTGCCGGGAAGCTTGCGGCCCTTGGGGATCGCTGCAATGTCCTTGATGCCCCAGGTGGACAGCACCAGGCCCCGCAGGTCCGTTCGATTCCAGTCGAGCTGCGCGCCTTCGTCGTGGCCGGTCCCGCGGTGTGCCAGCACATTCATCACGGCCGCCACGTCAGTGGCCGGGCGTCGCTTGAGTGCCACTTCCATGTCCTGGGGCTCCTTCGCGAAGCCGCCGGTCGGGACGGGTGCGTGGGTTCTTACATACGCCGACAGGACCGAGATAATCCTGGGCTGATCTCGGGGCGAGTCCTGCATGATGCGCTCCAGCGCGTAGATCCCCCCGAAGCGCACGTCCAACGACTGCGACCCGAGGTTGGTGATCGCGTCGTTGAACCGGCTGGTGAGCTGTCCCTCTTCGGCGACCCCTAGTTCCCTCCACGTGAACAGCAGCGCCGCCAATGCGGCCAAGCCGGGCAAGGTGGCCGCTGTGAGCCCTAGCCATTGGTGCCGGCCCAAGCCGTCAGCACGACGCGCGCCCGCACCGCGGCTGCGACCCTGTTGTCGGATCGTGCGCCTGTGCGCAATCCGACTCATCCGTCTGCGGCCTGTATTGCTCCTCACCCTGTCTATGGCAATCGACAGACACCAAAACGGCCTGATGCCACACCGGCGAGGCACCCAATCGCCACGGTCATCCGCAAGCGGTGTGGCACCGCTGAGCGCGGGCCCCTATACCGGCCGCCTTGAGGAGTGCGACAGCAGACTCGGGCTCACCGCTGAACTGAAGGTTGGGACGATCACGGGCCCGTGTGGCTGCTCGTCTGCGACTTTGAGGGATTCAGGACTCTGCCCCTGCCCGGCTGGGGCCTTTGCCATTGTCTGACGGAGCCGGGGTAGTGGGCGTGTGCGCGTTCGGGGCAACCGCCAGGAAGCCGCCGCGTAAGGGACTTGGGCGCAAGCGGGGCCGCGACTGCGATCAGAGGACCGGTCTCGACACGGCCATCGACCGCGAGGCGGGACAGGGTCCATCCCGTTGGACCGCGGTAGGTCTCCTACCTCAACCCTCGTCCCGCCCTGCCTTCCCTGCAACGACCCCTGCGGCGGCCTGCGTCTGCCATCGAGGTCGCAGCAGCGGTTCTCCGTGGGGGCGACTACAGGTCCAGGGCTGCGCGCAACGCCTGGTCGACGCGGGCCATCGCGGTGGGGCCGACCTCACCGAGGATCGGACCAACTGCCCAGCAGGGCCGTCCACATCGCCCCCCTCCACCGGAAGCTGCGCGGCACCACCAGGACCTTGGCGGCGAACTCGTCCGGGAGCGCATGCTCCGTGACACCGGACTGCGGCTCTATCACCCCGCTGGTCCTGCCCCGCAGATACAGCGACCGCCCAAGATCCGACTCGGAGCACTGCTCGTGGTCGACGTGACAGGCCGGGGGACGGTCCGCCAGCCGCACCCCGTCCTCGGCGGCCACCGCGACGGCGGCCACCACCACGGTCGACGCCACGGGACGCTCTCCCGTGACAAGCCAGTGCGGCGGCGGGTCACGATCCCGGTGATAGGCGTTCGACACGAAGACGGACTGGCGATGGTCGTCATTACGGGGCTGAGGATCCACGATGGTGCTCCTTCGACTAGCCGAGCCAACACCTCTCAGCGCCCAGACGGGGCCCTACCAGCAGTAAATTTGAACGCCTTCTCCGGCACGGGCCAGGCGTCGGCCGGAGGAAGCGGCGTACTCCTGCGCGGCAGTCCCTCACCAGCATCCTGCCGCCCAGCTGGTGGGTATGTCCGGCGCAATAGGGAGCAGATGTCGGCATGGTCTCTCGTACGGGGAGCAACTCTCCCACGCGGGGAATCAACGCCGGTGTCCACCTGCGACCAGCAACACACCAGGCGAACTGGAGCGCGAATCAAGAGGGCAGCGCCTTGCGATGGAGCAATCACCCCTGCTTCCCTTCTCGTTGCCGTCGGCGGCCGTCCATCTGGCGCGAGAACCGATCGGCTGGGCGGGTGCCAGACTCGTTCGCAACGTGACGATCCAGGGAGTTCCAGGCATGGCAACAGGCACCCTCGACGGACCAGTTCCGCCAGATGCCCCACGCGGGCAACAGGTCCTCTATCGCCTGAACCAGGCCATCGACACCCAGCTCCCCCTGGCGCGCAAGAGCATCGCGCGGGCCCGCGGCCGGAACCCGAAGGCGACGCCAGCACAGGTCATCCGCGACCTGGAGCGGAAGTACATCAGGACCTTTGCCCGAAGAGGCGCTGTAGCCGGAGCAGTTGCAGCTACGCCCAGTCTCAGCAGGGCATCCGTCTCAGCAGGCGACGCCATCTCGTCGCTTCAGCTGACCACCCTCTTTGCGCTCTCCATCGCTGAAGTCCACGGAATTGGCGACGAGGACGAGCGTCTGCGAATGATCGCGGGAGGGATCGTGCTCGACGGGATCGGCTCAGCCGCCATCCCAAGGATCGCCGCACGCACCGGAACACACTGGGGACGGCAGGTGGTCGCCAAGGTCCCTGTCACGAGGCTGCACCAGATCAACGGGATCTTGGGAGAGAACTTCGTCACGAAGCACGGGACCAAGGAGGGCATCATCGTGCTCGGCCACGTGGCACCACTCGGGTTCGGCGCCGCGATTGGTGGCGGCACCAACGCTGCCCTCGCCGCTCTGCACGTGCGGGCCGCTCGTCGCGTATGTGGCCCACCCTCGCCATCGTGGCCATCCCCCACGCACGGTACGCCGCTACCGTCCGAGGACTCGCTCGGCTGACTCCCGGTGCCCTTGACCCGCGCCGGGCCGCCTCCGATTGCGGAGCCAGCCGAGTTCGTCGTTCCACACCGCTTCGAGCCCCATCGGGACGCTGTCCAGTCACTCGCAGACCACGACGCTTTCGGGCTGATGGGTCAGGTAGCAGTGGCTCTCGTTCGCGAACTTCCCGCCCGGCCCGTACAGCTGCACGAGGCGTTCCCGGCAGGTGTCCGCGAAGGTCTCCAGCTGCCGCACGTAGTCCTGCTGCTGGGGCTGTGGACTTGAGGACGACTGCGAGGATCTCCTGCGACAGGTCGCGGTCGAGGCCCGTGTAGCCGGTCAGGGACACGAAGATCCGCTCGGCTGCATCGAGGACTTTGCTGCACCTGCTCCTCCCTCGCCTGGTCGACCGGGGTAGGCAGGGAGCTCGGCGCCGCACTCGACGCGCCGTGCCCACGGTGCCGGCCTCGGTGCCGACGCCGGGGCGCCTGGACGGCAGGACAATCTCAGCCGGTCCGCGCGTCCAGCAGGGCGCCCAGGTCCGTGGTGTCCCCGGCGGACGGGGTTGTGACGCTGACCGGCTCATTGATCCGGAGGAAGGAGACGGTCAAGTCGACGGGATCGCCGACGGTCGCTTCTTCGCCGGCCTTGACGGGCATCTTGTAGGTGGCTCCCCGCATGCGGAACTGCCTGGTGCGCCCGTCGTCGCCGATCCACAGATCCATGATGAGGTTCTTGTCGAGCTCCAGCGCGATGAACTGGTCGAGGCTGCGGGTCTGGCGTTCCCGGCTGGCCTTGTCGGTGGCAGCATCCTGGGCGGCCCGCAATCCGTCGAAGGTGACGGTTCCGCGGTAGTGCGTGGTGCGGGCGCCGAGAATCGTCTCGGCCCCGATCTTCTTCGCGTTCTTGGCGCCGGTCAGCAGCGTGGACTGGACGATCGGGCTGCCCTCGACCTGGTGGGGCAGTATGCCGTAGGACTGGTTGTCCACGGAGATGAGACCCCAGGCCGCCGGCTCGATCCGTAGCCAGCTCTTGCCGTTCAACTTGTCGGGGTCCAGCTTCGCCGATCTCCCCAGCTTCCGGATGTCGAGGGCGCCACCGCCGACGTACATCGCCTTACCAGCGAACCGGATGCTCAGCGGGCCCTTCGCGCGCTGGTCCGGCATGGTCAGTTCCATGGTCATGGACAGCGGCGCCGTGCTCATGGCCGCGTCGACGGTCAACCGGCCCCGATCCGGCACGGATCCGGTGATCCGGTAACGGAGGGACGTGATGCCGGCGGAGTCCTCCGCGGCCTTCGCCACGGCCTCGGCGGGCGTCAGGGCCGGCGCCGACGTCTGCGCGGACTTGCCGGAACTACTCTCGCCACCCGTCCCGCAGGCACCGGCTCCTCCGCCGAGCAGCACGCACCCGAGGGCTGCACTCGCCACTCTCCGCGACACGGACCCGCGTACGGATATCCCCATGATTTCCCCCGGAAGAAGGTCAGAACAGGAAGCCTGGAACGAGAAATCGATCAGGCAAGGGCGCGAGCGTATCCCGGGGAGGGAGGAGCTGATCCGTCGGATCCCCGCGCGTACGGCCCCTCGTACCCATGGGCTCAGGTCAGGGAACGGCCAGAGAGGCCCGAACAGCATGGCCGTGACGATGCTGCCCGGGACTCCGGCGGCCTTCAGCACAGCCCGTCGGCGGAGCTCTGGCACGCCTCCACCGGACTTGTCAGGTCGGCATCAGCTACTGGCACTTGCTCTCTTGATCGATCGTCTGTGGGATCGGTGTCAGCGCTGCCTGCGAGCATAAGGATCATGAAGCGATCCGAAGATCTCCTGGCAGGGCTGGACGACATCGACCGGGCAGCCTTGGAGCAGGCCTATGGCAGCGCCGAGGACGTGCCCGGCCAGCTCCGGTCGGTGTGCGGGCCGGCCCACCAGGGCGCCCAGTACTCGGCCTCTCCGTACGCCGTGCCCTTCCTCGCCCGCATCGCTGTCGCAGGCCCGGCCGACGCCCGAGTCAATCGCTGCTGCTGACCCGTCTGGCCATTGATTGGCACGACGAGTACGACCTCCCGCTCGGCATCGACACCGTCGCGTGGCGCGCCGCGGCCATCAGCCCCGAAGAGTATCTGCGCTGGTATGACGAGCAGATCGCCGCCGAGACCGACGAGGAGCGGCTGAAGAGTTTGCGTGAGGGACGGGCGTACTGCGCGGCCGGGCATCCCGTCGACGCCCGCGAGGGCGCACTGCGCTCCTACGACGCAGTCCGCGTCCAGCTTCCCGTCCTGCTCGAACTGCTCGGCGACCGGGATCCGAAGATCCAGAGATCCAGAGATCCGCACCGAGACCGCGTACCTCCTCGGCTGGTTCCCGGAGGAGGCCGAGGCCACCCTGTCCCCGTTGCCGCCTGCCCCGACGGCGAGCGGAACCCCGTCTGCGCCGCCACGGTTCTCGTCTCGGTCGGGCTGCTCGCCGACCACGACCCAGGCGGCCGACTCCGGCACCACCTCGACCAGGAACACCCCTTGCCGCGCTGGGCCGCCGCCACCGCCCTGACCCGCATACCGGTCGACCACCCGGCCACCGCGCCCGGACTGCCGCCGACGGAGCGCATCGCCGCCGAGCTGGCCGCCTTCGGCGCCGGCCCGGCCCCCAAGTCCGCCACCGCCCACCACACCGGCGATCTGCACAGCTACACCGTCCGTAGCCTGCTGCACCTGATGGGCGCCGCCGAGGACCCGGACGGGGTCCTCCTAGAGATCGTCCGCGTCCTGCCCCATCTTGAGAAGACCGGAGTCGTGTCCCACCCGCCGGCAGCCCGCACCGCGAACCTGCTGGAAGCCCTGTTCGACCCCGCGGACACCGCACCGGTGTTCACAAAGCTCTCCCCCGGGCGCCGGGAGTTGCTGAGAGTCTTGGCCGAGTTGCTGACCGCCGACGACTTCCAACCCGTGCCCTTCGGCTCAGACCTCCACGAGCGGTTCACCCAGTACGGCCTTCCCGGCACCCGCCCCGCCCCGCCCCGCCCTACGCGCCTACGCCGGACTGTCCACCGGGGGTGAGGACCCGAACGCCGCCTCCCCGACCCCTGGGCACCATTCCGCAACCACTGAGTTTGTCTGCCAGGAGGTTGCCGCCGTGTCTGCCTCCCGCTTCGGTCTTTGCTGGAAGAACCCTCGCGTCCATTCAACATGCCATGCGGTGTGGCTCCTCGATGGCCACGCTTGAAGCCTGTGACATTAGTTTGTGATCCGGACACCTAGCCTCGGTCGGCTCCACCGCATGAGAATTCGGCGATCCTCCCGTCCGCGCCGGTATCGGCAGAGCCCACGCGCTAATCCGGGCGGTGCTCCTGTCCAGTGGGTGTCCTTGCTCCTTGTCAGCCTTCCCGGACTGGCCGCCCTCGTAGCCCTGTTGTTCACGTGGATGCAGGTGGGACAAACCAGTAAAGAACTGCGGATCAGCGAGCAAGGGCAGATCACAACTCGGTTCAACGCTGCAATCAACAACTTGGGATCCGCCTCCACAGATGTACGCCTCGGTGGGATCTACGCCTTGGAGCGCATCATGCATGACTCAACCCGTGATCACCCGAGGGTGGTGTCAGTGCTGTCGGCCTACCTTCGGCTCCATGCTTCTGCGACGAAATCCGGTAAATCCGGGAACGACCGACTGCCCGCTGATGTCGATGCGGTGATGAACGTCTTGGCAGGACGCAAAGCCGAGCGCGACAAAGGCTTGACGATCAACTTGAGCCACATCGACCTGAGGGGGTGGGCACCGGCGTATTCGCCTGCTCGGCGCGGCATCAATCTGGTCAGCGCGGACCTTACCGGTTCCGAACTCGAGCAGGCCGATCTCAGCTATGCGCAGCTTGACCATGCGTTCCTGGCCGAGGCCGACTTGAGCGGGGTGGACCTGACCCAGGCACGGCTGAGAGATGCTCAGGTCTGGGCCACCAATCTCCGGGGGGTGAGTTTCCTGGATGCCGACCTGAGCGGTGCAGTGTTCTGCAATGGTTCCACGCCTGCTCAGTGCGCAGACATGGGTGACGCTTCGTTTGCGGGCGCGGACCTAAGTCAGGCCGCTCTCAGTGGGGCAAATCTTGCCAAAGCGACCTTGTGTCCAACTGTGGGAGTCTTTCTCCAGGACGCCAGATCCGGGAAGCAAGTCGGTGCCAAGTGCGCTCGCCTGCGGGGCACGGACCTTCAGCGTGCGAACCTTGAGGGGCTGAACCTGTCCAGGGCGGATCTGGCTGATGCCGTCCTGATCGAAGCACGACTGGCCAAAGTTGATCTGCGCCGAGCGAACCTCGCCGGGGCGGAACTGTCCCGCTGTGACCTGTCCGGAGCACACCTGGAAAAGGCTGATCTCACCGGAGCCAACCTCGCTGGGGCACATCTCAAGGGGGCGAACCTGGACGGGGCCACACTCGACGGTGCACGCGGCCTGCCGCCTTCCCTACGTCCAGCCTCCCACCGCGGCTAACGCAACGAGGTGGCTCGCTCCTGGTTTGCCGTGCCGCGGGCGGAAAAGGATGCCGCAGGTGCCGAGCCGTTCTCCGTGCTGGATGCCTATGAGCGGCAGCGGGCGTTGTCAGTGGGTGCGGGCACACTGACGGCATGAGCGCTTCTTCGTCCCCCGCCGCCGCTGCGTCCCCCACTGCCCCGGTCTGGGTGGAGGACTCCACGACGACGTTTGACGAGCTCACTGCCTGGGCCGGCACAGGGAACGTCATAAGGGCAGACTCGGCAGTCGTGTCGGGCTGGCAGATCCCCGAAGATCAGAAGGCACTACTGCTCGATGTCGGGATCCCCATCGTCGATCAGTTGATCGAGTACGTATCGTTCCAGGTGGAGGCGGCTCCAGCACTCCAGACGTCAGATGGTAGGTCGCTCTACCGCCTCACCCAGAATCACCATGGTGACCTCGTGCCCGGCATGGAATGGTCGTTCGGCGTCGAACCTGGGACAGGCACGGTCCACTACGTCCTTCCCCAAGGCGAGGCATGGTTCGCCAACTCCTCCATCGGCCTGTGGCTGCGGACCCTTCACCACTACGGCCTGCACGTCAGCGAGTCCGAGATCCTCAGTGATCCGGATGACCGCGAGGACGAAGCCCTGGCCGAGCTCAGCATGCTCGCTGACGAACTCAAGAAGATCGATCCACCTGCCTTCGACGGCTACAGCGGGTTCATCTGGGCCGAGTTCGTCGACCGCTGGCTCTGGTAGTTGCCCGCGGCCGCCACGACCCCCAAGCGATCACTCACCGTGTCCGGCGCGTCGAGCGGCTCGCGAATACGCGACACCGCAACATGCGAGCCCACCAGTCCCGAGGCCGTACACGCGGCCGCTCGCGCCATCCGCACACGGGCCGGCCAACCAACTCGGCAAGGTCATCCGTCTTGAACAACTGCTAGTATTCGCCCGCCTGTTCGGGGGGATGGGGCCCTCCGTCGGGGAGGGGAAGCAAGTGGCTCGTCGTACCTTCATGCGTGGCTCCCTTGCCACGATCATCGGTTTGGCGCTCTCTGTGTCCGCCGTGCCGCTGGTGGCGCCGGCGCACGCGGAGACCGCAACGGAGATCATCGTTCCGGCCACCATGCGCACGACCCCGCGCACGGCGTATCTGCAGAGCGCGGGAGCTTCCGGCTTCCTCGAGTACCGCTCCACCGCCGAGGGTTCCGGCCTCTGGTGGACCAGCTACGAGGGCAGCCGGAAGCCGGTGGACGGTGCCGGGGGACTCGGGCCGCGCACTGCGGGTTCGTACGGCACCGGTTCGGACGTGGTCGCCCTTGGCCCGACCCAGGGCAGTGGTGGGCAGGTCCTGCTCCGGGACATGGGAACCGGTACGACGGAGACCGTGGCCATCCCAGCAGGCCAGAGCTATCTGCAGACGTACGGACGTACTGTCTTGACCAGCACGTCGACCGGTGGGGAACGGACTCAGCTGTTCCTGCTGCACAACGAGAACGGCAGCACGGTGCAGAAGCCCGTGACCGGATTCCCGGACGGGACGGTCTTCCCCTTCTTTCCCAGGGGTTCCGCCTCCGGCATCCTCGTCAACTACAACGGCCCGGACCATGTCCTGCACTACGCCTGGGTGGATGCCGGGACCGGTGCGGCCACGATCCTGCCTCCACTGGTGAACTCGGACGCCGTGGTCGGATCCGACTACCTGGTCAGCTGGTACGGCACGTCCCGGGTGCGGGTGTACGCCCAGGGTTCCTACGACTCGCCCACTCACGAGGTCGCGTTCCCCCGTACCTCCGAGAACACGATCCTCGGCGTCGTCGGTGACGCGCTCGTCGTAGCGCGGCGCAGCGGCTCCTCCGGCTGGAGTGTGTCAGCACTGCCCTTCGACGGCTCCGCGGAGCTGCCCCTGTTCAAGAGGGCGGATCCCGCTACCGTCATGCCCCCCGACGGCGGTCTGGTCCTCGCCGGCGGGGAGTCCTCTGTGGACTACGGCATCGCCAAGGTTCAGGCGGGGGCCGACGGTCTGCCCCGGGTCCACCGGATCGTGGACCTTCCGGCCGTGCCCATGGGCATCGAGTCGCTCGATCTGAGCGGCGGTGAGCTGATGACCTACGAGTCCGGCGACGGGGCGACGCACTTGTACAGCCGCTCGCTGGCCACGGCGCAGGCGCTGACGGCGGGCACTCGCACGGACCGGGGAGCGACCTCGAGGTGTGGGGTCATGGCCGGGGACTACGGGAGCTGTCCCGACCTGATGGGTACGGGTGACGGCCGGGCGGTCATCGGGAACACGGCCGGGGAGATCTCCGTCCTGGACCGAGGGCAGTCCCTTCCCGGCACCCTGGTGGCCTCCGGCCTCCAGGACCACCATGGCCTCGCGGACGTCGAGGGCCGGTACGCGGCCTGGCATGGGCCCTCGCCCGCGGGAGACGGCCTGGTGGTGGCGGATCTGGACACACGCAAGGTCGTGCTCACCCGTACGGGCGCAGCCGGTGCGGCCCCCTCCGCCCTGTGGGGGGAAACGCTGTGGACGGCGGCCGGGGACGGCACTGCCACGGCCACGGAGGTGCGGTCGGGCAACCCGATCACGTCGTTCCGGGTGGCCGGCAGCGGCTGCGCACCGGGCAACTTCCAGGCGGTGGGACGCTGGGTGTACTGGTCCGGCTCGTGCGATCTTCCCCAGGGCAGCGTGCAGAAGGCCTTCGTGTACGACACCCGCAGGAAGACGCTCATCGCCGTGCCCACCGGCGGAGAGGCGCACCTGGGCGACGGCTTCCTGGTCACGCGTGACTCCACATCCGCAGCGCTGATCCTCACGGACGTCACGAGCGGCTCCGCGGTGAGCCGAACCCTGGCGGCCAAGGCCGGAAGGTGGGACGTCGATCCGTACACCGGCCTGGTCGGCTACGTGGACCCGGCCTCCCAGGACATCCACGTCCTGCGGAGCGGCGTCCCCGCCACGGACATCGCGCTCCTGGGGGCGGCGACGGAACCCGCGGTCAGCCTGGTGGACCCGTCGTCCTCGTGGCACGGCACGTGGTGGCTGTCGAAGCCGGCCGCGTCGTGGACTCTGGTCTTCAGGAACAAGGCGACCGGGGCCACCGTGCGCACGCTGTCCGATGGCGCCGCGCACGACGCGATCCATACGTCCTGGAACGGCAGGACGTCGAACGGCGCGTATGTGCCGAACGGCACGTACGACTGGACGCTGACGGTGGCCCCGGATGACAAGCAGGGTGCGCCGGCGACGGCGTCCGGCTCACTGAAGCTGACCGGTGGCGCCGCAGTGAGACGCGACCATGTCGGGTCCGACGGCATCGGTGACCTGGTCACGCTCGATTCCTCGGGCGCGCTGGCCTTCCAACCGGGCACGGGCAGGGGCACGTTCTCCGGCCAGGTGAGCGGCAGCGGCTGGGCGACCTCGGTCAAGGCGGTGCCGTTCGGGGATCTCAGCGGGGACCGGTGCAACGACGTCCTGGTGCGGCTGAGCAGCGGGGCGCTGCGCGCCTACAAGCCGGGGTGCGGTGCCGCGCTGAAGCCGTCGACGCCGTACACCTCGCTGGGCACGTCCGGCTGGAACCAGTACGACGTGCTGACCGCGCCCGGTGACGTCACCAAGGACGGGCGCCCGGACCTGATCGCGCGCAGCTCCTCGACCGGGACCGTGTACCTCTACAAGGGCACCGGGACGGGCACGTTGTCGGCCCGGGTGAAGCTCTACGACAACTGGAAGACGTACAAGAAGGTCGTCGGGGCCGGTGACCTGAACGGTGACGGCGTCGGCGACCTCCTCGCCCAGGACACGGCGAACAACCTGTACCGGTACTACGGCAAGGGCGACGGGACGTTCTCGGCGCGGACGAAGTTGTACACGGCGTGGGGCGGTTCGTACAACGCGGTCGTCGGCGTCGGCGACATCACCGGCGACGGCAGGGCGGACCTGGTCTCCCGGGACACCGGCGGCACGGTGTGGCGCAACGACGGTGACGGCAAGGGGTCGTACGGGGCACGCACGAAGATCGCGAGCGGCTGGCAGGGCTACAAGGGTCTCTTCTGAAGCGCGTTGCAGAAGGCCGTGAGTTTGCAGGTCAGAGCCCGTCTACGGCTGCGCTGATCACGCGGATGGGGCGCGGTTGTACATGTGCGCGACCCGGCGATGCTCGGCGTTGTCGGCCTCCTCGTCGGCCGGCAGCGCCCGGCCGGGTCGTTTGCGGTGCGGGACGACCAAGCCAGTGTTGATGTAGGCGCCGTCGCCGAGCACACCGTGACACCCTGGCACTGCTCCGGCAGGCCGGAGTCGCGCCAGGCATGGACGTCGGCCCTGTTGCCATGCCCGCCGCCCCGGAGTGGCCCATGCGCAGATGACCCATGTGCAGGGCCGCCCCGGCCTCGCCAGCCGGCCGGCGCGCGAGTGTGTGGGCCAGGTCGAACCACTGGTGCAGCAGCCCCTGCGCGAGTGCCGTGGTCCCGACCACCGTCATGGCGCCGCGTTCGCGGCTGGTGAGCCGCCAGGCCGTCCCGGCTGCCCTGGCGAACGCCGCTCCCAGGGCCCACCAGGGCAGTGGGTCGACGGACATCAGGGCGTGCCCGAGCGCCTTCGTCACCACGCAGACGGCGGCGAAGACGCCCGCCCTCAGGGGGCGCAGGCCGACGCCGCGAGGGCTCCTGCGGGGCACCACTCAACTCCTCGTACCGATGGGCTCGTCGCCTCAGACGGACGGGGCCACCCCCGCGTTCGCATGCCGCCCTCGCAGGGGCGTCGGCCGGTACGGGCTCAGCTTCGGCGGGGTGCGGTCGGCCTCGACCGACGCCGGCCGGACACGGCCCGCTCCACCATCAGGTAGAGCAGTCCGCTCACGAGGAGGCCGACCAGGCCACCGACGACGGCACCCGCCGCTCCCCCGGCAACCGCACCGATCCATGCGTAGCCCGCGGCCAGCAGCGCCACCGTGGCCAGCGGCAACAGCCACACCAGGCCGGCGGCCCAGTCGATGAACCCGGCCCGCCTACGCGGTCTTTCCTCCCAGGGCAACACCAGAAGGGCCCCGTCATTCCGCGGATACACCATCGATCAGGCGATGCCGTCCAGCTTCCCCGCCTTGGCCTCTTCCACCAGCGAGGCGAACTGGACGGCGCTCATCTGGACGCGCTGGCCGAAGTCGTCGGTGAGCAGGACACGGCGCTCCGCCGGGGCATGCGGGTCGACGAACAGCTGCGGACAACCGCAGTCGCAGTCGCCGCAGAAGGTCGCCAGCGGTTCCAGTGCGTTGGTGTCACTCATGGTGGGCTGCCTTTCACGGGGTAACCGGACGGCCTGGCTCGTGCCGCCCCGCCGGGGTGCAGGGGCTGGCCAAGGCATACCCCCGCGTACAGGACGGGACGCGCCCGCGTGTGGACCGGCGGGAGCGCGGCCCGGTGCGGCTGTGCTCCGATTCGCACCCGGTGCTTCCGCTCATCCACCTCCTGTGGGAACCAACTCGTTTACCTCCACGACTACTTGAGGGGGCCTGTCACAGGTCCTGACCTGTCGTCGGTCCGGGGGTAGAGGCGGGCTCACCCTCGGATCAGTGGTTGGCCGTCTCTGCGGGCCGACCGACGCCCTTGAGGGCCTCCTCGTCGGAGAGCGGCCGGGCCGCGTACGTGATCCGCACGACGCCGTCGGCATGCCGTGCGGTGTGTGCGCGGACGCCGAAGACATCGGCGAGGATCCGCGGGGTCAGCACGTCGAGGACCGGTCCGGCCGCCACCACTGTTCCTTCGTGCAGGACGACCAGGTGGTCGCAGAGGCGGGCGGCGAGGTCGAGGTCGTGCAGCACGGCGAGGGTGGTGACGCCGGTGGCGCGGATGAGGTCGAGGAGTTCGAACCGGGCCCGGATGTCGAGGTGGTTGGTGAGTTCGTCCAGGACGAGGAGCTGTGGCTCCTGCGCCAACGCGCGGGCCAGAAGGACGCGTTGGCGTTCGCCACCTGACAGGGAGGCGTAGTCGCGATCCGCGAACGGCCGTACGCCGCAGCGGTCGACGGCGTCGGCCACGGCCCGGTGGTCCTCGGCTCCGTCGCGGTCCAGCAGGCCGTGGTGGGGAGCGCGGCCGAGGGCCACGATCTCGGCGACGGTCAGCCCGGTGGTGTTGCCGCCGGCGTCCTGGAGGACGGCGGCGGTACGGCGGGCCGCAGCGCGCGGAGACAGCGCCCACACGTCGTCCTCGCCGACCCGCACGGCTCCCGCTGCCGGGCGCAGTGAGCGGTAGACCGTACGCAACAGGGTTGATTTTCCGCTGCCGTTGGGGCCGACCAGGCCGACGATGTCGCCCTTGGCGGCTGCCAGGCTCACATCTCGGAGGATCGGGTTGCGGTCCAGGGTGATGTGGAGCTGATCGACGGTCAGTTTCATGCGGTCAGTCCATCCCCTTGTTGCGGCGCAGCAGCCACAGGAAGAACGGGGCGCCGAGGAGCGCGGTGAGGATGCCCAGCGGCAGTTCGTTGGGGCGGTCGAGGGTGCGGGAGAGCAGGTCGACGAAAACCAGGTAGACGGCGCCCAGCAGGGCGGTCAGGGGCAGTAGTCGGCGGTGGTCGGCGCCGGTGGTCATCCGCACCAGGTGCGGGATCATCAGGCCGACGAAGCCGATGCTGCCCGCGACGGCGATGACGGTCCCGGTGAGCAGTGCGCTGAGGACGAGGAGTACGGCGCGCAGCCGGTTGACGTCGACGCCGAGGGCGGTCGCCGACTCGTCACCGGCCAACAGCACGTTGATGCGCCGGCCGAACAGGGACAGGAGCGTGGTCGTGGCGAGTACAACCACGGTGACCGCGGGGAGCTGGTCCCACTGGGCGCCCGCGACGCTGCCCAGCATCCAGAACATCACCGTCCGCAATTCGGTCGGACTCGCCTGGAGTTGAACGTAGCTGGTGGCGGAGAGGAAGACGTAACCGACGGCAACGCCCGCCAGGACCAGACGAGTTGGGGCCAGTCGCCCCCGCCGCTGTCCGAGGGCGAACACCAGTCCCCCGGCGGCGACCGCGCCGAGGAAGGCCGCCGCCGACACCCCGAGCCCGGCGAGTGCCGCGCCCCCGCCCAAGGTGATGACGAGGACGGCTCCGAGCGTGGCGCCGTAGGAGAAGCCCAGCACGACGGGGTCGGCGAGGGGGTTGGACACCACGGTCTGCAGGACCGCTCCGGTCACGGCCAGGCCCGCTCCGACCAGCGCGGCCAGGACCACGCGCGGGGTGCGGAAGTTCCAGACGATCTGGTCGAGCGCGGGGTCGGAGGGGGCCGTTCCCGCGCCGGTGACGTGGTGCAGGACGATCCCCCACACGTCTTGCACCGGGATGGTGACGGCGCCGATGCTGATCGCCACGACCATGGTGGCGCCCAGTGCGATGGACAGGAGCGTGAACGCCAGTGGAATCCTGAGCCTGCTCAGAGGGCGTCGGGGTGCAGCATCTGCGCGACCTTCTCCACGGCCAGGTCGTTGCTCGGGCCCAGGTACATCGAGTCGGACAGCGTCACGTACGTGTTGTTCTTGGCGGCCGGCCACTGGGGGAACTCCTTGAGCAGTTTCTTGGCGTACGCCGCCGGGTTGGGGTCGTTGTAGCTGATGACGACGAGGGCGTCCACGTCGGTGGCGGCCACCTTCTCCTTGCTCAGGTCGGCGAAGGTGGCCTTGGTCGTGTCCGAGAAGGCGTTGGTGGCGCCGGCCCTGGCGAGGATGTCGTTGACGATGCCGTTGGCGAGGACCGAGCTGAAGTCGTTGCCGCCCATGGACATGTTGGAGAAGAGCACCATGACCTTGGGCTTCTTCTCACCCTTCACCCTTGCGGAGACCGCCGCGATGTTCTTCTCGGAGGCGGCGATCAGCTTCTCGGCCCGGTCACTCGCGTTGAAGACCTTGCCCATGTCGCGCAGCAGTCGGTAGCTGTCTGCGATGGTCATCTTGGAGGGGTCGTCGTCGCAGCCCTGTGGTGAGATGTAACTGTTGGCGCCGACCTGCTTCAGCTGGTCGCGGGTGGCGAATCCGTTCTTCTGGTCGAAGCCGTATGTGGTGACGGACAGGACGAGGTCGGGGCGCAGGCCGAACATCGCCTCGCGCGGGATGTCGTACGCCTCGTTGACCTTGACGTCCCCGGTGGGCAGCTTCTTGATGGCGGCGGCCCGGCCGGGCACCTCGGACATGCCGTAGCCCTGCTGGTTGGCGACGATCTTGTCCCCCAGGCCGAGGGCGAGGAGGGTGGAGACCTCGGCGACCGAGGCGCCGTTCATGACGACGACCCGGCTGGGGGCCTTCTGGAAGGTCTCCTTCTGGCCGCAGTTTTCCAGGGTCACCGGGTAGCCGGATTTCGAGGCTGCGACCGCGGTCGTCTCGTCGCCGGCCTTGTCGTCGGAGGAGGAGCTGCCGCATGCCGCCGTGAGCAAGCAGAGGGCTGTGGCCAGGGCGGTGGCGACCGGCCGGTTGATCGACATGCGGACTCCTTGCGTACGGGCCGTACTCATGGACTGAGGGGCTTCTTGGGCAGTAGTCGGGCCGAAGTGACGCTGAGTTCCCGGGAGTTGCCGGATTCTCCACTCGGTCGGCCCGGCCGGCGGGCCGCTCCCCGCAGCAGCCGGTGCTTCCCTCCCCGGGAAGCAGCGGCTCGCGTCAGGCCGCCCGGGCAGCCGGCGCCTCGGCGTCCAGGAGTTGCCGTTCCAGAGCCGTCCGGGCGCGGGAGACCCGGGAGCGGACGGTGCCGACGGGGCAGCCGGTGAAGCCGGCCGTCTCCTCGTAGGACAGACCGACCACCTGGGTCAGGACGAACGCCTCACGACGCTCATCGGGCAGCGCGTCCAGCAGCTCGAGCAGGGCCACGCCGTCGTCGAAGCCCGGCAGTCCGCACGGCTGGGTGCGTTCGACGGCCGCCTGCCAGTCGGATGTGTCGGCAAGCCGCGGCCGGGCGGCGGCGTGCCGGAAGCTGTCGGCCACCGTACGGCGTGCGATGGACAGCAGCCAGGTGCGGGCCGAGGCACGGCCTCGAAGCGGTGCAGGCTGCCGAAGGCCCGCGCGAAGGTGTCCTGGGTCAGGTCGTGGGCACTCTGGGGATCGCCGCTGAGGTGGGCGACGAAGCGCAGCACGTCGTTGTGCAGCGCGCGGACGAAGTGCTCGGCCGCGTGCGGGTCGCCGTCGCGGGCGGCCAGCGCCCAGGCGGTCGCCGCCGCGTCCGCCGAGACGCGTTCGGCGCGGGGAGCGGGCAGGACGGTAACAGTCACGTGATGTCCTTCTCGGGTCATCCGGGGCCCGCCTCAACAAGGGGCGATGCACCGGGACTTGGGATGCGGCCGTACGCGGGGGTACGGCGATGCCCGGGCCCGTCAGGACATGTCGGCTCGCCACGGCACGCGGACGTACCGGTGTGAGGAGCCGACAAGAAGGAGCCGCGTTGCGCGCGCGGCGGGACGAGAGTGACGTGAGGCCCCCGGTGGATCCTGCTGTCTCAGGCGACAGCGGCACCCGTGGGCGGGGCCCGAGAGGTGAGGGAGCAGCCCAGGAGAAGGCGTGCGGGAGTCGGGACATCGGTGGCGCGACGCCTGCCCGCGAGGGGCCGGTTCAGCGGCGCGGGCCCGGCCAGCAGCATCCGCAGCGGCGCCACCAGCCGGGTGACCGCCATCCGCAGGACACGGAAGAACGCGCGCTCCCCGTAGGCCAGCCACAGCCCGCACAGGACCGCGGCCAGGAGGTGGGCGGCGAACATGCCGTACGAGGCGGTACCGCTCATGCCGGCCATGCCAGAGGTGTGATGGACACCGGTCATGTCGTGCGCCATGGAGCCCATGTCCATCGCGCCCATGTGCATGGAGCCCATGTCCATACCGCTCATGTCCATGGAGCCGGAGGCGTGGGCCGCGCCGCCTTGTCCGGGCATCACTGCGGGGGCGAGGGACTGCGCCAGCGCGAACGTCTCGTGGAGCACCGCCTGCGCCGCCGTCACGACCGCGACGATCAGCGTGCGCCCGCGCTCACGGCCGGCCAGCAGCCAGCCGGCCGTGCCGGTCCCGGCCGCACCGGCGGTCATCGCCCACCAGGGGACGGGAGTTCACGACATGAGCACGTGACCGAGGGCGGCGAGCAGCACGCAGACGGCGGCGAACACACCGGCCCGCAGCGTTCGGCACCACCCTCGACAGTCATAGCGCGCCCATCTTCGCACCCGGTGTCTGGCGTCGTCAGGTGGTACGTGCGAACCCCCGGCCCTCGACTCAGCACCAGCATGGTGACCCACCTCACACCTGACGGGCGGGAACTCGGCAGCCCGGCGGCGCGACTAATAGAACGAGACACGCCCCGGAGGCGCCACCACAGCCAGGACCTCGACCCGGCCGCTGCGCCGGAACTCCAGGGTGAAGGGCACGAGATCGCCCGAACTCCACTTCCCGGCCGTCACGGGCACCGTCAGGTCCACCCCATGCGGGGACATCGCGAGGCTGCCGCCCGCCGGTATCGCGACGGAGTCGATGGCGGTGCGGTAGGCCCCGTTCCCCTCGTTCATGCGGTGCTGGGCGAGCGTGATGCCGCCGGAGGCGTCGGGTGAGGTGACGCGCAACAGACTGTCGTCCGCGCCACCCTGGTTGGCGATACGGAAGAACGCCGCCGTCTCCGGGACTCCGGCGGAGGGCAAGAGGACACGTCCGTGGGTGACGCTGACGCGCGCGGGGCTGCCCGCCCTGCCGGTGCCGGTCCATGCAGTCAGGCCTGCCAGGGCCACACTGCACGCGGCGACAGGCACGAGAGCGGCGAGCGCGCCGTCCCGCCACCGCCGCCGGTCGCCGAACCGCGCGGATATCCGGGCCAGGGTCTTTCTCATCGAACTCCCTCCAGCCCCGAGCGCGAGGCGCGTGCCCGCCCGTCGCCGGACGACGGCTGCCAGGCGCGCAGCCGCAGGCTGTTGGCCACCACCAGCACCGAACTCGCCGACATCGCGGCGGCGGCGACCATGGGGTTGAGCAGCCCCACCATGGCGAGTGGCACGGTGACGACGTTGTAGCCGAAGGCCCACACCAGGTTGGCGCGGATCGTGCCGAGGGTGCGCCGGGCGAGCCGGACGGCGTCCACGAGTGCCTCGATGTCGCCTCGCACGAGAGTCAGGTCGGCCGCCCCGACGGCCACGTCCGTGCCGCTGCCCATGGCGATGCCCAGGTCGGCGCCGGCGAGCGCGGCGGCATCGTTCACCCCGTCGCCGACGACGGCGACCCGGCAGCCCTCCTCCTGTAGCCGCCGGACGAGGTCGGCCTTGTCCTCCGGGGAGCAGCGTGCGTGCACCTCGTCGATCCCGAGAGCAGCCGCCACCGCCCGCGCGGGAGCCTCGCGGTCCCCGGTGGCCAGCACCGGGCGGATACCGAGGCGCCGCAGCCGGTCCACGGCCCGGTAGCTGCCCGGGCGCAGCAGGTCCCCGACGGCGATCAGCGCCTCGGCCCGCCCGTCCACCCACACCAGCACCGACGTGTACGCCTCGTCTTCCGCCGCGGCCAGAGCTTCGGCCAGCACGGGCGGCAACTCACCGTCGGGCACGGCCACTTCGACCGTACGACCGTCCACGAGCGCCCGGACGCCCCGGCCGGGAGTCGCGGTGAAGTCCGCGACGTCCGGCAGCGGCTCCTCGCCCGACGCGCGGCACGCGTAAGCGGCGACCGCCCGCCCGATCGGATGCTCGGAGCCCTGCTCCACCGCACCGGCCAGCCGGACCAGCTCCTCCTGCCCCAGCCCGCCGGGCACCGCGGTCACCCGGGCGACGGTCATATGGCCGGAGGTCAGCGTGCCGGTCTTGTCCAGGACCACCACGTCGACATGCTGGAGCGCCTCCAGCGTCTGCGGCCCCCTCACCAGCACACCCAGCTGCGCCCCGCGCCCGGTCGCGGCCATCAGGGCCGTCGGCGTGGCCAGTCCCAACGCACACGGGCAGGCCACGACGAGGACGGCCACACAGGCGGTGAGCGCCGCCTGCGGATCGGCCCCCGCACCGAGCCAGAACCCGAGGACGGTCACCGCGATCGTCAGTACGACGGGCACGAACACCCCGGCCACCGCGTCGGCCAGCCGCTGCGCCCGCGCCTTGCCCGCCTGGGCTTCCGTCACCAGCCGGGTGATCCGGGCCAGCTGGGTGTCCGCGCCGACCGCCGTGGCCCGCACGAGGAGCAGCCCGCCGGCGTTGACGGCCCCGCCGACCAGAGCCGAGCCGGGGCTCACCTCGACGGGCTCACTCTCACCGGTGACCAGAGACAGGTCCATGGCCGAGCTTCCCTCGGTCACCCGGCCGTCGGTGGCGACACGCTCCCCCGGCCGCACGACGAAGACCTGCCCGACCCGCAACTGCTCGATGGTGATGGAGTGTTCGCCCTGCTCGTCGCGAACGGACACCTCCTTGGTCGCCAGTTCCGCCAGCGACCGCAGGGCCGCTCCGGTCCCCCGCCGTGCCCGCGCCTCCAGGAACCTCCCGGCCAGCACGAACAGCGGCACGCTCACCGCGGCCTCGAGGTAGACGTGGGCCACCCCGTCGGAGGCCGACGGCAGCAGACTGAACGGCATCCGCATGCCGGGATCGCCCGCTCCCCCGAGGAACAGCGCATACGCGGACCAGGCGAAGGACGCCACTACGCCCAGCGAGACGAGGGTGTCCATGGTGGCCGTGGAGTGCCGCAGCCCTCGTACCGCACGTTCGTGGAAGGGCCACGCGCTCCACACGGCCACCGGGGCGGCCAGCGCGAAGCACAGCCACTGCCAGTTGCGGAACTGCACGTCAGGCACCATCGACAGCACAAGGACGGGGGCAGCGAGCAACGCGGTGACGAGCAGCCGCTCGCGCTCCTGCCGGCCGGCGGCCTCGGCCCGGTCCTCCGTACTGTCCTCGGCCGGCTGCTTCTCCTCGCGCACGGGTAGGGCGGCCTGGTACCCGGCCTGCTCGACGGCCGTGACGAGTTCCTCCGGTGCGACGCTCGTGGGATGGCTGACGCGGGCCATGCCGGTGGCCAGGTTCACGGTGGCCGTGACGCCGTCCAGCTTGGCGAGCTTCTTCTCCACTCGCCGCACACAGGCCGCACAGGTCATCCCGCCGACGGTGAGGTCCGTTACGACAAGGCCGGTCGTCGTGTCACCGACCATCAGTGACCGCTCCCGTCCGTCATCCCCGGCATGTCCTCCATGCCGCCACCGCCGCCGCCTTCCTTCTCTTCGCGTCCGTTCCCGGCGCTCCCGGTCCCGTGGATGCCAGGCGCCACCGGCCCTGCGGCCGACCCGACGGCGTACGACACCGTGAACGCGAGGGCGAGCAACAGGAGGAAGCCGCAGAGCGCGGGGGGTGGCAGCAGCTTGCGGGTGATCGCACCGGCGGAGCTGGGCGGTCGCGGGGTCTCGGCCATGCTCGACCTTCCTGGTCGCATCGAACCGTCGTACGAAGAACGGCAGTTGAAGACCTGCCGGACCAGTAGTCGGCCAGGCATGACATCAAGTTCCCGCCAGCAGTCGTGACGTGTGTCACGGCTGCAAAGGGTGCCTCTGGACAGTGCTCGTAGGAACTTCTGGCTCCGCTCAGCCGACTGTTGTGGCAACGGAAACGGACGACGCCGGACAGGTCCAGTACGACGAAGCGGTCACCCCGCGTGAGCAGTTCCTTGAACTGGGGGTGGCAATCCGGCGCAGTCGCGTAGTCCATCTACCACGGTGGCCTGTGCACGGACGGTTCGCGCACCGGTTCAGCCGGTCCGAGCAGTCGGCCTATATGTGCAGCAGCTTGACGGTGATCAGTGCCAGGACCAGGAACAGGACGCCGCAGCCGAGCAAATGTACTGCCGGACGTCTTGCGCTGTTCACTGCGCACTCCATGAGCCGCGGCGACCGCACGGACATGCTTCGGCCGCACTCGCCGAAGCGGGGCTACGTGCCAGCCTCTCAGCCAGATCTCGTCATCAGCCGTCATCGGTCGTTGCTCTACGGCGCGTCAGGCTGCCCGGGAACAGGGCGTACGACGGAAGGGACTATCCACTCGGCGCTGCAGTGCTCCGAGTCCGATGACCGCCGGCCGGTGAAGGCGAAGTCCTCGGCCAGATCCATCGATCCGCTTCTGATTCTCCGCCGTACGGCGCTCCGCCCGGGGCACCACGAGGCGGTACCAGCCGGACCAGTTACCCGCCTGTCGTCGCCGAACCGAATCACAATCCGGCGGTCCGGGGTCGTCGCACAAGGAGAGGAAGCGGACGGAGTGACGGGTACTGACCCTGGACGACTGCCCAGCGATGGGGAACGCAGCAACCGGGACGGGCCGCACGGTGAGGCACTCCGGTCCGCAGGACGGGGACTGCAGTGGCCTACAATTTACTGTCTATGGAAGATGGTTCTTCGGAAGATGAGTGATGGCTGACGCTGACCTGAAGCTGCTGTACCGGGAGCTGGTCTCCCTGGAGATCGAGCTGTGGGATGGCATCGAGGGGCGGTTGAGGGCGGAGTACGACCTGCCGCTGACCTCGTTCGAGGTGCTGCACCTGCTGCTCCAGCACCCCGGGCGGCGGATCCAGGACATCGCGGAGGAGTTCTCGATCACCGTGGGTGGAACGAGCAAGGTGGTCGATCGCCTGGAGGCGGCGGGTCTGTGTGGGCGGCGGGCCAATCCGAACGACCGCCGTTCCTCGATCGTCGAGCTCACACCTGAGGGGCGGAAGCTGGTGGGCGGGGCGTTGAAGGTCTTCGAGGAGGAGCTGGAACTGCGTATCGGGTCGGTGATTCCCGAGCAGTCCGTCCGCGAGGTGACTGCCGTCCTCAGCACGCTGCGGGCGGCCGGGCGCGCCTTGGACGCGGAGCGGAAGGCCGCCGCACAGATGCCGGTGCCGGCCAAGCGGGCGCCGAAGCAGCCTGGGCGACCGGCATCGTGAGCCGCGACGACGCGGCAGTGCTCGTGGGTTGATCAGCCGGGCCGGATGATCGCAGTCCCCGGCCCGTCGGTCCACGCTTCAGTCGGCGATACCGGCGAAGGCGATCACTTTGTCGATGCACCCCCGGACGAGGAGGTTGCCGGGGCCGCCGTTGCGTGCGGCGTACTCCTCGGTGCGGTCGTCGCCCATGTACCGGGCGCCCAGGAGGCCGCTCCAGCGGAGCATGTCGTCCGGGTGTTCGGAGATCGTCACGCGGCCTTGGAGGAGGACGAACGCGTACGGGGGCCGGTCCTCGTCGAGGCAAAGGGCGAACCGTCCGTCGCGGGCGAGGTTGCGGCCCTTGACCCCATTCTTCTCGGTGGTGAACACGATGTCGTGGCCGTCGAGGAGGAACCAGACAGGTGTGACATGGGGGCTGCCGTCGGCGCGGGCGGTGGACAGCTTGCCGGTGCGAGTGCCGTACGTGACGAACGCCCGCCACTGCTGCTCGGTCATCTTCCGCATGCGGGTGCCCTTCGTGTGCGTACGGATCGGTTCGTGGGCGTCCGGGGCCGAGTTCAGCCCCGGACACCGCGGGTTCTAGCCCCAGAAGGCGTCTTCGGCGGCCGGGTCGGCGGAGAAGAGCCACATCTCGGTGATCTTGCCATTCTCGATGCGCAGGAGGTCGACGCCGTCCATGCTCATCGACGCGTCGTCGCGGCGGCCGGAGAAGTGGATGGTGGCGGTGACCAGGTCCCCGTTGCCCATGAGGGTGTGGATCTTGTCGATGGCGAAGGTGCCCTGGCTGGCCTCCATCATGCTGCCGAGCATCTGGAAGACGGCGCCCTGACCCTTGTGTTCGCCGGAGAACTGGTTGGCGCCGGGCTGATGCCAGACGATGTCGGCTGGCCCCAGCTTCCGGTGTTGCGGAAGACGTTGTTGGTGTCGGTGAAGTTCCGGGAGCCCTCGTCGTGGTAGAAGCCGAAGTAGCCGTTGTTGGTGTGGCAGTAGTTGCGTTCGAAGGTGCTGCCCGGTGACGCCGAGAGGGTGTACATGCAGCCGCCGTCGGTCATCTGCTGCATGATGTTGTGGATGTAGTTGTCGGTGACGTGGTTGTTCGCCGCGGTGGTCGCCGTCGTGTAGGTGGGCTGGTAGTTGTACAGGCCCCGGTTGACGTAGTCCTGGCTGCCGCCGATGTCGTTGGTGCCCCAGCCGTAGCCGATGGTGAGGCCGGAGTAGGGCAGGTTGTACACCTCGTTGTGCGAGACGGTCGCGCCGTTCACGTACGTGACGAGGATGGCCGACATGTCACGGTACTCCAGCGCCACGTCATGGATGAGGTTGTTGCTCAGCGTGATGTTCTGGTTGGTCATCCGGCTGTCACTGGGGTGGTGTGCGTCCGCCTGAAGACCGCCGACGACGATGCCGCCGCCCGCGTCCTGGGTGAAGACGTTGCCCGTCGCGGTGACGGTGTCGGCGCCGAGACCCACGCCGGTGGTGTGGGCGTTGGCGTCGTTGCCGATACCGAGGCCACTCTGTCCGAGCTGGGTGAACCGGTTGCCGGTGAACGTGATGTGGTCGGCGGCCGAGACCTGGACGGCGGAGGGCATCTGCTCCCAGTGAGGGCGTGTCGCCTCGAAGAGCCGGCAGCCGCTCTGGCAGGAGGTCAGGGCGTCCGACGGGCGGTCCCAGGTGCCGGTGAGGTAGGCGCCGGTCTGCTGGCTGGCGTAGCCGTGGGTGGTGGGGTCCAGCCAGCTGGTGCCCGAGAACTGAAGCCCTGAGAAGGCGATGTGGGTGGCGGGTGAGGAGTAGGTCCCCCCGACGTTGATGATCGACTGCAGCTTCGGCACCTCGACATCGGCCGTGCTCATGTCCTGCCCGGAGAGCGGCTTGTAGTACAGGGTGCCGGTGGAGGTGTCGAGGTACCACTCGCCGGCCGCGTCGAGGAACTCGTAGGCGTTCTCGATGTAGAGGGGGCCGGACCGGAAGGGGCTCGTCAGGGTGTCGTAGCCGAACGTGTTGTTGTCCCACGAGGGCTGGGCCATCGTGATGGTGCCGCTGCTGATGCCGGTCACCGGCGCATAGCGGTCGGTGAAGGATCCGATGCCGTGGATCTCGGTCCGGCCGGGCTGGGCAAGGCTGTTGAGGTAGCTCAGCGAGCTGTTGGTGAACGTGTAGCCGCTGCTGGTCGCGGTCAGGTAGGAGCGGGTGAGCGCGGTGCGGGCCCGGGTGGCCAGGACGCCGTCGACGGACAGATGGCGCGTGTCGAAACCGGTGCCGACGTTGGCCTTCCAGATGTTCTTGGCCGAGTCCTGCACGGTCCAGCCGGTGGCCTTCTGCGCCCCGGTGATGACGGGACGGGCGCCCAGCGCGGCCTTCCAGTTCACTGTGTGGCCGCCGGTGCCGGAGTCCGCCGAGGTGAAGGTGAGCGGCGCGGAGAGCCGGTAGGTGCCGTCGGCGAGCTCGACGGTGATGTCGGCCGTCATGGAGCTGTTGATCGCCCGCACATTGGTCTTGGCCTGGGTGATGGAGCACGGCTGGCTCGCGGAGCAGGCGGTGCCGGAGCCGCCCGGCGAAACGTAGAGCGTCGTGCCGGCCGCGAAGGCGGGGCTTGCCTGGGCGAGGAGCGCGGTGGTCGAGGCGGCGAGCACGGTGACCGTGGCCAGCCATGATCTCAGGCGGGTGGCACCCGCGGAGCGGAGGCGGTTTGTTGACATGTGGCACCTTCTGGAAGCCAGAGGAAGAGAAACGAACGAAGGGGAGATCGCGCACGCGGAGTTGCCCGCCCATGGGGTTGCCCGTACGCGGAGTTGCCGGAGTCAGCACCTACATGCGAACGCAACGTTGTGGAGCGGTGGCCGACCCGTATCGGGCCGGCCGCCGCCGGGGCTCCGCCCCTGTCCACGGTCGGTTCAGGTGATGGTGAAGTGGCTCATGTCGGCGGTACCGGCGACACCGCTGTGCGCGGTGAAGAACATCCCGGCGTCCTGGGTGGCCGCCGCTCCGGTGAGGGCTGCCGTCGTGGGCATGGCGGTCCAGGAGGCGCCGTCGGTGGAGTACGAGCCGGTCAGAGTGGTGCCGTCGCGGGTCAGCCGGAGCCAGACGGGGGCCGTCGTGGTGGCCGCGGCAGAGGTGTACTGGTTGAGATAGCCGTCGGAGTTGCTGTCCCACTGGAGGGTGACGCCGTTGCCGGGGGTGAGGGCCAGAACCGCGTATCCCGGCGAGGAACCCGTGCCGCTGACGCTGTTGCGGATCATGATGCCGGCCTTGCTCCAGCCGCTGCCGCTCTTCTGGCTGTCGACGCGAACGGTCACGGTGTCGCCGCCGGCGAAGGCCGCCGGACGGTAGATCGCCCCGTACTCGTCGTCGTACTGGGTGCCGTATGCCCAGGTGTCCACTCCCGCGCCGGTCAGCGAGTAGCTGCCGCCGCGGTCGACGAGGGCCGCGGGGATGGAGGAGTACGCCTTGTAGGGGGAGGTGGTGATGGTCAGGTCACTGAGTACCGCGCTGCCCACAGTGCTGGAGTTCGCCGTGTGGATCACGCCGGCGTCCTGGTCGGTGGCTGCCTTGGCGAGGGCGACGGTGTGGCCGACCTGGGTGAACGTGGTGCCGTCTGTCGAGTAGAACCCGCTGACCAAGTTGCCGGTGCGGGTAAGGCGGACCCGGACAGCGGCCGGGGTGCCGGAGACCGTGGCTCGCTTGTCGAGTCGCCCGTCGCCGTTGGAGTCGTACTGGAAGGCGACTCCGTGACCGGGGGTCGACACCATGACCGCGTAGCCGGCGGAGGAGGCGCTGCCGCGCAGGTTGTTGCGCAGGACCACACCTGCCTTGGCCCACGGATCGGTGGCGTCCAGGTGGTCGACTCGAGCGGTGATCGTGGTGCCCGAGGTGGCGGCCTTCTTCATGTACGCGGTGCTGTAGGAGTCACGCTTCGCCCAGATGTCCTTGCCTGTGTCGGTGAGGGTGAGGGTGGTGCCGGACTGGCCGATGTCGGCGGGTACGGAGGAGTAGGTGGAGTAGGGGGTGGTGACGGGGCCCGGGGTCATCGCCCGGTAGGCGGGCTGTACTCCGGCCGCCGCCATGGCGGCCCTGGCGCCGCTGGGCCAGTTGCCGTCGGTGACGTTCACGGTCCCGGTGACCGTGTTGCCGCGCTGCCCGTCGAAGACGTCGGTGCCTGTGTTGGAGGTCCAGTTGCCGGTCAGTGTGAGGGCACCGGTGTAGTTGCCGCCCTGGTTGTTCTCGTGGGCCCAGGTGCCGGTCTGCCGGAAGACATTGCCGCTCGCGCTGTAGTGCCGGGAGCCCTCGTCGAAGTAGAGCCCGAAATAGTTGTCGTTGATCGTGCAGTAGTTGCCGTCCAGGGTGCTGCCCGGTGAGTCCGACAGCGTGTACATGCAGGCGCCGTCGTTCATGGACTGCATCACGTCATGGATGTAGTTGCCGTCGATGTGGTTGTTCTTCGCCGTGGTGGGCGTGGTGTAGACGGGCTGGTAGTCGTACAGGCCGCGGTTCTGGTAGTCGGGACTGCCGCCGGGGTCGTTGGAGCCCCAGCCGTAGCCGATGGTGATGCCCGAGTAGGGCATGTTGTAGATCTCGTTGTGCGTGATGCCGATCGTCGAGACATAGGTGGCCAGCACCGCCGACATGTCGCGGTAGTCCAGCGCGATGTCGTGGAAGACGTTGTTGGAGACGGTGATGTTCTGGTTGGTCATCCGACGGTCACTGGGGTGATGGGCGTCGGCCTGTACGCCCCCCACGGCGACCCCGCCTCCCGCGTTCTGGGTGAAGACGCTGCCCGTGACACTGACGGTGTCGGCGCCCAGCCCCACTCCTGAGGTGTGCGCGTTGGCGTCGTTGCCGATGCCCACCGCGACCTGGCCGAGCTGGGTGAATCGGTCACCCGTGAAGGCGACGTCGTGTGCGGCCGAGACCTGCACCGCGGCCGGCATCTGGTGCCAGTGCGGGCGGGTGGCCTCGAAGAGCTTGCAGCCGGACTGGCACGAGGCCAGCGCGTCCGAGGGCCGGTCCCAACTGCCGTGGATGAAGGCGCCGGTCTGCTGGCTGGCGTAGCCCTGCGGGCCACTGGGCTGCAGCCAGCTGGTGTGCGAGAACTGGATTCCGGAGAACGCCAGGTCGTGCGCCGGCTTCGCGTACGTGCCGCCGATGTCCAGCAGGGACTCCAGCCGCGGCAGTTCGACGTCCGCGCTCGACATGGTCTGCCCGGGCAGCGGCTTGTAGTACAGGGTGCCGGTCGTCGGGTCGAGGTTCCACTCACCGGCCGTGTCGAGGAACTCGTAGGCGTTCTCGAGAGAGAACGCGGTGTCCTGGTACGGGCTCGTGATCGTGTCGTAGCCGAAGGTGTTGTTGTTCCAGGCCGGCTGCTCCATCGTGATCACGTTGTTGCTGATGCCGGCGACCGGCGAATAACGGTTCGTGAAGGAGTCCGCGCCCTCCACCTCGACCCGGCCGGGGTCGGCGAGGCTGTTCAGATTGCTCAGCGAACTGCTCGTGAAGGTGTAGCCGGTGGTGGTGGGCGTCAGACTGGAGCGTGGCACCGCGGTGCGGGCGCGCGTCGCCAGGAGCCCGTCCACGAAGAGCTGCCGAGTGTCGATCCCCTTGCCGACCGAGGCCTTCCAGATGTTCTTGGTGGAGTCCTGCACGGTCCAGCCGGTGACCTTCTTCGCTCCGGATATCACCGGGTGCGCGAAGGGCGCGGCCTTCCAGGTCACCGTGTGGCCGCCGGTGCCGGAGTCCGCCGAGGTGAAGGTGAGCGGCGCGGAGAGCCGGTGGACGCCGTCGGCGAGCTCGACGGTGATGTCGGCCTTCATCGAGTGGTTGATCGCCCGCACGGTGGTCTTGGCCTGGGTGAGGGAACACGGCCGGCTCGCGGAGCAGGCGGTGCCGGAACCGCTCGGCGAGGCATGGAGCGTCGTGCCGACCGCGAAGGCGGAACCGGCCGGGACGAGAACCGCGGCGGCCGAGGCGCCGATCAGGGAAGTCGCGGCCAGCCATGTTCTGAAACGGTCGGGAACCGCGGGGCGGATGCGGTCTGTGCGCACGTGACACCTTCCTGGTGGTTCAGAGGGACTGTCGTGCCCATGGAGGCCGAGGGAAGAGCCGAGGACCCAGAGGGAGAAGGGAAATAGGGCTGTAACATTAGACGTCATATGAATTTCGTCAATAGATCGCACACAGAGGTGGCCGGAGCCCGGACATGCGAACGCCCCCGGCCAGTCGGCGCGGGGGCGAGGGGGGCGGAGTGCCCTCAGGAGACGGGGGAACTCACATTCGGCAAGCGGCGGCGACTCCACGCCGTCTGGATGTGTGCCGCCATGGCCTGCGCGGCGCCGTCGGGGTCACGGTCCAGCAGCCGCTCGGCGACGGCGCGGTGCTCCGCGTTGGCCCGCTCGCACGCGGTCGCGTCCGGTGTGCCGTTGTAGAGGTACGTCGTGCGCGCCTGTGCGTGCAGGATCCGGATGATGGAACGCCCGAGCCTGTTGCGGGATGCCTGCATGATCCGGTCATGGAAGACCACATCGGTCTCGATGAAGCGTGCCGGGACGAGGGTCTCCTCGTCGAGCTGGGCGAGCAACCGCTCGATGGCTCGCAGGTCGTCGTCGGTGGCCAGCTCCGCGGCCTGTGCCGTCATCTGGGCTTCCAGCGTCGAGCGGATGTCGACCAACTGGTCGAGGACGACGAGCTGGTCGTCGTGCTGGACGGTGGCGGCGAGCACGACGGGGTCGAGGAGGTTCCATTCCTCGGGCGGGGTCACGGTGGTGCCGGAACCCTGCCGGGCGAGGACCAGCCCCTTGGCCTCCAGGGACTTGACCGCCTCGCGGATGGTGATGCGGCTGACGCCGAACGTCTCACAGAGTTCGGGTTCGACGGGCAGGGTCGATCCGGGAGGAATGGCGCCCGACACGATCGCGTCGGTAAGGCTTTCCGTGACAGCCTGCGCCAGCCGGGCCGGACGCTTGGGCCAGGGCTTGAGAACGGCCGACTCCCCTGCTCTGCCGACGTTGTCCTTGGCCATGCGGACCCCCTTGCTGCTGCGGATGACGGCGAGTCTACTGGGCGGAACTTCTTGACAGCATTCGTATGACGACTTACGTTACACGAAAATTTCGCAGCAGTACTTCCCGCTCCCAAGGAGTGCAAGCCGTGCACATCACCGCAGTCGAATGCCATCTGGTCCGGGTGCCGGGAGCCAGCCCGTCCTTCGTCTGGCGGGACGGGCTCCTGGGCAGCCCGGCCGACGGTGAGGCCGCGGTGCTGCGCATCCGCACGGACGAAGGGGCCGAGGGGGTGGCAATGGCTCCTCGGCGGGGCAGCGGGGTCATCCTGGCGGACCTGTTGGACCGGGTGCTCCGCACCGAGTTGGTGGGGCAGGATCCCCTGCAGCGGGAATGGCTCTGGCACCGCATGTGGGAGCTGGACCGCACGGAGGAGCTACCGCTCTACCTGCTGGGACTGGTCGACACCGCACTGTGGGACCTGGCCGGGCGGCTCGCCGACCGGCCGACCTGGCAGATGCTCGGCGGTTACCGCACCTCCATACCGGCGTACGCCTCCACCGTCACCTACTCCTCGATCGAGGAGTACCTGGACATCGCCGACCAGGCCCTGGAGCTCGGCTATCCCGCCATCAAGCTCCACGCGTGGGGTGACGCCCGGCGGGATGCCCGCCTGTCGGTGGCATTGCGCGAGCATGTGGGGGACGACATCCCACTGATGTTCGACGGCTCGGCGGGCTTCGACCTCCCCGACGCCATCTACGTCGGGCACGCCCTCTCGGACGCCGACTACCTCTGGTACGAGGAGCCGATGAGGGAGTTCAGCGTCACCGCGTACAAGCGCCTCGCCGACGCGGTGGCCGTTCCCCTCCTCGTGGCCGAGACCTCCGACGGGGCGCACATGAACTCGGCCGATTTCATCCAGGCCGGCGCCGCCACCTTCGGCGTCCGCGCCTCCACCCAACTGCGCGGCGGCTTCACCGGCGCGATGCGCACCGCCCACCTCGCCGACGCCTACCGGCTGCGCGCCGAGGTGCACGGGCCGGAGATCCCCAACCGGCACCTGTGCATGGCCATCTCGAACACCACCTACTACGAGTCACTGGTCATGGGCAATCCCATCAGCCGTGAAAGCGGCATCGACGCCCGCGGCCTCGTTCACGCTCCCACTGCTCCGGGCGTCGCACTTCCGGCGGGCCTGGACTACCCTCCCGCCCTCCAGTCATTTGTCGACAAGGAGACCGTCACTCCACCCCGGGCATGACGACCGGAACTCCAGGCCGACCACCCGTCCCCAACTCCCCGAACGCGGCGCCCCTCACCGCAGTGCGCCGCTTCTCCAAGATCCGAGGTCAGTCATGAACAACGACGTTCCGGTTTCCTCCCGCCGTCAGCTCAGACACGCGGCCGTCGCCGCCCTGGGCGCCGTCTCCCTGCTCGGGCTCGCCGCCTGCGGCAGCGCGGACCCCGCCCCCGCGGCGACTTCCTCCCCGGCGGCCTTCAAGCCGGTCGCCCAGGAGAAGGGCAGTGAGATCACGGTCTGGGCAGACGCCACCCGCGTGCCCGGTGTGGAGGCGTACCAGAAGGCGCACCCGGACGTGAAGTTGAAGATCGTCACGTACAGCGGGGACGCCAACGGCGCCAACGACCTGCAGACCAAGGTCCAGCTGTTCGATCGCACCGGCAGCGGGTGGCCCGACGTCGCCTTCAGCGCCAACGTCAACGACGGCACCTGGGCATCCCAGGGCAAGACCCCCTACGCCGCACCCGTCAACCAGGACGTGATACCCCAGTCCACGCTGAAGGGCTTCGCGGACGGCGCGCTGAACCCCTGCACCTTCAACGGCAACACCTACTGCGTTCGCAACGACCTGGCGCAGAACGTGCTCTGGTACAACGAGAAGCTCATGGACGAGTTCGGGTACTCCGTCCCGACCACCTGGGAGGAGTACCAGGCTCTCGGCGAGAAGGTCGCCAAGGAGCACCCCGGCTACCTGGTCGGAACCGCCGGGGACGCCTGGAGCGCCGAGGTGTACTTCTGGGCGAGCCAGTGCCCTGCCAGCACGGCGACCGGCGCCAGGAAGGTCAAGGTCGACCTGCGGGATTCCAAGTGCACCCGGATGGCCAAGCTGCTCGACAGCCTGATCGCCAAGGGCTCGGTCTCCAAGGACACCGTCTTCAGCGCCGGCTTCGTCAAGAACGAGGCGAGCAAGGTCCTCATGCTCCCCGGCCCCTCCTGGTTCGGCCAGGTGCTCTTCAACTCCACCTTCAAGATCCCCAAGGGGCAGATCACCGCCGCCTCGCCACTGAAGTTCGAGGGCGACACCAAGAACTACACCGGCAACGTCGGCGGTGGTCTGTGGTTCGTCTCCTCCCACAGCAAGAACCTCCAGGCGGCTTCCGACCTGGTGACCTGGATGGCGACCTCCGACGCCTACCAGGGCACCGCGGGCACCTACCCCGCGTACAAGAAGGCCGCGGTCACCTGGCTCGCCAACCAGAAGAAGACCGGCTACTTCGCCGAGGACGTCAGCCCCGTCTTCACGGAATCCGCGGAACTGATCTGGCCCGGCTGGTCCGCCACCCAGTACAGCCAGGAAGCGATCTACTCCTCCACCGTGATCCCTGCCATGAACTCCGGCAAGACCCTCACCGACACCCTGGACACCTGGCAGACGGCCATCACCGACAAGGCCAAGTCCCTCGGATACACCGTCAACTAGCGAAGCGGACCGATGACCACCCACCCCGCAACGGAGCGGAGCGGCCACCGCGGCGGCCGCTCGGCCCGCAACCCGGTCGGACGCGCCGGTTACCTCTTCGTCTCCGGCTACGTCCTCCTCCTGCTCGCCTTCGGCGTCCTGCCCACCGGTTACGCGGTGTGGCTGGCGCTGTCCAACTCCCGCAACCAACTCGTCGGAATCGGCAACTTCACCAGGACCTTCGCCGACTACCGCTTCGGACCGGCCTTCCTCCACATCGGCCTGTACCTGGTGGTGTGGCTGGCCAGCCTGATGATCCTGGTCGTGCTGCTCGCCCTGATGCTGCACGGCCGCATGCGCAGGGCCTCCACCAGCCTGCGGTTCCTGTTCTACCTGCCGGGTGCCCTCGCCGGGGTGGCGAGCGTACTGCTCTTCCTGATCCTCCTCGACCCGGCCGCCAGTCCCGTCGGATGGCTGCTGAAGAGCTTCGGCTGGAACACCCTCGCCCAGGTCAACGCCCCCGATCACCTGCCGGTGCTCTTCACGGTCATCGCCTTCTGGACCGGGGCCGGTGGCTGGATCGTGGTCATGTACGGGGCGCTCAACAGCATCCCCGACGAGATCCTGGAGGCCGCTCGCATCGACGGCGCCAGCACGCTCCAGATCGCCCTTCACATCCAGATCCCGATGATGACCAAGTGGATCGCGTACATGCTGATCCTGGCCTTCGCGGCCGGCACCCAGCTCTTCGTCGAGCCGCAACTGGTCTCCCTCGCCAGCTGGGGCATGATCCCCGACAGCTGGTCACCGAACCAGCTCTCCTACCAGTACGCCTTCCAGGCAGGCGACTTCAACGGCGCGGCGGCGCTCTCCGTCGACCTCCTCGTCCTGGGCCTCGCCTGCGCGGCGCTCGTCGTCTTCCGCACCGGCCTGTTCGACAGGGACAAAGGATGACCACAGCTCCCACCGCCACAGCCCGCCGAACCCCGCCGGGCCACCGTGCCGACGACCGCACCAGCCCGAGGAAACCCATGCGCCGGACGCGCCGCCCACGCTCACTGGCCGCCCGGCTGGCCTGGCTCGTCGTCATGGGCCTGTTCACACTGTTCTTCTGCGTACCGGTGGTGTGGCTCCTGCTGGCCACGACCAAGACCGACAGCCAGATCGTGCGGGACAACCCGTTCTCGTTCGGCTCGCTCGGCGAGGTCGCCGACGCCTGGCACCACCTGTACGCGTTCCAGGACGGCGCGATCCTCACCTGGCTGCAGAACTCGGCGCTCTACACGTTCGGCGCGCTGGCCGTGACCCTCGTGACGTCGATCCCCGCCGGGTACGCGCTGGCCCTCACCCAGTTCATCGGGCGCCGGATGCTGCTGACCATCACCATGCTCGTGATGCTCATGCCGACCGCGGCGATGGTGCTCCCCCTGTACCTGGGGATGAACGCCGTGCACCTGGACGGCACGATCTGGTCGGTGATCCTGCCCTTCTCGTTCTTCCCGTTCGGGGTCTACCTCACCTACATCTACTTCTCCTCCAACGTCCCCTCCGACCTGCTGTCCGCAGCGCGCATCGACGGCTGCTCGGAGTGGCAGGTCTTCCGGCTCGTCGCGCTGCCACTGGCCAAGCCCGTGATCGCCCTGGTCGGCTTCTTCAACTTCGTCGGCAACTGGAACAACTTCTTCCTGCCGTTCGTGATGCTGCCCGACAACTCCCAGTATCCGGCGCAGGTGGGCCTGAACAACCTGCTCGCCGCCTCACCGCTGTTCAACACCTCCAGCGGCACGGCAAACCAGATCATGCGACCCGAACTGGCCCTGGCCACCCTCGTGACCATCGTGCCGGTCCTGATCGTCTTCCTCTTCTCCCAGCGAGCCCTGGTGGCCGGCATGCTCGCCGGCGCGACAAAGGAGTGAGCCGGCAGCCACACCCTCGGCGCCGCGCCGTAGTGGCTACGCCGCTGTATGGGCGACGCCTCCCACACTCGCCGGAAGGACCTCGATGAAACGGGTTGCCCAGACGATCCGCCTGCGGCCCGAGCACCGCGAACCGTATCTGCGCCTGCACTCCGCGGTCTGGCCGGGCGTGGAGGCCGCGCTGCGGGCCGCGAACATCCGCAACTACAGCATCTTTCTGCGCGAGGACACCCTGTTCGCCTACTTCGAGTACCACGGTGACGACTTCGAGGCCGACATGGCCGCGATCGGCGCCGACCCGACCACCCAGGCCTGGTGGAAGCTCACCGGCCCCTGCCAGGAGCCCTGGGCCGATACCGGCGCCGGAGGCAACTGGTCGGACCTGACCGAGATCTGGCATCTGAGCGATCCCGGCACACCGTGACGCTCACCCCTGATCCCCCACCCTCGCCCGAGCCACCCGACAACCACCCATGGCAAGGAACGCCCAGTGAAACTTCTACGAGTAGGCGCGCCCGGCGAGGAGCGTCCCGCAGTCCGCACCGGGGGAGGCCGGCTGCTCGACCTGTCCTCCGTGACCTCCGACATCGACGGTGCCTTCCTCGCCTCGGAGGGTGTCGATCGGGCCCGGGCGGCGGTCGCGGCAGGAGCACTGCCCGAACTGGACGCGGACGGTGTGCGGATCCGAGCACCCGTAGCCCGCCCCGGCAAGGTCGTCTGCGTGGGGCTGAACTACCGCGACCACGCAGCCGAGACCGGTGCGGCGATGCCCCCGCGGCCGGTGGTGTTCATGAAGGACACGGGCACGGTGGTCGGACCGTACGACGAGGTACTGATCCCCCGCGGCTCCGTGAAGACCGACTGGGAGGTCGAGCTGGCGGTCGTCATAGGACAGCGGGCCCGCTACCTCGACGGACCACAAGCCGCACGTGCCGTCATCGCCGGGTACGCGATCAGCCACGACGTCTCCGAGCGCGAGTTCCAGCTGGAGTACTCCTCGCAGTGGGACCTGGGCAAGTCCTGCGAGACCTTCAACCCGCTAGGACCGTGGCTGGTCACCGCCGACGAGGTCGGTGACCCACAGAGCCTCGGGCTGCATCTGAGCGTCAACGGCGTGAAGCGGCAGGACGGCCACACCAGCGACATGATCTTCCCGGTCGACCACATCGTGGACTACCTGAGCCAGTACATGGTCCTGGAGCCGGGCGACGTGATCAACACCGGTACTCCCGCGGGCGTCGCCCTCGGCCTCCCCGGCCCCCCCTACCTCCGCCCGGGCGACACCGTCGAGCTCTCCGTCGACGGTCTCGGCGCCCAGCGCCAGAGTTTCGGTCAAGCGTGAAAGGCACCCCTTTGAGCCGTATGAGCGGCCTGTCCGGGCTCAAGGCCGTCGTCACCGGCGGCGCGTCCGGCATCGGGCTGGCCACGTCCCGGATGCTGGCCGAGCAAGGCGCCACCGTGGCCGTCCTCGACCTCGCCCCCTCCGGCGCCCCCGAACCGCTGATCGCCATCAAGGCCGACCTCGGCGACGACGCCTCGGTACGTGCCGCCGTGGACACTGCTGCCGTAGAGCTCGGTGGCCTGGACATCCTGGTCAACAACGCGGGCATCGGCGCCGTCGGTACCGTCGAGGACAACCCGGATGAGGAGTGGCACCGCGTCCTGGACGTCAACGTCCTCGGAACGGTGCGCACCACCCGGGCCGCCCTGCCGTATCTACGGCACTCTTCGCGCGCGGCGGTCGTCAACACATGCTCGATCGCGGCCACCGCGGGCCTTCCCCGGCGCGCCCTGTACTCCGCGAGCAAGGGTGCGGTGCTGTCGCTGACCCTGGCGATGGCCGCGGACCACGTCCGTGAGGGCGTCCGCGTCAACTGTGTCACCCCCGGCACCGCCGACACCCCCTGGGTGACCCGGCTCCTGGACGCCACGGACGACCCAGCGGCGGAACGCGCCGCCCTCGACGCACGCCAGCCCCTGGGCCGCCTGGTCAGCGCGGACGAGGTGGCGGCGGCCGTGGTCTACCTGGCGAGTCCCGCCGCAGCCGCCGTCACCGGTATCGCCCTCGCCGTTGACGGCGGCATGCAGGGACTCCGGCTGCGACCGGCGGCCGGCTCATGAGAACGACCACGCTGGGCACCACCGACGTCAGGGTCACCGAGCTGTCGTTCGGGGCCGCCGGCATCGGCAACCTCTTCCGCCCGGTCACCGACGAGGCCGCTTTCGCCACGGTGGAAGCGGCCTGGGACGTGGGTGTACGCACCTTCGACACGGCCCCGCACTACGGACTCGGGCTGTCCGAGCGACGCCTGGGCACCGCCCTGCGCGACCGCGACCGCGACACGTACACCGTCTCCACCAAGGTCGGACGACTGCTCGAACCCAACCCTGAAGGCGGCCGCGGCGACGATCTCGCGCATGGCTTCGCCGTGCGCGACACCCACCGGCGGGTCTGGGACTTCAGCCGCGACGGAGTCCTGCACTCCCTGGAAGCGAGCCTTGACCGCCTCGGCCTGGACCGTGTCGACATCGCCTTGCTGCACGACCCGGACCACCACGCCGAGCAAGCTCTCACCGAGGCATATCCGGCGCTGGAACGGCTGCGCGGTGAAGGCGTCGTCAAAGCGATCGGCATCGGAGTGAACCAGTGCGCACTCCCCGCCCGCTTCCTGCGCGACACCGACATCGACGTGGTACTGCTCGCAGGCCGCTACACCCTGCTGGAGCAGGAAGGGCTTGCGGAGGTACTGCCAGAGGCCGCCGCCCGTGGCAGGAGTGTCATCGTCGGCGGGGTGTTCAACTCGGGTCTGCTCACCGACCCCAGCCCCGGGGCCACCTACGACTATGCGCCCGCCCCGCTGCCCGTCATCGACCGGGCCCTGCGCATGAAGGCGGTCACCGAACGCCACGGAGTACCGCTGCGCGCAGCCGCTCTGCGCTTCCCGCTCGGCCATCCTGCGGTCGCGAGCGTACTGTCCGGCGCACGTTGTCCCGAGGAGGTCCGCGACTCGGTGGATCAGCTGCGGCGAACGGTACCGGCCGCGCTCTGGGACGGACTGCGCGCCGAGGGGCTACTGGCCCGGCACGTCCCCGTCCCCAGCGCCGCACCGGTCGAGGGAGCCGATCGACCGCAAGAGGAGTCGTCAGGGTGAGCGCCATGGAGGCGAACACGGCTGAGGCCGTCATCGACGCACACCACCATGTATGGGACCTGTCCGTTCGCGACCAGGACTGGATCACCGGACTGGAACTCGCCCCGCTGCGCCGCGACTTCCTGCTCGCCGATCTGGAGTCCGAGGCCCGCGACGCCGGCGTCACCGCGACGGTCCTGGTCCAGACGGTCGACGTTCCTGAGGAGACACCCGAGTTCCTGGCCTTGGCCCGGGACAGCGACCTCGTGGCCGGCGTCGTGGGCTGGACCGACCTGACCTCCCCGGATGTCGCCCGCGCGCTCACGGCACTGCGGGAGAGGCCGGGTGGGGAGCACCTGGTGGGCATCCGGCACCAGGTGCAAGGCGAATCAGACCCGCACTGGTTGATGCGGCCGGACGTCCTGCGTGGGCTCGCCGCGGTGGCCGACGCGGGGCTCGTGTACGACCTGGTCGTCAGGCCCCGTCAGCTCGCAGCCGCGCACGAGACCGCCCGATCGCTTCCCGGCCTCACCTTCGTACTCGATCACGCGGGCAAGCCCCCCGTCGCCTCGGGCGAGCTGCGGCCGTGGGCGGACGCGGTGCGCCGGCTGGCCTCGCTGCCCAACACCGTCTGCAAGCTCTCCGGCCTGGTGACCGAGGCCGACTGGGGCCAGTGGGGCGTCGAGGACCTCCGGCCGTACGCGGACACGGTGCTGGAGGCCTTCGGACCGCGGCGGCTGATGTTCGGATCCGACTGGCCCGTCTGCCGGCTGGCCGCCACCTACGGCGAAGTCATCTCCACCGCACGGCAGTTGACGTCCGCTCTCCAACCCGCCGAACGCCACGAGGTCTTCACCGGAACCGCTCTGCGGACCTACGGCCTGACCGTCACCGGCTCCCCGGCCGCTCAGGACGCACCATGCGCATAGCTCTCTTCATCACCTGTTTCACCGACATGATGTTCCCCCGTGCCGGCCGAGCGGTGACCGAGCAGCTGGAACGGCTCGGCCACACCGTGGAGTTCCCGCAGGGCCAGACCTGCCGCGGCCAGATGCACTTCAACACCGGCTACCGCCCCGAGACCCTGCCGATGGTGCGCCGTTTCGCGGAGAGCATCGCCAGCATCAGGCAGGCGAGCAGCAGCTGCCCGCCACCGAAACGGCACCCGCCGCGGCGACCTGCTGTGGTCGGCCTCATGGTCGGGGCGCCGGCCATGGCGGGGCCGCGGTATGCCTTTTCAGTGGTGCGGTCGGGATGAGGGAGGTCCGGCGAAAGTACTGCCCTCACCAGCGGCTCCGGTCGGCCAGCCGGGAGGCCCACCGCAACGGCACCACCCCACCCGACTGGATCACCACTACCAACCTCCTCACCCACGGCATGGGCTCCGCCCGACCCGAATCCGCCGCCTGACCACCACGGCGAGCGGCGGGCCGGCCACCTTACGGAGCAGGGAAGCCGCCTCATAACGGCGGGCGCAGCAGCGGGCGGAGCGGGTACGGAGCAGCACGTCGGCCAGCGGGGCCGGCCGTTGGTCGGCGGTGGGGCGTGTCCCCTGTCGGGGCGGCGGGGGGATGGAGGCCGGGTCCCTTTCGGAACCCTGGTCGGACGGATGCGGGGCCGGGGCGCGGTGCATGTGGTGCGGCCGGCCCCGGCGGCAGACGTGCGCCAACACGGCCTGCGGGATGTCCTGATGTGGAGGGTGCGACCCGTACAGCTCAGGAGCGCCGCCGGCCGGGAGCCGGTCAGCGGGTGCCTCGCATCATGAACCCGGCGCTCATCCGGGGGCAAGCAGAGCTGGAACACAGGCGACCATCGTCGTGGCGGACGGTAGTCGACCGGCGGCCGGAACGACTGGTCGTGATGTGGCAGATCCGTAGCAGGCCTTCCAGGCCCGGAGCCCGGTGTCACCGCGTGACATCGGATGCTGGAACAGGCCTGACCACCTCGCGGACATTCAGGACATTGGGGGAAGGCGACCGGGCCTCACCCTGTGGCATGCTCGGCGGCACCGGCCCCGCACCCGGGCAGCGCCAACTGTCCGCGGATGCCGGTGACTTGCGACCCGTCCATCACCTGGTGGCCCGCGCACGGGCGGTGCCGCCCCGCCTGCAGGAGCGTTTGCGTGTCTCGTGCCGTCCTCCTTTCCCCGCCCGAACCCGTCCCCGACACCCGTGCCCGTCCCGGCGCGACGGTGCAGGTCGTCGGTGTCGTCGTGTTTCCCGTCATCGGCGGTGTGCTCGCCATGAGGGGCCTGAGCGTCGGCGACGTCCTCGTACTCGTGGGCGGCTGCGGCGTGAGCGGCGCCGCCGCGATCGCGCTCGCCGGCGCACGCCTCGCCGGCCCGCTCAGGGGCCGTGCCGTCGGCGGGCGTCTCCTCGGTGCCTTCGCGGCCGCCGTCCGTGCGGCGCAGGAGCCCCGCCCGTGACCACCCGGAGCGCCAGGCCCGCCACCCGGACCCGGGCGGACCTGGGCGGCTTCCTTGCCTCGCTGACCTGGACATACGGCGGCCCGGCCTGGTCCGAGCTGTCCCGCCGCACCGGCCTGTCGGTCTCCACCCTCCAGCGCACCGCGCGCCCTTTCGGCCCCGTGCCACGGGAGGAGAACGTCATCGCTTACGTCAAAGGCATCACTGACGACCCCCGGGCCGTCACCGACGCGATCAAGTTGTGGCGCCGGGCCCGGATCGAGGAACGCGGTCGGCTGCGCGCCCTCAACGCGCCCGCGCCCGCGTACGTGCGCAACGAGGCCGATCTCCTGGCCGCGCTCGCCGCCGCCTACGAGAAGGACGGCGCCCCGCCCCTGCGGACCCTCCAGCGCCGCGCCGGACGCGCCGGCACCGACGTGTTCGTCCTCCCGCTCGCCAACGCCTCCCGCATCGTCAACCGTGTACGCCTGCCCGTCGACCAACGCCAGTACGAGGCCTTCCTCACCGGCTGCCACATCCCCGAGCACGCTCTCGGCCCCTGGCGCGAGGCATGGCACCGCGCCCGCGGCACACACCCCGCCCTCGCCCGGCCCGGCCCGGTGAACAACCGGCACGCGCAGCCGTAACAGCACCCCGTGTCACGCGGCTCGCGTACGGCGGGCGGGCGGCGGCGTACCGAGCGTGAGCAGCCGCTGGGCGCCAGCGTACGACGGTTCAGGGCCGGGCGGCGTCGTTATCCCGGGGTACTGGCTGACTGTTGGGCCTGTGCGCCAAGTTGGAGTTCAGCAACATGCCTGACGGCTATCCCAGGGGGTTCAGGCATGTTGGCGATCTCAGGGACTTGGATTGTTTCGTTCGGATCAGCAGACGGAACCAAGAGCGGGTGACTGCCGAGGCCGGTCCGGTCCGGCTCACTTCTACCGCAGCAGACTGGAGTCTCCCGGGCCGAGCAGCTACTGCGCCGCCACGATGCGTTCCACTGCGGCCTTTACCAGTTGTTCACGCTCTGCCTCCGTGAAGACGTCCGGCAGGGTGAGCTGTTCAACGATCAGCCAGTTGAGCGTCAGTATGAGCAGCTTGACCGCTGTGGTGTCGCCGGGGAAACCGGAAGTCTCGTGATAGGCGACGTTGGCATCCACGTCGGCCCGGACTCGCTCCGTGAGGACCTTGCGCAGTTGGGGGCGGCGAGTGGCTTCGAGGCGGAGTTCCAGCAGCGCGAGGTAACCGGTACGGAAGGAGGCGATCCGGCCGACGAGTTCGCGCATCAGCTCTACGTAGGTGTCCTGGTCACGGCCGGCCGCCTGCTGTCGGGCAATCGTGGCCTCGTCGGGCTGGAGTCGCTCGTAGACCCGGGCGCCGGCCTGAGTGAACAGGTCGTCGCGACTGGAGAAGTAGTTGGACGCCGTACCGGCGGGAACGGCCGCCTCAGCATCCACGGCCCGGAAGGTCAGGCCGCGTGCGCCTTCCCGGGCCAGCACCTCGATCGCCGCGTCGACGAGGGCCGCGCGCCGCCGGTCATTCCGTCTCACCATTGACACCACTCCAGATGTAGTACTACGTTCAAACCACTTCAAGCAGAGTACTACGTGTGGGGGACCATTGTGCGAAAGCTCGTGTACTACATAGGCGTCTCGCTCGACGGCCGCATCGCCGGTCCCGGCGGCGAGTTCGACTTCTTTCCGCAGGGCGACGAGCAGCAGGCCGCCGCCTATTCGACTTGGATGAACGCGCTGTACCCGGAGACCATCCCGACCGCTTATCGCGCGGCCGTCGGCGTCGCCGACGCGCCCAACCGGCGTTTCGACACCGTCGTCATGGGCCTTGGTACCTACCGCCCAGCCCTCGACAACGGGATCACCAGCCCGTACGCGCACCTGCGCCAGTACGTGGTGTCCAGCACTCTCAAGCCGGACACCGACGCAGCCGTCACTGTCGTGCCGAGTGACCCGCTCGCCCTGGTCCGCGAGCTCAAGGGCGAGGTGGGCAGCGTCCTGGACGTCTGGCTCTGCGGGGGCGGCCGGCTCGCGGGCAACCTGATGCCTGAGATTGACGAGCTGCTGATCAAGACGTATCCAGTCATTGTCGGCACCGGCGTCCCGGTGGTCGACGGTGCCTTCGACCCCACTGTCTTCGACGTCGCCGAGCGCACCGCCTTCCCGAACGGGGTCACCCTCACCCGCCTCACCCGCCGCTAGGCGGTTTCGGTTCAGTGGGCGGACCAGAGGAAGATGCCCGCGACGTGGAGTCCGGCCAGGTAGATGGTCGCCGTCTTCTCGTAGCGGGTGGCGATGCCGCGCCACAGCTTGAGACGGTTGATGCACCGCTAAGCGGTGTTGCGCTGTTTGTAGGCGTCGCGGTCGAAGGCCGGTGGCCTGCCGCCTTGTCTGCTGCGCCGCAGCGGGTGAGCCTGCTGGTCCGCCGGGACGGGATCACCGTGCGGATCCCGCGCTTGTGCAGGTATGCGCGGATCGCGCGTGAGGAGTACGCCTTGTCCGCCAGGACCACGTCCGGCCTGGTGCGGGGCCGTCCGCGTCGGCGCGGAACACGCAGACGTGCCATCACTGGGTAAAAGCGGGTGCGACGCCCGCCTGTCCGGCGGTGAGACGGAAGGTCAGGGGGCGGCAGCTGCCGTCGGCGGCGAGGTGGATCTTCGTGGTTGGTCCACCTCGGGACCGGCCGATGGCGTGGTGTCCGGTTCGCCGACCGGGGCCCCCTTTTGCGGGCCCCGGCGGCGTGCTGGTGGGCACGCACGATCGTAGAGTCCACCGACACGAGCCGATCGAGGTCTTCGTCTGCGTTCGGCCTGGGCGATCAGCGTGGTGAACACCCGCTCCCGGGTGCCGTCGCGGGCCCATATCCGCAGCCGGTTGTAGACGCCTCGCCAGTTGCCGAACTGCTCCGGCAGGTGGACCCGCTGCGTACCAGTCTGGAACTAGAAGGCGATCGCATCGATCACCTCACGATGGTCTCGCCGGCGGCCGCCCCTCTTTGGCGTCCGGGCAGGGAGCAAGGGCTCAACCCGCGCCCACTGCACGTCAGTCAACGGCACGCCCAAACCAACGATCCGATGATCCAAACAAAACGCCCTAGACGCCGGTCCGTCCGTCGACGAGCTCTCGCACGATGTCGAGATGCCCGTTGTGTCGGGAGATCTCTTCGATGAGGTGGAGGATCACCCAGCGCAGGTCCACGTGGCGGCCGTCGCTGATGGGCCGCTCGGCCCTCGAGTTCACGTCGTGGTCGGACAGCAGGCGACGGTAGCGGTCGCTCTGCTCCTCATATTCGGCGAGAAGCTGGGGCAACGGGATGTCGACGGCTGTCCGCATCTCGGGGTCGGGGTCGTCGTCACTCGCCTGCGTGAGTGGACCCGCTGGTTCCTCTCCCAGGTACATCACTTGGACCCAGTGGTACTCGACCCACCGCAGATGGCTGATCAGCGCGCACAGGGTCATCAACGGTGAGGTCGGGAGCGGGGCCCTGCGGGCGTCTTCTGCGGACACGCCCTCGCACTTGGCTCGCGCCGTGTCACGGGCGTACTCCAGGAAGGTGATCAGCTGCGTGCGCTCGTCCCAGGTGGGAGGCGTATCGGTTCGTTGAGTCATCGCGGGGAGTTTCCCGCAGGTCGGACGGGCGGTCGAGTGATTAACGAGCGGGACCCCGGTGAGCACTGCACGCCGGTCGGCAGGATCCGCCGGACAGGCCTAGGTCGTGTCCGCAATGTCAGGGCAGCCAGAGTCGTAGGCAGGCGAGGGTGACCAGGGCCTGGTAGTGGCGGGTGAGTTTGTCGTAGCGAGTGGCCAGGGCCTTGTTGTGCTTGAGCTTGTTGAAGCAGCGTTCGACGACGTTGCGGCGCCGGTAGGCCGCCCGGTCGAGCCGGCAGCGGCTCTCGCCCCTGCGGATGCGGCCGTTGATCTGGTCGATCCGTTCCCGGATCGCTGCCTTGATGCCTCGCCTGCGCAGGTAGGAGCGGATCTTCGTGGACGAGAAACCCTTGTCCGCGACGACCCGCTCCGGCCGCGTTCTGGGGCGGCCCGGCCCGCACCGGCTGACGCTGATGCGGGCCATGACCTGCTCGAACTGGGTGCAGTCGTTGACGTTGCCGGCGGTGATGGTGAAGGCGAGCGGTCGGCCCTGTCCGTCGCAGGCGAGGTGGATCTTCGTGGTCAGCCAGGCGGGACCGGCCGATCGCCTCGCCCGGCCACAGCCCCCTTTTCGGGCCCCGGCCGCGTGCTGGTGGGGCCGCACGGTGGTGGAGTCGACACACACGACCATCCAGTCGACAGGGCCGACGGCATCGGAGTGCTGCTGGACGTGGGCCGGCAGGCGGTCCCAGGTTCCGTCGGCCGACCAGCGGCGAAAGCGTTCGTAGACCGTCTTCCACGGCCCGTACCGCTCGGGCAGATCCCGACAGGCCGCCCCGGTCGACAGCTTCCACAGGATTCCGTTGACCACCAGACGGCGATCCCGCACCGGACGGCCCATCCGGGGCGGAGCCGGCAACGGCTCGATCACCGCCCACGCCTGATCTGTCAGCTCATTACGACGCACCACAACAAACCAACGCACCAACCACGTTGCGGACACGACCTAGCCCCCCCGCCGCAGGATGGGAGTTGAGAGCGTCGGTTGTCTGGGCAGGGTGGTCGGCGTGGCAGACGGTGACCCCCGACTCCGGTGGTCACCCGCACACTCGACGACGAGCTGCGGCATACCGACATCCGATGACGCGAGGCCGCTCTTCGGAGAGGACCCGAACCTGCCGAGATGCCCCATGCCGGCTCGGCATCTGTCTCATGAGACATGGCGAAGTCTGGAGAAAGGCAGGTTCAGGGCTCTGTTGTCCGTCGATGCGGGCCGGGTGGTGCTGCTCTCGAGGCGAGGACCGGATGGCCGCCCCAGCGTCTCGGAGGCTCCCTCGAGTCCGTGTTGGGCTCCTGGCGGTCTGCCGTGTCAGCCGGTCAGCGATGGCGGACGTGCCCGTCATCCTTGGCATCGTCGTCGATCAGTGAGCCGGTGGGCCATGCGGACCCATTGCGACGGCCAGACGGGCTCAGGTCTTGAAAACGACGCACCCGGTCGCAAAGGTCGAGTGCGTCGCTGGCGGCCGTACCGAAGCCCCCGACCTGCCCGGCAAGAGCCGGCGCGATCGGCCCTCCGTCGACCGGGGCGACCACGTCTATCTCGCTGGCGACCAGGAGTACTCCACGGGCCCGAGCTCGCCGGGGGTTCAGAGACCTCCGCCCACGTCTCACGTTCCCGGCCCCTGCATGGAAACCGTCAACTCCCGCACTTGGACGCCCACTTGGTTCCGAGAGCCGACGGCCCGCCACCGCTACGACCTGGTCAAGGCCGGGGAACGACCGGAGAGCATCACCGAGCGAGGCCGACCCAGACCATGAACAAGCTCCTCCCCCCCCGCGGCGTAGGTCGTTGACCGTTTCTCCGAACTCGCTTTTCACAGCCCTGCCAAGGTGTTTGGTGTCGTGCACTCCCCATCGCGCTGCGATGGTGGCTTGCGGAGGCGGGGACGAGAAGGTCGCGGCGGATTCGTAACAGGCGCTCATGTCGGACCCACGCGGCGACGGTCAGGTCGCTGCCCTTGGAGAGGGCATGAAGGCGCCGGACAGAGAGGTGGTGCTGGCGTGCGATTTGTTCCGCGCTCCACTTCTGCCGATACCGGCGCGTCACTTCACGGGGCATCATTCTGCCCGTCGGGACGTGTCAGACTTTCATTCCGAATAGTTTTTCCGCATTTCGGAAGGCGATTTTCTCCTTGACTTCGCGCGGCAAAGCGACCGCCCGGAACCAGTCGGTCTGTTTTTTCATGTCCGCAAACGGGTAGTCGGTGGCAAACATTACCCGATCCACGCTTATGTGCTTCAGCAGGAGATCGAGAAGTTCAGTCTGCGGGAATGCGCTGGTTGTGAACCAGAAATTGTCATGGAAATACTGCTCGAACGGTTTGTCCAGGCTTTTCTCGGTTACCTCGCTCATCTTCTCCACGATGCGTTCGTAGAAGAACGGAAGGCCCTCGCCCATATGGCCGATGATAATCTGGAGATTGGGATGCCTGTCGAATACTCCCGAGGTGATCATTCGGAGGCACTGGGTAACGACTTCCTGGTGCCATCCATATGCAGAGATGCTGAGAACCTGATCCTGGAACTCCTTCTGATATTCCGGCCGCATATTGCTGTAGTAGATCTGGAAAACCTCGTCAGGCGGCAGACCCGGATGGATGTATATCGGTACATCAAGGGCTTCGGCGCGCGCCAGGAGTGGCTCAAAGTCGGGATGGTCGAGGAATTTCTCCCCGGTAATTCCATTGGTCAGACATCCCAGGAATCCATCTTCCCGGACTGTGCGTTCCAGTTCGTCTGCCGAGGCCTCCGGACTCTGAAGTGGCAAGGTTGCAAATGCCTGAAAACGCTCCGGATAGCTGGCCATCGGCCCATCGACGAGCATCTTGTTGAGACGATACGCAAAATCGATGCCCTTCTGACCTGGGACATTCTGCACACCTGGCGTATGTGCGGAGAGGATTTGAACGTTGAGCCCCGCCTCATCCATCGCAGCGATGCGGCGCGGGCCGATCTCGGCAAGACCAGTGTCCTCGAGAAACAGCCTGTCGTTCAGCACCATCAACTCGTGGGTGGAAAAGGTCTCTTCCGTACCGATGAAGGGCAGGTCCTGGTCCCGCAGTGAAATGTCCGAAGTCTTCTCCGAAGTCTCGTTCTCGTCCGCTGCCGAGACTATGACATGCGTGGACAAGCCAGCACCAATGCCAAGTGCCGTGCCGGCTAGAAAGCCGCGGCGTCCCATCGTGAGCTGCTTCAGAGGGTTTGTGCTGTATTTCATGTCATTTTCTCCTCAGGTCTTGTGTGGTGCGGTGTCCGTCTGCAAGACACTTCAGCTAGGCCCTTCGTCATTACCAGGCCCGCCTATGTGCCAATGCCGTGTGCCCCTCTTCGACCTCAGCGCCGGCCACGCCCGGTCGGCCGAAAACTTGCCAGCCGAGCCCATGGCAACGTTCTCCGGCGCGAATTGGGTCCCGGTCACGAACTCCGTCTTGGTCAGGCCCGGATCGATCATCGGGCCCGGGCTCGTCCGAGCCACCGCCCTCCGGCGGCACGGGCGCGCAGGCTTCGGCCATCCTCAGGTCGAGAAACCGCTCACCGGCGCGCAGCGGCTGTGGTGGGGCAGCGCTTTCCTTTTTGGCGCTGCGTCGACTGCCATCACTTGCCTCCTGCATACGGGGTGCATGGCTTATCCGGATGCCTCCTTCCTACTGAGCGAACCTGAGACGACTGTTAATGCGGTGCTCAGGCCGGTTGGCCGGACCATGCGCCAGCTCACGCACCAGCGTGGTGGCGTCGAGGTCCTGCCCGGTAGGGCAAAGCCCGGACGACAACAACCTCGGCCCGGATCAGCAAGGCGTCGACGTCCACACTGTCCGTGCGGGCGGTGACGGCGTTGACCCGTCCGGTCCACCCTGCCGCGGCGTCGCGGACCTCCGAGCGGTCGACAAGGTCCAGCAGGGGCTCACGCCCCTCACGCGGCAGGTCCGCCGACCGGGTCACCGCAGTGACGACGTCCGGGTCGGACCGCTCCAGGCGCAGCTTCATGTCCGGGCACAGGGTGCCGACGAGCCGGTGGTCGTCGCCCAGGTCGTACCGGCCGTCCATGCCGGCGAGGTACGGGTGGGCGTCGTCGAGGTCCATCAGGTCACATCGGAGCGATCTGGGCCCGAGTGTTCTGCAGGGGGCGTGTCAAGACCGGATGCCGTTCGGTGGTGTAGGTGTCGAGGATGTTCTCGCCGAACCAGCCGTGCACCACCGCCGCGAGCTTCCTGCCGAGGTTCGCCGCGTCGCCGATACCGTGCCCGTGAGGTACCTCCCGGACTGCCTGAACCAAGGCGAGAGGGGCGTTCTACTGCCGCGCTCGCGCGGAAGCCCCACTGGACGTCCCCGGCCCGGCGGTGCGCGAACGGTTGGGCGGGATCGACACCGTGACCATGTCCCTCGGACTGGCCCGCCGGCAGACGGTGTCGAACCTGATCGTCGTACCGTTCGCCGACGGCAAGGTCGTACCACAACCACAGCAGCGGCTCCGCGCAACTGGTCACCGACGTCTTCGGCTACGCCGACGCGACCGGCACCGGCTCGGTCTACCTGCCGCCCACGCTCCCCCGGCACCCGGAACGGCACCGGCACCGGCACCGGCACCGAGGGCCACATCGCCAAACTCGGAGCGCACCAGACACTGAAGCTCAGGTTCAGCGGCGCCCATGGCATCCCCGCGTCCGCAGCACGGCCGCCGACCTGGTACTGACCGCCGTCAGCCCCGCCATCGGCGGCTACCCGACCGCCTGGGCCGACGGATGCACCCGGCCGGGTACGGCGAGCCTGGACTGCGGCACCGGGCTGACCACACCGAACGAGGTCTCGCCCCCGGTCGGCTCGGACGGGTACATCGGCATCTACAACGGCGGCTCGGCGGCCGTGAACGTCCTCGCCGACCAGTACGGCGCATACGTGGCCCAGTGATGCCGCAACCCCCGACCGGCCGCCTCCGCCAGGCGGTGCGGGTGGGCGAAGCCCTCCCACCCTGCGGGGGCGGAGCCCGCGCAGCAACGACGAAGGCGACCCGGTCCGCGCATTTCACAGACATGTAGGCGTCGTAGTTGTGGGATGGCCACGGCCGTGGTCTGCGTGATGTCGTCGGCGTTGGCGCAGGAGACCGTAGACGGATCGAATCCCGCCTGCCGGTGACATCGCCGCCGGCGGGCGGCGGACGCTCTTGCAATTGAGCAGCAGGCCGTCGATGACGAGCTTGGCGTTCGCCGTGATCTGGGCGCCCGCTTACGCGCGAAGCAGCCGCCCGGTGATCTCCCGGTACTCCCGCAGCGCGAGCCGGAGTTCAGTTGACCGCGTCTCGGTGTCCTGATCCTTCCAGCTCTTGCGCAGGGCGCCACGCCGCTCCGCGAGAACCTTCACCAGCGCGTCGGCCGCTGCGTCGAAGGCGGCCTCGGCCTCCTCCAGCGCCTCGCGTGGGGTGTCCGCGAAGTGGTTGACGGCGTGCCCGAGGTGGCGGACGATCGCGTCCCGCTCGTCGGACGGGATCAGCGGTCCGGGACCCTGGGTGCGGCGCGCCGCGGAGCCCGAGGACCGGTCGTCGGGCTGCTGGGCGCGTGTCTGGTCGTACATCGTCGTCTGCACCGTTTTCCGTTGCGCCGGGATCACCGTCCGAGGTCGCCCTCCGCCAATAGCCCGGTCGACCCTGCCGTTCATGGTCCTGTGTCGTGTTGTCAGTCAATGTCCGGCGACCGTCCGTGTCAACGCGGTTCGCCACTGAGCACACGCCGCCCGGGACGGGGCGGTCAGCACTCGCGTCCGGAGGGCAGTCGCAGGAGCCCTCCTGAGGCGATCCGCTCTTCTTCCGCACTCGGAGAGGCCGCACGGTTGTTCTACGCCCCCGGCCCGCACCCAGGGTGCGCAGCCTCCACGCGGCCCGCTGGTGTGGGCGAAGCGGCCCCAGGTGTTATTGAATGAGGTTTGCGGTCAGGAATCCCGGGACTCGTCGTCCGGGTTCCGGTACGGCTCCGACGTGGTGCCGGGGTCGGCGAGCGAGCTGAGAGAGTCGCATGGACTCCACCCCACCCCCCTCGTCTGCGTCACCGTTCGACATGGTCAGCAGCGCTTTGGGGCAGTACATGCCAGTCGACGGAGCGGCGGCGGCCGCCGGTTCAGCCGACCCGCAGGGGGACAACGCCGCCCGCCGAGACGTGTCCGACAACCCGGCCCCCGTTGGTCAGGAGCAAATCCTCGGCGCGGTCAATCTGGACCGGGATCTGAGAATCACCCGCTGCAACCTGGACGCCCCGGTCTTCGCGGGAGTGCAGGCCGAGGCCGGGAGCCCCTTCGTCGATCTCCTGCCTCCCTCGGACATACCGACGGTCACCCGGCGCCTGCGGCAGGTCCTCGAGACCGGAGAGCCGCACGTCGCCCGGGTCCAGCGCCTGCGGCGCGGCGACGGGTCGGAGCTGGTGGTCTCGATGAGCATCCTGGCCGCCGCCGCGCCCCAGGAGGGCCTGACCGTCTCCCTGATCGCCATGGCCAGGAGGCTGCACCTGTACGCCGCCGAGACCGCGATCGGCACCTCGCTGGACATCGGCGAGACCGCGCAGTCGCTGGCGGAGTCCCTGCTGGCCTGGGGTGACGTGACAGCCATCGACCTCGACTTCGCCGTGTGGACGGGAGAGGCGGTCACCGGGCAGCCGCAGGGGCGCCTCCGGCTGCGACGGGCGGCCCTGGTGCCGGACCGGGCGTGGCCCGACGGCTACGTGACCCCGGGCGACGATCTTCCCGGCGATGCGAGTCGACTGCTGTCGCAGGCAATACGGCGGGACGATGCCGCGCAGGCCATCGTCATACCCGACCGGGAAGCGATCGAGCGGGTGCTCGGCAGTCCTCGGCTGGTACGTGCCCTGGTGCCCGGCGACCAGGCGGCGGCCGTGGCATGCATACCGCTGGTCCTGGACGGCTCACCGCCCGTAGTCCTGGGTGTCGCGGAGGTCTGGCGGCGGGCGGACCGCCCCTTCGCGGACAGCGAGCTGCTCGACCTGCAGGAACTGGTGGCCAGGACCTCCCACCACGTGGACCTGGCCCGTCAGCACCAGCGCGAGCACACGCAGGTCCTGGCCCTGCAGCGCCGACTGCTGCCACGATCCGGCGGCGACACCATCCAGACGGCCAGCGTCTACCAGCCCGCCACCCCCGACAGCGCGGGCGTCGGCGGCGACTGGGTGAACAGCTTTCCGCTGCCGGACGGCCGTACCGCGCTGGTGGTCGGAGACGTCGTGGGGCACGGCCTGGGCGCCGCGGCGACCATGGGACAGCTGAGCATGGAGGCCCGCGCGCTGCTGTCAGCGGGGCTGGCGCCCGACGAGGTGCTGGAGCACCTGGACGAGACCGTGTCGCTGCTGGACGACGCGGAGTCCGGGCTGGCGGCCGGTTACAGCGCCCTCGGGTCGACCTGCTGCATCGCCGTGTACGACCCGGTCAGCCACCACGTGGCGGTGGCCAGTGCCGGCCACCTCCCCCCGGTCCTGGTACCCCCGGACGGGCCCGCCGGCCCGGTCGCGATCCGCCCCCACCCCGGGCTCGGCGCCGAGTTCGCACTGCGGGAACCGTACGACGTGTACACGTTCTGTGCGCCCCCGGGCTCGCTGCTCGCCCTCTACACCGACGGCCTGGTGGAGGATCCGGCCCTCTCGATCGACGAGGGCATCGACAGGCTGACCGACGCCGTGTCCTCGCTGCACCCCTGGGACGACCTGGAGCAGGCCGCGCGACGCGTGGTCTCGGCGGTGGCGCCGACACGTCGGCGCGACGATGTGACTCTGCTGATCGCGCGCATGATCGGTTACCGCAAGGGAGACACCACGACGTGGCGTCTGCCCGCCCGCCGCGACGCGGCCGCCCGGGCCCGCACACTCGTCTCCGAACTGCTGAGACGGTGGGGCACCGGAGAGCACACCAGGGACAGCGTGCTGCTGGTGGTCGACGAACTGGTCGCCAACGCGGTCCGCTTCGCCGGCGGACCCATCACCGTACGGCTGATCAGGACCGGTCACGGGCTGCTGTGCGAGGTGGGCGACACCGGCAACGGCAGGCCGCGGCTCGGCCAGAGCGGGCTCCTCGACGACGCCGGCCGTGGCCTGCACGTAGTGCATGGGCTCACCACCCGGTGGGGGGTGCGGTGGACGGACACCGGGAAGGTGGTGTGGGCTTCGGTCGAGCGGTGAAGGGGAGTCGGCCGAAAGGTGATGAGGCGTCAGCAGGCCGGCGGCGAGGCTTCGACCGGGTGGTGCAAGGCGGCCTTGGCCGGGTGGCGGCAAGGGCCCTGGTCGGGCGGCGGCAAGGGCCCTGGTCGGTGGTGGCGGAGCATTTTCTGGCTGGTGACGGGGTGTTGGCCGGGCGGCGCGGGAGCTGTTCGTCGGGCGGCGGCACCGGCCTAACGAGGGGCGCGATCCGCGCTACAGCCACTCCCCTTCCAGGGCGGTGGCCGTGAGGCCCGGGGCGGCCGCGTACAGGACGGCACGGCTGCCCGCCTTCTGCCCGGCGTCGTACGCTCTGCGCATGATGTCGAACACTGCGGCGCCTCCGCGGTTGCCGCTGGTGTAGCTGTCCCGGCTGTGGTGCAGGAGCCCCGCCGGCCACCCGTCGGGCATCGTCTGCTCCATGTACTCCAGCACACGCGTCCCACCCGGATGGGCGAGCAGAACGTCGGGGTGCCAAGAGCCGGGGTCGTCCTGGTATCGGAGGCGCAACCAGTCCCACATCGCGGTGACCGTCTCCTGCACGGCGCGTGGCCCGCGCCGGTCCATCACGAAGTGGGTGCCGTCCTCCCGCGTCTCCAAGCGGTGCAGGTCCTGGGTGCCGGGCAGTGTGTGGTGCCAGGCGGCGTCCAGCCGCAGCACGGACTCGGGCCTGGGTCGGCCCGTGACCACCGCGGCGACCGCGGTGTCCGCGAACAGCAACCGGACGATCAAGGACTCCAGAGTGTCGTCCGCGGGCTGGTAGGTCGTGCTCAGTGCCTCCGCGATCACCACCAGGACCACCCGGTCGGGGTCCGCGGCCACGAGATCCGCCGCCAGGGCCAGGGAGCGGGTCCCGGCTATACAGGCCCACTGTGTGGCCGGCAGCAGCAGGACGTCGCTCCGGAGCGGGAGCCGGTTGGCGAGGGAGACGTCGAGCCCCGGCAGCGCGGGCGTGGTGGAGTGACTGGTGATCAGACAGTCGACGTCCGCGGCGTCCAGCCCGGCGATCTGCAGGGCCCCGCGCGCCGCACGCTCACCATAGGACTGCACTGCCGACCAGGCCGGCGCGGTGCGCTCCTGGACGGTCTGCGGCGCGGGTATCGCCTCAAGGGCGGCGATCACGCGATCCACGTCCTGTTCGGTGAACCCGTCACCGGCCAGCGCCTCTCGGGCACTCCCGATGCCGGCGGCCGGCAGGCCGCTTCCGCCGCCGGGCGCGATGGCAGCCTCCAACGGCAACATCCAGCCACGGGTTTCGATGCCCGTACTGGACGCGATGCCGTCGATCCGCGGCGCCCAGGCCGCGTTCGGGTGCCGACCTCGCACTTCGTCCACGATCTGACTGGTCCGCACGGCGTGCTTGCCGTGTATCACGGCGGGCGGGCACAGGTAAGCAACCATGATCGGCGCCTTTCTACAGGGAACGGGATCAAATGCCACGGGCGCTGTGTCATAGGCCACTTGGGAAGGAGTCACTCAAGTCCACGACAATACGACCCGATTCGGTAGTCGGTGTCCGTTTCGAGCATGGATGCCACAGGGGCGTTTGCGCTGTGATCTGGACAACTTGGGAGGTTCTGCGATGCGTGAGACGGCGCACACTGTCGCAGGGGGCCGGCACGGTGCCGCGCCTGCCTGACATGCCACCGGTGGACCTCGCCATCGCCGCCACCGCGGCTCACCACGGCCTGACTGTCCTCCACGACGAGGAGCCGGTGGTGCCGATCCGTAGCGTCCCACACCCGTCGGCGCGGTGTCCCGGGTCCTGGAACGCGGTTGTACGAGTTCGTCGAGCCCATGGTGCCCCTGATACGGAACGCCAGGAGTGGGGCGAGAAATACGTCGAACTCATGCGCCGGGGAAGAGCCCCTCGAAGTTCGGACTCGGATGCCCGGCGATGTCCGCGCTGAGATGTCGGCCCTCGTCGAGTTCGAACATCACGGTGGAGCAGCGGTCGACCGTTGCCCTTGGAAGGGCCGAACAGGGCCAGCGAGCCCTGGAGCAGGCCGTTTTCGTCGCCCGAGCGTTCGCGGTGAAGTTTCCCGCGAGCTGCCGATGCTGTAGACGACGATGACGGCCGCGAGCACAGCGAGAAGAACCGCCCCTAAGGATCTCACCCATGGGCGGTCCTCCCGGTCTGACTGGTTGTCATCGCTGCCCAGAGGTTGTTCACCGCGCGGCGGAACGCCTGGGCGTATGCGGAAGTGCCCACGCCGTTGGGTCGACGGCTCTCACGCCGTGCTGCGCATGCCCCTCCGGCGTCCCACGGCGCCCGTGAAGGGCCCCTGGGTGCGGGTGCCCGGCGTGCCGCGCGGCAGCGGCCGCCAACTCGCCCTCGGCATCGCCGTGTTCACGCCCGGCATCACGGCCACCTCCTTCGTGCTCTCGCTTGGCCCCTCGCTCCTGACAGGCCTGCTCGGCACCACCAGCCGGATCGTCGCCGGGGCCACGGCCTTCGTCATGTTCCTCGCCGCCACCGGCGTGCAGTTCGCCGTGCAACGCCTCGACCGGCGGACCATCCTCACGGCCGGCGCGGTCAGCACCACGCGGAGCATGATCACGCTGATCGTCGCCGTGCACACCTCGTCGGTGCCGGTCCTCATCGCCTCCGCGCTGCTCGCCGGCGCCAGCCAGGGCATGGGCCGGCTCGGCGGCCTGTCGCTGCTCAACTCCAGCGTCCCGCCCCAGCGCCTCGCGGAGGCCAACGCCGCGCTCAACGTCGGCGGGTACGTCCCGGCGGGGCTACTGCCCGTGTCCGCCGGTTACCTCAGCGACGCCGTAGGCCTGACCAGCGGTGCCACGGTGTCGGTGCCGTCCTCATGAGCCTCGCGGTCATCGGCGGCCTGGTTGTCCTCGCCGATCGGCGCCAGGCGACGGAGCCGGCCTGACGGCCGCGAGCCACAGCAAGCCTCGACACCGCCGCTGATCATCAATGCCTGCCAGAACGTCGAAAGTCGAGCGGTCCCCAACTTTTGACGATTACTCGTCGACTTGTCGTTGTGCTACTGCCTGCCGTCCGGATGAGTCTGACAGGGTAGGCGTTTGAGCCACCAGGTCGCGAGCGGATAGGCAGCCGCTGCGACAAGGAGCCCCGCCAGGGCGGTGACAGTGTGCTCGTACTCGGGAAGCATCTGGCTGACAGGCTCGAAGACCAGCATCTGGGTGCCCCAGAAGGCCGCGAAGGCCGCGAACATGCCTCCGTCCGACTCCTTGGTACGCCGCCTCCGGCCCGCCGGGACGGGCGCGGGTGGCCGGGTGAGCTGGCCGTCCGTGGATGGCGCGAAAGGGTCGGTCACGTTCCTGTTGTATCCGTCATAGATCAGCGCGACAAGGGCCAGGCCCGGCCTGTGGAAAGACCCGCAACCCACGCCCCGCCCAGGCAGCGTTCGCCTGCCGAAGGCGTCTGTGCTCCTTACCCGCCTGCGAACCTGAAGGGGCAGACTGCGTTCATGCAGCTGCCCGCCGAAGCCGTTACCGCCACCGTGCTGATCGAGGTCGTACGGATCTCCGCCCTTCCCGCCCGGCGGGACGCCCCGTACCCCGGCACAGCGGTTGCTCACTGGACCGGGAACGAGGTCGACGCCGTCCTGGCCCTGATCGAGAGCCTGCCCGGCAGTGAACAGCACCGCTGTGGCTTCTCACCGGGCTGGAGCGTCCGGGCATACGACAACTCACTCGAACTGGCGCTGTTCGAGGCGGCGTTCTGCTTCACCTGCCACGAGGTCCGCATGCACGGAACGGCAGTTCCGCCCGCTCTGGCCACGCAGTTCTTCGACCCGGGCGCCCTGCCGGCCCGGACTTTGCTCTCCCTCTTCCGCGAGGAAACTCCGTAACCGATCGACTGGATGCGCCACGACAGAGGCCCAGGACAGCAGGATGAAGGCCTTCTCCCTCTCTCCAGAAAGCCAAGGCTGGTCAAGCAGTGAGTTCGGGCCGTGAGGCAGGCACCGCGGTACGGCGGTGACGTCCTGATGGGCCGTCATTGGGGTGGACGTCACCAATGGCGAAGTCCATCAGCAGCTGTTCCAGCATCGACGCCTTGTCGGCTTCCCCGACAAGGCGAAGGGCTTCTTGAACATCGCGGACCATCCGCTGGATCTCGATACGGGCTCGCGTTTTGAGGCTTTCGGTCTCCCGCCGAGCGTCGGCCGCAACCAGGTCCGCTTCCCGTAGCAGGGCATCGACCTGCACACCGGACCTGGCATGCAGGCTCGATATCTCGGTCTGAGCTTCACTGCGGACACGGTCTGCCTGCACGACAGCTCTGTCGACGAGCTCAGCAGCCGTGCCTTCAGCGCCACGGATCAACTCGGCGGCGGTCAGACGAGCTTTCTCCTCCGTGAGCGCGGTCTGGGTCATGGCGTTCATGATCATCACGTCGCATCTCTCCTGGACGTCAGCACGCATCGCCGTGAGATGTTCCAGTTCAGCCAGTGCCTGACCGAGCAGTTCTCGTGCGTGCCGTTCAGTGTCCGCCGCGGTGCGCGCACGCTCAGCAGCGGCCATCAGCTTGCGATCTGCCCAGTAACCGGCGTCGTCCGGATTGGCGATCATGAGTCTGAGCGCGGCGTTCTCCTGGCGAGTTCGCTTCAGCTCGTCCGCAGTGTCGGACGGATCGGTGGGGTGCTGCAGAGCCTCTTCCTCGCGTTGCGCCTGCCCATGCACCTCCAGCCACTCCGGCGGCTTCCCACCAAGCCATTCGACCACGTCATACAAGAACTCACGGCTGGGCACCCGTCCGTTGAACAGACCTGACAGAGCAGCACGCGAGTAACCGGTGCGTTTGCTGATCTCCGCATAGGTCGGATCGCCGGCCTGCCGCTTCAGTGCGCGTAGTCGTTGCGCAAGTTGCGTACGGGCTGATCCGTCTGCGGGTAAGTCCTTCAGTTTCCGGCCTGCCACAGGCCCTCCCCCATTGTTTTACAGGCCGCCGATTGTTCCGGAACTAGTGGGGCTGCATACCCCGTTCGATGAAGTCGATGTTGCTGATGCAGGTCAGCGGATTGTTCGGCATTCTTCAGATGACCTGTTCACGCATTGGAGCGATCAAAGCGCAGCCCGTGTACTGGTTTTCCCACCCGTGCCCGATGCCGGATACGTCTCGGGGCAATCGCTCAGGCCTACCGGCACGTGGAAGGAAGGAGACCTGTGCACGACACGAACGACCCCCTGCAACGGGAGCCGAAGCAGTCCCGTCGGCGGCGTCTGGCCGACGGCCTCGAAGCCGTCCGCCGCATCGAGCCCATCATCGCCCTGGCGGTACAGATCGGCTCGCTCATCGTCACTGTGACCAGTAACTGGCCCGGTCACCCTCACGGGTGACCGGGCCAGGCGGAAGGAGCCGATGAAAGGCCACCCCGGGGTGAAGCCGGGCAGCAACGCACCCGGGGTCGGCCGCACGCCTTCGTACCGCCACTGTGCCACGTCCCGGGGCAGACCACGACGACTACGACCACGTTCGGGACTTCACGTGGTTCCCCATCCGCAGCCTCAGCTTCCCCGCCCGATTGTTCCGCTGAGCGAGGCGTCACCGCATCCAGTGCCTGTCGGTGCTCCATCCCAGGAAACGCCTGCTGCGGCCGGCGTCCGCCGTTCCGTCACCGCTGAAGGTGCCGCCGTCGGCGACCAGGGCAAGGCCCCAGAGGGCCGGGGCCAGGCGGGCCTCGACGTGGCTGGGGTACCGGGCCGTGGCCGCGCCCAGACCCGCGACGAACCGTCGCTGCTCCTCGGGCGGGCACAGGGACAGGAAGAACACCATCTGGCGCCACGCGTACGCGGCATCCTTGATGGTGCTCAAGGGGCGCGGATTGTGGTGGACACGAGCGGTCAGTCGGCACACGGTGACGAAGGAGCGGCGGGCCAGGTCGGCCCAGCCGGGCCGTGGAGCGATGCCCACCCGGTGCACCAGCGTGGCCAGGTTGTGCGTGGTGAGGATCTGCGCCTGCTCGATCACCGCGCCGTTCGCGGCGACCGACCAGGAGTCCGGCGCCGTCCCGGCTCGCCCGGTGGCCAGCCGTGCGAACCCGGGAGAGGTCGCGGCCCGACGTGCACGGGCCGGGGCCGTGCCGCTTTCGGCGATCGCCAGATCGCTGATCTCCGCGTAGTCGATGCCGTAGTACCGCTCGTACAGCGTGCCGCCCAGCAGGTCAGCGGCGATCCGCGCCGCCGTCAGGAACTTCCGGCTGAACTCTCCCATGAAGATGTCGGCGGCCAGCTCCTCCACCAACGGAACGCCCAGGGCGCACTGCCGTTCCAACACGCTGAGCTCGCGGACCAGCGGGTTGGGCAGGATGGTGCCCGGAAACGCCTGCACGGCCAGTTCGCCCAGCTGCCGCAGCACGGTCCGTGCGCCTTCGCCGTCCGACGTGCCCGTCACCGCGGACCGTCGGCCGGACACCGCCCGCACCCACGGCAGTTCCTCGATACGGACCTGCCGCTCCAGGTTGAGCAGCAGCAGGGACCGGCGGTTGCGGAAGGTCCGGTAATGGGCGGCCATCAACGCCCGCAGCGTTTCGTCGCCGTACGCCTGCGCGGTGGCATCGGCGACCAACTGCGGTACCAGCTCGGCCAGAACCTCGGCGGAGGGGACGACCCCCCGTTCCACGAGGGTGCCGAGCGGAGCGCTCAGTGCGGACACGACCACTTGACCGATGGCGGGCGGCAGGACGGCACCGACGGGCAGCCCTGCCGCCCTGCTCTCCTCCTCGCTCACCGGGCGAAGCAGCGGATCCACATCCGCGATGCCCGCCTGCTGGGGAAGTACGGCGAGCCGGCGCAGCACGAGCTGGGCCAGGGCGTGGTGGGAGGGCAGCTCCGCCTGCGCGGCCTGGCTGCGGCGGAGGGCCGTATGGCCTGGCGAGCCGGGCAGTCCGCGCCGTCGCACCATGGACTGCACCGCGTGCCGCAACAGGCCGAGCCGACGCGCGTCCAGCAGCCGTCCAGCGACGACCTCCTCCAGCGCACCGCGCAAAATGCCCAGGTTCTCCTTGGGGTTTCGGTGCTTGGAGCAGAGCGTGTGCTCCGCGGCGAGCAGTCGGTAGCGGCCGAGTAGAGCCTCGGCCTGCGCCAGCCAGTCGGGGTCCGGGGCGTGTGCCAGAACCCGGTCTTCCTCGGCCGTCCGCAACCAGTGTGCGAGGAGGTCGTCTGCGAAGGGCTGCCAGACGGTGAGTGCTTCTCGCTGGGTCTCGACGGCCGTGTTCGGCCGTCGCCGCTCCAGGGTGAGGACCGTGTCCAGGACGGTGCGCCGGTGGACGGCCGTGCCGGTGTCCGGCTCGGGGCGGTCGGTCGGACGGGGCAGAAAGCGCAGCCGGTCGGCAAACGGTTCCAGTTCCGCCAGGAGGTCCAGCGCCGCGTCCGTCTCCCCGTTCCGCACCAGCCAGGCCATGGTGAGCAGTGCCGCCTCCTCGGGAACGTCGATCCGGTAGCGGCCTCCGTCCAGCAGCGCCCACAGCCACATGAGTCCGGGCTCGGTGAGGCAGTGAGCGAAGATCGCTCGGCGCTGTGCGGGCACCCCGAAACTCCGGGCCGTTTCGGTCTCGTACGGCTGGAGCGGGCCGGCCGCGCTCGCGGTCCCGGTGGCGAAGCCGCCGCGCAGCACCTCGGGGGTGACCCAGGCCGGGAGCCCCGCGACCGGGGTCCGCGAACCGATCGTGAGCCGGCCTGCGGCCATCCCGGCAAGGACTTCCCGCCAGCGCTGCCCGCGCACCTCGGCGCGGCGCCGGGTGTCGGGGTCCTCATGGGTGAGCGCGGTCATGAATGCCTTGGCCAGCCGGCCTGCGGCATACGAGGGCGTCGCGGTGAGAGGCTGCTGCTCAGCGTTGTCGTTCATAAGCCGACGTGGCAGGTTCCGCCCCTGCGCCCTCCGGGTCCAGAGCCCGGTGCTCTCCTGCTGAGCTACACGCCGTTGAGCTCCGAAACTAGCCGCGGCGCCGGACAGCGCTCAACCGGATTTCACGGAAGTACGGGAAGGAACGCCAGGAGTGACCGCAGTGCCGGTGATCACTTTGGTGGCGATGTCGATGAACCACGTCACCCACGGGCGCACCAGGTCACCGTCGGCATCGACCAGCAGACGTGCCTGGACATGATCGGCCTCCCCTACGCAATTGCGCCAGGAAGCCGCCCGTTTACCGAAGATGTCATGGGCGCAGGTCACATCCTGTCCTGTCGCAATTCCGGCCCGCTCCCCCGCGGTGGGATCACGACGCACCGCACGCAGAAACTTCCCAGCCGATCCGCCGTCCGTCGGCGCCTTCGATCAGGGTGTCGGTCTGGATCCCACCACGTCCTGCCCGGGTGCGGACTTCGCAGTCGCCGCCGAAGCCGCCCTCCTGTGCGGCCGCAGGAGGCGCTCCTGTTAGGCCTTGTGCCCGTCACCGACCGGGACACTGTGGCGACCTTCGTCCTTGCGCCGCTCATGGACGGCTTCACGACGGCCATGGGCCCGCAGCCTCAGGTACATCGGCGCTTCCACACCAGCGTCCTGACACACTCCCCCGCACAGCAGGTCCCGCTCACCACCTAGACATTCCGGTCGGCGTACATCTTGTCCGTGCGGTAGACCATGCCCCACAGATCCTGATGCTCCTCGGGGCCGAGGTCATCGAGATCCAGATCAAGATGCAGACGCAGTTTCTTGTGCCAGACGATGTTGGCCACCCACACCCACCCACTACCCGACCTTCTGCCTGTAATGCCGTCAAATCCTAGGTGGGACACGGCGCCGAGCCTTTTCCAACCTCTCGCGCAGGCTGAGTGGTTGGCCTGACAGACGGACGTCCGCCCCGGTGGCGACGCCTGAGCGCGGGCCGGCAGGCCCTGCTCACCCCCGCCCACCTCCCCAACGGCCAGCACCGCGCAACTCTCGCCCCTCCCACGCTCGCCGAAGCAGTACGGGCCGCGTCGATGAAGGCGTACCTGCTCCTGGACGGGACACTTCTGTCGATCGACCGGATCGCCGCCGACCGGCCCTTCTACTCGGGCAAACACAAGAAGCACGGCATGAACGCGCAGGTCATGGCCGACCCGAGGGGCCGGCTGCGGTGGGCTTCACGGGGGCAGGCCGTCAACCGGTCTCAGGCCAAGATCCGGGCATTCGTCGAACAAGCCATCACCACCCTCAAGCCCTGGCGGCTCCCCTCCGTAAACTCCGCTGTTCAACGACCTGGATCAGGAACATCGTCAGCCATCCTCACCCGCCAAGCGGCCGGCTCAGGCTGCGGCGGTCACCGAACTCGTAGGATCGCGCGGTGAGGAACTGGACGGAGCACCCTGCCAAGGCGGACGTCGAAGCTGTCGTTCGCCAGTACTTCAGCTTGCTCCGAGCCGGAAGGATCCCTGAGGCCGAACAGCTCATCGATCACCACCCGATCCGTCATGTGCTCAAGTCGCTGTGGACCGGGTACGTCGAGGCAAGCGCCGATGGGGACGAGGAGGGCGGAAGCCCTGCTGCCTACGAGTGGGAGCAGGATCTGTCCTGGCTCAGCGAACTGAACCTCGCGGACTTCCGCTGGGGCCACACCGGCAGCCATGTCTACGTTGAGATCACCTACCGCGCGCAGACAATCGAGGTGGCATTGGGCTTCTGGGTCAGGTCCACCGACACCGGCTGGGTCATCACGGGGCCAGCCACTTACTGGTAGACACGCGAAAGAGCAGCACGATCCAGGTGTCGGTGCGACCCTCCCGCCGGCGGACCATCACAGTGCTCTGCCGAGGTGCTTGGCGTCGAGTCCCCCCACCGCCTCGCGATCGCGACCGTGGATCGATCGGCACAGGCAGGTCGAGCAGGTCGCGGCGGATCCGCAGCAGACGCTCGTACCTGACCCACGCGGCAAAGGTCAGGTCAGCGCCCTGGAAGAGTGCGTGGAGATGACGGACGGAGATGCGGTGTTGACGCGCGACTCGTTCTAGCCGAGTCCGGCGGTGCGCATGGCGAGGTGGCGCACCAACACTTCGGTCACCTCCGGGTGGACGACGCACAGGACGAAGGCGCCCGCCGCCAGCGCCATGCCGAGGAACTCCAGAAACTCGCCTCTGCCAGGGACGGCGTCACGGCCCGGTAAGTCGGCCGGTGTTCCGCGCAAGCCCTCGCGCTCGTCGTGTCGCACACGCTGTGTCATGCCTCCAGCCTGGAAGCCCGCCCACTGCGTCTCCATCCGGCAACTGTCGGGGCCACCCCCGCCGACTGGCTGAAGAAAGACCGCCGTCCGGCCGCACGGGTCCGGCCGGGCACCGAGGTTCCACCGGTCGGCAGGGCACTCCCCGCCGATCGGCGGGGGCGTTACCGAAGACTGCCGGATGGTCCGCCCCCTGGCGTCCGCGCGAGGTTCTCCGTATGACACAGACACAGCCGCCGCAGGAGACGTCAGCTCCGCAGGAGAACTCGCCTCCGCCGCCCCGAACCTCCCCCGATTCCGCCGTGCCGGCCTCGCCCGGTCCCTCGATGGGACGCCTCGTCGGGGTGGATCTGGCCCGCGCGCTGGCGGTGTTCGGCATGTACATCGTGCACATCGGACCCCCGCTGTCCGCCTCGACCGGTGTCGGCAGCTGGATCCGGTACGTGGCGGACGGCCACTCGTCGGTCCTGTTCGCCACCCTCGCCGGGTTCTCACTGATGCTGCTCGCCGGCCGCCGGGAGCCGAAGGCCGGCCTGGCGGGCCGGCAGGCGAAGGCTCGGATCGCGATCCGCGCCGTGGTCCTGCTGGCGCTGGGCACCGTGATGGCAATGGAGTACGGGGGCGTGATCATCCTCGGCTTCTACGGTGTCTACTTCCTCCTGGCCCTGCCCCTGGTGCGGCTGAGCGCCAAGACGCTCGCGATCATCGCGGCCGCGTTCGCCCTCGTCACACCGCAGCTGGCGTTCGTCCTGACCTCGACGCTGACTCCGTCGGTCCAGGAGAGCATCAACGCCTACGACCCGCTGCGCCGTCTCAGCGAGGTGGGAGTGCTCGATCTGCTGCTCACCGGCTTCTATCCGGCACTCACCTGGATGTCATTCGTGATCGCAGGTATGGCGCTGGGCCGTCTCGACCTGTCCTCCAGCACTGTCCGGCGGCGCCTGGCCGCGCTCGGTGCCTCCATCACCGTGGCCGCGTACGGCATGTCCTTGCTGCTGGCCGGCAAGGACGCGTTGAGGAGCATGGCGGAAGACGGGTCGTCGTCCGGCGGCTCCGGTTCGATGTCCCCCGGCAGCGGGTCGATGCCCCTCGACGGCGGGTCGTTCCCCGATATGCCGGCGTCGTCGCTTCTTTCGGCCGGGCCGCACAGCGGCACCACGTTCGACATCATCGGCAGCGTCGGAGTCGCGATCCTAGTGATCGTGGGCGCGACGGTGCTGATGGACCGCCTGCCACGACTGCGCCGTCTGGCGAAGCCGGTCATCGCCGTGGGCACCATGTCCCTGACGGCCTACGTCGGCCACTTCGTCGCGCAGTCCGTGCTGTCCACGCCCGCCGGGACCGGCACCCAGCAGTCATGGCTGCCGCTGATCCTGTACGTCCTCGGGGCGATCGTGTTCGCCACGATCTGGTCCCGCTTCTTCCGCCGCGGCCCCCTGGAGTACCTGCTCAACGCCGCCACCAAGCCGGCGAAGCACATCCGATAGCACTCGGCCGGGGTGGGACGCCTTTACGTCCCACCCCGTGCGTCCCACCCCGGCACGTTCCTCCCCGGTCTGCGCCGGTGCCGGAGCGGGAGCGGCGGCCGGCAACCTGCGCCGCTGGGGCCTTCAGCGTGGATGTAGCCGCCCAAGGGGGGCGGGGTCGGGCGGAGTGGTTCGGGGCAGCTTGCCGAGGGCGCGCAGCCACTCTTCGGCGGCCTCGCGGGAGAAGGTGGCGCTCTCCTCGGTCCCGCCACTGGCGTCGAGACCGCCGTGGCGGCGGCGCCGGTTGACGACCACCACCCGGCCGAACCCGGCCATTCGGGCGGCCTGGGACAGGTTCACGTGGGAGTCAGTCACGTCTGCTCCGCACGGATCACGCTGGCGGTGACGGCCAGGAGCTCACCGGCGCTGGCAGCCGCGTACAGGACCTGCTCCCCGGCGTCCTGTACGGGCCCGGCGACCACGATGCGGCGTGTCTCCTCCAGCAGCGACCACCAGTCGGCAGGCATGGTCACGACCTCGATCGTCCGCCACAACTCGACCCGACCACGCCGTTGGCGTCGGTGCGGACGATGCCGATGAGCGCCCACCCGGTGCGCATGCGGAAGTCCTCGATGCAGGCGTCCTCGGTCTCAGGAGTCAGCGTCAGCACGGGCGTGGCCCGCTCACCTACGACCAACGTGCCGACGGACCGGGCGTAGTTGGGGTTCAGGTCGTAGGCGTCGACGTCGTCCAGAGCGAGATCGTGCACGGTGAACACCCGCAGCCCGCCTAGGCAGGACACGCTCACCACCTCGGCGTGCGCCACGGTGAGAACGGCGTGCAGGTCATCGTCAGTCACCCTCGCCGACCACCGTCTCGCGCGGCACGCTCCCCCTGAGTACGCCGGACGGCGAGGATGTCGAGTCATGACGATCGTGTTCCGGGTGCCCGCAGGTGGTGCGGAGCGGGTGGGGTTCGCCTACTCGCCGGCGATGGAAGCCGTACTGAGCCTTCATGTGCTGGTGGAGCCCAAGCACCACCCCGTCCAGCACGGCTGGGTACGCGCGATGCGCAAGCTGTCGCCGGCGCTGAAGCGGGAGATCGAGGCGTTCTCCTACGCGGTGCGCTCGTACTTTCCCGAATTCCTCTTTCCGCGGCCGACCGGTGGACTGGCGGACTTCACCAGCGAGCTGGCCGGCCTGCGCACGGCGGACCCGGAGCTGGTCCGGCTGGAGTTCGCCGTCCCGCTGCTTTCGCCGTGGCCGGGCGGCGGCGAGGGCAGGGATCCCCACGCGCTGCGGGAACCGGACGTACGCGGCCTGCTGCGAGAACGCGCCGCACGGGAGAGTGACGACTCGATGGCCGCGATGCTCCTCGACGACCCCCGCGCCCTCCTCGAAAGGTTCCTGAGCATGCTGGAACGCTACTGGCGGGAGGCGTTCGAGGAGGAATGGGCGCGGATCGAACCGGAACTGGCCGCCGGAGTCAGCGAGGCCGGGCACCAGATCGAACAGCGCGGACTGTACGGCATGCTGCGCGGCCTGTGGCCGGAGGTGCGCAGCGACCGGCAGACCGAACGCTTCTGGCTGGAACGCCCGCACGACCACGAGGTCGCCATCGGTCCGGACGACACCCTGCTGCTCGCCCCCAGCGCCTATGTGTGGCCGCACGTACGGGTCAACTGCGACGGCCCCTGGCCGCTCGGCCTCGTCTTTCCCGTCTCGTCGATCTCCCGGGAAGCCCGCCCCAGGATCCCTCCCGCGCAGCTCGTCGGCATGCTCCGGGCACTCGCCGACGACACCCGCCTGCGCGCCCTCCGGCTGATCGCCGAACGGCCGCGCAGCACCCAGGAGTTGGCCCCGCTCGTCGGCGTCAGCGAGGCCGCCCTGTCCAAGCACCTGCGCGTCCTGGCGGACGCGGGCCTGCTCGAACGCCGCCGTGAGGGCTACTACGTCCTGTACCGTCTCCTGCCCGAGCAGGTGGCGGGGCTCGCTCCCAGCCTGGAGAGCTTCCTGCACACCACCGACCCCATTGATTAGCCATCTGCCTAATAAGTGGATCAGGTTGCGGGGAGATCCGACAGTGGCGGCATGTCACTGCTCAGGGACCGCGATTTCCTGCTTCTCTTCGTCGGCCAGGCCGTCTCACGCTTCGGCGACGGCCTGTACACCGCCGCGACCGCCTGGCTGGCGTGGTCGCTGACGAAGGACCCGACGGCCGTTGCGGTGGTCAGCGTGGCCGCGTTCGCGCCCGCGTTCCTGGCCACGTTCGTGTCCGCCTCGTACGCCGACCGTTACGACCGCCGCAAGCTGATGATCGCCTCCGATCTGGCCCGTGTCGTCGTGGTGGCGGTAGCCGCGGTGTTGCTGTCCCTCGGCCTGCTGAACCTGCCCCTGCTCGTGGTGACAACGGCGCTGCTGGCCCTGATCGGCGCCCCGTTCGCCCCGGCCCGCAACGCCATCGTCACGCAGATCGTCCCGGCCGACCGTCTGCAACAGGCCAACGGGCTGCTGCAAGTCGCCTTCCGGGCCGCCTTCTTCGTCGGCCCGCTCATGCTCGCGCCGCTGCTGGCCTACGGATCCATGCGGGCGGCGCTGGTGGTCAACGGCCTGACCTTCCTCGGTTCGGCGGGCGCCGTGGCCGCCCTTCGCGTGACCCACCCCGTCGTGACCGCCGGCCAGGCGGGCCTGTGGGCCGATCTCGCCGCCGGGCTCAAGGCCGTACGGGCCGCTCCCGATGTGCTCGTGGTCATCGTGACCTTCGTGCTCGCCCTCGCTCTGGCCAACGGTTTCCTGACGGTGGGACTGGTCGCCGTCGTGGGGCAGGGCGGCCGCTACGGCCTGCTGCTGGGCGTCGCCGGGGTCGCAGAGGTGGTGGGGGCGCTCCTGTTGGCCGGCCTGCGGATGCGCAGACTCGCCCTGGCGGCGGTCCTGGCCTGGGCCCTGCTAGGAATCTTCCGTGCGCCGCTCGGAATCGTCACCTCCACCACCGGGGCCGCAGTGCTCCTGATCGCCACCGGGCTGGCCTCGGCCCTCACGGACATCCCGCTGATCGCGCTGGTGCAGCAGCGCATACCGAGCCACCATCTGGCGAAGGCGTTGGGGCTGTGGGAGGCCGGAGTGGCAGGGGCCCTGGCCGTTTCCCCCTTCGTGGCCTCAACCACCATCGCACTCACCGGAGTCAAGAACGCCTTCCTCCTCTCGGGCGCCGCCCTCGTCGTCCTGGCCATGATCGCCGCGCTCACCCTGGCCCGCACAGCCAGAGCACAGCGGCCGGGGCGGTTGCGCATCGGCGTCCCGTCTGGTTCCGAGGCCGAACTACCTGCAGTCGCACCGGAGTCCACCCGGTGACTGACCCCCTGCTGTCCTCCAGCCAGCCCCGATTCCGGACGTCCCGCCATGAGCAAGGCTCGCCGCACCAGTCCTGAGCCGTTAGCGCCGTTCGCGCTGAACCAGACTTCCGCGCCACCGCCTTTCCTTGTGCACGCGAAGGCGGTGCCGCCGTGCGACTTCGCGACATCCCGCACGATGGCCAGGCCGAGGCGGAGGCCAGAGCCCGCCCGACCTCATGGCAGACCGCACACCCCTGCCGCAGCAGATTTCGGATCACGGTGTCGGGGACCGGGACCGGCCTGGGTCTGACGATCGCGGCGGACCATCCACGCCTCCCGGACGCCCGCCTGACCGTCACCGCCCGGGCCAAGCGGCCGGCGGCACTGCTGGCGGGGCGCGGCTACTGGACGATCCGAAGGCCGCAGGACGGATCCTCCGGGCTCACCCCGGCAGGTTTCGTCGCCGGTTCCGCGCCCTGCTCACCATGGACGCCGCTCCCCCGTGGGGAGGGCGGCCCGAGCAACCCGCCCTACGCACCCAGGGGGTGCTGCCTTACCCACCGACCGCGGACTTCCCGGTCTCCTGGTCATCGCACCTGGACAACGCCGACGTCGCCGCTGCCCTGTTCGATCGCCCCGACATCCCCCGCACGATCGCCGTGGTCGAGGACTCCCACGACCCCGACCGCTCCGCAGGCTTCGGCGACGAAGCCTGCGACCGCGACGTCCTTGTCATACTGCTGACCGCACTACTGGCCGCGACCTTTCCCGACGGCCGGCACACCATCGAACGACTCACCCCGGTCGGCACCGACGAAGCACTGCTGTACCGGCGGTTCACCGGTACAGCCTTCCTCGGCGCTGTGACAGCCGGTGCCCGCGTGGACTTCGTCGGCACCGACCTGTTCGCTGTCGGCAGCGGGACCTTCACCGCACAACGCCACGTCGACAAGACCTGCTCACCCTCACGAGCCAACTGCGCCCGGACCACAGCGGATCATGACCGCGTCACCGGCGCCGGTCAGCAAGCGGCGGCCGCATCGAGAAAGTTGATACGACCGCCGCTGCCGTCACGAGGTTCCGTCGCCCGACGGTGATGCCGGGATGACGAGTATCAGACGCCGTAGGGGTTTTCGATGATGTAGACCCAGTCCCCCTCGGTCGTCCTCCTCATCACCTCGACCGACTTTCCTTCCACCGTGCCGCTCTCGCTCGTGATCCGCCAGGGCACCTGGACCATCGCAAGGTCGCCGTTCTGATGGACCGACGCAGCCCCCATCTCGAAGGTGCCGGGCGAGGCGATGTAGGGCTTCAGCGCTTCCTTGATGCCTTCTCTGCCGTAGACCGGCTCCTGCCCCGGTCCCGGTACGAACATGGCGTCTTCGGCGAACAGGGAACCCAGCCCATCGAGGTCCCGGTCCTTGAGATACTGGGCGAAGCGCTCGTGCACAATTTCCGGCTTCATATTCTTTCCTCTTCTATTCTTCTCTTCGTTACGGACAGGCGGGTCGGCCACAGGCCGAACTGCGTGAGCCGTTGACCGGTGGCGCGCTGCATCAGCCCCAGAAACTTCTGGGCGCTGTCGTGCGCGTCGGTGGTGTTGTCCGGCAAGTTGATACGACCGCCGCCGTGACGAGGTTGTGTCGCCCGACGGTGATGCCGGGGTGACGAGAACTCAGACGCCGTAGGGGTTGTCGATGATGTAGACCCAGTCCCCCTCGGTCGTCCTCTTCATCACCTCGACCGCCTTCCCCTCCACCGTGCCGCTCTCGCTCGTGATCCGCCAGGACGGCTGGACCATCGCAAGGTCGCCGTTCTGATGGACCGACGTGGCCAGCACCTCCATGGTGCTGGGCGAGGCCAGGTAGGGCTTCAGCGCTTCCTTGATGCCTTCCCTGCCGTAGACCGGCTCCTGCCCCGGTCCCGGTACGAACATGGCGTCTTCGGCGAACAGGGAACCCAGCCCATCGAGGTCCCGGTCCTTGAGATACTGGGCGAAGCGCTCGTGCACAATTTCCGGCTTCATAATCTTTCCTTTTCTATTCTTCTCTTCGTTACGGACAGGCAGGTCGGCCACAGGCCGAACTGCGTGAGCCATTGACCAGTGGCGCGCTGCATCAGCCCCAGAAACTACTGGGCGCTGTCGTGCGCGTCGGTGGTGTTGTCCGGCACGGTGGCCAGACCCTCATGCAGTGCGGTGACCGCAACCTCACCCGCGTCTGCGGCGGCATAGAAGGAGCCGACCGGGGTCAGCGGGTGTGCGGCTCCGGCAGGGTGACGGGCTCGCCCGGGGTGGGCCAGTGCAGCGGGGCGCCGGCGGCGTCGAAGGTCTGCTGGACGTGGCCGCGGTCTTCGGTGTAGTGGGCCCAGCCTTCGGCGTGCACGGCCACCACGAGGGGGTCGCCGAGCAGGCGGCGGGCCTCGACGGCCTGAACCGCGGTCAGCGACAGTCGTATGTCACCGAGCTCCTCGAAGCCGGCCGCGCCCAGGTGCAGCAGCGCCACGTCGACGCGGTACCGGCCGGCCAGGGCGCTCATCGCGTCCAGGTCGACGGTGTCACCGGAGACGTACACGCTCGGTGTGGAGCCGTCGTCGGTGTGCAGGAGGAAGCCGGTCACCGGACCGGTGATGGCCTCGGTGCCGACGGGACCATGGCGGGCGGGGACCGCGGTGATGTTCAGCGGCGTGCGGCCCGGCGTCGACATGGTCCGGGTCTGCCAGGGCTCCAGGCCGACGGCTGAGCCCCCGAGATCGGCGGCGCCGGCGACGGTGGTGAACACCTGCGAGGCACCGGAGGCCACCGTGCGCCCGGCGGTGTCGAGGTTGTCCTGGTGCCCGGTGTGGCTGACCAGAGCGGCATCGAGGGCGGGCAGCTCCCCCGGCTTCAGCGCAGGATCGGCCGTCTTGCGCACCAGAACCGGACCGTCCTGATACTCGGTGCCGGCGGCGTCGAAGGTCGGGTCGGTCAGCAGCGTCCAGCCGGCCAGGCGGATCAGTGCGGTGGGGCCGCCGAGCACCGTCACGGTGTTCGCGGCGCGGGTCACGGCATCGTCGGTTACCACAAGTACTCCTTGACGATCTGGGGTTGGCTCACTCACTCTGACCGAGTTACTTTCTCAAGGGAAGTACATACCTTTAGGTGAGGTGAGCACGTGCAGGAAAGCACGCGAGGCAACGTCCGCAATCCCGCCTGCCCCGGCAGGCAGCTGTTCGACCTGGTCACCGCCCGGTGGGCCGCCCTGGTTCTGGTGGATCTCATGGACGGCCCGCAACGCTGGTCCGAGCTGCGCCGGCGGGCCGGCGGCGTCAGCGACAAGATGCTCGCGCAGACCCTGCGCGACCTCGAAACAGGCGGACTGATCACCCGCACCGTGCACACCGGCCGCCCACCGACGGTGCAGTACGCCCTGACCGACCTCGCCCGCGGCGCTACCGCCGCACTGCGACACCTGCAGAACTGGGCCGAAGAACACACCAGCGACTACGCCCACCACCTAAACACCCACACCACCCACCCGACCCCCTGAAACGGGCAGGCTCACTGCACACACATCACCGCACTTCCACCCTCTGAGTCAGCGCCCTGACCAGCATGAACCGCCTGCAAACCTCAGGACTCGATCACGGCCCGGCGTCCCTCGCGGTAGATGCACGACGGTTTCTGCCGTTGCCCGTCACCGCCGACGGCGGGCTCGTGGGAGGTGTTCGTGCGGGTCACCAGAGAACCCAGCGACAAGGGTGCGGGGCGAAGCGGCACGACAGTCTTCGGCGTGCCCGGGTGCGGAGGTGGCCGCTCTGCGGTCCCGTCGGACGGCCGGGGCCGACGTGCCCGATCCGGCCCGCGTGGCGTCCGCACCCCAGCCGGCAAGCAGCCGCAGGAAGCGCAGTGGGTGACGGAAACGACTCCCGTCGACAGCGGTAGCGGTAGCGGTAGCGGCCGCAACTCGGTCACCAGGTCGAGGCGCCGGCTGGTACTTCAACTCGCTGCGGGTGCCCAGCACACACTGAAGTGGTGCGGGCACGGGCAGGGGCCGGTCACGTTCCGCGCTGTATTCCGCGGCGCGAAGCCCCTTGCGGTCCGTTCGGCGGCCTGCCGGGACTCGAACGGCATGTGCGGCGTCGGTCCTGCGATCCCGGCTGGAACATTCTCCCCCTACCTGGCCGAGCGGTCATCAACGGCTGGTGAACCTCATGGACCGGACGCCTGCGAGACGGATCCACGCCGAAGAGCAAGGAAAACACAGTCGAGAAAAGGGCAGTTGACCGAAATACGGCCCGACTTGGGCTCTTCCCTGCGGCTTGTCCGCGGCTCTACGCTCGTCCGGTGCCCGCAAGCTCGCTGCCAGGCGTCAGCGCCATCACCCGGGGGAGACCGTGGACGTCCCGACGTTGATCCTTTTGGGGGCGGCGGGCGGTCTGCTGCGTGGGGCCGTTGACCTGTACGCCCGGTTCGTGTGTTGGCAGACCGATCGCAACGCCCATCGGCAGGCGATCACGGCGGGCACGACACAGGGAGAAGCTCCGCAGTTCCAGGGATACTTCGATGCCCCTGTCGACTTCGCCGCAGCCGTCGTTCACACCACGATGGGTGCCGGTGCCGCGGTGCTGTTCGGCACCACGGGGCAGATCAGCGGTGAGTACGCCGCCCTCGTCGTCGGCATGTCGGCGCCCGTGCTGCTCACCCAACTCATCCGCATCCAGACCGTGAACGAGGCGGTGACGGGCGACCAGCAGACGGCAGGCGCGCAGGAGGCGGCCACGGAGACCGGGGTGCAAACAGCCGCCGGCGCTGCGGGCGGTGAGAATGGCGTCACCGACGTGGGAACCCCGGGCGCCGGAGCCGCCGTAGCGCCGTCGGCTCGTGCGCTCCGAGCGGAGCCACTGCCCGCGCCTACGGCATCCCACTCAGACCAGGTTCAGTTACCAGCCTCTGCCGCCGAAGGCCACTCGCCCATCGCGCGGCCGATGCCTTCGCCTAGGCCGCCCGGCGCGGTCGCGGACGCCCGCACGCCGGAACGTGCCCCCGGCGAACTGCCTGCGGATCGATCACAGTCCCCGGGTGCCTCCCAACCCGGGGACGGTCCCTTCCCCGCGGACCCGGCCAATGGCACGGGAACTAGCCGCGACGGTCGAAGCGCTCCACGATGGCAGAGGACAGAGTTCGGGGAGGAGGGGCTGTGAACAGCGTTCCGCAACACCTGCACAGCGAGGACCGCCAAGAATACGAGCGGATCCTCGATGAGGCGCTGCGCTCCGCACCACACCGTCCCGAACTGGCCGCGGTCGGACAACGGCTCAACCCCGAACAGCTGCGCACCATGGCGCTCAACGCCACCGCACTCATCACCGCGGCCGCGGCGACCGAGTACCAGCACTACGTCCGGGTGCGCGAAGAACTCCGCCACCCCGCGCCTGCCTACCAGTCCTCGGGCATCGCCTTCTCGTCCTCGAGTTCGGGCTCGGCGCCCGATTCTGGTCCGTCTGCTTCTCCGGGCTCCGGCAGCCGATCGGTGGCCTCTGATCACCATGCCCCGGCCAGCCTGGGTCGCCGCCTCGGGGCCGCCATCCTGGGCGCTGGACATCCAGGCGGCCGTCGGATCCGCAACGGAGTCGCTCCTCACCGGTGGGCCCGGATGTCCTACGGGCGCCGCCTGTTGGCAACGGTGCTCGGGCTGCACGTACGTCCAGAGGCGCCAACGGTGGCAACGGCAGCGGATGTACGGACACCGCGCCCGTCCCGGCGGCCGAAGGTTGTCCGTGAAACCGGCTCCACGGAGCGGGACGCGAGCACGATGGGGCTTGCCGCAACCATGGGTGAGGTCGCCGAGACCAAGGGTGCGAGTGCCGTCGCCGTCGTCGCGGTCCTGGCACCCGTCCTCGCCGGAACTCTTGCGGTGATCTTCCTGATCATCGGATACATCCTGAAGCTGCTCGGCCCCGGTCCGTCGATCGCCCGGGCCATGCTCACCACGGGGTGGGTGTTCGGCGCCGTCGCCGCAGGCGCGACCCTGGTCGCGGCCGTCGGCCTGCTTTTCACTGCCCTACGCGACAGGCCCTCGCTCGAAACCGGGCCCTACGGCGAGTTGAGCGAGGAGGTGGCGCGGGCCAGAGAAGCCTGGCGCGAGGCGCTGCTGGAACGTGGCATCCTGCCTTTCCTGCGGGATGCCCTGGCCGACCCCAGTACGGCGGCCCTGCACCGTACGGCACCGCCGACGCCGACCAGCCGTATGCCACACCTCGGCTACGACCGCCCCGGTTTCAGCAGCCCGGACGACGGCCCACGGCCTAGCTTCACCAGCCCGGATTACACCAGCCCGGACTTCGGGGGGCCGGAGCACCAGTCGGAGTGACACGCCGGGATCTGGGAGCACCCCGAGGGACCGCCAGGTGGCTCCTGGCGGGCCAACAGCGCGTCCGGTGCCGCGTGTCGAGCACGGCAGCTGACGCACCCACAACCGCAACCACAACCACAACCACAAGGGCGCCTGGGCCCCGTCCACGGCGTCATGATCCACCCACCTCAGCGCAAGTCATCCTGGGCGCGTCGGCCCATCCGCTCCCGGAAACCCTCAGTTCGGCCAGTTCGGCCAGTTCGGCCAGATCGGTTTGGCGTTGCCGGCGGGCCTGCGGTGGGGCGAGGAGACGCGACCGTGACAGCAGGGCGCGTCGGGCGCGGCAGAAGGCCTCGGTCAACTCCACGCGGTGGTTGTCCCAGTCCCTGGGTGGATAGGGGCACAGCTCGAAGGCGCAGGCGTCCCCGGCAGTTGGCCCCGGCCTGGGAACCGGTGGGGCGGACGACGGTGCGGCCGGGATCGAGCGGCCGGCGATCCCGGGTCAGGGGGGCGGCAACTCGGGCCAGTCCATGTGCTCCAGCCGCCGCAGCCGGTCCTTGGGCCGGTCGCCCCGCTCGGCGAGATTGTGCAGCAGCATGGCACCCGCAAGGAGTTGCTGAGCCCGCGGATGCGGTGTGCTCCTGCCGATCAATGGCGGACCCACACCTGGTGCTCGCACCCTTCGGCACCGCAAGCCGTCTGCGAGCCGACGACCACATCCGCCCCTCGGCCGCTTCCAAGTGGCGGAGCCCGGGCTTGGTCCAGCCCGGGGTCCTGCTTGCACAGGTGCGGCAGCCGAGAACGAAACAGCGCCGGCGATCCAGAAGCTGCTCGCAGCGCGGTGCGCGACCGCACCGGCGGACCGTACGCCCTGGGAACCCTGCATGCCCGGCATACGGCTGCGCTGCTCCCCGCACCTGCGCCAGGGGCCGACCCGCAGCGCTGCGGGCGGCAACCAGGCTGCGCCGGTGGCGCCGTGGACCGCCGGTCACCGGTCCATGTGATGACCGACCGGCCTTGACGATCCCGGACCGCCTTGTCAGACGCTCTGCACGACGGTGCCGAGTCTTTCGAGGGCAGTGACTTCGGCGGCGGGTGCAGTGGAGTCCGTGACGAGGGTGTGCGCGAGGGTGCAGGGGCCGACGTAGGCGTAGGCGGTGTGCCCGAACTTGCTTCCGTCGGCTGCGACGATCACGCGGCGGGCGGAGGCGATGGCCGCCTTCTTCACGGCGGCGTCGTCGAGGTCGTAGGCGGTCAGGCCGTCGGCCGCGTTCAGACCGCAGCAGCCGATGATGGCGGTGTCGAAGCGCAGTGCCGCCAGGGATGCCAGGGTGAGGGGGCCGGTGAGGGCTCCCTCGGCGGCGCGAGGCTGCCCGCCGGGCACCATCAGCGTGGCCGGGCCCGGCATCTCGCCGAGCAGGTGGATGGCCTGCAGGGACAGAGGCATCACCGTGACGGGCCGCTCACGCAGGAGACGGGCGACCTCCAGGCAGGTGGTGCCGCTGTCCAACAGGACGCTCTCGCCGTCGGTGATGAGCGCGGAGATCCCGGCCGCGATCCGCAGCTTGGCGTCGACCGCTTCACGGGCGCGCAGCGCGAAGGGGGGTTCCTCGCCCCTGAGGAGCAACGTGCGTGCCCCGCCGCGGACGCGTTCGAGTACGCCCTGCGCCGCCAGGATGTCGAGGTCCCGCCGGATCGTCATCTCCGAGGCCCCCGTCAGCCCCGCGAGCTCCTGGACCGTGGCGCTGCCGGAGTCCCTGACGGTCTTCGTGATCAATCCATGCCGGTCTGCGTTGCTCATGCCGCGATTGAACACCACCCCATAATGAACAAACAAGTTGTTCGTTAGCCATGCTTCCAAACAGATGGATTGTTCGTTACGGTGGGAGGCATGCAACGTACGCTTCGAGCCGCCCGCGTGGCGACCTACGTCTACTTCGTCCTGTGCGGCACCCTCATGGGCGCCTGGGTGGTGCACATCCCCGCCATCGAGGAGCGCGTGGACATCAGCCACGCGACACTGGGCGCCCTGCTGGTCGTCCTGGGCGCCGGGGCCTTCACCGGGATGCAGGTCGCCGGGCGGTTGACCGACAGCCTCGGGGTGCGCGTCGTGGTGCCCGTCAGCGGTGTGCTGTGCGGCGTGGCCCTGGCGCTGCCCGGTCTTGCCAGGGATCCGTGGACGCTGGCCGGCTCCCTGCTGGTCTTCGGCTTCTGCAACGGCTGCCTGGACGTGAGCATGAACGTCCACGCCGTGCAGGTGGAGAAGGCGTACGGCCGGCCCGTCATGTCGGGCTTCCACGCCACGTTCTCCGTCGGCGGTGTCCTCGCCGCGCTCGCCGGAGCCGGTGCCGCGAGCACCGGCCTGGATCCAGCCGCCGCCATGGCCGTGACGGGAGCCGTGGGCGTCGCGATCGCCCTGGCGTCGGCACACGCCCTGCTGCCGGCCGCCCCCACCGCGGCCCGCATCGGCCCCGCGGAACGAGAGCAGGATCAGACCGAGTCGTCGTCGGCCCCCGAGCGTCACGGCGCCGGCGGGCGCATCTGGCTCATCGCCGTGCTGGCGCTGATGGTCATGCTCTGCGAGGGCGCCGCCAACGACTGGAGCGCCTTGCACCTCAAGGACGTCCTCGGCACCTCCGCCGGCACGGCCGCTTTCGCCTACGGCACCTTCGCGGCGGCCATGACCACCGGCCGACTGCTCGCCGACCGCCTCGCCGCGCGGTTCGGATCCATGGCGGTCCTGCGCCACGGCGCAGCCACGGCCGCCGTCGGCATCACACTGGTGGCCCTCGGCCCCTGGCTGTGGGCGGCGTTCGCGGGCTGGGCCCTGTTCGGCCTGGGCCTGTCCGGCTGCGTCCCGCAACTGTTCAGCGCGGCCGGGCACGCCGACCCCGCGGCCGCCGGGGCCAACGTCTCCCGCGTCGCCGGGCTCGGCTACGTCGGCATGCTCGCCGGCCCCGCCGTCGTCGGCTGGCTGACCCACCTCGTCGCCCTCAACCACGCCTTCGTCCTGCTGATCCTGCTGTGCGTCACCACCGCTGCCGCCGGCGGCATCCTGCGCACCGGATCGGACAGCACCCGCGAGAGCGAACTCGTGCCCACTGACCATTGACCGCTTGTGCGGCACGGCACCTGACTCCGTGCCGCACAAGCCCAGTCCTCCAGCCCCGGCACAGGGCCGAAGAGGAAGAAGGGTGCAGAGACAAGACCGCTGAGGACCCGGACACGGGTCCGCTTGGGGGTTCCGCGGTGAAGACGTCACAGCGAGGCAGAGCGTGAGGAGGGGGCAGGCACTCGAAGCGCCCGCCCATGCCTTGAAACTCCTGCGCACAACCGCGGGTGCTGCCGAGTCTTCCAAGGCGTCGCGCTATGGCAGCAGGCCCGCACCCGCAGCGGTTGGCGCGCCACCGCCGTGACCTGCACCGGCCCGAGCAAGACTCCCCTACCGCCGCCTTCACCGGCGGCAGCGGATCGCCGCACCCGGCAACAGCCCCGGCCGCACCACCAGCACCAACACACCAGGTCCTCTGGTCGTAGGCGCGTCACGGCCAGAGTCCGATGACACCTACTCCGGGGCGTTCGGCGCGCAAAAGCGGCTGCCGGCCCGGTGGAGCGCTGTGCGGTGTGTGATGTGCGGTGTGTGATGTGCGGTCAGGCGGCGCGGCTGGGCTCGGGCGCGTGTCAGTGTCAGCCGGTGGTGAGCATGCCTTCGCGCAGCCGGGCCAGGGTGCGGGACAGGAGCCGGGAAACGTGCATCTGGGAGACGCCGAGGCGTTCGCCGATCTGTGCCTGCGTCAGTTCCTCCACGAAGCGCATGTGGATGATCTGCCGGTCACGTTCGCTGAGTGCGGCAATCATCGGAGCCAGGGCATGGAAGTCCTCCACGAGTTCGAGCGCCGGGTCCTGCGTGCCGATGAAATCGGCCAGAGCGCTCTCGCCGTCCTCACTGCCGCTGATCGCCGCGTCCAGGGAGGAGGAGTTGTAGCTGTTGGAGGCCAGGCGGGCCTCGCGCACCTCTTCCTCGGGCAGGCTCATCAGCTCCGACAGTTCCTTCACCGTCGGCGTGCGCCCCAGACGGCTGCGTAGCTCCTCGGTGGCGCGGGCGAGCTGGACGCGGGCCTCCTGCAGCCGGCGCGGCACGTGCACGGCCCAGGTGGTGTCACGGAAGAACCGCTTGATCTCACCCACGATGTAAGGAATGGCGAAGGAGGTGAACTCCACCTCCCGAGTCAGCTCGAACCGGTCGATGGCCTTGATCAGACCGATCATGCCGACCTGGACGATGTCCTCCATCTCCTCCGGCCCGCGGCTGCGGAAGCGGCCGGCCGCGAAACGGACCAGGGACATGTTCATCTCAATCAGCGTGTTGCGCGCGTAACTGTACTCAGGCGTGCCCTCTTCCAGCACCGCCAGCTGATCGAAGAACAGACGTGTCAGCTGCCGGGCGTCCTTCGGCGCCACCTGGGAGGGATCGGCGACCTCCGGCAGACCGGTTGCCTTGGTGTCCCTCTTAGCCGCAATCACTGTCGTCATGATGCTTCCCTCCCCTATTCACCGCGTACTGCCGGCCTGCCACTGGCCGCCGCCAGCGCGGCTACCCCGGCAACTGCAGGTCATGCACACGCTGGAGAACGGGTGCGCCCGCCTGCAGGGCAGGCATCTCCCGCCTCTCCTCTCCAGCGGGTCCGACTGTCGCTTCACGCGGTCGGCCCCCACGCGCAGGCCAGTCCCGCAGCCCGTCCGTGCGAACAGGCAGAAGCACCCCTTTCGTTCAGGACGTGCCGTACCAGAGGGGCACGTACATACGGGAATGACGCCCATCGCGTGCACATGCCCTGAATCGAAACCCGTCCTGGCCCTATGGCGTGGTGCGCCCGGCGATGCTGCCGCCGGGGTCGTCGGCCAGCGCGATCAGCGCCGTAACGCGTTTGCCCACCGGTTCACGGTGGACCTCATAACCCTGACTGACGGCGAGGGTGATTTCCAGACCGTGCCGCCCCACCCGCCGCGGATCGGTGGCTGCGACGTCCGGCAGGACCGGATCGCTGTCCCACACCGACACCCGCACCGCGCCCTGGCTGATCTGCAGGTCGAGCATGACCGGTCCCGGCGCGTACTTCACCGCGTTGGTGACCAGCTCACTGACCACCAACTCCGTCATGCCCATCGCCCGCTCGGACACCGGCAGCCCGTGCACGGCCTGCACCTCGGCGAGGAAGCCGGTGGCCAGATGCCTCGCGGCGCCGATACAGGAAGGGTCGCCGTCGAAGGCGGCCGACGCCGACAGCACAGCGCGGTCCTTGGCCGTTCGTCCCTCATCCCCCGCGGTCTGCCCCATGCACCCGCCCGTCTCACATGATCAGCACACGAATTTCATGCTTGCGCCCGCCCATTGCACCACAGCCCCACATCTGCCCGGCCCAAGCCTCTTCAGGCCGGTCTGGATCGGGGACAGTTGACATCACGCGGCGGCATACGTTTGCGTGGGTGGTGGCCTCGTAGCGGCGAGTCCCGCCTACGACGGACAGGAGACGGTATGCGCCAAGCCCACTTGGCCGTCACCCAACACACCACCGCTGACGGCGTGCACGTCGCTTCCCTGGCCGGCCAGATCGACCACACCACAGCCCCCATCTTCCGCCAGGCCCTCACCACTGACGACGGATCCCCCCGGCACACGGTCATCGACTTCCACGACGTCACCTTCATGGACTCCAGCGGCATCAACGTCCTCGTCGCCGCCAACAACGCCGCACGTGCCGACGGCGGCTGGCTGCGCCTCGCCCGCACTCCGGCGCGCGTGCTGGATCTCCTGCACATCGTCGGCCTGGACGACATCATCCCCCTCTACTCCACTCTGGACGGGGCCCTCGCGGCACAGAACGCCGCCTGAACCCCGGCCGCACGACACCGGCCGCTGCACCGGGGGAACCGGCAAGCCTCTGGAAACCGGGCTCGTGCAGACGAAGTCGGTGGTGGAAGCCGCCGATGCCGCACGCGACCGTACCGGCACCGCCGGCGGCACGCCGTCCTGGTCACGCGGGCCCGCACCGTTCGGGGGCTCAGCCGATGAGCAAAGACACCTCACGGTCATGTCGGTGATGCGCTTGCAGGAGCTCGGTTGCTGCCTTCGTTGAAGGCCGGGTGACGAGCCCCATCTCATAGGCGGTGATGACGAACTGGACCGGGTTCCCGGCGCCCAGCTTGGTGAGAAGCCGTGAAGCGTATGACTTGGCGGTGGCCGCGATGATGAAGAGGTCTGCGGCGATCTCGGTGTTGGACCTGCCGCGTCCGACCAGGGTCAGCACTTCCCGTTCCCGCTCGGTGATGCCCTCGACCGGCCGTGGGGAGCACTCCGGGACAGCCGCGGGCTGCCCTAGGGAGTCCGCGATCAGACGGGCGCGTCACACCCGGCGCGATCAGTGCATCGCCGTCGGCGACCACGCGGATCGTCGCAAGCATGTCGTCCAACGCCATGTCCTTCACGACGACGCCGCTCGCGCCGACCCGCATCCGGCTGGACGAACCACCCCCGGCACCGCGCCGCCCGCCCGCTTCGGAGACCTGCTCGCTGCCGAGTGGTTCAAGACACGCTCCCTGCGGTCCACCCCGTGGACGATCGCACTCACTCTCCTGTTCGTCAGCGGGTCCCCCGCCGTGGCCACACTGGCGGACAATCCGCGCCCTCCGACCCCGCTGACGTCCGGCCCTACGACGCCTGTCCACCGGCCGGCTACTGGACGCTGATCCTCGTCGCCAGCAGCATGGGCCCCATACCGCCGTCAGCGAATACGGCAGGGACTGATCCGCACCACCACCGTGGCCGCCACCGCCGCACTGTGGACCGCAGTCGGCACCACCGCCTCCACTGGCTCCTTCCTCAACGGCCACCACGCCTGCCTCCCGATCACTCACCCCGGGGTGTTCCGTGCGCTGGCGGCATCCGCGTTGCCGGCTCCGGTCTGCGGCCTGGTCGGTCTGAGCCTCGGCGTTCCGCTCCGGCACACCGCCGCGACCATGGTCACCAGCGTCTTCACCCTGGTGACGCTGCCCCCCATGTGCTACACACTCTGACCGCTGATCACGGTCACACTCGCCGTTCTCGTCGTCAGGCGACGCGACGTGTGAAGTACCCAGGGCGTTCACGACCTAGCGCAGGTCTCCGGAACCTGGGCACGACGACCAGCACCACGAACAAGCGATCAAGAACCAAGCCGGGAGGGACGCAGCGCCCTTTCAGGGGCTGTTGCGGCGCGGAAGGCGCTGGGGCTCACACCCCGATGGCGTTTGAAGGCGGCGCTGAAGCCGAAGGCATCGGCGTAGCCGACGGACTTGGCGATCAGAGCGATGGAGGAGTCGGTGTCGGACAGGAGCGCCTCGGCCTCATCCATACGGCATTCGGTGAGGTAGGCCAGCGGCGGGCGACCCATCACCTCGGTGAAGCGTTTGGCGAACAGCGCCCGGGAGACACCGGATTCGGTGGCGAGCGCCTCTACCGTCCATCTCTTGGAGGGCTGGGCGTGGAAGGCTTCGAGGGCGGGGGCGAGTACCGGGTCGGCCAGGCCCCGGTACCAGTCGGGGGCTTCCGAGCCCGCCCGGTCGAACCAGGTGCGCAGCGTACACACCAGAGCCCAGTCCAGCAGTCGGTCCATCAGAGCCTGGGAGCCGGCCGAGCTCAGGGCGGCGTCGGCGGCGGCTGTCTCCAGCCAGGCGCAGACCTCTGTGTCCTCGTTGATCACGAGTACGGGCGGCAACGCGCGAAGCAGTCGTTCATGGCGATGGCCCGAGGCCCGGTAGGCGCCCACGATCAGTGCGGTTGCTCCGTCAGGTTCGCTGCTCCAGCGGATGCCGCTGAGGTCTTGGGCCATGCATTCGGCGTCCGAGAAGCACGCGATTTCGTACTCGATGTGTGGGCGGTCGAGGGTGGTCGGCCGGTCCACGAGGTGAAATGTGTCGGGCCCGCGCACGATGGCCGTGTCACCGACGCCGACCGCTTGTTCGGAACCGTCGGGCAGCAGCAGAATGCCACCGCCCCGCAACACGCTGACCATCGTGAGCGGGGCACCGTCGGCGAAGCGGATGGTCCAGGGTGCTTCCAGCACCGCGTGACTGACGACCGAGCCCTCGGCCCGGATGCCACTGAGCAGCGCACTCAAAGGATCCACGGATGCGATCGTAGACGAACTCCTATGCAGCGGAGCGTTTCTCCCATGGATCATCCAATTGATCACGGGTGTACTGGACTGGTCGAACTGACCGAGACCAGTCAGGAGAAACCGTGTCGCACCGCAGCAGCGCTGCCAGGACCGCCCTTGTGGTCATCGCGCACCATCGGGCCGATTCCCTCACCGCGCACACCGCCCGCCGTACGGCCGCGCGACTCGAGAGCGCCGGATACCGTGTCGACCTGCTCGACCTGCACGCCGAAGGGTTCGACCCGCGGATGAACGTGGCGGACCAGCCGGACTGGGGCAACCGGGACAAGCCGTACTCGGACGAAGTCCAGGACCATATGCAGCGTGTTCTCGACGCCGATGTCGTCGTCGCCGTGTTTCCCGTGTACTGGCAGAGCGTGCCCGCTCTCCTCAAGGGCTGGATCGATCGCGTGTGGAACTACGGATTCGCCTACGGTCGCAGCAAACCCCGCCTGGCGGGCAAGCGCATGCTGTGGCTGGGCCTGGCCGGCGCCACCTCCGACGACCCCGTCACAGAGGGAATGCAGACCGTCCTGGAGACCCACCTGAGCGAGGGCATCGCCTATTACTGCGGATTCTCCCACTCCTCCGTCGCCCTGCTCCCCGACGCCGAGGAGCGCCCGCAACGCATTGATGCCGAGGGCAATCTGCTTGTCGGCGACGCGGTCGCGGGAGCCGAGCGCGAGGCGCAGTACGCCGAGTTCGACCGCCGCGCGCGGAAGGCCGTGGAAGAGTTCCTTACGGCGGAACCGGTGGCGGCCTGAGGACGGGCACAGCCTCCCGCGCTGCCAGGTGTTCTCCAGACCCACCCCGATCGAGACGACGGCCCGCATCGACGAAGCGGCGATGCGGGCCCGACGGGGTCTCTCCAAGAAACGGAGTGCGGACGGACCTCGCGCAGCACCTCGGACCCGGCCACCGACGGCATCCGTTGGGTGGCGATGAGGACGCCGACGCCTGGCCAACCCTCGCGTCGGAGGCGACGGCGTGCCGCAACTGACCGTTCTCTCCAGTCACCACACACGGGCGGGGATACCTGTACGCCTGCCCTGGCTGGGACAGCAAGATCACAAGGGGCGGGGGAGCCGCGTCCACGCTCACACTCGCATCCCGTCCGCCACCGGCGAGGACCGGAGCGGCTGCGAGCGCTCCTTCCTCTTGCCATCCCGTCAGTCAGAACAGACAGACCGCTGCCTGCGCCATGCTCAAGTGCGAGCAACCGACGGCATCAGGCCCTGTGCCCGTACCGCCTTCCCTTGAGTGCAGTGCCCGTTGGTCGGCGCATCCGGCCCTGCAGGCGTGGTACTTCGGTCGGTTGCCGCGGTCAGGGTTCCCGGGGCGCCGTGCGGCCTGCCTGGGCCAGGCATTCCTCGGCGAACGCGAGGGCTTTGAGGTGGTAGGCGCGGGCGGTCCAGCCGAGGCTGATGTTGTGACCGGCGTGCGGCAGGCGGTCGACGGCGACGCGTGGAGCTTGGGACAGCCGCGCGGTCAGATCGGCGATCTCGTCATCGTCGTGACGCCACCAGGCCTCATGCTCGGCGAAGGTCAACCGGACAGGGACGCGAACGCGCGGCAGGATCACAGCCGACAGCCTCGTCCAGCACGCCACAGTGCCGACCTCCAGGGCAGGCACCGGTGCGACCACCGGCTGGCTCGCCTGGAATGTCTCCAGCGGATACAAGCCCAGTGGCCCCCAGTGCAACCGCCGCAGTCCCACACCCGCCCCGCCGCCGATCAGCGCAGGGTTCACGGCTAGCCTGCGACCGCACCCCGACACATCCACACCCAGCAACTCCCGCACGCCGTTGTCCGCAGCAGCGGCCAGGGCGACCTTGGCCCCGAAGGAATGACCCAGCAGCAAAGTGCCGGCGTCGGGTGCGTGGCGGGCAGCGAAGGCAGCTACCGCGGCCCGCACGGTCGCGGCCTGCGCCGTCAGTCTCTGCCCCCGCGGAAAACGGTCGGCTGACGCACCGTAGCCGGGACGGTCCAGCGCCAGCACCGTGAAACCCAAACGCGCGCCCAACACCAGCAAGGAGACATCCGGGTGCGCCTGGCCATCGAAATACCCGGCGTTCACTCCCCCGCCGTGCAGCGCAACGATCACCGCACGCGCAGAACCGTCCGCGGGTTCACTCATCAACCCGGACAGCGCGATACCGTCCGCATCGACGCTGACGGGCCGTACCCCCGGGGACATCTGTCTGCCGTGCAACGGTGGAGCGACCGGCAGGCCCATGGCACCGGCCTGCACCATCGGGGCGTCAACCACGGCACACACCCGGACCGAGCCAGAGAAGGGACGTCACCGACACTGCCACGTCAGACACACCCAGCACGTCACCCTCCACAGTCCATCCCATGCCGGGGGCCGAAGCCCCACGCAGCGCCCCGCGCCTCATCCTGCAAGCCGCGCCCAACGCCAGCCAGTCGAGCGACCACGCCTTCCCCCATCCGTGGAACACCACACCCCCGCGCCGGGCGGGCACGGAACCACCTGGCGGAGCACGACCGACGACGCCGACGATCGCTGCCGCTGCCACGAAGCTCCAGTCCCGCACATGGGCACAGGCGATCGCAACGGATGTCAGAGACCGTCCACCAGGAGGCACGCCCTGAGGGATCTCGTACTGGGCACCACCGGTCACAGATCGGGGTCAGGTCTTGTTCTGGGAGGGCCGGTGCCGGGATGATCATCGATCATGCGTCTCGATGAACTCGATGCTGCTGAACGCCAGTTGTGGGACTCCTTCGCGCAGGGCACGGCCGTCGACGTCCGCGACGGCGCGTCATCGGCGGAATCTTCAGTGCGGGCCGACGTCATCGCGGCGCTGTTGCTGGGCGCCGGCGCCGATCCCGCCCCGGGCGACCGCCCGGCACTGCGTCTGACCGGAGCCCGCATCACAGGCGGCCTGGACTTGAGATTCGCCGAGGTCGCCGTGCCGGTCGTCCTGGCAGACTGCCGCTTCGATGAAGTCCCCCTGCTGCAGGGCGCCAGGATCCGCGAGTTGGCTCTCCCCGGCAGCTCCCTGCCGGGCCTCGCCGCCGACACGGTCCAGATCGAGGGCCGACTGGTGCTGACCCGCTGCCACCTGACCGGCCCCCTGGTACTGAACCGCGCCCAGATCAACGGCGACCTGGACCTCCGGGACAGCGTGATCACGGCACCGGGGTCCGAGGCGATATCCGCGGTCCACGTGGCCATTGGTGGTGACGTGCTGTGCACCAACCTCGCCCTCCAGGGAGGATTCCGCATATCCGGTGGCTCCGTCGACGGAGAGTTCGACTTGGAGGGTGCCTTCCTGAGCAACCCCGGTGGCCACGCACTGGACGCCTACCACGTCCAGATCACCGAGGACCTCACCTTCCACCCGGGCTTCAGGGCCGAGGGGCGGATCATCCTTTCCGGTGCCACAGTCTCTGCGGCAATCGGCTTCTGCGGCGCCCAGCTGAACAACCCCGGCGACGTCGCACTGGAGGCTGTCGATGTCAGCGTCGCCCGCAATTTCGACCTCGGCCAGGGCCTCGCCGTCGTAGGCGGCGTCAAACTCGACGGCAGCCACATCGGCACGCAGCTCAGCTTCCGCGATGCCACGCTCACGCACCCCGACGACACCGCCTTGTCGCTGCGGCTCACGCAGGCCCGGGAAACCGATCTGCGCACCCAGCGACCGATCGACGGCACAGTCGACGTACGCAACGCCCAGCTGGGGACCCTGTACGACACCCCGGACACCTGGCCGACCGACCTCCGGCTGGCCGAGGCCACCTACGACTCCCTCGCACACCCTCTGGCGGCCGCTGAACGGGTCGCCTGGCTCCGGCGCGGCACCGACGGCTACCTCCCGCAGCCGTACGAGCAGCTCACAGCCGCGTACCGACGGCTCGGGCACGAGGACGAAGCACGCACCGTGCTGCTCGCCAAACAGCGTCACCGGCGCTCTACGCTCCCCCCGCACAGCCGTGCCTGGGGTTACGTCCAGGACGGCACCGTCGGCTACGGCTACCGACCTCTGCGCGCCGGCCTCTGGCTCATCGCTCTACTCGCCTGCGGCGCGATCTTCTTCGGTGTACATCCCCCCGCACCGCTCGAAGCCGGAAAGGCACCGCCGTTCAACGCGGTCTTCTACACACTCGACCTGCTGGTGCCCATCATCTCCTTCGGGCAGGAACCGGCTTTCGCACCACGAGACATTGGACAATGGCTCGCTTACGGGCTGATCGCGGCCGGCTGGATCCTCGCCACGACCGTCACCGCCGGCATCTCACGGGCAATCGCCCGTCAGTGAGCAAGAGATTCGGCAGCGGCATGCCGTCAATGGTGCACAGCCTCGTTCGGATCTGAGGCCGCGCCGACCGTGGCACGGACCGTGCCGAGGTGTCGACGAAGACGGTCTCCAACGTCATCAACGGCCCCCTGCCCCTCGGCGAACACCCCGCCGAGGCGGCCGGGATGCGTCTGGACCACGTCGAGATCGCCTACGAGCAGGGCGCGCACGCGGCCGTCAGCCATCTGCTCGCCCAGGGCCGGCGCCGTATCGCCGCCCTGTGCGACCAGGCGGAGCCGCGCGCCGGTGGTCGGCGTCTGCACGGTTACCGCCGAGCCCTCGAAGAGGCCGGGGTCGCCTACGACAAGTCGCTGGTGATGGGCGTGGACGTCGCCGATCTGTGGTCCTCCGGCGCCGGTGCGGTGGCCCGTCTGCCGCGCACCCGCGTCCGCTTCGACGCCCTGTTCTGCTGCAACGACGTGGTCGCCATCGCTGCGCTGTTGGTTCTGGCCCGAAGCGGCGTGTCCGTCCCGCACGACGTGGCCCTGGCGGGTTTCGACGACATCGAGGCGGCCCGCTTCGCCTCACCGCCCCAGACCACCGTCGACCCGCAGCGCGAGTCGATCGCCCGCAGCGCGGTTTCGCTCCCGCGCTCCCGCATGGACATGGAGCACTCCCGGGACCTCCCCGGCCCCTGCGAGAGCGCCGGACTCGTCTTGCGTGTACGCCGGTCGTCCTCGGCCTCCTCAGCCCGCTCCGGTGCCGACTGAGTGGGCGGGTGCGCTTTTGCCGGGGATTGGCGCACAGAGAGCATCGCGAAGGGCGGGCCGGAACGGTCGCACCGCCCGGCACCGGCAGGGACGGTCCGATGAACAGGCGGGCGGCATGCGACTGCATACAGGATGCGGCCGCCACCGAGCCCACCAGCCGACTCGTTTGCGGCCCTGCCGGGTTTCGCCGGGAAAGGGCCGCGCCGGAGCCGCCCGCATTCCTGCCCATGCCGCCCATCTCCTCCGGCTCGCGGTCCAGGTCGATCGCGGCGGCCGGACCGTCCTCGTGGGCAGCCGGGTCTCCTCGCTCCCCGTGTACGGCCGCGGTCGACGGCCAGGCCGTGGCGCCGCAGATCGTTCACCGCTGCCCGGTGGGAGCGGTGCGCGCCTTCTTCTGGTCGCGGTGGCGACCTTGAGCACCCCGAGCCGCGTTCGCCTCGGACTCGCCGGCCGCGCAGGGGAGCCACCCTTGCCGGAGGCGCGTGCGGGGCGTCGGTCGGCTCGCAGGCAGGGGCGGAGCTCGCGTGGGACGGCGTGCCGACCGCCTTTCAGGGGCGTAGCGTCCCCTTAGGGGCAAGTTCGGCATGAGCGGATGTCGTATCCCAGGGCAGACCGGACCGCCCGGCCGTTCCTGAACTCCCCCGCGATGCTGGAGGTGCCTGGTGACCAGCGCGGGTGATCCGGCCGCCGTCGACAACGACGATCTGGATGCCGTGTTCGCGGAGACGGTGCGCCGAACCGGCGCGTCCATCGGCGCTCTGTACCTGCTCACGCCGGACGAACAGCTGCTGCATCTGAACGTGCTGTGCGGGGCGCCGTCCGAATTCGCCGCACCGTGGGCCAGGATTCCGATGGCCGCCCCGGCACCGGTGGCCGTCGCGGTCCGTGAGAACCGCCTGGTATGGGTGGGGAGCCAGGAAGAGATGGTCCGCGCCTATCCGCGCACCGCGGTGGTGCTTCCCTACCCGTTGGCCCTGGTCGCCGCACCGGTGGTCGACGCCCGGCGCTGGGGATCGCTGCTGCTCATGTGGCCGGCCACCCGTCCGCCGTACATGACCGGACGGGAGCGAGGGCACATCACATCGAGTTGCCGACGTCTGGCCCGTCTGCTGGAGGAAGCCGTCGCGCACGGACAGTCCCCCTCCGGCGACGACCCGCCTCGCGTCGTCCCCGTCGAGCGGGGGCCGGGGGGCCCGGCGATGGCCGCCGCCGACTTCGCGGAGCGCCTGCCCGGCGGAAGCTGCGCACTGAACCTCGAGGGTCAGTTCACCTACCTCAGTTCCGGCGCCTGTGACCTGCTGGGCCTCGAAGCCGGCCGGCTGCTGGGCACCCTGCCGTGGCAGTCCTTGCGCTGGCTTGACGATCCCACCTACGAGGACCGTTACCGAGCCGCGGTGATCAGCCGTGAGCCCGTCTCGTTCACCGCGTGCCGCCCACCGGACCGGTGGCTGGACTTCCATCTCTTCCCGGACGCCAGCGGCATCAGCGTCCGCATCGTTCCCCGCGGCGCGCAGGCTCTGCCTTCGCCGGCGCCCGAGCGCTCCACACGGTCCGTCACACCGGCCGGCACGGGCCGGCTGTACCAACTCACCCACCTGGCCGCGGGCTTGACCGAAGTCGTCGGAGTCCAGGACGTCATCGCCCTGATCGCCGACCAGATCATGCCCGCCTTCGGCGCCCAGGGCCTGGTCGTGTCCACCGCCGAGGCCGGACGACTGCGGATCACCGGCTATCGCGGCTACGACCCCCACATCATCGAGCGCCTCGACGGACTCCCTCTCGGCACCGACTTCACCCCGGCCGGACACGCCCTCGCCAGCGGCATCCCCGCGTTCTTCGCCGACCCGGACGAGATGCTCCGCACCTATCCGGAGGCGCCGCAGGTCAGCGGGAAGCAGGCGTGGGCCTTCCTGCCCATGATCATCTCCGGCAGGCCCGTCGGCTGCTGCGTCCTGTCCTACGACCAACCTCACGCGTTCCCGGCCGAGGAACGCGCCGTCCTGACGTCGATCGCCGGGCTCATCGCCCAGGCCCTCGACCGCGCCCGCCTCTACGACGCCAAACACGAGCTCGCCCACGGCCTTCAGCAGGCACTGCTGCCCCGCGTCCTTCCCCGAGTCGACGCATTGCGCGTAGCCGCCCGCTACCTGCCCGCGACCCAGGGCATGGACATCGGCGGAGACTTCTACGACCTGATCCGCCTCGGTGACACAGCCGCCGCAGCCGTCATCGGTGACGTCCAGGGCCACAACGTCGCCGCCGCCGCCCTGATGGGCCAGGTCCGCACCGGTGTTCACGCGCACGCGGCCCTCGGGACGCCCCCCGACCAGGTCCTCGCCCGAACCAACAGGCTCCTCACCGACCTGGCCCCCGAACTCTTCACCAGTTGCCTCTACGCGCACTTCGACTTCACCCGCCGACGCGTGTGCCTGGCCAGCGCGGGCCACCCGCCACCCCTGCTGCGGTTTCCCGATCGGGTCACCCGACCCGCCGTCGTCGAGCCAGGACCACTCCTGGGAATCGACCCCGACGCCGTCTTTCCCCTGACCGAGATCCCGCTGACTCCGGGGCTGATGCTCGTCTTCTACACCGACGGCCTCGTCGAAACCCCCGGAGTCGATCTCGACGACTCCCTTACCCGCCTCGCGCACCACCTGTCCCAAGCCGACGAGCGGGACCTGGACCTGCTCATCGACGATCTGCTCAGCAAGGCCGACACAGCCGGGCAGCGCACCGACGACGTCGCCATCCTTGTCCTGCACGACGGATCGTGAACCGCTTGTCCTGAGCATCTCTTCGCGAGCCTCGACCGTGCCGACTGCCTCCGCGCCTCACCGCGCTCCGGTCCAGCACAGACACTCGGTTGTCACGCCGCCCCCGAGAACCCTGCCGCGGGCAGCGGAGTGCCGCGGGGCGAGAGCATCGACCGTCTGCACGGTGAGCCTGAAGCCACCGACGATGCGGCCCGGGGCGCAATCGGGCTGTGGCCGAGGGGGCTGACGACCGAAGTGGATCATCCGACGCCGACTCGAAGGGGCCCGCAACGACCTGGCCGCGCCACCCTTCAGTACCGCACGATCGAGTCCGTCGCCCGCTCCTGGGGCTTCACCAGCGCCGCGTATTTCTCCCGCCGGTTCCGCGAGACCTACGGCACGACTCCCGGAGAATGGCGCCGACTGTCCAACACGGCAACGACACCTTCCGCCGCGACCGGGCGAAGCCGTCCCACCCCATGAACTCCGCACCCGTCGGACACAGTCATCACCCGGTGACGCCGTCAACTTCCTCGCCCGCTACGCCTTCACCCGCCGACCGCACCGGGCCTGCGGCGACGGCTCGACCCGCACCGCGACGACGACACCGATGACGGCGAGGACGAGTAGCCGCAGCCCTGGCCGTGGCATCGGGAACGAAGGGCTGATCCGGGCTCGCGGGCGACGGGCGCCGCCGCGGAAGCATCCTGGCCGTGGTCACTGCGGTGGCGAGGATGAGCGCGGCGGCGAGGCAGAAGGCGTTGCGGGCGCCGGTGAGCGCGGCGACGGCCGGGTTGGGGTCGCCGGGCGCGGCGGTATGGAAGAAGAGGCTGCCGAGCAGGGTGACGCCGAGCGTGCCGCCGAGTTGCTGCACCGCGTTGAGCAGGCCGGCCGCGGAACCCGCCTCGTGTGGGCGGACTCGGCGTAGGGCGATGGTGAAGAACGGCACGGCGTACAAGCCCTGACCGATCCCGGCCACGGCCAGCGCGGGCAGCAGCAGCCAGGGGTACGAGGCGGGCGGGCCGGTGGCGTACACGGCGGCGGCCGATACGACTCCGGCGAGCAGGACCAGCAGGCCGACGCTCATGACCCGAGCGCCGTAGCGGGGTACGAGCCAGACGCCGGCGACCCAGGACGACAGCGCCATGGTCGCCGACCACGGCAGCAGCGTGAAGCCGGCCGAGAGGACGTCGCGGTGCAGGCCCAGTTGCATCTGTAGCACGACCACCAGCATCAGGCCGCCCACCACAGAGAAGAACAGCACGCTGGACACCAGCGCGGCGGTGAAGCCGCGGTCCACGAAGAGGCCCGGCTCGATGAGCGGACTGCGGCCTCCGCGGGCCCGCCGCCGTTGATGTAGTGCGAAGCCCACCAGCACCGCCCCGCCGGCGGCGAGCATGGCCCGGGACCAACCTGGCCAGCCATGTGCGCCGCCCTGGATAAGCGGGTAGACCAGCAGGCTGATGCCCAGGACCGCCAGCGCCGTGCCGATGTGGTCCAGCCGCGGTCGAAGCGCGGAACGGTCCTCGGGCAGCAGTGGCGTGGCCGCCAGCACGGCGGCGCCGAGGGGGACGTTGACGAGGAAGACCGCGCGCCAGGAGGAACCCAGCACATCCGCTTGGGTCAGCGCGCCGCCGACCATCGGGCCGGTCACCGCGGCGAGCCCCATGACCGGCCCGATGGTGCCCATGGCTCGGGCCAGTGCTGGGCCGGTGAACATGGCGCGGATCATGCCGATGGTCTGCGGGATGATCAGCGCGGCCGCGGCACCCTGCACCGCCCGCAGGACGATCAGCGCCGTGGTGGACGGTGCGAGCGCGCACCCCAGCGAGGCCAGGACGAAGCCGGCCGTGCCGACGCGGAACACCCGCCGTCGTCCGACGATGTCGCCCAGCCGCCCGCCGGTGATGAGGAAGACGGCGAAGGGCAAGGTGTACGCGGCACTGAACCACTGGATGGTGGAGGCCGGACCACCCAGATCGGCGCGGATCACGGGGGCGGCGACGGTCATGATGGTGGCGTCGAGGAGGTTCATGGCCTCGGCCACCAGCAACACGGCGAGTGCGGCCCAGCGTTGCTGCGGCGGCGGGATGATGGAGTGCGACATGTGCCCGAGAGTGCGCGCCGTCGCCAGGGCACCTCCACTTTGAGCGGCTGGATTGCTGAATCATTCCATCGGAATGTCCGTGGTGCATGATTTTCACATGCTGGACGACATCGACCGTGGTCTCATCCACGCCCTGCGCATCGACGGGCGGGCGCCGTTCAGCGCGATCGCCGAAGTCCTCGACGTCTCGGCGCAGACGGTCTCCCGCCGCTACCGGCGGCTGTGCGCAGACGCTGCGCTGCGGGTGGTCGGCCTGGCCGAGGCGCAGCGCAACGACCGCACCCAGTGGCTGCTGCGACTGACCACGGGGCCGCGCGCCGCCCAGGACCTCGCCGACGCGCTGGCCCGCCGCGCCGACACCTCCTGGGTCAAGCTCGCTTCGGGCGGCACCGAGATCGTCGCGATCGTGCACACCTCCACCGCCGACGGGCCCGCCGGGCACGCGCTGCTGTTGCACGACATCCCGCGCACGGCCGGGGTCACCGCGGTCTCCGCACATTGCGTGCTGCACACCTACCTGGGTGGACGCACCGCCTGGTCCGGCCATCAACAGGCCCTCGACGCCGCGCAGCAGCGACGATTGCGCACCGCCGTAGCTGAGGCGGCGTCCGTCACCGCGGCTCCTGGGGTGCGGGCGGCCCTTGGCCCGGCCGATTCCGATCTGCTCACTGCCCTCCAGCGTGACGGTCGGGCGAGCCTGAGCAGCCTTGGCGCGGCCACCGGCTGGTCGCCCGCCACCGTCGCGCGCCGGCTGGAACAACTGCGGGCGAGCGGCCAGCTGTTCTTCGACGTCGAACTCGACTCCACCCTGCTGGGCGGCACCATGCAGGCACTCCTGTGGATGAGCGTCGCCCCCGCCCAACTCGACCAGGTCGCCAGTACCCTGGCCCGGCACCCCGAGCTGGCCTTCGTGGCCGCCGTCACGGGCCCCCACAATCTCACCGCTCTCGCCCTGTGCCCCGACCCTGCGGCGCTGCACCGCTACCTCACCGAACGCCTTGGCAGCCTGAAGGCGATCCGCACCCTGGAGACGGCGCCCGTGTTACGCACGATCAAGATGGCCGGACCGCTCCCGGCCATCGGCAAGCCGCCCGTGCGACGCCGCTGACGCGCGCCGGACGACCCGCGGCACTCGGCCTCGACCGCCCCGTTGGCCTCCGATCATGGTGGAGGGCAAGCGAGTGATCTTCCGGGTGGCCATCGGCAGGGGAACGAGGAGCTTCTGCCTGCGGCCCATGGCCGAGAGGGCACTTGAGATGTCGACCCCGCTGTCGAATGACCGTCGGGTCGCTAGAAGGCTTGCCGCAGCACCTGGTCACAGATGGCGTTGTCCATCGCGAGCCGGCTGCCGGTGCCCTCGGGGGAGGGTCCCGCGGTGTCCGTCCGGAAGGGCGGCTCAAGTCCTGGCGCGGATTCAGATCGAGACGGGCGCGTGGTCCTCGGAGTAGCGGGCGCCGAAGCCGTCGTGCGGCAGGGTCTCGTCGGTCGTGGCGAGGTCGGTCCCGCCGATCCCCGGCGCCCGCAGCGCCGAGCGCATCGAGCAGAACGCCGGCGCCGTCGACGTCCCTCTGACGGCCACGTCGCCGGGCTTGACCCCGGCCTCGACGTTGTTCTCGAAGTTGTCGGGCTGCCAGCCGGGGGGAGACATCGCGCACGTCGGTGCCACCGTATGCGTCGGCGGGCTCGGCGGGACGGGAGATCAGTGGGACAGCCCCATCGGCCTTCTCATCTGCACGGTGCCTGGCGTCCTCCGGCACGCGTTCTCATGGGAGTGCCGTCTGTCATCGGGCCGTAGCGCCTTCAGGTCGGCCCGCCCGAGCGTCGATCGAGGCCGCACCGACGGAGCTGACCCGCACCGTGCGCCCCGATCGCCGCAGAGACGGCAGCCGCCACTCGGAAGCGCGCAGGACCGCCACGCGCCTGGCGCCCGGACCCGGCTCCTGCCCGTGTGCCTGCCCTGGCCCCGCTCGCGACCGGCTGCCGACTTGCTCCGGTGTGCTACACAGGGAGTAACCAAAGGGGCATTTTGCAGCAGCTCACGCTCGGAATCATGTCGCAGACCCGCAAGGAAAACGAGCATCGTCTGCCCGTTCACCCCGCTCATTTCGACCGCATCGACGCCGGTCTCCGCGAGCGCATCTACCTCCAGGAGAACTACGGAGAACATTTCGGCGTGCCGGACAGCCGGCTCGCCCCGCTCGTCGCCGGCTTTCGCACCCGCGAGGAACTCATCGCCGACTGCGATGTCATCCTGCTGGCCAAACCACTCCACGAAGACCTGGCGGAACTGCGCGAGGGCCAGGTCCTGTGGGGCTGGCCGCACTGCGTCCAGGACGAAAGGCTCACCCAGACGGCCATCGACCGGCAGCTGACCCTGATCGCCTTCGAAGCGATGAACCACTGGACCCGCAGCGGCGCCTTCAACCTGCACGTCTTCCACAAGAACAACGAGCTGGCCGGGTACTCCTCGGTCCTGCACGCCATGCAACTGACCGGCGTGACGGGCGACTACGGGCGGCGGCAGCGCGCGGTCGTCATCGGCTTCGGCGCGACCGCCCGCGGCGCGGTGACCGCGCTCAGCGCCCTGGGCGTGCACGACGTCGACGTGCTCACCGCGCGTGGCGTCACCGCCGTCAGCTCCCCCATCCACTCCGCGCGGATCGTCCACTTCGACCATGACAAGGCCGACGACACCCTCGACCCGCGACGCAGTGTCGCCCTCACCGAGGACGGCCCGCTGCCGCTGGCCGAGTTCCTCGCCGGGCACGACATCATCGTCAACTGCGTGCTGCAGGACACCGACGCGCCGCTGATGTTTTTGATAGAGGAAGACCTGCCCAAGCTGGCCCCCGGCACCCTGGTCATCGACGTCTCCTGCGACGAGGGCATGGGCTTCGACTGGGCTCGGCCCACCACCTTCACCGACCCGATGTTCACCGTCGGCGACCACGTCAGGTACTACGCGGTGGACCACAGCCCCTCCTACCTGTGGAACTCCGCGACCTGGGAGAACAGCGAGGCCCTCCTGCCGTATCTGGACGTCGTGCTCCAGGGTCCCGACGGCTGGGACTCCGACGACACGATCCGGCACGCCATCGAAATCCGCCGTGGCGTCGTCCAAAACCCCAAGGTGCTCGCCTTCCAGCACCGCACCGCGGAGTACCCGCACGCCCACGAGGAGACCCGGACGACGTCACGGCCGTAGCGGGGCGGGGCATCCGGAGTTCAGCCGTCCTCCGGCCCCTGTCCCGAGCCGCCGCGCGGCGGGGGCCTTGCGGAGTAGCTCGAATCCGGCTCGTCCGACGGAAGGGGATGCCGGATCCGGGCTCGCGTCCTGTGGCGCCGCAGAGCTGATCCGCCGACTGTCGGGACCGGGTCTGGCCGTTCATCGTCCAGCGGCGCTTCCTGTGCGTCGTGCCGGATTCGCGGAGCGCCACAGCTCTCAGGCGTGCAGCCGGTCGACGTCCGGTGTTTCGGCCCGCGTCAACGCGATGCCGCTTGCGAACAGACGCGGTTGTGACACGGGCAGGAGTACGGTGGACAGGACGAGGGTTTTCCGTATGCCGGAACTGGCACCGGCCCGCGCCGTCGCCTCGTGCTCGGGTCCACCGGCCCACCTCTCTTCCGCAGCACACCACCCATCCTCACAGTGCAGCCCGTGAGCCCCGCCGCGCCATCCGCATCCAGGCCGAGCAGTCACGTACGCCGCTCAGACCGACCACGTCTACGACGGTCACACCGTCGGCCACCGTCCCGCTTGCCCAGGTCTACGACAGGGGCGTCCCCCTTCCCAGCGTTGTGCCTCCTCGCCTTCGCCCTGGTCTCGTTCGGCGAGAGCCGGCACAACCGCCACCACGCCGACCCCACCAGCGCCCGCCACGGCGTCGACCGCGGTCGGCTCGACGATCGGCAGCCGTCGTCCGCCTCCTCGAGAGCCTCGGCTGGACGCACGACGTGCGTCGGCCGAGTCCGGTCCGCGCCGCCGTCCACCGCGCCTGACATCGACCATTCGTCCATGTACAGCAGTTGGCAGGAGATCTCATGACCACGGCACTACAACCCCCGCTTCCCTCCCATCCCCTCCTGCGCCTGCGCCTGGCCCCGCGCGGCGGCATGCCACGCCCCATCGATGGAGCGTGGTGGCCCCGTTCGTACGACCTGCTCGCCGAACTCCCCCGGCTGCTCGCCGGGTTGCCGCGCGCGTGGGGCCATATCACCAGCGTCACGGTCAACGGGGCGACCTGGTCCGCGGTGCCCGGCCGGATCCTCGTCTCCAACCAGGTCGTTCAGCTGCACCGGACCCTCACAGCATCTGCCGCGCACACCATCGTCCTTCTCGCGCCGGGCCAAGGACGCTGGGACCTGATGGTCGTGCCACCGGACACGCCCGAGGAGGCCGCGGAACCGCTCATGGCGGCCGGGGCGATCGGTCAGGCGCGAGAAGCTGTGCAGAAGCCTCGATGTTGATCTCGTGGTCCGGGCACGGTCCGGTGGGGACTGCGCTGTCCCATCATGGACAGCGAGGCCGATGCTGTACACGACAGTTTGTCGACGGGCGGGTGCACCAGCCCGACAACTGGGACGGTAAAAGGGAATGACCGCCACCCTGGGGTTGGCGAAGACGGCGTCGGCCTGCGCGCGGATTCGCGCCCTTTCCTCCGAGGCGAGCCGTCGCGGAACGGTCCCGAGGGCCGTTTGGGGCGAGCGGGACTCAGCCCCGACGCAAGACGGCCATGAGGACTGGGGCCGGGGCCACAAGCGGCTCCCCCCGCGGGAGACGGCTCCGGTCCGCCCTGGGGCACCTGCCCCAGACCCAAGGATTCGAACGTCCGCTTACTGACCGTCGTGCAGTTTTCCGCAGGGGTGCGTCTCCGCGCCGTCGAGGGCGGAGGGTCTGGGCCGCCGAAACCGTGGAACCCGGGCATCGGCTTCGCGGTTCGGAACAGAGCCACGGGCCGACGTGCTCGTGCGACTGACGATGGTCGCGCGAGCGCGTGTTGCCGCGTTGACGTGACCGTGTCGCTCACCAGGGTGGGCTCGTTGCTGGTCCTTCCACGGTGCGTGCACGCGTCGGCGACTCGCGCAGACCGGGCCGCGCGTTCCAGTGAACCGGGCCGGTGCAGGCGCCTTGATTGCCCCGAAACTGTTTGCAGGTGTGGGTTCGCGGAACCCGGACTGTGGGCCTCACGGTTCAGCTGAACCGTGAATCGCCTCCTTCAGTCGTGGGACCGGGTGGCACCCGGTCCCACGAGCACGTCACGGAACGAATCCCGCGAGGCCGCACTCGCGGAGTGGATGCTCATTGTCAGCGCAGACAGGTGAGTGCCAGACGGATCCCCTGGGAGCCCGTCCGGATCCGGACCGGCCGGGGCGCCTGCTCCGGGGACTGCAATGGCTGCCCGCCACCGTCTTCGCGAGCTCGCCGGTCCACTGCCGCCTCGACTGACCGGCGTCAAATCCTGGGGGCTCCCCGGTCGGTACCGGTGTCCATGAGGATCTGTTCGGCTCGCGTGATGTTGTCGGCGCGGACGGCTTCGGCCATCGCGGGCGTGCCGCCTCGGGCGTCGCGTGCGGCGGGATGACGAGGAGGGTGAAGTAGTCCTGATCGCCCCTGGTGACGAGGACGGTGTCGTCGCCGATCGGGTAGGAGTCGATGCCGACGACGCGGTCGTCGACCAGCAGTCGCGTCGGCAGCGCGTCCCGGGCTCCGGCGTCCAGGCCGACGCGCGTGAGCGGCCCGAGGTACTCGATCAGTGCGGAGACCAGGGCGGGAAACTCGGCTGCGCTGTCACGCGAGCACGGCCACCACGCCCCGTCGAGAACGCCCCGCCGGTCATGCGTGGTCCGCAGCCGTACGACCGCCGTCCGCGGCTGCACCGCCTGGTGGACGGCGTCCGGCAAGAGCCTGGTCACACGCGGAGAACCGGAGTCGGGCCGCAGTAGGGTGGAAGATCCAGTCCACGGATCCTATGCGGGAACAACGAGGTCGTCATGCAGCCCCAGGAAACTCCCCCCGACGGACACGCCGACGTACGTATCGTCGCCGCCTCCCCCGACGTCGCCCGCCAGGTCGCGGAGGTACTCCGTCACTGCTTCGCCACCACAGAACAGCGCAGCTACCCCGCGGACGCCGAGGGAGGGACCCGCCTCGAGCTCATCGTGGACACCACCAGCGCGGCAGAACCGGCGCGGTCCTGGCTGGAGACCAGCCGATCCTCGGGCAAGGACACCGGCCGGAAGTGAGCGGATCTCCGGTAGCGGTCCGTTCGGCCTGTTCGGGGAGTAGCGTGAACCCATCGGGAGCACTTCGCGCACCGGCCCCGATACCGGTGTCGTTCCTGGTGAGCAACGGCACCGGGCGACTGCTCACGCGCAGGGGTTCGGAGACGGGTTCACACGATGTCCGCGATCACCCACCATCCCTCGCCGCGCACCGTGCCCTTCAGGGCGCCCTCCGCACGCCTCGCCCTCAAATCCGTGGGCCCCTCCCCGGGGCAGGTCGAGCTGGACGGCGCCTGGTGGCCCCGCTCCCGTGACCTGAGTGACGAACTGCCGGCGCTGGCCGACATACTCGACCCTCTGTGGGGGCGAATCACCCGTATCGCCGTCAACCCCCGCCACTGGCCGATCATCCCGCAACGAATCTTCGTCAACGGCCATGTGGTCAAGGTCGGTTGGTTCACCACGGAACTGGACCCGCACAAGATCCTGCTGCTGTCCGGAACGTCGGGCCGCTGGGACCTCCTGGTGATACCTCCGGAGGTCAGCGCCCCGTCGGCCGCCCGGCTGATGGCCGCCGCGAGCGCGAGCACCACCGCGCAGTCGACCGCGACCGCTCTCCTGACGGCGGAACTGGTCGACACCCCCTCATCGGCCGACACCGACACCGGACGGCCCGACCAGCCGGCGGCGGAGATGCGGTCGTATGCGCCGCCGCCCCGGCCGTGACGAGGAGGCCCGGACGCGTGGGCACCGCGTTGACACGGACCGGCGCGGGACGCGGAAAGGCCGCCGGGTGCCGGGCCATGCACCTGCGGAACACACGGCGAAGCACTCCGGGATTCCGCCTCACCCGGTCCCCGCGAGAACCCCCCACCGGACAACAGCAGGGCCCGCCATGACCGTTGCACGGAGCATCAGGAACCAGGCGCAGACGATGAAGGGCAGGATCACGCAAGAGCTCGGCCGAGTCACCCGCAACAGGCGACCGCAACGCCGAGGCAGGAACGACCGCGTCTCCGGAAGCCTGAAACAGGCCGCGGAGAAGACCACGAACGCTTTCAGGCGGAACGGAAGTGGCCCCCGATGATGTACGACCAGACACGCGCCCGGCAGCCGGCCGACCAGACTCCAGGCACGGCCGGACGTCGCAGCCCGAGCCCGGAGCCGCTGCTCCCGTCGGACGAAAAGGACAAGATCGTCCACCGCCTCCGGCACGCCCTCAACACCTTCGCCGACACCCCGCTCGAGGCGCTGGACGAGGCCGAGAGCGCCTACGACGAAGCCACCACACAGCTCGTGAACGCCCTCGCGGAACGACGGCGTCTCCTGCGCGCCGGCTGGCAGGACCAGAAGCCCGACGCGCAGTCCGACGAACTCAGGCACGCGCTGAGGCAGTACCGGGAGATCACCCAGAGACTGCTCAACATCTAGGGATCCACTACTCCGCGTCGCGGCCGGGCGCGGAGCAGTGTCGGCAGTACCGAGGGCATTTCACACACCGGCTTCCACGCCGGGTCGTCCCCGGCGAAAGATGAAACCCGGGCCGCCGCAGAGGCGGCCCGGAGACGGGTCCGCATCATGTCGGCGACCTTGCCCCCAACCCTGCCGCACCCCGAGCCCGTCAAAACCCCGGCCGCGCGTCTCGCCCTGAAGACGGACGGCGCCCCCCGTGGACTCCTCGACGGTGCCTGGTGGCCCCGCTCCCGGGATCTGCTGAGCGAACTGCCCGCGCTGACAAACGTGTTGGACCCCTTGTGGGGCCGCATCACACGCATCGCCGTCAACCCGAAGTACTGGCCCTTCATCCCGAGCCAGGTTCCCGTGGACGGCCACATCGTCAAGGTCGGCTGGTTCACCCCTAAACTCGACCCGCACAGGCTGCTGCTGCTCTCCTACGGCACCGGCCGCTGAGACGTGCTGGTCATCCTCCCCGAAACCGAAGCGGAGCCGGCGGCCCGGCTGATGGCTGCCGCGTCCGACCACGACGACCCGCCCCTGACCGCGAGCGCGCTCATCGCCGCTGACGAGACCCGGCACGGCGTCACCGCGACCTACGAGCAACTGGACCCGGACGAGGCATGGGCCTGCGACACCCACGGCCGCCACGACGTTGTCGGGCACCTCGCCGAGCGCGTCCACCGCACCATCGGACCGGCGGCCACCACCACCCACGCGTTCAGCGTCGCCGGACCCTCGATCGCGGCACGCAGCACGCCCGCCTCGGCGGTCGCCGTGCCCAACGTCAGGTACACCAGCGGTTCGTGGTGTTCGGTGACCCACGACGGCAGCACGCCGGGCTCGGAGAACGGCACCGGCCGCAGCTCGATCCGCCGCACGGGGCCGGCCATGAACTCCGGGTCCCGCACCGACGGCGGACAGATGTCGAGGTACGGGTGGCCGAGTATCCGGTTCGGACGCGTCGGCGCCGAGGTTCGCGGCCAGTCCTGCGCCGGGTTGCCCACCTCCTGCACGATCAGGTCGGGCTTGCGGTCGGCGATGATCGGCTTGAGGTCGGCGGAGATGCGGCGTGGCAGCAACGAGCCGAAGGCGAGCGCGAATTGCTCTGACGCGATGTCGTGCGCCTGATCGAGGGGCAGGGCCTCGTGGCCGAGCTCGCGGGTTGCGATCGCCAGCGGCACCAACGGGTGCCGCTGCGTCATTGCGGAACTGGACCGCCCCTTGCCGAAAGCGGGTCGAACCTGGGGCGGCTGACATCGCCACGTCGCCCTTGTCTCCGCCGCGCACGCCTTTTGCGCTGGCGCCCCACCCGTCAGGAGACGAAGGCATACCGGGGGATGCGGGGGCCCCGGCCGGGGCCCGGACAAGGCGGCCATCTCGTGATGGGAACCTGTGCTGGGGCCAGGAGTACAGCGGCAGACAGAGTGCGGGAGCCGTGCAACCTGCCACCCTCCTCGGGCGTGACGAGACGGTGAGGGCACAACCCCTCGAATCATTGATGTGGAGGGGGCAATGCGCGATGTACGCGCCTTCGACGATTTCTACTCCAGCAATGTGCGTCGGCTGACAAGCCAGATGTACGCGATGACCGGCAGTCTCCCCGAGGCCGAGGACCTGGTGCAGGAGGCCTTCGCCCGGGCCTGGCAGAACTGGGAGAAAGTATCGGGCTACGCGGACCCGGTGGCCTGGGTGCGTTCGGTGGCCTGCCGTATCCGGGTGAGCATCTGGCGGAAGGCGGTCAACCGGATCACGGCCCACCGCCGACATGGCGTACCCGACACGATTCCCGCTGTCAGCCCTGACTACGTGGCGATCGTCGCGGCGTTGCGGCGCATCCCCTACGAGCAACGGCGGGCGATCGTGCTGCACCACTTGGTCGGGTTGTCCGTCGAGGAGACTGCACGGGAGACCGAAGTCGCGCCGGGAACGGTCAAGGCCCGGCTGTCGCGCGGGCGCCAGTCGATGGCGCTCCATCTGTCCGACATCCCAGGCGACACCCCGGGCGGTACCGCCGGCCCGCCCGGTTTGCGGCCGGCGGTCTCGGCACCCGGCATCGTTCGCGCTGTCGCAACCGACGGCTTCGGCTCCGCCGACCAGGAGGTGCACCACCATGACTGAGGACTTCGAGGCCATCCTCCAGGCAGGATCCGAGGAGTTTGCCGCGCGGACCAGCGCCCGGCCCGCCGCAATGGTCCGCACTCGCGGCGACGAGCTGCGGCGCCGTCACCGGACGGCCACAGCCGCACTGGCCGTTGCCCTGGTGGCCGCGGTGGGCGGAGGTGCCATCGCCGTCACCGGTCATTCCCGCCAGGCCGCGCCCGAGGCGGTCGTGAGCCCGACCACACCGGCCACGTCCACGGACCAGCCGGCCATGACTTCCAGGACCCCCAGCACGGCGCCGGACAACTCGGCGGCCACTCACCCGTCGAACCCTTCACCGCCGTGCCGTTCCCTGGTCGTGCCACAAGAGGTCAAGGACGCGGTCACCCAGGCGTACCTGCGATCGCAGCCGGAGCTGGTGCACATCGCCCCGGTCAGGGGCACCTTTTACTACGGCGAATGCGACGGCGTTTTCTACGCAGGCACCTCCTTCACACCGACGGCCGACGCCACCGAGAACGAGCTGGTCCAGCTCCAGGACGAGGGGGGCGCGGAGAAGTACTTCACCAGGGCCAAGGGCAGCGCGTGGACCTACGTAGCCGGTGACGGGTTCCCGCGCGATCCCCAGGGCTGCGCCGCCATCCCCCAGATCCCCGCACGGCTGGCCGCACTCTGGGGTGACTGCCTCGTCCGGCCCTGACCACCCCATGCCCGCGCCACGACAGTGGGCGAAGGCGCTGGCGCCGGCATGTCCGCGACCGAACGGCACGCATCCCCGATCCCCGGCAGCGTCCGCCCCGCCCCCCAACTCCTCAACTCCGGCAGGGAATGGGCACGGGGCGGAACGGGCTGCGAGGTGGTGGCGTGGTTTTCCTGAGCCGGCTGCTGAACCCGTACTGGTTGCCCGTCACCGCCCGTACTGCGCCTGCGGCCGCTCTGCGTGGAATTCGACTGGACCGACAGCCCGCACCGACTCTCGGTGAGGTGGCGCCATGGAGAAAACTGTGTCCAGTTCCCGCAAGATCCGTGGAGAAACCAGGGAAATCGACCGTGTGTTCTTCCGTATGGCGGGCACGAGGAGCGACGGAGGTTGATAACTATGGTTCCCCTGCTTGTCGTTCTTCTGCTGGCTCTGCTCCTGTTCGGCGCGGGTTTCGCGCTGAAGGCACTGTGGTGGCTCGCCGTCATCGTGCTGGTCGTCTGGCTGCTCGGCTTCGTCATGCGCTCCGCCGACGCAGGCGGGCGCAAGGGACGTTGGTATCGCTGGTAACCCGCCAAGCAGCAACATGCCTGTGGCTCCGGATACTTCCGGAGCCACAGGCATGTCTCTCCTGACAATGGTCTAACTATCACCTTCTCGGGACGTGATCGTGCAGGTGGCGAGACCGAGGACGGCTTCATGGAGGTCGTCGCGTCGCTCCCATCGGATCCGAGGCCTGCGGAGGCCATGGCGCCAGGCGATCGTCCTTTCGAGGTCATACCGGAAGATGCCCGGACCGGAGCCGTGGAGTTGGGTTTCGTCCGGCGATGACCGCACGGATGCAGCGGTGCCACGACAGGCACTGGTTTGTGTTCGAGCAGGGGCAGCAACTGCAAGACGCCTACCCGTCGGTGAGGACGTGGTGCTTGCTGCCCGGGCGTGCGCGGTCGACCGAGCTGGGTCCGCTTGTGGGCCGTGCCGGACCGCCCGGACGTGGGACGAGTCGATCACCGCCCGCGACCAGTCCAGCTTCTTCGCGGACCGCAGCTTCTTCAGCAGCACCAGGTGCAGTCGTCCCACACACCGGCCTCATTCCACGCGGCCAGACGCCGCCAACACGTCGAGGAGCGACCGGAGTTCGTCCGGCACGACCCACGGCGGCGCCCCCTTCTCCCCCACGGCAGGACCAAGGAGCGACCACCTCTTGGTCAGGAACGGAAGGTACGGCGGTAGGTGTCCGGTGGAACACCGACGCTGCGGTGGAAGTGGCGGCGCAGGGTCGTGGCGGTGCCCATGCCGGTGGCCGCGGCGATGGTGTCCACCGTGGCGTCGGTGGTCTCCAGCAGTTCCTGGGCGTGACGAATGCGCTGGGTGTGGAGCCATTGCAGAGGCGTGGTGCCGGTGAGGTGCTTGAAGTGGCGGCCGAGATGGCGTGAGCTCATACGGGCCGGGGCCGGGAGGGGGGCGATGAACTGGGCCTGGCCGCCGTCGCGATGGGGTGGGACGACGAGACGCCGGGCGATCTTGTTGGCGTTGGCCGAGCCGTGGTCCAGGCGGACCAGGTGCAGGCACAGGTCCATGGCGGCGGCCTTGCCCGCCGAGGTGAGGACGTCGCCGTCGTCGACGTAGAGGACGTCCGGATCTACGGTGGCCGCCGGGTGGCGCCGGGCGAGTTCCCGGGTGTGCCCCCAGTGTGTGGTGGCGCGCCTGCCGTCGAGCAGCCCCGCCGCGCCCAGGATGAAGGCGCCCGTGCAGGCCACGCGGGCACCGGCGGTGTGGGCCGCGCGCACCGCCTCGATCAGCTCGGCGGGCGGGTTGGGCTCCGCCGTCCCAGGCGACGTTGACGAAGCCGACCAAACGATCATCTTCCCAAGCGCAGACCCATCCAAGGCTGTGACGTTGCAGCCTTGATCGCCAGTCCGTCTGCCCGACCGGATGATCGAACCCTTCGGCATGCAACTCGTTGAGAGCTGAGTTGTCGACGTCGCCTCGCCACTCATACGTGATCGTCATGATCCGAACCCAGTGACCAGCAGAGCCGGGTTACAGGACTAGCCGGGCTACCGGACGAGCCGGCTCTCCCAGTCTCGGCCTACGTCAAAAATGCCGCTCCGGTCCACTTCGTGTGGCGTCTACACGGCCTCGCTGCTCGCTTCACGGGCTCGACTCGATGCCCCACGAGCCAGCCGAGCCCTCTGTACGAGAGAGGCAGCGGCCTTCTCCCACTCGGAGTACGCGAAGGTGAACCCGGCCGCACGCAGCCGACCCGGCACCACTCGACGGCTCTTGAGCAGCAACTCCGTGTCCGAGCGCAGTGCGAACGCCCCCACCTCGGCCATCCAGCGTGTCGCCGGCAACCCCACGGGGACGCCCCAGGCCGTGCGCAACGCCCGCATGAAGTCACGGTGCGGGAGGGGGCCGGGCGCGGCAAGGTTCACCGGCCCCTCGAGGTCGTCCCCGTCGATCAGGAACTCCACGGCCCGCACGAAGTCCTCGTCATGGATCCAGGAGACGTACTGCGCGCCGCCGGCCACCGGACCGCCCAGTCCGAGTCGCACCAGTCGCGACAGTACGTCGAACACACCGCCCCGGTCCGGGCTCATGACCATGGCCGAGCGCAGCGCCACCTTGCGGGTCGCGGGAGTGTGCGCCTCGGCTTGCGCCCGCTCCCAGTTCTTCGCGATCTCGACGCTGTAAGCCCAGTAATCCGGCACCCCGGTCTCCGAGCCTCCGATCACGCCGGTCGCCTCGTCGTGCGCCGCGTCGAAGCGGTGGGCGTAGACCGTGGCCGTGCTCATCTGCAGCCACACCCGCGGTGGCCGCGCGGCGGCGGCGATCGCCTCGCCGACCACCCGCGCCGAATCCACCCGGGAGTCCATCATGGCTTGCAGGTTCTCGGCGCTGTAACGGCAGGACACGCTGCGCCCCGCCAGATTGATCACGACATCGCAGCCATCGATCGCCGCGGCCCAGCGGTCGAGCGTGGCCCCGTCCCATCCGATGTCGTGCGCCCTTTCCGGACGTCGGGTCACCACCGTGACATCGTGGCCGGCCGCCGTCAGCGCCCGATCGAGAATCGTTCCCACCTGTCCGGTTCCCCCGGGCAGCACTACCTTCATCGAACCCCCTCGGCTTCGCTCGGCATCAGCGTAACCCCTATTTTTGAACGCGTTCAACAAAGAGACCCAGGTTCCAGCCAACAAGGCTGCTCGCCCAGCACGTGGAGTTGGTGAGCCGACGCCGCCACCGCCGCCTCCACCGCCGCCACCGCCACCGCCGCCACCGCCCCGACGATCGCGACGATCGCCAACGCGGGCCGCGCGGGCAAGTGACGGACGGTCGCCGTGGACGAGGACGGAAGCACGGGCGTTCGGTCGTTCGAGCGTTCGGGCGTTCCTAACGCCAGGGGCCGAGGGCGAGCTTGCCCTGGGTCTGGCCCGCTTCGAGTTGCCGCAGCAGCATCGCCCCCTCGGTCAGAGGATGGACCTGGGGGGTGCCGGGCGGGTACACGTCGTGGGCGATGAGCGCCTCGATCTCGACGAGCAACGACTGGTAGACGGACGGGGCCTTAACCGCCAGCGCACCGATGTGCAGACCCTTGATCTGAACCTGGTGGGTGAAGACCAGGTCGTGTGTGGTCAGGGAGGCGTCGCCGGAAGCGGCGCCGAAGACGACGATGCGTCCGGTGAAGGGTTTGGTGACCGACAGGCTGGTGTTGAACGTGGCCTGCCCCACTGACTCCAGGACCAGGTCGACACCACCAGTCAGGCGGGTGATCTCCTCAGCAAGATCGGGACTTCGGCTGTCCAGGACCTCGTCTGCGCCGAGGGCTTCGACGGTGTGGTGCTTTGCCGGTGACGCTGTGGCGATCACGCGCGCACCGTAGTGACGGGCGAGGCGAACGGCAGCCTGCCCCACGCCCCCGGCGGCCGCATGGACGAGCACGATCTCACCCCTTTTGACGTTGCCCAACGGCTTCAGCGCTGCCAGAGCCGTGGCCCAGTTCAACACCATGCCGAGGGCGGCGGCATCGCTCCAGCCGGACGGCACCCGAAGCACACCCTCAGCCGGCATCGTCATGTACTGCGCGAAGGCCCCCGCGCCGGCTCCGACGACGTGAGTGCCGATCGGCAGGGGACTCTCGACATCCGGGCCGACACCCACGATCTGACCGGCGGCCTCGAAGCCCGCGACATAGGGGGCCTGAGGTCCTCCCCCGTATGTCCCACGCGTCTGCATGACGTCGGCGAAGTTGACCCCGGCAGCGCCCACACGGACCAGGTACTCGCCGGACCCCGGGCTGGGGCGAGGCTGATCGGTGGTGAGGGTCAGTTCCCGCGGTCCCCCGTGCGACGTCTGGACCAGTGCTCGCATCGTGTGCTCAGGTGTGTTCCGCTGCTCGTTCATCTCCATGCGGCGAACGTAGAAGTCTGACACTTACGTCAAGGTCAAGCGGCGGTCAGAGATCGGAACGGCGGGCCTCGCGCAGGTAGTTGTCCAGTGCCGCCTGCTGATCGCTGAGAACCGCGATGCGAGCAGCGAGCCGATCACGATAGCTCCGCACCTCGCGCAGGAACTCCGCGCACACCGCGTCGGTGCCGGCATCGGAACCGCCGGTGAGGAGGGGCAGGAGCTCCTTGATCAACCGGACAGGCAGCCCGGACTCCAGGAGCGTGCGGATGACGAGTACCCGGTCGATCGTGGACTGGCAGTAGTCACGGAACCCATTGCTGAAACGGCCGGGGACGATCAAACCCTCGTCCTCGTAGTGCCGCAACGATCTCGCACTCACACCGCTGGCCTTGGAAGCCTCACCGATCTTCATGCCCAGGGACAACGCTGGAGAGCGCCGCGACCTTCCGGCGCTCACCTGCGACGAGTTGAAGACCTGCTCTGGTCCACCGCCAAGGCCTCGACCGCCTGACCTTGAACCGCCCCGTGGACACCGTGTCCATCGACCACCAATCAGAGGCCGCGGACTCCTACCGACCGTCGTCGGTGCGGGGCCGGCTGTGCGACTTCGCCGTCGGCTCCGGGCGGCGGTGTCACGCCAGGTGGACGAGGCGGCTCTCGTAAGCGAAGATCACGGCCTGTACCCGGTCGCGGAGTTCGAGCCTGTGCAGGATCCGCCCCGGATGGGACTTCACGGTCGCCTCCGCGAGGTACAGGGCGGCCGCGATCTCGGCGTTGGACAGGCCGCGGCCCACCTGGACGAGTACCTCGCGCCCACGGAGGCTGAGCCGTCTCAGCCGCTCGTCGCGGTGGGCGCTGCTGCCGTCGGGGATGTGCGGGCGGAGGTTTTCCAGCAGGCGGCGGGTGATCCGAGGGGAGACCACCGCGTCGCCCGCGGCCACACTGCGTATCGCGGTGAGCAGTTCCTCGGGCCTCCTACCACCAGCCCACGCTGGCGCTCACCCAGGCCATCGGCCCGGAGACCGACCCGCGCTACCTGCCTCGTCTCACCGAGGTCCTCAAGCTCAGCACCGCGACGAGCTACCGGCTCACCATCCCCGGCGCCGCCCACCTCACTTTCATGGACGGCCCCCTGTACCTGCCGCCGGTGCCCTCGCTAGTCGGTTCCCTCGGCCGCACCGAGAGCGTGCACATCGTCGCCGCGACCACTCTCGCCTTCCTGGACACCACGCTGCGGCACCGACCCGGTGACCTGGCCGGCGTTCTGTCGGCCCACGGCGACCTCAGCGTCTACCGCCCGGACGACAGCCGCTGATCAACCGAGGCCGCCGCCGTGACGTCGGCGGGAGCCCGCTCAGGGTGACCCGCGTCGCATCAAAGGGGTCGAGACTTGCTATGCAACGAGTTGCATAGCACGATCATCGGCATGGCGCTCGAACACGCGATCCTGGTGTCGCTCCTGGAGAAGCCGGGGTCCGGCTATGAACTGGCCCGGCGTTTCGAGCGGTCCATCGGCTACTTCTGGACCGCGACCCACCAGCAGATCTACCGCGTACTCAAGCGCATGGAGAACGACGGCTGGGTCGACGCCCGCGACGTCCCGCAGCACGGCCGACCGGACAAGAAGGAATACTCCGTCGCCGATCTCGGCCGCGCCGCGCTGTCCTCCTGGCTGCACGATCCGATCGAGCCGGAGAGCGTCCGCCACGACCTGGCGGTGAAGATCCGCGGTGCCGCCTTCGACGACCCGGCCGCCCTGGTCCAACAGGTGGAACGTCACCAACAGGCGCACCGCGACCGGTTGGCGCACTACCTCGCGGGCCAGGAGCGCGACTTCGCCGCGCCCGGGGCGAACGCGGCACTGCCGGACGCGCCGCTCGACGCGGAGCGCGAGCTCCAGCACGTCGTCCTGCGCGGCGGCATCGCCTACGAGCAGATGATGATCGCCTGGCTGGACGACGTGCTCGCCACGCTCGAGCGCTTCCACCCTCCCCGCCACTGACCGTCGGAGCAATCGCCTGCGGCGCCGCGGTTACAGTCCCGGCTCCTGCTCCTTCTCCAGCTCCCCCGGTCTCCAGACTTCTCCCTCTCCCCACCGTCCTCCAGTCCAAAGGGGTCCTCACCATGGCCGACCAGCTCCTCTTCAACCCGCGCACGTACGACCCGGCGCACTTCGATACCGAGACGCGCCGCCTGCTGCGCGCCACCGTCGACTGGTTCGAGGAACGCGGGAAGCGGCAGCTGATCGAGGACTACCGCACCCGCGCGTGGCTCGGTGACTTCCTCGCCTTCGCCGCGAAGGAGAACCTGTTCGCCACCTTCCTGACGCCGTCCTCCGCCGCCGACCGGGGAGAAGCGGACAAGCGGTGGGACACCGCCCGGATCGCCGCGCTCAACGAGATCCTCGGCTTCTACGGCCTGGACTACTGGTACGCCTGGCAGGTGACCATCCTCGGCCTCGGCCCCGTGTGGCAGAGCGACAACACCGCCGCCCGCGACCGCGCCGCCCAACTCCTCGCCCAGGGCGAGGTGTTCGCCTTCGGACTTTCCGAGAAGACCCACGGCGCCGACATCTACTCGACCGACATGCTGCTGGAGCCCGACGGCGACGGCTTCCGTGCCACCGGCTCCAAGTACTACATAGGCAACGGCAACGCGGCCGGACTCGTCTCCGTCTTCGGCCGCCGCGCCGACGTCGAGGGCCCCGACGGCTACGTGTTCTTCGCGGCCGACAGCCGTCACCCGAACTACCACCTGGTCAAGAACGTCGTCGACTCCTCCAAGTTCGTCAGCGAGTTCCGCCTGGAGGACTATCCCGTCCGGGCCGAGGACATCCTGCACACCGGTCGCGCCGCCTTCGACGCCGCCCTCAACACCGTCAACGTCGGCAAGTTCAACCTGTGCACCGCCTCGATCGGCATCTGCGAACACGCCATGTACGAGGCCGTCACCCACGCCCACAACCGCGTCCTCTACGGCCGCCCCGTCACCGCGTTCCCGCACGTGCGGCGCGAGCTCACCGACGCGTACGTCAGGCTTGTCGGGATGAAGCTGTTCAGCGACCGCGCCGTCGACTACTTCCGCTGTGCCGGCCCCGACGACCGCCGCTATCTGCTCTTCAACCCGATGACGAAGATGAAGGTGACCACGGAGGGCGAGAAGGTCATCGACCTGATGTGGGACGTCATCGCCGCCAAGGGCTTCGAGAAGGACAACTACTTCGCGCAGGCAGCCGTGGAGATCCGTGGTCTGCCGAAGCTGGAGGGCACGGTCCACGTCAACCTGGCGCTGATCCTGAAGTTCATGCGCAGCCACCTCCTCGACCCGGCCGACTACCCCGACGTACCGACCCGCCTCGACGCCGCCGACGACACCTTCCTGTTCCGGCAGGGGCCCGCCCGTGGCCTGGGCTCGGTGCGCTTCCACGACTGGCGGCCCGCCTTCGAGGCCTACGCACACCTGCCCAACGTCGCTCGGCTGCGTGAACAGGCCGACGCCCTCTGCGAGTTCGTCGCCGAGTCGGCACCCGATGCCGAACAGAGTCGCGACCTCGACCTTCTCCTCGCCATCGGCCAGCTCTTCGCCCTCGTCGTCCACGCGCAGCTCGTTCTGGAGCAGGCCCGCCTCACCGGCCTCGATGATGACGTGCTCGACGAGCTCTTCGCCGTCCTCGTACGGGACTTCTCCGCACACGCCGTCGAACTGCACGGCAAGGACTCGGCGACCCGGCAGCAGCAGGAGTGGGCGCTGGGTGCGGTCCGGCGGCCGATCGTCGACCCGGCACGCACCGAGCGAGTCTGGCAGCAGGTCGAGGCCCTGTCCGGGGCGTACGAGATGGCCCTTTAGGCCTGCCTGCCACTCCGTATCCTCACCGGCGGCGGCCGAGCCGCACGGTCCGGCCGCCGCCACCTCATGCACCCTGCCGCTGGGGCCCACACGACACGCGAGACCTCACATGCGCCGGCGGTGGGCTCGGCCGCGGTGTCGAGCACAGTGCCACGGGCGGCGCGAGGCTGCGCGCGAGAGGCCTTCACCGCGACGGCGGACGCGCAGCTCCGCCGTTGGACGACGGGATGATGCCGGCCGTCCCAGCCACCCGGAACACATCACCCGCCGTAAGGGGTGCCGCCCTGGCCGAGGGCCCGGACGGCCGCCGCACTCGGGCGGGGCGGCCGGTGCGTCATCACCGCTGTCGGCCGCCTTTGGTGCTCCACGGCCAGGCGGCGAGGGTGGCGTGCATCAGCCGGGCGGCGGCCGAGAGTCGGCTGTCGGCGGCGCGGTGCAGGGTGAGGATGCGGCGGCAGACGGGGTCGTCGATGGCGATCCAGGCGCCCGGTGCGCTGATGTCGGCGTCGCGGGCCATGGCCGGGATGAGGGTGAGGCCGATGCCGGCGCTGACCAGGCCGGCGAGAGCGGCCGGTTCGTCGCCCTCGCAGACGATCCGCGGGGTCAGGTCGTGGCCGGCGAAGAGCCGGTCGAGCAGGCGGCGCTGCCAGTGGCCGGGCCCCGAGATCACGAACGGCTCCTCGCGCAGTTCCTCGACTTCGACGGAGGCGCGGGAGGCGAGCCTGTGGCCGGGCGGCGCGGCCAGCCAGACCGGCTCGTCGTGCAGTCGGACGCTGTCGAGCCCGTCGTCCGGGATCGGCTGGGAGGCGACGCACAGGTCGACCTCGCGGGCGTGCAGGGCGCGGTGCATGTCCGCGGCCGGCATCTGGTGCAGTTCGACGTCGATATCGGGGTGGGCTTCTTTGTAGGCGGCCAGAGGGCCCGTGATGGTCAGGAACGTCTCCGAGGCCAGTCGTACGCCGCCGACGCCGTCGCGGGCCGCCTCCGCCACAGCACGGCGTCCTGCTGCCAGCTCGCCGAGGGAGCGCTCGACGTGATCGCGGAAGAGCCGTCCTGACTCGTTGAGCCGGAGACGGCCGGCCCGATCGAACAGCGGGGCACCGAGTTCGGACTCCAGTCGCGCGATGGTGCGGCTCAACGACGGCTGAGCGACCCGCAGTTCTCTGGCCGCACGGCTGAGGTGCTCCAACCGTGCGACCACGAGGAACTGTTCGAGCGCATGCAGATCCATCGCCGTCCTCTGCTCAGTCATAGCACCGGTGGCATAGCAGGATAGCAATATTGATCTTTGACCTGATGTCGCACGAAGCATGACTGTGGACGACGTGACCACCACATGCGATCGATCATCAACAACCATGCAGTCCACGGGACTTGCCGGCCGGGTGTTCCGGGCGGCGGTGACAGTGCACGCCGTGGCGGCCTTCGGCCAGCCGGTCTTCGCCGGCGTCTACCTCACCGGGGAGATCGACGGCCTCGACTGGCACCGCCGCGGCGCTGACATCGTCTTCTGCCTCGGACTGGCGCAAGCCGCCGCCGGCACCGCGGCCTGGGCGCGGATGCGCCGCTTGTGGCCGGCAGCCGTGTCGGTGTTGATCCTGGCGGCCGAGACGGGACAGTACATGGCGGGGTTGTCCGGCCTGCTGTGGGTGCACCTCCCTCTGGGCGTGATGATCATTGCCACGCTGGCGGTGCTGACCGGCGCGGTCTGGGTGCGGCCGCTGCCGAACCATGCCATGGCCGGCAGCGCCGAAAACACCAGTGGGCCACGGCGGGACGAGCCCCATGTCTGAGCGACCGGAACTCATCCGTCACGGCACCTGGAGCAGCACGGAATGGCCCCGCCGCCGGGTGCTCGGGCTAGGCGGAGCGCTGGGGTTGGCCACGGCGGGCGGGCTGACGCTGTCCGGTGCGATGGCCCACCGTCCGGCGAGCACCGGCGGCCAGCTGCGCAGCGCCGTGCCGCTGCCCAGGCCCTACACCGTGCCGCTGCCGATCCCGCCCGTCCTCGAACCGGCCGCCACCTCAAGGTTCGCCGACCGGTACGAGATCACCCAGCGCCAGGTGTCCGCGGAGATCCTGCCCGGGATACGGACGAGGCTGTGGACGTACGACGGCACCTTCCCCGGCCCGACGATCGAGTCCCGCCGCGGACGACCGATCACCGTGGCGCACCGCAACGAGCTGCCCGTGCCGACCGTGGTGCATCTCCACGGCGGACGTACCCCCGCCGCCTCCGACGGCTACCCGACCGACCTCGTCCTCCCCCACGACTGGCCCGACCCCGCACGGCACCATCACCGGCACCAGGGCGGCGCGCACGCGATGTTCGACCCGCGCGCGGTGATCAGCCGCACCACGCGCGAATACACCTTCCCCATGAACCAGCGCGCGGCGATGCTCTGGTACCACGACCACCGCATGGACTTCACCGCTCCGGCGATCTGGCGCGGCCTGGCGGGGATGCACATCATCCGCGACGGCGTCGAGGACGCCCTCGACCTCCCCCGCGGAGAACACGAACTGCCGCTGATGATCGCCGACCGGGCGTTCGCCGCCGACGGCTCGCTGGCCTACCCGTCCCTCGACCCCGCACTGCGCGACCGGCCTGGTGTGAGGGCCACCTACGCGGCCGGCGTGCTCGGCGATGTGATCCTGGTCAACGGCGCCCCGTGGCCGATCCACGAGGTCGCCGCATCCCGGTACCGGCTGCGGCTGCTCAACGCGTCCAACGCCCGCCACTACGAGCTCCAAGCCGTCACCGACGACGGACACCGCCTGGACCTGGTGCAGATCGGCGCCGACCAGGGCCTGCTCGCCGCACCCGTCGTCCACACCACCCTGCCGATCGCACCCGCTGAACGCTACGACGTGGTTGTCGACTTCGCAGGGCTGCCGGTCGGCAGCCGGGTGCGCCTGATCAACCGGCTCGGCACCGGACGCACCCGCGAGGTCATGGCCTTCCGCATCACGCGCCGCGTCCGAGAGGACACCCGCATCCCCGACTTGCTCGCCGCCGATCTGCCCACCTGGCGGCGCTCTGAGGCAACCGCGGTGCGCGACTTCGCCTTCCGCGCCGGCCAGATGCAGCACGGTCGCGGCTGGGTCATCGGCGGGCGGGCCTTCGACCCCTTGCGCACCGATGTCCGCACCCGGCTCGGGGCCACAGAGGTATGGCGGTTCGTCGCCGACGTCCACCACCCCATCCACCTGCACCTGGTCGGATTCCGGGTGCTGGCCCGCGGCGGGCGCGCACCCCTGCCGCACGACGCCGGGCTGAAGGACACCATCTCGCTGCGGCCGGGCGAATCAGCGGAGATCCTCACCCGCTTCGACGGCTATCGCGGCCGGTACCTCTTCCACTGCCACAACGCGGAACACGAGGACATGGGCATGATGGCCAACCTGGAACTGACCTGACACCTCCGCATCGCCGGACCATCGCGCCCACCGCCGTCTCCTGGCGTGGGGACGTGCTGGCCGTACATCCATGCGGTGTGATCACTCGTTGGTGAGTTCTCCCGTCTCTCCACCTGGTGTGACCGGACGCTGGAAGGCGCGGCGCGTGACCGGCGCCTTCACGTTCTTCCGTGAGTGGGGGGTAGGCATGACTCGAGGAGCGGAACGCCCTGAAGATCCGCGACACCAAGGGGTGCTGCTGGTGGCGGGGCTGGCCGAACTGGCGGTGAGCACCTTGGGTTCGGCACTCGGCACGGTGCGCGGGCTGCTGCGTCGCTCGGACACGGCGGAGCTGGTGGCCGAGGCCGAGCAGGATCTGATCGCGCGCGGGCGCCTGGTGCTCGACCAGTACGCAGCCGCGCCACCGGCCCATCTGGAGGTGCTCGCCCGGCATGCCATGGCCCGGCAGGCCGACGATGGTGTCTGAGCGCTGGGAACCGCTTGCGTTCAAGGCTCGCGTGGATGAGGTGCTGTGCGACTTCGTCGCCAAGGAGGCCGACCGGTTCGCGGCGGTCGACCCGGCTCTGGACCCGGTTGCCCGGCAGCTGGAGCAGGCGGTCGCGGACGGCAAGCGGCTGCGGGCGGCGTTCTGCTACTGGGGCTGGCGTGCGGCTGGGCAGCCGGACAGCAGTGCGCTGGTGCGGGCCGCGGCTTCCATGGAGCTGGTGCACGCCGCCGCCGTGGTGCACGACGATCTCATCGACGACAGTGCCCTGCGCCACGGCCGCCCCACCGCGCATGTCGCCCTGCGGAGCGCGTTGCGGCGCCGCCCGCGAGCGGTGAACGCGGCCCGCTCGCTGGCGATGCTGGTGGGGAATCTGCTGATGTCGCTGGCGGGTCAGCTGTTCGTCACGAGCGGCCTGCCCGCCGCCTACCTCGGCCGGGCCCGCCCGCTGTGGGCGGCACTGGCCCGCGAGCTGATCGCCGGTGAGTGCCTGGAGATCCTGCACACCGGAGCCATGCCGGACACCTCCGCGTCACTGAAGGTGATCCGGTACAAGACCGCCAAGTACACCGTCGAGCAGCCCCTGATGATCGGCGGCGCGCTGGCCGGCGCCGGTGAGCGGCTGCGCGAGGGGTACTCCGCGTACGGATTGCCGCTGGGCGAGGCATTTCAGCTTAGGGACGACCTGCTGGGCCTGTTCGGGGATCCGGAACGCACCGGCAAGGCCAACCTCGACGATGTGCGCGGCCACCGGCCCACCGCCTTGCTGGCGGAGACCTGGCGTAGCGCCGACGGCGAGGAGCGTGAGCAGTTGCGTGCCCTGCTCGGCAGACGAGACCTGGACACAAACGGCCTGGACGCCGTCCGCGCGCTGATGCAACGGCTGAAGACGCCGGACCGCATCGAGGCAATGATCACCGCGCGGGTCGAAGAGGCCACACGCAGCCTGCACGACCTGGACCTGCCCGGGCATGCCACGGCGGCCTTGACCTCCCTCGCGCAGTCGGCGGCGGTCCGTCACCACTGACGCCCTCGCACAGCGACCGACCGCACCACGCCGCACATGCCCGCCATGGCACCCGCTCGCCCCGCACGACCAAGGAGCCCTGTGATGAGGTACACCGAGGCGTCGATGGACGCCCTGCGCCAGGCCGGTGACGAACTCGCCGACGCCACCGTCGCCACCCTGTTCGAACGCGGCGAGGTCGGCACGTTCAACACGCTCATGCGGTACGTGTCCACCGCCGGCGCTCCCCTGCCCGACGGGCTGCCCGACGTGGCCCGGGAATACCTCCATGTCACCAGCGCCCCGCCGACCTGGGTGGACTGGACTGAGATGGAGAAGGCCCGACTGTTCTTCGTCGACAACAACGTGCACATCTCCACCGCGCTGTCGTTCGCCTCCATGCCGGCCTGCTACGTCGTCCCGCACGTGGCCCGGCTGCTGTCGGCCACCCACGGACTGAAGTACCCCGCCAAGCGGATGGCGGAGACCGGCCAGTTCACCGTCTACCTCATGCAGCCAGACGCGTTCGAGGCCGGCAGCCGTTTCGTCCCGGCCGCCCAGAAGGTCCGCCTCCTGCACGCCTCCATCCGTCACCACCTCAAGCGCGAGAACCGCTGGGACACCACCACGCAGGGCGTGCCGATCTGCCAGGAGGACATGATCGGCGGGCAGATGTTCTTCTCCCTGCTCGTCCTGGACTCCCTGCACCGCCTCGGCATCCACATGACCACCGAGGGAGCCGAAGCGTACTTCTACGCCTGGCGTGTCGTCGGCGCGATGCTCGGCGTCGACCAGGACGCAGGCCCCCAAACCCTTGAGGCGGCACGCGAGTTCCTCGACCGGTACATGATCCGGCACATGGCGCCCTCGGAAGAAGGCGCACACCTCACCCGGCAGCTGATCGACCTGTACGAGGAAGTCGTCCCCGGCACGTTCTTCGACCCGATCGTCTCGGCGCTGATCCGCCACCTGATCGGCGACACCTGCGCCGACTGGCTCCAAGTCCCCCGCACCCCCTGGGACACCGTGGTCAAAGCCGTCCCCCACCTCCTCGGCATCCTGGAAACCATCGAGGACCGCTCACCGCTCGGCGCCTGGGCACTCGACCGCCTCGGCCACCTCACCACCATCCTCGAACTGTCCTCCCTCACCCGCGGACGCGTCATGCACTACGCCATCCCCGACCAGCTGAAGAACGACTACGGCGTCACCGGCACCGTGCCCCGCACCCACCGTTGGGCCCCACCCGCACCCCGCATCACCTGACACGGAGCCCATGCACCGTCGCCAGGGGCGGCCGACGGTGCATCATTTCCCTCCACGCGGTCGTCGAGGCCGCTCAGTGACCTTGACCGCCGTACTTCTCACCATCAACCACACGGCCGACGCCTGACCGCCCATCCCGATCCAGTCACCGACCAGCAGCACCCGGTCACTCCTTGGTACTGCGACGACACCGACGCCGAGCTCGACGGCCACCGCCGCGCCAAGCAAGAAGCCCCGCGACTCGATGTCGGCGTGGCCGCCGATCCCCGAACTGGCCTTCATACGTTGCCGCTTCTCACCGCGACCAGATCGTTGTCGTCGACGACGTAGCCCCGGCCCCGGAGCTGCTCGTCGTCCTCGGCATGCCAGGCAAGGTGTGATCGAAATGTTGCAGGTGAGCGAGACCAAACACTGACGAATAAATCCCATAAACAGGTGTTAATGCCCCATATGAAGTCACTCGAGTGCGGAGAGGGCTCTCTGAGAGCCGTGAGCCGACATTCTGAGGAGAGCTGCTGATGAGTGGGTCCGTGCATGACGGGGGCGGAAGACTGCAGCAGGCCGCGGAGACAGCCAAGGAGGAGACGTCAGCCACAGCTGATCAGGCCAGGCAGGCTGTGGGCGAGGTGACGACCACGGCGGCCGAGCAGGCCAAGGCGGTCGCGGAGGAGGCTCACCGACAGGCAGGCGCAGCGGTCCAGGATCTGCGCAGCCGGGCCATGGAAGAGGCCGAGGGACAGACCCGGCGGGCGGCGGGAGTGCTGCGGCAGTGGGCACAGGACCTGTCCGAGCTCGCCGAGAAGGCTGAGGGCGACTCGCCCGCGCGCAGCCTGGTGGTCCAGGTGGCCGACCGGGGACATCAGGCTGCTGACTACATGGACAAACAAGGTGTCGAGGGCATCACCGACGACCTGCAGAGGTTCGCCCGTCGGCGTCCCGGGCTTTTTCTCGGCGGAGCGCTACTGGCCGGGCTGGCTGTCGGACGTCTGGGCAAGGTCGCGGGCAAGGCCGCGCAGTCCGGCGACGGCGGTCAGGCGCAGTCCGCGGGAGGGGGGCAGTTGCCGTACTCGGTGGAGCCCGACATGCCGACCCCGCCGTCGGGCACGGGGCAGTGGACGCCCCCGCAGCCGGTGTCACCGCCGACTGTGTCCTCACCCCCGCCGCCCTTGCCGCCCATGTCTGACGGCACGCCGGTGCCACCGCATCCGGGGGTGTGAGGTGTCTTCCTCGATCCGACCGAACCGGGGCGGCCCCTACGCTGAGGAGCGGTCCGTGGGTGAGCTGCTGTCGCTGGTGACCTCGGACGTCCAGACCCTCTTGCGCCAGGAGGTCGAGCTGGCCAAGACGGAGATCAGGCAGGAAGCGACCAAGGCAGGCAAGGCGGCCGGCATGTACGGCGGAGCGGGGTTCGCCGGCTACATGGTCCTGCTGTTCCTGTCACTGGCCGCCGTCTTCGGCCTGGCCAATGTGATGGACGTCGGCTGGGCCGCGCTGATCGTCACCGCCGTATGGGCCGTGGTGGCGGCCGTGCTGTACTCGCGGGGGCGTGCCCGAATGCGCACCGTGTCCCCCAAGCCGGAGCAGACCGTCGAAACGATGAAGGAGAACACCCAATGGGCACGTCACCCGACCAGCTGAGGGCGGACATCGACGTCACCCGCGACCGCTTGTCCGCTGACGTCAACCGTCTCGTCGACCGGGCCAGCCCCCGGCAGATGGTGCGTCGTCGTACCAGCAGGGCGCACGGCACACTGACCGGGCTGCGGGAGCGGCTCATGGGCTCCGCCTCCGAGACGGGGCACAGCATGGCCGGCAGCGCCCGGTCGGCGGCCGACTCCCTGCAGGAGGGCGCCGGGCAGGCGACCGACACCGCTCTCGGCACAGCTCAACAGGCAGGTGAGGCTGTCAAGCAGGCGCCCGAGCAGGCCATGCGGCAAACGCAGGGCCATCCCCTTGCCGCCGGCTTGATCGCCTTCGGCACGGGCGTGCTGGCCTCGTCCCTCCTTCCGGCGTCACCGACCGAGCGACAGGCCGCCTCGGACATGATGCAACAGGGCCAGGAAGCCCTCGAGCCCGTGAAACAGGCCGCACTCGAGTCGGCACAGAACCTCAAGGAAGGCGCCCAGGAGACGGCACGCGGCGCGGCGCAGGAAGTGAAGGCCACCGCCGACGAGGCCGTCCGTACCACTCAGGACACCGCCCGCGATCAGGCCGGCACCATGGCCGACCAGGCCCGCGGCAGCGCGTCCCAGGTCGCCGACCAAAGCCGACCACAGTAATGACGGAAGTCACGCCACCGCAGGCGTCGTCGCGGAACGGCGCTTCCAGTACGCGACGGTCAGCACGGCCAGTAGTGATCCCCACAGGGTGAGGCCGATCGCGGTGAACGCGAAGACTTCGGACAGGATCGACAGGGTGACGACGTATGCCCGTCTGGAGGCTGAACTCACTCCGTCTCACGGCCGACGGAGCCCGGCGGTAACCAGCAGGTTGCGACCAGCTCCGTTGCGCCGCGTGCAAGTTCCAGCAGCGCTTGATCACGCGGGTGAGGCCAGGAGCTCCTTGCCGCGGCCCCGACGGCACTACGGTCGACCAGTTCCTGCGACCTGGACGAGTACGAGGTGCGCCGGGGCCGGCTTGTGTGCGTCATGGCTCAGCGGACCACACGGTCACGCGGTGTGGATCTCCAAAGCTGCACGTACGGCGGACTCCACGGCTCCCTCGATCCACGCCGGCTTGACCGACGTGTGGTCCCCGGCGAAGTGCAACGCCCCTTCACGCACGGGGATGGCCGGCAGCAACTCCGTGTGCTGACCGGGCAGCAGCACGGACGCCTCCCCGTAGGCATAGGGGTCGCGCAGCCAGCTCTGAGTACGGCCCGCGCCGGTGTAGAAGACCTCGATGCGCTGCCCGTACACCTGCTGGAGGCCGCACAGGGCGTGTGGATACCGTGCCTCGTCGTCCAGGGAGTCCCAGCGCAGCGCGTCGTCCGCCCAGCTGTACGAGGCCAGCACCACACCCCCCGCGCTGCCCGAAACCGGATGGGAGGGGTGGAACATGAACCGGTTGGCGTTGTCCGACACCGAGCCGCCCCCCACGACGTCGACGGCCGCCGGCTGGTCGCGCGCGATGGCGCGGTTGGCGGCGTAGTGAGTGCGCTGACCCGCCGTGATGTGCCCGCCGGGCACGGAGGGATGGGCGCCGAGCAGGCTGCCGTCCGCGGTGGCACGGCCGGTGCGGTAGGCGTCGTAAAGGCCCGGGCGGACGGCGTTCAGCTCACGCTTCCAGTCGCCTTCGTCGAACTCCCACCAGCGGCGGCTGAACTCCAGCAGCACCTTGGTCGCGCTGTCGTAGTGCAGTTCGCACACCGCGCGGCGCTTGCCGTACGACATGGGCGGGGCGATCTGTACGTGGCGCAGTCCGGAGAACGGCACCGTGACCACGGCGACGTCCGCGGTGAACTGCTCGCGTACGACGGGACCGTTACGGCCCTCGGACACGGTGTCCACCCATACGTGCGGGCCCTTGATCCGGACGTGCTCGGTGTCCGGCGAAGGGCGGTCGGGGTGGTGGTACTCGATGCGCGTGACACGACGGTCGAACCGCACGTCCTTGCGCACGCGTTCCAGGAGGGCGTCAGGCAGCACGGCCGTGCCGCCCTCCAACTCGTAGAAGGGCGTGTCGGGGCTGATGAGGGAGGAGCCGGTGAAGCTGTGAATGAACGAGAGAGGAAGGCGTGAGGTGAGGTTCTCCAGGGTGCCGATCAGATCGATGGTCCGCTCGTCGAGGCCGGCGTGCTCGGTCAGGAAGCGGAACATCGACCAGTCACCGAATCGCTGCACCACACGGGCCCAGCCCCGCACCCGCTCGGGGAGCGGCTTGGCGACCCGCTTGCCGTCGCCGTCGACGTAGCTGAACTCGTCGCGCACCGGGTCCAGAACGGAGCGCAGGATGGCGGCGGCAGGAGTGTCCCAGTGGGCCCGGGGAACGCCGAAGGACCGGTTGATGCGCCGGGGCGCGCGGGCGTAGTCGGCGCGCCGCATGCGGATCCCGTTCACGTGGATCCAGGTGCGGTTGGCGGGACGCCCCTCGTGGTCGACGTCCACATAGTGGAAACGCCGCTTCTTCAGGCCGAACTGGTCGATCAGCTCCATCACCAGGGGATGGCTGCCAGGGATGCGCATCGCGCCCGCTTCGGCGTACTGGAGCGGATCGGCGAAGGGTTGCTTCGCTTGTTCGTGGCCGCCGTTGCGGAAGGTCTTGATACGTCCGCCCGCGCGGTTGCCGTTGGCTTCCAGCACGGTCACACGGTGACCTGCCTTCTTCAGCAGCCAGGCGCACACCAGCCCGGCCGGACCGGCTCCGATGACCAGAACGTCCTTCGGGCGGGTCCGCCGCTGAGCCGGCAGGCCCTGCTTGAGAACGCGCTGGTAGCGCGGGACGAGAGGGCGGTTGTCGGAGTCCAGTACGAGCAGTGCGCGAGCGACGGCCAGGCACCGGTCGAAGTCCGCGCCCCGGCCGGCGCTCGGAGCGGTCGGCGCGGGCAGGGCCGCGGAGACACCGCCGGACAGAGCCGTCGCCACCGTGGCCGCGCCGGCCACCGTCGCGAAGCCACGCCGGGAAAAGCCGGCGCCTGAGTGTTCCACCGCGTGATCTTGAGTCATGCGGCCTTTGTACTGGTGGCCGTGACCCGGCGATGGCCCTCCGCTGAGGCATTGACACGAAGGAGCGAAGACGGCGACAAACCCTGACGTCGAGCAGGTCCGTCGGCATGGACGGCTCGGGAACCCCGAAGGGATGAATGCGGAGCGAACTCCGTCCGCCGCCACCATCGGTCCCCCACACTGCCACATGCGTATTCGCATCCGTGCTCTTCAGCGGGCCTGTGGTTGTGCCAGCTAGGCGACCTGCCGCAAGGCCTCACGAGGGTGCGGGTCGGTGGAGGGGGAAGGGTGGCGCAGCGGCGCACTCCGTTGGGTGACAGAGCCCGTTACTGGTTCGACAGCACACTGGCCCGCGGTGCTCCCGCTCTCGTCGGCTGGATGGCGTTGTTGTGTCTGGCCGTCGTCGTCCCGGCCGCTGCGGTGCTGGTATGGACCGACCCCGACGCACCGGCGCCCCTGGCGGACCGGCTGGCGCAGGTATGGCGCCTCACCGGGGAGACACTGCGGCTGGGCGGTGCCACGGGGACGCCGTTACGAGTGACGATGTCGGTGCTGCTCGCACTGGTCGCTCTCCTGTACGTCTCGACGCTCGTCGGCCTGATCACGACGGCGCTCACGGAGCGGCTCACCGAGTTGCGACGGGGCCGTTCCACCGTGCTCGAACAAGGGCACGCCGTGGTCCTGGGGTGGTCGGAGCAGGTCTTCACCGTGGTGAGCGAGCTGGTGGCCGCCAACGCCAACCAGTCACGCGCGGCGGTGGCCGTCCTGGCCGACCGGGACAAGACCGCCATGGAGGAGGCCCTGAGCACGAAGGTCGGCCCCGTCGGCGGTACGCGGCTGATCTGCCGCAGTGGGCCCCCTACCGACCCGGCCGTGCTGACTCTGACCAGCCCGGCCACGGCCGGTGTCGTGCTGGTCCTGCCCCAGGACAAGCCGGACGCCGACGCCGAGGTGGTCAAGACGCTGCTGGCGCTCCGGGCAGCCCTGGCCGGGCAGGGGACTCATCCGCCTGTCGTCGCCGCCGTCCGGGACGACCGCTACCGCCTGGCCGCCTGTCTCGCCGCCGGACCGGGTGGCATCGTCCTGGAGAGCGACACCGTCACGGCCCGGCTCATCGTCCAAGCTTCCCGTCGGCGCGGGCTCTCCCTCGTCCATCAGGAACTGCTGGACTTCGCAGGCGACGAGTTCTACCTGGTAGCCCAACAGGCCCTGGCAGGTCGGCCGTTCGGCGACGCGCTGCTGTCCTACCCCACGTCGAGCGTCGTCGGGATGATGCGAGAAGGCAGGCCCCTGCTCAACCCGCCACCGCAGACGCCCCTGGCCCCCGACGACGTGCTCATCGTCATCTCCCGTGACGACGACACGGCCTGGCCGCACGACTGCGCGGAGTTGGTCGAGAAGGCGGCGATGGCATCCGGCCCTGCAACGCCCGCGCCACCGGAGCGAGTTCTCCTGCTGGGCTGGAATCGCCGGGCGCCGCTCGTAGTCGACCAGTTGCGCCGCCGCGCACGGCCCGGATCAGTCCTCGACGTGGTGACGGACGGTCGCACGGCGACTGTCCCGCAGGTGAGCGAGGCCGACACGCACAGCGGCAGCGACCTGACCTTGACACTGCACGACGGGGACATCACTCGTCCCGAGACCTTGAAGCGTCTGGACGTGCGCTCCTACGACAGCGTGATCGTGCTCGGCCAGGACCCCGCTCCCGGACAGCCTCAGGACCACCCCGACAACCGCACGCTCGTCACCCTGCTGCTTCTGCGCCAACTGGAGGAAGCCTCCGGGCGCGAACTGCCGGTGGTCACCGAGCTGATCGACGACCGCAACCGGGCGCTGGCCCCCATCAGCCCCGGAGCCGACGTGATCATCAGCGGCAAGCTCATCGGGCTGCTCATGGCACAGATCTCCCAGAACCGGCACCTGGCAGCGGTGTTCGAGGAGCTGTTCTCCGCCGACGGCACCGGGGTCCACCTGCGTCCCGCCACCGACTACGTACTGCCGGGGTGTGAGACCTCCTTCGCCACGGTCGTGGCCGCGGCACGCCATCGCGGCGAGTGCGCCATCGGTTACCGAAGCCATGCCGACTCGTCGACAAGTCCCGGCTACGGCGTGCGGATCAACCCACCCAAAGCCGAGCGGCGCCGCTGGTCGGACCAGGACGCGGTGGTCGTCGTCGGCAGGACATGACCCGGACTCGGTTGGCGTGGCCATCTCCGGCCGGGTATGTGTGCGATGGACCGCACAATGGCCGACTCGACGAGCGGTTGACATGGGAGCAGTTGCTGCCCGAGGAAGGGGCCCACGACCTCGAACGGCGCAAGGCCGCAGGCGTGCCTGACCAGGCCTGACGAGGTCGGGCACGTCACCAAGTCCCGTCTGGCCCTGATGCTGGAGAAGTTGGCGGACCGGCTTGAGTCGGTGGCGGTGATCGTGGCCGACTGCGGATACGGCCGCAGTGTCTCCTTCCGCCGGGCCCTGGATGCTGGCGGCCGGTCCTACGTCATGGCCGTCGAGCCCAAGGAGATCGCCCAGCCCGCCGGTGCTGAGCCGTATCCGCCGCCCTACCAAAGGCTGGGTCCACCCACGCTGCCCCGCTACCGTGCGAGCCGCCCCACCCCCTGCGAGTGTCGGCAGACCTGCGTTTCCCGACGCTTCAGCCGCGGCGCCCTCCCTTCAGCGTCTGTCTCGCAGGTCAGTGCGGCGGCGAGTTCCTGTGTACGACGACGTCAGTGCAGGAAGTCCCCTGGGAGGTGGGGAGGGGGGCTGCTCCCAGGATCGACACGATGTTCTGTGTACAAGACTATCTGTCGCCATGCTGAAAGGTGCTACGGTGATGTGATGCCCTCTGAACCCCGTGGCCGAGCGAGCGAAAGCGCCAAGTGTCTTGCCCTGGACAACGACCTGGTCTGGGCCATCCGCATGATCTCGGGGGCGCTTCGGCGCGCTGCAGCCGAGGCCTCGGAGACGCTGCCCGGAGGATCACGGGCTTACTTGGTGCTCGTGGCATTGGCCGAGGCCGGGGACAAACCCCCTACACAACTCGAGCTGGCCGGCCAGGTAGGTCTCGACCGAACGGTGATGACCTACCTCCTGGACGACCTGGAGGGGCAGGGTCTGCTGTTGCGACGCCCGAATCCGCAGGACCGACGAGCTCGCCACGTGATCCTCACGGACGAAGGCCGATCGCAATTGCAGCGCATGCGAACGGAGGTCGCGGCCGCTGAAGCACGGCTGCTCGGCGAGTTGAGCGAGGAACACCGGGCCCAGTTTCGAGTCCTTCTTGCCCGGGTTGCGCTCACCGCTCAACGGGGCACTGCCAAACCCTGAGGGGCGTGCTGTCCACTCCGGACACAACTGCGGGAGCGCAGAAGCCGCGGTCGGTGCCGGCCTCAGGCTGCCATCGGCGGCGTGACTTCATGCGGTGGACTTCTTGCAGGGGTACAGCAAACGTGCACGTAGAGGGCCGTCGAACAGCTGGACGGGACTGCGACCACCCCGAAGACGATCATGCCCGTCCAAGCGGCGGTGCCGCTCTCACTGCCCGCGAGCTGGTCTTCGAGAAGTGCAGCGTGAGGAGTCGGTGCACCGCCGACACACCGAGTCCTCATCGGCTCCACGCGTCAAGAAGCGTTCTCCGCCTGCGCGGCCAGATCCAACGCGTCGCGCAGCTGACGTACGAGAGCGTCAGCTGCATCCATGAGCGGGAACAGATCGCGGGCTACGACTACGACCACCTGCGCCGATGGCTACGCCAGCGCGGTATTCGACATCGCATCGCACGGAAGGGCACCGAGTCCTCCACACGGCTGGGCCGCCACCGCTGGGTCGTCGAGCGAACTGTGTTGTGGCTCGCCGGATGCCGACGCCTACACCGCCGCTACGAGCGCAAGGCTGAGACTTCCTCGCCTTCGTCGGCATAGCCGCCGTCCTCATCGGCTGCCGATGTCTCGGCCGAGTGCCCAGGTGACCTCTCCCCGGACCGAAGGGAGCCCCCAGACCTCCACGGCCCCCGTGACCAGGTCGGCAAGGAACTGAACCATGCCTCCGGTGTAGTGCCACCATCCGCCGTTGCGTGAGGCGACGGTGACCGCCCATCCCCCGGGTCCGGCAGGGCTGGTTGACCACAGGAAGAAGTCGCCCTGAAGAGAGGTTGCCCAGGGAAGCAAACCGCCTGGTGAGGGATACGGGCGCAGCGGAACAGCTAGCTCCGCGTCCTCGCACCACTCGGCGACGATCTCCAGATCGTTGCGAACTCCTTGCACCCAAACCTGCTCCTGACCGGGGATCGGCGTGACAACCCGGAGGAAGTCGCCCAGGTCGAACGTTGGATAGAGGCTGCACAGCGCTTGAAGTCTGCAGGGAGGGCCGTGCCCAGCTCAGCCTCCACCACGCCCCAGTCCACACTGGCCGAAGTAGGCAGCCGATGCGCAGCAAGACCAGGCACAACCCGCTCCAGATAGGCAACTGACTCAGCGGGTTCCGTCAGTCGAAGCCGCGGTGCCTGAGTCCCAATGAGGTCGTCCACCTGCTCAGACTCTCAGACCGGCCGCGTATGACGCTCAGGGCCTCGGGAGCCAACGAGACAACCTCTAAAGCCCTGGGCAACGGCGGCTCACACCTGAGGGAGACGGAAAAAGATCAACTCGTAATGGGTGAATCACGGTCACGTCATGAGGGCGCTCAACAGGCCGGACATCCTCCCTCTCAGTGATCAGTTCCTCCCCCACAGGAAAGAGCAGGGCTATGGCAACCACGACTTCCAGGCGCTCACTCGCAACAAAGACAGCGGCCCGTGTCGGCACGGTGATGACCAGCGTGGCGCTCGCGCTCGGCATCACCGCCGGCACGGCCCTGGCGGACCCGCAGGTGCAGTGGAGCGGCGACTTCAGCTGGCGTGCGACGCAGGTGAAGCGGCTGGCGAACTGCGCCTCCACCCATTTCTACAACGGCACTCAGCAGGCCGCGGGTTCGACGGGCGACGCCTCAACCGGGGCCAAACTGACCGCCTGCGACGGCGCGGGATCCGATCCCAAGTGGGACGGCTTCCATCTCCTCGCCGCCTCCGTCCAGACGATCAACGGCAGAAAGGTCGGCTACCGCTCGGACCAGGGTTGCCCGGCCAAGCGCGGCTCCCAGTACATCAAGTGCTGGTACGTCGGCGGCAAGACCAAGGGCAACCCGGTCATCACCGTGTCCATCCTCGACACCGGCTATGGCGGCGAGGACGTGGCCGTGGACTGGTACTACTTGTAATTCCGGCTTCTCCCGCAGGAAATCGGTGGCCCGGCGCCCGGCGCCCGTCGCGCGGCAGGGCGTCGAGCCACCCTCCTCCACCGGCGCCAGGTCGGCGCAGCGCGGGTTCTCCTGTGTCGTAGGGGACAGTTCTCGGCCGTCGGCGTAGCCGCGACTGCTACGGCCGACCGCCGCTCCAAGGATCCGCCTTGCGCGCGAGCTTCTTCGCTCGGCCGCGTACATCCGCGGGGAGGCGGTGGAGGACCGTGCGGGCCGCCCGGCGCACGGGCGGAGCCGATGTGGTGCGCAGGTAGAGGTGGTGTGGGAGGGTGGCCCGGCTTGGTGGGCGGACGGAGAGGCGGAGTTGGCCGTCCGGGCCGTCCCAGACCGGAATCACCAGGCGGGGTGGGGTTCCGACCCTGGCCGAGCCGAAGCTGATACCGACTTCGGGGCCTGCACGGTGGGTTGTGTCGTCGCCGCGTGTCACGCGGGCTCTGCGGCCCACGCCGAGGAGTTGGGCGCTGGCCCACACGATGTGGGTGCCGGGTTCCATGGGCCGGCCACCGGCCAGGGTGAGGGGATCGATGGGGGTTTCGCCGGTGAGGACCACGCGGTGGCGGCCACCGCCGAGCGGCTGTGTGCGCGGGGTCAGGTCGGCGTCGGGATACCACCACAGATCCCGCCCCATGTCATGAACCAGGAGCTCGCCGTAGGCGTGGCCCAGCGGGTGCGGGGCCTCCCAGCCCTCGGCGCCCTTGATACCGGCCAGCAGGTCGGGGTCCAGCAGCATCCGGCCGTAGCGTTCGACCAGGGCCAGGGGCTCACCGTCGGCGCGGCGCATGGCGAAGGTGGTGGTGATGCGCAGTTGCCCGTCGCGCCAGCGGATGTCGTCGACGGTCAGCTCGGGCCTGATGGCGCGGGTGCGGCGGGCGAGTTCGACCAGGGAGTCCAGGTGGCCCTCCTCCAGCAGGTGCCCCCGCAGCCGGGACAGGGCGGGCAGGCCGTTGCGCACCCCGGGCGGGTAGGCCTCCAGCGCCATGCGGCGCACCACGTCGAAGTAGCGTTCCAG
>NZ_JBEXQX010000014.1:0-247894 GCF_040612795.1 Streptomyces sp. NPDC006335
CTGCTCCCACACGCGGACAGCAACGGGATACCCGCCCCGAGCAGGGCGGCACCACCCACACCCTTGAGCACACCACGACGGCTCGGCGAAGGAAGGGAAGACGAGAGATCACGCATGTACGGCTCCTGAAGGCAGGGGTCCGGTCATGGAGGGGTTCGGAGACCAGTCGTAATCGACCAGAAACCAACTTGACCGAACACGGTGGCGCAATGACAGCGGTATGTCAGGTCATGCGTCAATAGCTATCGGCCCGATTTGTCGAAACGTGACCGACATCCCTGCCTACCGGTGACCCAGGAGCTTCGTCGGAGAGCGGTTCAGTCGAAGGCGGCGAAGGCCTTCGAGAAGGCGAACGGGGCCTGGACGACCGAGCTGCAGCTCGCGTCGGCGGAGGGCTTCGCACCGCCGGGGCACTGCTTGTCCCGGGTGGCGGACCACATCGACAGCCAACCGAGTCCCTTCGCCTTGGCGAAGCTCACGAGCTGGGCGGCGTCCTCGACCGTGAAGGTCTCCGAGGCCACGTCGTTGACCCCGATCATCGGGGTGACGGCGACCGCCTTCCAGGCCGCGCTGTCGGACAGCCCGAGGACGCCCTTGACCTGCGCCTGGGTGGCCGTGGCGGCCTGCTCGGCGTAGGTGCCCATGTCTGCGCTGTACGAGGCCCCGTAGTCCATCGCCATGATGTTGACGGTGTCGATCTCCACGCCGTTGGACTTGGCGTTCGCGAGCAGGTCGACCCCGTCCGGGGTGAGGCCCTCGGGCATCACCGGGAGGGTGAAGGAGACGTCCAGGCCGGGGTGCCGGTCCTGGAGCTTCGCGATCGCCCGCGCCCGCCGGGTGTTCGCGGCCGTGTTCGGCAGTGCCCCGCCCTCCACGTCGAAGTCGACCTTGGTGAGGCCGTACGCGTCCACGACCTTGCCGTACGCCGCCGCCAGCGCGTCCGCCGAGGAGCAGGTGGTGGCCAGTTCGGAGCCGGAGGCGCCGCCGAAGGAGACCCGGACGTCGCCGCCCTTCGCCCGCAGCGCGCCGATCTGCGCGGCCACGGCGTCGCTCGCCAGGTCGCCGACCCCGCCCCACTTGGGGGTGCAGCCGCCGCCGTCGGTGACGAAGGCGAGGTGGTAGTCCTTCACGCCGGTGGCGTCCGCGGCGGCGAGGAGGTCGAAGGCGGGGTGGAGGGAGGTGTCGACGTAGGGGGCGAAGCCGGCGCTCTCCGCGGGGGAGGCGGTCGAGGTGGGGGTGGACGTGGGTGTCGGGGTGGGGGCGGGTGTGCCACTGTCTCCGGTCGCGCAGGCGCCGCCGTCGACGAGGCAGCCCGTGGGGTCGCCCGTGCCGCTGACCACGAACCCGACCGTGACCGACTCACCCGCGGCCAGGCCGTCGGTGTCCCACCGGGGCGGCTTCACCAGGACATGCCGCCCGCCCACACTGGACTCCCCGTTCCACAGGGAACCGAGCGTGGCTCCGCCCGGCAGGTCGAACTCCAGCTTCCAGTCCTTCTCCGCCGAGCCGCTGTTGTTGGTGACGACGTACTGCGCGGTGTACCCCGTCGACCAGTCGCTCGTCCTCGTGTACGCGGCGCCGATCCCGGCCGCCTGGGCGGTACCGCCCCACAGGACCGCGCCGGTCCCCACCACGGCGGCGGCGACCGCCCCGCCGATCGCCTTGTTCCTGCCGTTCAGTCTGCGCCGATGCATGCTCATGGCGTGGCACGCTAGCGATCCGGAATCGGGCAAATGACCTGATCAGGACGGGCGACGGGGATCTTAGGGCGCGCTTAAGGAAGAGATCGGGGCCGGTTAAAGGTCGAGACCAGTCGGCCCGTACGGCGTCTGCGCACCCGGTGTCCGCGGCGTACCGGTTCACGCCCGTCGAGCTGGATCCAGACCCGCACCTCGGTGCCGCCCAGCACCGACGACCCGATCCGTACGTCCCCGCCCGTCGCCTCGGCGAGCCGTCGCACGATGTCGAGGCCGAGCCCGGTCGACCCGGTGCTGCCGGACCCCCGCCCGCGTGCCATGGCGGCCTCGGGGTCGCGGATGCCGGGGCCGGCGTCGGAGACGAGCACGATCACCGCGTCCTCGCCGTTGTGCACGTCGACCGCGAAGGCGGTGCCCTCCGGGGTGTGCCGGAAGACGTTGCCGAGCAGGGCGTCCAGCGCGGCCGCGAGGTCCGCCCGGGCCACGGGTATGCGCACCGGCCGCTCGGTGCCGGCCACCCGCCACTTGCGGCCCTCGTCCTCGGCGAGCGCCGACCAGAACCCCATCCGTTCCCGGACCACCTCGGCCGCGTCGCACCCGGCGCCGGGCCCGGCGGCCGCGGTCTGCGGCTTGGCCTCCCGGGCGGTGCGGATGATGGTGTCGACCTCGCGCTCCAACTGCGCGACCGCGGCCCGGGTCTGCTCGGCGGCCGGGCCGTCCCCGAGCGAGGCCGCGTTGAGCCGCAGCACGGTCAGCGGGGTGCGCAGCCGGTGGGACAGGTCGGCGGCCAGCTCCCGTTCGTTCGCCAGCAGTTGGACGACCTGGTCGGCCATGGAGTTGAACGCGACGGCCGCCAGCCTGAGTTCGTTCGGCCCTTCCTCCGGCACGCGCGCGCCCAGCTTCCCCTCCCCCAGTTCGTGGGCGCCCTCGACGAGCTTCCGCGCGGGCCGCACCATCCGTACGCCGAGCCGGTCGGCGACCGCGACCGAGCCGACGACGAGCGCGGTGCCGACGCCCGCGAGGACCGCCCAGGCGGTCGCGACGCCGTTGCTCACCGCGGACTCGGGGACGTACACCTCGACGACGGCTATTTCGCCGGAGCTGAGCGCGACCGGCTGGAGCAGGGTGGAGCCGCCGGGCACCTCGGCGGTGGAGGCGCGGCCCAGCCCGCGCACGGTCGTGATGTCGTCGGCGGCGGCCCGCTGCCGTCCGAGGTCCACGGCCCGCTGGCCTCCGCCCGCCGGTATGTGGACGGCCATCCCGGAGTCCGAGCCCGCCGAGGCGACGACCCGCTCCAACTGGTCGCGGTCGGTGGTGATGGACAGGGCCGGGGCGACGGCGGCCGCCTCCCGCTCGGCGTTGGAGAACGCGCGGTCCCGGGCCATCTCCTTGATGACGAGGCCCAGCGGGACGGCGAAGGCGACCACGACCATGGTGGTGACCGCCAGACAGACCTTGACCAGAGCCCACCTCACAACGGCAGCCCCCCGCCCGGTGGTTCCAGCTTCACGCCGACGCCCCGCAGGGTGTGCAGATAGCGGGGCCGCGCGGCCGTCTCGCCCAACTTGCGCCTGAGCCAGGACAGATGGACGTCGATCGTCTGGTCGTCGCCGTAGGACTGCTGCCAGACCTCCGCGAGGAGTTCCTTGCGGGGGACGACCACTCCGGGCCGGGCGGCCAGGAAGGCGAGCAGGTCGAACTCGCGTCGGGTCAGGTCGAGCCGGACGCCGTCCAGTTCGGCCTGGCGGCGCAGCGGGTCGACGCTCAGGCCGCCGACGCGCAGCACGGTCTCGGGCGGCGCGTCCCCTCCGGCGGCCCGGGACCGCCGCAGTACGGCGGCCATCCGCGCGGAGAGGTGTTCGACCGAGAAGGGTTTGGTGAGGTAGTCGTCCGCCCCGGCGTTCAACAGGCGGACGATCTCCGTCTCGTCGTCCCGCGCGGTGGCGACGATGACCGGGACGTCAGTGATCCCGCGCAGCATCTTCAGGGCCTCGGACCCGTCGAGATCGGGCAGACCGAGATCCAGGATCACCACGTCGAAACGGAAATGGGCGACCTCGCGCAGCGCCTCCAGCGCCGTCCCGACGCTGCGCACGGTGTGTGCCGCGTCGGTCAGGTGCCGGATGAGCGCCGAGCGGACGAACTGGTCGTCCTCGACCACGAGCACACTTGCCATGCGCCGCACCGTACGCGATTCGGGCGAGCCCGGTCGGGGCCTGTGGACAACTCAGTCCGGGTGCGGCCCGTGAGACGTGTGAGGCAGTATGGCGGGCGATGCGCAGAGGACTCGTACACGTACTGGCCTGGCTGCTCGCCACGGGCGCGGCGGTCACGCTGTCGTGGTGGGGTGTCCACACGGTCATGGCGGGCACGGCCTACGATCCGCCGCGCGCCCTGCCCATCACGGCGGCCGAGGCGACCACGCAGGAGTCGAGGCCGCTGGCGTCACCGACGCCGACGCGGACCGAGCGGGCGACCCCGTCGAGGAGCCCCTCGCCGGCGCCGAGGACCACGACCGCGAAACCGTCCCCCTCCTCGAAGAGCCCCTCGCCCACCGCCTCCGGTCGGGTCAGGAGCTACGACACCGACGGCGGCCGCGCGGTCTTCGACCTCGGCGAGAAGTCGGCGACGCTGGTGTCCGCGACGCCGGGCACGGGCTGGTCGATGCAGGTGTGGAAGACGGAGTCGTGGATCCGGGTGGAGTTCTCCTCGGGCGCGGACCGGGTGTCGGTGTTCTGCACCTGGCACGACGGACCGCCGCGGGTGGAGATCGGGACCTACTGACTCACCGGCTCAGCGGAACACGGACGCGGGCGGCACCGGTGAGGCCACGGCCTCGGCGTCCGTCACGGGTACGGCTCCTCCGGTGAAGTCGAGGAGCGCCTTGCCGTGTTCGACGCGGCCGGGGTGCGGGTCGGAGGCGGCGCGGCGGGTCAGTTCCGCGACCTGCAGGGGGGTGTCGGAGGCGACCAGGACGGCGTTGCCGAAGCGTTTGCCGCGCAGGACCGTCGGGTCGGCGACGAGGGCGAGTTCGGCGAAGCGGGCGGCGGCGGTGGCGATCTGGCCGCGGAGATGGGCGAGCGGCGGCCCGTCGGCGAGGTTGGCGGCGTAGCAGCCGCCCGGCCTGAGCGCCCTTCGGACCTCGTCGAGGAACTCGGTGGAGGTGAGGTGCGCGGGGGTGCGGGCGCCGCTGAACACGTCGGCGATGACGAGGTCGGCCCATCCGTCGGGGACCTTGGCGAGTCCCTGGCGCGCGTCGACGGACCGCACCCGTATCCGCGCGGTCGGCTCCAAGGGGAGCTCGCGCCGGACCAGTTGGACGAGGGCCGCGTCCCGCTCGACGACCTGCTGGGTGGAGCGGGGGCGGGTCGCGGCGAGGTACCGGGCGAGGGTGAAGGCGCCTCCGCCGAGGTGGACGGCGTGCACGGGCTTGTGGGCGGGCGCGACCAGGTCGATGACATGGCCGAGCCGGCGCTGGTACTCGAAGGAGAGGTGGGCCGGGTCGTCCAGGTCGACGTGCGACTGCGGGGCGCCGTCGATGAGCAGCGTCCACGCGCGCGTGCGCTCGCGGTCGGGGATGAGCTCGGCGAGACCGCCGTCGACTGGTTCCACCACGGCTTCGACGGATCTCCTGGACTTTCCCACCCCGCCATTATCCGCGGAGCGAGGTCCTCCCGCGTCCGCGGGCCGGGGAGCTGATCGCGCGGTGCCGCGTCACCGGCAGTTGTCCGCGGCCTCGATGAGTCTCGCCGCCTCGCCCAGTGCCGCCCGGAGCACCGCCGGGTCCGTCGCCAGGTCCGCGTCTCCCGGCGGCAGCAGCCAGTCCGCCCCCTCCACAGGAGGCTCCGGGGTCAGCCGCAGCCCCCGGCCGTCGGTCTCCGTACAGGTACTGCCGGGCACGTCCCACGCGGCCGCCGTCCCCGGCGGCACCAGGAATCCCAGCGTCTGGCCGCCGCCGTCGTGCAGCACCGGCCCGACCCCCTCCCCCACCCCCCGCCGCAGGATGTCGACGGCCTCCAGGCCGTGTCGCGTCGGCACCGTGACCACATCGCACGACACCGGTGTACAAGGATTGACGCTCCGGCTGATCTCCATCGCGGCCTCCATCAAGGAACCCTCGTCCGACTCCGAGAGGTCCAACGCGCGTCGGCGTCAACGGCTACGGCGGAAGTCCGCCGCAAAGGATGGCAGTTCATGGCGGATCCCGGATGAGATATCCGGTTTGTAGCCAAACCCCGCGTGACGGCCCCGGCACAACAGGTACGTTCTTGCCCGCCGGAAACAGGGCGTCACACTGACAAACCAGTCAACTCGCCGCTCCCCGGCATGGTTCGACGGTTCGCACGAGAGGACCCGGCCATGGCGTCGTCAACGGTGACCTCGTCCCAGTCCCCCACACCACCGAGGCCGAACCTCGCGTTCCGGCGCCTGCGCGGACAGCGCTCGCCGGCCGAGTTCGCCGCGGCGGTGCGGCGGGCCGCGCGCGAGATCGGCGAGAGCGTGAGCTGCGACGCGCGCTATGTGGGCCGCGTGGAGGCGGGCGAGATCCGCTGCCCCAACTACGCGTACGAGCGGGTGTTCCTGCACATGTTCCCCGGCCGCACGCTCACCGACCTGGGCTTCGCCTCCCGCGCGGCCGTACGCGGACGCCGGGTGCGCACCACGGGTGAGACGCCGGGGGCGTACGAACCGTATGACACGCAAGACACGCGGGACACGCAAGACCCTGACGAGACGTACGACGACTACGAGGAGAGCGACGTGCTGCGTCGCGCATTCATGACCGGCGGGGGCGCCACGGTCGCCGCCGCCTCACTGGGGCCCATCGGGCTCGCCCTCGACGCCGCGGCCGCCGGACGGCCGGTCCGCCGCGCCGGGACCGGTGAAGCGGGTGCCCTGGAGGAAGCCGTGCGCCGGATCCGGTTGCTCGACGACCGGCACGGCGCGGACGGTCTGTACCAGCGCGCGGCGGCTCCTCTGCGCGCCGCCTACGCGCTCCTGGACGCGGGCGCGACCCGGCAGACGACCGCCGACCGGCTGCACTCGGGCGCGGGTGAACTCGCCATCTCGGTGGGTTGGCTCGCGCACGACTCCGGACGGTTCGACGACGCCCGCTCGCACTACGCGGAGGCGCTCGCGACGGCCCGGGTGACCGGTGACGACGCCCTGGAGGCACACGCCTTCTGCAACACCGCCTTCCTCGCGCGCGACTCGGGTCGGCCGCGGGAGGCGGTGCGGGCCGCGCAGGCCGCGCAGCGGGTCGCCCGGCCGCTGGGTTCGCCCCGCCTGATGTCACTGCTCTCGCTGCGCGAGGCGGGCGGCTGGGCGGGGCTCGCCGACCGCACCGGGTGCGAGCAGGCCCTCGCCCGCGCCCAGGCCTACTTCGAGCGGGGCCTCTCGGACGCCGACCCCGAGTGGATGAGCTTCTACGGCGAGGCCGAGCTGGAGGGCCTGGAGGCGCAGTGCTGGTCCGCGCTGGGCGACTGGCGCCGGGCCGCCCGGCACGCGCGCCGGGCGGCGGATCTGCAGGACCCGCACTTCACCCGCAACATCGCCCTGTACACGGCCGAACTCGCCGACGACCTGGCCCGCGGCGGCCGCCCCGACGAGGGTGCGGCGGCGGGCCTGCGGGTGCTGGAGCTGTTGGGCGAGGTCCAGTCGTCCCGCGTCCAGACGATGCTGGCGGCGACGGCGCGGGTGCTGTTGCCCCACCGGCGGGCTGCGGGGGTGTCGGCGTTCCTGGAACGCCACGCGTCGCTGCCGCGGACCGGTTGAGGGGGGTGGTCGTCCGCCCGCGGGCCGGTGGGGCTTCTCGCGCAGTTCCCCGCGTCCCTGAGTGGGTACAGCCGGGCGGGCTGTCACCGCACCGCCCGAGGGGCGCGGGGAACTGCGCGACCAGCCCCCACCGGCCCGCAGCCGAGCAACTACCCCAGATGCCCCAAGTCGTTCCAGCTCTCGATCGCAGGCTCCCCGTAGGCCCACCCGAGCACGGACAAGGACGTCGGATTGAGACGCACCCGCGCGGCGAAGTCGATCGGCAGCCCCAGCCACCGCGCCCCGATGGACCTCAGAATGTGCCCATGGGCGAAGACCAGCACGTCCCGGTCCGCCGAGCGCGCCCACGCGACGACCTCGTCCGCGCGGGACGTGATCTCCGCCAGCGACTCCCCCTCGGGGACGCCGTCCCGCCAGATCAGCCACCCGGGCCGCACCGCCTGGATCTCGTCCGGCGTCATGCCCTCGTAGGCGCCGTAGTCCCACTCCATGAGCGTGTCCCAGCCGGCCGCCCGGTCCCCGAACCCGGCGAGTTCGCAGGTCTCACGCGCGCGTGCCAGCGGGCTCGTGCGTATCTCCACCCCGGGAAGGCCGTCGTACGGGGGCCGGTGCAGTCGCTCGCCGAGCAGCTTGGCGCCCCGCCGGCCCTCCTCCAGGAGCGGCACGTCGGTCCTGCCGGTGTGCTTGCCGGACAGCGACCACTCGGTCTGTCCGTGCCGGGCCAGCAGGATGCGCGGTGCCATGGAGAAACCTTTCCGGGGGAAAGCGGAGGCGGAACCCCTCCATCATCGCGCACCCTGAGGGAGGGCAACCCGACGGGCGATCCCAGCGTCTTTGAGGGCCGAAGGCGCTGCGTGGGGGCACTCCACAAGGGCCCGCACATACGCCGTAAAGTGGCACCCCCGGACGACGACCGCCGGACGCCGCGCGAAACGAAGGGGGACAGGATCGGATGCCGCTGACCGAGACACCAGGCACCGAGGCAGTCCCGGAGACGCGGCTGCGCTGGTGGACCGAGCTGCCCCTGATCCTGTTGGTGTACGCCTGCTACAGCGCCGGCCGGCTCCTCGCCAGGGGCGATGTCACGGGCGCCGTCGACCACGGCCTGACGATCCTCAAGGTCGAGAAGGCCCTGTACCTGAACGCCGAGCACCCGCTCAACCGGCTGTTCACCGGCCAGGCGTGGATCGGCGTACCGGCCGACTTCTGGTACGCCTCGCTGCACTACCTGGTCACGCCGGCCGTCCTGGTCTGGCTCTTCCGCTCCCGTGCCCTGCACTACCGCGCGGCCCGCACCTGGCTGATGACGTCCACGTTCATGGGCCTGATCGGCTTCACCCTGCTGCCGACCTGCCCGCCCCGCCTCCTCTCGGCGAGCCACGGCTTCGTCGACACCATGGCCCAGTACAGCTCGTACGGCTGGTGGGGCGGCGAGGCGAGCGCGCCGCGGGGCATGGGCGGCATGACGAACCAGTACGCGGCCATGCCGAGCCTGCACGTCGGCTGGGCGCTGTGGTGCGGGGTGATGCTGTGGCGCTACGGCAGGACGCGTACGACGAAGGTCGCGGCCGTCGCCTACCCGCTCATCACCACCATCGTGGTCATGGGCACCGCCAACCACTACTTCCTCGACGCGGTCGCGGGCGCCGCGGTGATGGGGGTGGGGTTCCTGCTCGCCCCGCACGTCAGCCGGGCGGCGGAGCGGGCCACGGCGGGAGTCCGCGCCCGGATAGCCACCGTTTCCGTCGCCTCTCGGGCCACAGAGACCTCGATTGTCAGTGGCGGATGCCAGACTTCCGCGGGTGAGCACATTCCACGGCAGCGCGAGTCACGCTTCCCAGGCGGAGCCGAGCCGAGTGCCGCTCCCACGGACGCCGGGGACGGCGCTCCGGCAGCGGCTCGCTGAGCTGCGCGGCCCCGAGGTACCGGCCAAGGCCCTGGACGCGCGCGCCCTGGCGGCCCTCGCCGCCAACCCGGGGTGCAGGCGGCGTGCGATCCTCGACGGCGCCGGGGTGGACAAGACGGCGCTGGCGAGCGCGCTGGGTTCGCCGTCCGCCTTCGGGCAGTCGCAGTTCGCCCTGACCCGGGGCAACGCCTTCGAGGCCAAGGTCAAGGCGGACGGCGGCGCGGAGCTGCTGCGGCTGGTGCACGAGCGGCTGGACCGGGCCGCCGAGCCGCCCACCGAGGCCGAGGTCCCCGACCTCACGGCGATCGGCCCCGAGGGCCGCACCGCACGTACGGCCCTCGCGCTGCGCGAAGCCACCGAGACGGGTGGGTGGACGCTTCTCGACCACCCCATACTCGCGCTCGACGTCGCCGGCTCGCCCGCCTTCCTGGAGCCGGACGCGGTGGTGGTGCACCCGGACGGGAGCTGGACGGTCGTGGAGATCAAGTCCTTCCCGATGCTGGACGGTTCGGCCGACCCGTCGAAGGTGGGCGCGGCCGCCCGCCAGGCCGCCGTGTACGTCCTCGCGCTGGAGGAGGTCGCCGCCCGCCTGGAGCAGGCGCCGAAGGTCCGCCACCGGGTGCTGCTGGTCTGCCCCAAGGACTTCTCCAACCTGCCCACCGCCTCCGCCGTCGACATCCGCAAGCAGCGCGCGGTCACCGCCCGCCAGCTGGCCCGTCTCACCCGCATCCAGGACATCGCCGACGCCCTGCCCGACGGCACCTGTTTCGCCCCCGACCTGCCCGCCGACGAGCTGACGGCCGCGGTCGAGTCGGTGCCGGCGACCTACGCCCCCGAGTGCCTGTCCGCGTGCGAACTGGCCTTCCACTGCCGGGACCGCTCCCGCGCGGCCGGCGCGGTGACCTCCCTGGGCCGCTCGGTGCGCGCGGAGCTGGGCGGCCTGACGACGGTCGAGGAGGTCCTGGCGGCATCCCGCGGCGAGGCCGGCGATCCCGACGACCCGGCGGTGGCGGCCCTGCGCCGAGCGGCCGAACTGCGCGCGGAGGCGCTGGGGGTGACCGCATGTCGCTGATCGCCACGCTCGCCCGCCTGGAAGCCGTCAGCACGGGCCGCGCCCAGCCCGCCGCGACCGTCCGCCACCGCCGTCTCTCGGACCGCCCGCTCGTCCTCGTCCCGCTCACCACCGCGGGCGAGGCCGGCGCCCCGCTCGGCGCGCTCGTGGGGACCGACCGGGACGCCCCGCACCTCCTGGTCGTACCGCAGCCGCGCGACCGCGACCTCAGGTTCGCGTTCCTGGCAGAGCTGGCGGACATCGTGCTGCCGTACGTCGACGGGTACGCCGAGTCGGTGGAGGCCGCCGAGCGCAACGAGACCGACCCGGAGACCGGCAAGCGGGTCAAGGTCGAGGTCGAGCTGTGCGCGGACGCCCCCCAGCTGATCCTGCCGAGCCGCGCGGGCATTGACTTCGTACGGCTGCTCGGGCGTTCCATGCGTTTTCGGCGTACGGCGGAGCAGGACCCGGAGACCCCGTACCCGGCCCCGCCCCGGGTGCCGTTGCTGGGCCGGTGGCTGACCCACTTCGGGGAGCGGGCCCGGGTGCCGGGCTCCTCGCTGCTGCTGGCGATGACGGATGTGCTGGCCCGGCACTGGTCCACCGGCCAGTCCACCCTGGAGGACCAGCACCTGGGCGCGCTGCTCGCGTGGATCGACCCGCCCGAGGGCCGCTCGGGCGCCGAGGCCGCGCTGGAGGCCGAGCTCGCCCGGGACGACCGCGGCCAGCTCCTGCATCCGCCCGCGGGTCCCGCCACCGACCCGGCGTTCGACAACAAGCTGCTCGCCCCGGCCATCGAGCGCTACGACCGCGCGCGGACCGCCCTCGCCGCCGCCGAGGACGGTCTGGAGGCCGACGACCGGCTCGGCGCGCTCACCGCCGCCGAGCGGGAGATCCGCGCGCTCGTCGCGAGCCGTACCCGTCCCACCTGGGACGCGGTGTGGCGGGGCCTGGACCTGCTGCGGGCGCTGCCGGAAGGGGCCCATGTCGAGGAGCGCTGGACGCGCGACCGCTGGTCGTTCACCAGCCACCGCGACCGGGTCGTGGCGGGCGAGCCCCCGCAGCCGCGCCGGGACGACGCGGTCACCGCCGCCAACAAGCTCGCCGCGCGCGAGCGCGAACAGGCCCGTCTGGAGGCGCAGGAGGCACTCGACGACCCGTTGGTGATGGCGGGGCGGCGGCTGGCCGGTGAGGCGTTCGCCGGGGAGGTCACCGACGTCGTGATGACGTACAGCGAGGGCAAGCGGCCGAGCCCGCGCCCGCTGGTGACCGTGCGCACCGACGACCGGCCGCACCTGGGCGAGCGGGTCAAGGTGTACCGCTCGCTGGGCGGCAAGCCGCAGTCCGCCGAGTTCGTGGGCTCCGAGGAGGAGGGCGCGCTGCTCGTGCTCAAGATCCTCGACAAGATGGGCCGGGGCAAGGAGCCGGAGGCCGGGTCCGTCCCGGAGAAGGGCGACCGGGTGTGCTTCACGCTCTTCGAGCACGAGCAGCGCGGGGGCGCGAAGCTGCCCGACCCGGAGGACACCCCGTGGACGCACGGCGGGCCGCCCGGTGAGGCCGTGCAGGAGACCGCCGATCCCGTGACCCCGGAGGACGTGCTGTGACCCCTCAGACCACCGGGGCCACCGAGGGCTCCCGGACCTTCGACCCCGGTGCCGAGGCCGCGCGGGCCACCGACGCGATCCTCCACGACACGCTGCACAGCACCCACCGCGGAGTCGTCGTCGATTCCCCGCCGGGCGCCGGCAAGTCCACCCTCGTCGTCCGCGCGGCACTGGAACTGGCCGACGCGGGGCGCCCGTTGATGGTGGTCGCGCAGACCAACGCGCAGGTCGACGACCTCGTGCTCAGGCTCGCCGAGAAGAACCCCGAGCTGCCGGTCGGGCGGCTGCACAGCAGTGACGCCGACCCGTACGACAAGGCGCTGGACGACCTGCCCCAGGTCCGCAAGTCGGCTAAGGCCGCAGATCTGACCGGGCTGCCTGTGGTGATCTCCACGGCCGCCAAGTGGGGGCATGTGAAGGTCGACGAGCCGTGGGCGCACGCGATCGTGGACGAGGCGTACCAGATGCGCTCGGACGCGCTGCTGGCGGTGGCGGGACTGTTCGAGCGGGCCCTGTTCGTGGGCGATCCGGGGCAGTTGGACCCGTTCGCGATCGTGGGCAGCGAGCAGTGGGCGGGGCTGTCGTACGACCCCTCTGCCTCGGCGGTGACCACCCTGCTGGCCCACAACCCGCAGCTGCCCCAGCACCGCCTGCCGGTGTCCTGGCGGCTCCCCGCCTCGGCCGCGCCCCTGGTCTCGGACGCCTTCTACCCGTACACGCCCTTCCGCAGCGGCACCGGCCACGGGGACCGCCGGCTCACCTTCGGCGTCCCCTCGGACGGCTCGGGCCCCGACCGCGTGATCGACGCGGCGGCGGAGTCCGGCTGGGGCCTGCTGGAGCTGCCCGCACGGCACACCCCCCGCACGGACCCGGAGGCGGTACGGGCCCTCGCGACCGTCGTACGGCGTCTCCTGGACCGGGGCGGGGCGGCCACGTCGGAGCGCTCACCGGACCCCGTGCCGCTGACGGCCGACCGGATCGCCGTGGGCACGGCACACCGGGACCAGGCGGCGGCGGTCCGCGCGGCGCTGACCGACCTCGGCGTCGCGGACGTCACCGTGGACACGGCGAACCGTCTCCAGGGCCGCGAGTACGACGTCACCGTCGTCCTGCACCCGCTCTCCGGTCGGCCCGACGCCACCGCCTTCCACCTGGAGACGGGGCGCCTGTGCGTGCTGGCGTCCCGCCACCGCCACGCGTGCATCGTGGTGTGCCGGGAGGGCGTGAGCGACCTGCTGGACGACTACCCGTCCACCGAACCGGTCCAGCTCGGCACCCTGGTCAAGTTCCCGGACGGCTGGGAGGCGAACCACGCGGTGCTCGCGCGGCTGGCGGAACACCGGGTGCCCTGGCGTCCGTGACGGGCGCGGGGCCGCCCTGGCCTGGGCCGCCCCGCCCTCTTGCACGGGCGCGGGACAATGGACGACGGCCCTCCGCCGGCGGGCCGACGGTCGGACGACGTACGAGGAGATGAAGACATGGCGGAGCCCACGCCGCGTCGGAACGAGCCGCGGCTACGCCCCGCGCCCCTGCTGTTCGAACCCACACAGGTGGCCGACGACCCGGAGCACTTCTTCGACCTGGAGTCGATCGACGACCCGCGCGCGCTGCTGACCCGGTCCACCGAGCTGGCGCACGCCTTCCGCGCGGCGGCGGACCGTGCCGTGGAGTTCCAGGCGATGGCGGCGGCCCAGCTCGCCGACCCCAGGCGCTTCGACCGGCTCACGACGGCGGACATCGCCGAGCGCGCCGAGTGGACCGAGGACTACGCGAAGAAGATGGTCGAGTTCGGCCGGGATCTGCTGCGCGGCGCGGAGGGCGGGGCGGGGCACGCCGACCCGGTCTGAGGCCTCGGACGAGACCTCGCCTGGCATATGCCAGGCGGGCAAGATACCCCTCTCCGCTCCCTCCTGTCCCGATTTCCCGCAACTCTGGGGAACCGACCGCTCACGCCCGGTAGATGTATGCGGCATGAGCACTCGCGACGAACCCTTCTCCGACCGATTCGACGTGTCCGGCGTCACCGCGGACGGCGCCGCCTGGCTCGCCTCGGCAGGAACGTATCCGCGCAGCACCCTGTCGTTCTGGCAGGAGCGCCCCGCCGCCCCGGTCGTCCTGCCCTGCGGCACCGTCTTCGACGTGGTCAGCGTCCCCGCGGTCTTCGGGCGCCGGATGCTCGACCGGCTCTGGGACGAGGGGCCCGGCTCGGGGCCGGTGGCGACGCTGCGGGGTCGGCTGCTGCTCTTCGCGGCGCCGGGCACGGCTCAGCGGCTGCCGTCCCTGCTGCGGTGGGAGGAGTTCGGCCGCACGGCGGCGATCCCGCCGCTGCTGTGCCACGGCACCGGCGACGCAGTGACCGTCCCGGCCCCGCTCGGCGCCGCGAAATCCGCGCCGGCCTCCCGCTGGCTGGTCGCCCCCGACACCCGTCACCCCTGGCTGCCGGGCCCCGAAATCCTGCTCTGGGCGGCCGTGCGCGCGGCCCGCGCCGCCGTGCGGATTTCGATTTTTCCCCCGGCCGATCAGGATGCTAAGGTCTACGACGTCAGCAGGCGCCGCTAGCTCAGTTGGTTAGAGCAGCTGACTCTTAATCAGCGGGTCCGGGGTTCGAGTCCCTGGCGGCGCACAGACAGGAAAGGCCCCTCGCTTCAGCGAGGGGCCTTTCGCGTATCCAGGACTACCCGACCGTGATCTCCGTGTCCCACGCCCCCGTGGTCGTCCGGCCCGTCACCTTCACGCGTACGTCCTCACCCGGCACCCTGAAGGTCTCGCCGGCCTCGACGGGGGCGTCGGCGAGGGGTGGGTAGACGGAGTTCTCCCAGCAGGCCTCGGTGCGGGGATGGGCGTCGATCACCTGGATCGGGCCGCCACCGGACGCCGCGCCGCTCTGGATGCGGTAGACCAGCACACCCTGCCTGCAGACCGCCGCGTCGTTGCCGACCGCCCCGCGCGCCTCGAAGGCGAGCGCGCTGTCGGTTCCGGTGCGCACGACCGCGAGCCTGGTGCCGCGACCGAGTCCGAAGATCCCGGCCCGGCCGGGGCCGGCGGCGACCGGCTCCAGCGTCAGCCGCACCGGCTCAGGCCCCCGTACGCACGCCACCTGCCGCCGCTCCAGCCAGCCCAGCTTCCACTTGTGCCAGGCGAACAGCTCGGGGGCCAGACCGAACTGGCTGCCCATCAGGTCCCAGTCGCCGACGTAGGTGTCCCAGTCGCCCTTGCCGTCCATCGGCCGGTGGTACAGGTCCGGCAGGTCGAAGACGTGCCCGGTCTCGTGGGCCAGCACCAGACGGTCCGGCGGGTGCTTCTCGAACACCGTGACGACCCGGCGGATGTCCGTGCCGTCGGCCCGCAGCGGCACATCCAGGTTGACGACCTTCGTGGCGTCCGAGTCGACGCCCGGCGCGTCCGGATCGGCGACGAAGTAGACGACGTCGAAGCGCGAGAAGTCGACCTGCTTGTCGGCCGCCGCTAGCGCGTCCCGCAGGTAGGCGCCCCGGTCCGCGGCACTCCAGTCGCGCTGTATGGCGTACGCCGTCGACGGGCGCGGCATCCGGATCCAGTGCCGCAGCGGGTGCGGGCGCAGCGTGAAGCGGCCGTAGGAGGCGCGTTCGAAGAAGCGGGTGGTGGCCGGGAAGTGGTCGGCGGTGAGCTGGGCGGGGGTGGTCATCGGCGGGGCGTCCGGGAAGGACAGGAAGACCATCACCGCGTCGAGGGCACGGGCCGGGCGCGGATAGGCGGTGTTCCAGGTGTCCAGGCCCTCCGAGTGGTGGGCCTCGGTGCGCTCCAGCGTGCAGGGCGCCGAGGAGAGGGGCCCGGCGACCGAGGGGCCGGTGATGAGGGAGGTGGCCGCGAGGGCCGCCATGGTGGTGAACACGGCGGCGGTGCTGCGCAGTGGGGGGCGCGGGAACGTGCGCGGAAACGGGCGCGGCAACGGGACCTCCGGGAGCGGTTCACGGGACACCGCACCCAGCCTGTGATGATTTGCGGTACTACGTCCTGTTTATCTGCACCGGACGAGTGAGTTGGCGTGACCTGCCGGACCGGCCGACACCCCCGAATCACTCACGGAACGTCACAACCGGTCTCTGGCCCGAAGAACCCGTCCAGTCGCGGGCAGAAACGATCTGCCAGAAGGGGTTGCCGGTCCCCGAGACTGGGCAATGGCTGGAAGGGCCTGGGGGCAGCCTCTATGATCGGCACACTTTCCTGCGCGGACAGCGATCGAGTGCACTGCGGGAGCGAGCGGTGAACGGAACGTCCGAAGGGCCGGCGCCCGCGGCAGACCTCGACGGGTCAGCCGTAACAGAGAGTGACATCGCGACACCTTTTCGTACCGAGTACCCGTCGCATCGGGCGGCCTTCGCGGCGGCGCCGCTGGCCATGGCCGTGGTGGACCGCGAGGGCACGGTCGTCGACGCCAACCCCGCCTTCGGCGAGCTGCTCGGCGCCGTACCGGAGGAGTTGACCGGGACGCCGGCCGCCGATCTGGTGGACCTGGCCTCGGACGCCCGCACCTGGCACGCCTACCGGGAGGTGCTGCGCGGCCGGCAGGCGAAGCTGCGCTGCAAGCGCCGGCTCAAGCATCCCGACGGGCACTCCATGTGGGCGCAGATCACGGTGACGCCGCTGGCGGATCCGCACGGCTCCCCCGGTGTCCTGCTCTCCGTCGCCGACATCACCGCCCGCCGTGAACTCCAGGCCCGGCTGCGGCACTTGCAGATGCACGACCCGGTGACCCGGTTGCCCAACCGCACGCTGTTCTTCGAGCGGCTGACGGCCGCGCTGGAACCGGAGTCGTACGAACAGGGCGGCACGGGCCGGATCGGGCTGTGCTATCTCGACCTCGACGGGTTCCAGGCCGTCAACGACACCCTCGGCCACCGGGTCGGCGACCGGCTGCTGGCCGCCGTGGCCGAGCGTCTGACGCGCTGCGCGGACGAGGCCGGCCACGACCGGGCGACCGCTCCCCTGGTGGCCCGGCTGGGCGGCGACGAGTTCGCGCTGCTGGTCGAGGACTCCACCGGCACCGAGCAACTCGCCGACCTCGCCGAGTCCCTGCTGAAGGCGATCCAGGCGCCCTTCGACCTCTCCGGCCACCGGATGTCGGTGTCGGCGTCGATCGGGGTCGTCGAACGGCGGGCCGAGGGCACCTCGGCCACCGGGCTGATGCAGGCCGCCGACACCACGCTGTACTGGGCCAAGGCCGACGGCCGAGACCGCTGGACGCTGTTCGACCCGGAGCGCAACGCCCACCGCATGACCCGTCAGGCCCTCGCCTCCACCCTGCGCCCGGCCATCGAGCGCGGCGAGTTCAAGCTGGATTACCAGCCGCTGGTGGGCATGGAGGACGGCCGGCTGCGCGGGGTCGAGGCGCTGGTGCGCTGGGACCACCCGCAGTTCGGTCTGCTGACGCCGAATCGGTTCATCGCACTGGCCGAGGAGGACGGCTCGATCGTCCCGCTCGGCCGCTGGATCCTCGCCACCGCCTGCCGTCAGGCCCGACAGTGGCAGCTCGACCACCCGGACGAGCCGCCGATCTTCGTCAGCGTCAATGTGGCGGTCCGCCAGGTGTGGGACTCCGACCTGGTCGCGGACGTGGCGAAGACCCTCGCGGAGACCGGCCTGGCACCGCACCTGCTCCAGCTCGAACTCACCGAGTCAGCGGTGATGGGCTCGGCCGGCCGCCCGCTCCAGGCCCTCCAGGCGCTGAGCGACATGGGCGTCGGCATCGCGATCGACGACTTCGGCACGGGCTACTCGAACCTCGCCTACCTCAGCCGCCTCCCGGTCTCCGTCCTGAAACTGGACGGCTCATTCGTCCGGGGCTTCCAGTACGAGGGGGAGGGCGTCCCCCCGAACCCGGCCGACGAGGTCGTCGTCGAGGCGATGATCCAGCTCGCCCACCGCCTCGGCCTCACCGTCACCGCGGAGTGCGTCGAGACCTCGGCCCAGGCCACCCGGTTGCGCCGCATCGGCTGCGACACCGGACAGGGCTGGCTGTACTCGCGGCCGGTGTCGCCGGATCGTATCTCCGGGCTGATGGGCGCCCAGGTCTGACGGTCAGGCCGTCGGCAACCCGTAGGCGTCCGCGATCAGTTCGTACGAACGCAGGCGTACCTCGCCGCTGTGCGCATTGCCTGTGAGCATCAGTTCGTCGGCGCCGGTGCGCTTGTGGAGGTCGTCGAGGCCGGTGCGGACCTCGTCGGCGGTGCCGTGGACGACGTTGGCGTTCCAGGAGGCGGCGAACTCCTCCTCCATGGGGCTGAACTCGTAGGCCTCCGCCTCCTCCGGGGTGGGGACCAGGCCGGGGCGGCCGGTGCGCAGCCGGATCATGTTGAGGGCTGCGGCGCGCACCTGGCGGCGGGCCTCCTTCTCGTCGTCGGTGGCGAGGGCGGAGACGCCGATGAGGGCGTAGGGCTCGTCGAGGACCGCGGAGGGCCGGAAGGACTCCCGGTACAGGTCCAGGGCCGGAACGGTGTTCTGCGCCGAGAAGTGATGCGCGAAGGCGAAGGGCAGGCCGAGGGAGCCGGCCAGCCGGGCGCTGAAGCCGGAGGAGCCGAGCAGCCAGATCGGCGGCCGGTGCGGGGACTGGACACCGCCGGGCGAGGTCGCCTGGATCGGGCCGGGTACCGCGTGGATACGGCGGTAGGGGTGGCCGTCCGGGAAGTCGTCGTCCAGGAAGCGGGTGAGCTCCAGGAGCTGCTCGGGGAAGTCGTCGGCGCCCTCGTGCAGCCGGTCGGTGCGGCGCAGGGCGGCCGCGGTGGCGCCGTCCGTGCCCGGGGCCCGGCCGAGGCCCAGGTCGACGCGGCCCGGGGCCATCGCCTCCAGCGTGCCGAACTGCTCCGCGATCACCAGCGGGGCGTGGTTCGGGAGCATGACACCGCCCGAGCCGAGCCGGATGCGGGTGGTGTGGGCGGCGAGGTGGGCGAGGATCACCGCGGGCGAGGAGGACGCCACGCCCGGCATGGAGTGGTGCTCGGCGACCCAGTAGCGGTGGAAGCCGCGGGACTCGGTGAGCCTTGCGATGGCGACACTGGTGCGCAGGGCGTCGGTGGCGGTGCGTCCGGCGCCGACGGTGACCAGGTCGAGTACCGAGAGGGGTACGGGGGCGGTGCCCTGTGCGGTACCTCGGATCTCGTCTTCCGCCACGGTGGGCTCCTCCTGTGTGTGCCGTGCGCTGTTGCTCTGCGGGTAACAGGGGGAGGTCGCCGGTTGTTCCCGTGGCTTTCGCGCGCGGCGGCACGGGGACGGGTCCGCCATGACCCCACGGAGCATCAGATTCCGTATCCCGCAAGGGAGTTGGTCGCTTGCCGCGGGGTCCCCCGGGTACCCGAAATGCCCCGATACCCAACCGGAGGCAGCCTCCATGACGCGCTCTGAGACACCGCGACCGCATGAGCCCGGCCCCCTCGAACCCGGCACCAGACAACGCGACCAGCTCTCCGTCCGGATCGCCGACACCGCCTGGACCGCACTATGTGTCGTGGCCGGCCTCTGGGCGATCCTGACCTGCGTCGACGCCGTCCGCGGCACGGGCTCGTGGGCGTACTGCGCGGTCTCCCTCGTCCTGCTCGCCATCGGCCTGACCATGCGGATCCTCGGCATCCGCCGCCGGGCCCGGACCCGGCTGTGAGGGGGGACCCGGTGGAACGCGTCAACGCCCTGCTCAGCCGCCATCTGTGGCTTCAGTACGCGCTGTCCGTGCTGGCCGCCTCCGCCCTGGTCCTGCTGCTGTTCCCCGGGCGGTCACCCGCCTCCGTCCTGGTGCGCATGGCCATCACCTCCCTGGGCGGGATCGCCGTGGTGATCGCCGTGCGCCGCAAGGAGAAGCGGGCCGCGGGATCGACGGACGGCCTCGTCGCCCTGGACCGCAAGCTGCGCCGGGGCGAGGTCCCTACCGCGCCCGAGGACCGGCAGGCCATGCGCGACCTGGTGGAACAGCGCCTGCACCGCACCCGCCACCGGGTCGCGGCCGCGATCTTCCTCGCCGTGCTGTGCGGAGCCGTCGTGGTGCTGACCGCCCTGACCGCGGGAGCACGGCAGACAGTCGGCTTCGCCGTGTTCAGCGCCGTCTTCGTGGGCTGGCTCGTCCTCTACGGCAACCTCCAGCACCGCCGGCTGCGCACCATGCGCGCGGCGCTCACCACCGAGGCCCCGCAGGAACCGCGACGGTGAGCGCCTGGAGCCGCCCGCGTCAGACCTGGACGATCGGCTCCCTCGTGAACAGCGCGCCCATCGCCGGAGCGTTCACGCGGCGGTCCGTGAGCCTCAGGGCCTCCCAGACGGTGACCTGGTTCGCGGTGAGGACCGGCTTGCCGAGCTCCTTCTCCAGGGCCTGGATGTGGGTGGCCGTGTGGAGTGCCGTGTCCGGGAGGAGCACCGCCTCGGCGTCCGGCGAGTCGGCCTCCCGGGCCAGCGCGAAGACCTCCTCCTCGCCCCAGGTGCCGACCTCCGCGGCGGTGATGATCCCGGCGCCGCGGACCTGGCCGACCTCGATGCCGCCCGCCCGCAGGAACTCGGCGAACAGGCCCGCCACGTCGTCCGGGTAGGTCGCCGCGACCGCCACCCGCCCGGCCCCGATCTCCTTCGTCGCGTGCACGAACGCGAAGGACGTCGAGGAGGCGGGCATGCCGGCCGTGCGGGCCAGGGTGCGGACCTGCTCCTGGGCGCCTTCCCAGCCGTGGACGAAACCGCCACTGGTGCAGGCCCAGACGACGGACTCGGCGCCCGACATGCGCAGTTCCTCGACGCCCGCGGCGAGCCGCTCGGCGGAGCCCATCTCCAGGAGGGCGTCCACGCGGTGGGCGTCCGTGCCGATGTCGGTGTGGACCACGTCCAGGCGGATGTCGCTGCCCAGGAGCTGTTCGATGCGCGGATAGTCGTCCTCGGCGGAGTGGCCCGGGTAGAGGAATCCGAGTGCGGTCATGTCCAGCCTTCCTGCTGCTGTTCTCCGTCCGGCAGTTCCCGGACTTCCGGCAGACCCGGAATCTCCGGGCGCACGGGACCGGACCTCGCCGCCGGGTCGATCAGCGCCTGGTACGGTCCCACGGCTCGGGTACCCAGTCGGCGCAACGCCGCCCACATGGTCACCTGGTTGGCCGAGATCACCGGGATGCGCAGTTCCGCCTCCAGCTGCGGGATGACGTCGTACGTCGGCAGGTTGGTGCAGCTGATGAACAGCGCCTGGGCGTCGGCCCGTACGGCCTTGTGGGCCATCTCGGAGACCTGCCGGTAGGGCACCTTCCAGATGTGCCGGGTCAGGCCCATGTAGGCGCACCCGGCGACGGAGACGCCGGCCTCGGCGACGTACTCCTCCAGCGACCTGGTCACCGACACCGTGTACGGCGTCACCAGCGCGACCCGGCGGACGCCGAGCTCGGTGAGGGCGTCCAGGAGGGCGCCGGAGGTGGTCAGGGACGGGACCGCGCCGGCCCGGGTCATGGCCGCGCACATGGCGCGTTCCCCGGCTATCCCGCCGACGAAGCTGCCCGAGGTGCAGGCGTAGGCGACGACCTCGGGGACGATGGCGTTGAGGGTGCGCACCGCCTCGTGCAGGGTCTCGTGCTCGCTGACCAGACGGGCCAGGTCGAGACTGACCTCGACGGGGACGTACGGGGTGCGGGTCATGTGGAGCGAGATCTCGTCGGGGACCCAGCGCCACAGCTCGCGGTCCAGCGCGAAGTCGAAGGGGGCGACGACACCGACACCGCGCTGCGGGCGCGGACCACCCAGAAAGGAAACGTCCATGGCGGGGACCGGCCTCACGGTGGGAGACGGGGGGACAGCGGAGCGTGCACAACGCCCGTGTTGACGAAGGTAGGTTCGGGTGCGAGCGTGGTCAATCCGCCCATGTCACGCTCACGTCACCCCGGGGTTGCCGCCGGTGTTCCCGCCCACGTCAGACGTCCGGCAGCCCCGCGACAATCCGTAGAAAAACGGTGCCTGGATGTCCGTCCCCGTCCTTCTGGTCCTCGACGCAGACCCCCCGCCGCGCCTCGGGAGCCTCACCGGCCGGGCCCGGATCCTGCACACGGACGAGGCCGGGCTCGCCGAGCGGCTGCCGGTCGCCGACGTGCTGCTGGTCTGGGACTTCACCTCGACCGCGGTGCGGGACGCGTGGCCGGGCGAGGGCCCGCGACCGCTCTGGGTGCACACGGCGAGCGCGGGCGTGGACCATCTGATGTGCCCCGAACTCGTCGCCTCCGACACGAGGGTGACCAACGCGCGCGGGATCTTCGACCAGCCGATCGCCGAGTACGTCGCCGCCCTGGTCCTGACGATGGCCAAGGACCTGCCCCGGACCCTTGACCTGCAACGCGAGGGCGTGTGGCGGCACCGGGAGTCCCAGCGGGTGGCCGGCACCCGCGCGTGCGTGGTCGGTTCCGGGCCCATCGGCCGGGCGATCGTGAGCACCCTCAAGGCGCTCGGCGTCGTCACCGCCCTCGTCGGCCGCCGCTCGCGCACCGGGATCCACGGCCCCGACGACCTCGACCGGCTGATGGCCCGCGCGGACTGGGTGATCGCGGCCGCCCCGCTCACCGCGGAGACGCACGGCATGTTCGACGCCCGCCGCTTCGGGATGATGCAGCCCTCCGCCCGGTTCATCAACATCGGCCGCGGTCAGCTCGTCGTCGAGGAGGCGCTGGTGGAGGCGGTGTCCAAGCGGTGGATCGCCGGAGCCGCCCTCGACGTCTTCGACACCGAACCCCTGCCGCCCGAGAGCCCGTTGTGGCACGTGCCGGGCCTGATCGTGTCGCCGCACATGAGCGGCGACACGGTCGGCTGGCGCGATGAACTCGGCACGCAGTTCGTGGAGATGTACGAGCGCTGGGCTGCGGGCCGATCGCTGACGAACGTGGTCGACAAGCAACGCGGGTATGTCCCAGGGCACTGAACGTCGACGGAGGGGCACATATGCGGGACCTCACCGAACTGACCGCCGTACAACTCGTCGAGGGCTACCGCAAGGGCGAGTTCAGCCCCGTCGAAGCCACCCGGGCGGCCCTGGAGCGGGCCGAACGGATCCAGCCGGATGTGAACGCCTTCGTGCGCCTGACCGGTGAGGAGGCCCTGGCGCAGGCCCGCGCCTCGGCCGACCGCTGGCGGCGCGGGGAGCCGTCCGGCGCGGTGGACGGCGTCCCGGTCACGGTGAAGGACATCCTGCTGACGCGCGGGCTTCCGACCCTGAAGGGCTCCAAGACGATCTCGGAGCACGGAAGTTGGGACGAGGACGCCCCCTCGGTGGCCCGGCTGCGGGAGAGCGGCGCGGTGTTCCTCGGCAAGACGACGACCCCCGAGTTCGGCTGGAAGGGCGTCACGGACTCGCCGCTGTCGGGCGTGACCCGCAATCCGTACGATCCGGCGCGCACCGCGGGCGGTTCCAGCGGTGGTGCCGCGGCGGCCGTGGCGCTCGGCGCGGGGCCGCTCGCGCTCGGCACGGACGGCGGGGGCAGTGTCCGCATCCCGGCCGCGTTCTGCGGGATCTTCGCCCTGAAGCCGACGTACGGCCGTGTGCCGCTCTACCCGGCGAGCGCCTTCGGCACGCTAGCCCATGTCGGCCCGATGACGCGTGACGCGGCCGACGCGGCGCTGCTGCTCGACGTGATCGGGGTGCCGGACTCCCGTGACTGGTCGGCGCTGGGCCCGGCGGCCGGTCCGTACACGGCGGCTCTGCCGGGCGGGGTGCGCGGGCTGCGGGTGGCCTACTCGCCGTCCCTCGGCGGCCAGGTGGCCGTGCAGCCCGGGGTCGCGGCCGCGGTCCGCCGTGCGGTGGAGCACCTCGCCGGACTCGGCGCGTACGTCACCGAGACCGACCCCGACTTCGCCGACCCCGTGGACGCCTTCCACACCCTGTGGTTCAGCGGGGCGGCCCGGGTGACCCAGCATCTCGGGCCGCACCAGCGGGAACTGCTGGACCCGGGGCTCCGGGAGATCCGCGGCCTCGGGGCCCGCATGAGCGCGCTCGACTACCTGGCCGCGGTGGACGTCCGCATGGAACTCGGCCGCCGGATGGGCCGCTTCCACGACTCCTACGACCTGCTGGTCACCCCGACCCTGCCGATCACCGCGTTCGAGGCGGGCACGGAGGTCCCGAAGGGCTCGGGGCATCGCCGCTGGACGGGGTGGACGCCGTTCACGTACCCCTTCAACATGACGCAGCAGCCGGCGGCGAGCGTGCCCGTCGGCACGGACGCCGACGGCCTCCCCGTGGGACTCCAGATCGTGGCGGCCCGCCACCGGGACGACCTGGTGCTGCGGGCGGCGCACGCGTTGTACGACTCGGGTGCGGCGGGCGCCGGCCGGGTGGGCTGAGCGCTAGGCCCTGTCGTTTGGATCAGGTCGGCCGTGAGGTGCGGTGCGTTTCGGCCGACGCCGGCATGATCCAAACGACAGGGCCTAGGTCCGGCTGAAGCGGAGGCTCTCGCCGAGGGCGCCGGCCCGCCAGAGGTCGTTGCAGCCCTCGGCCAGGGCGTCCAGCCCCTCCACCACCTGGCCCCAGACGATGCCCGGGACCCAGCCCACGTCGCCGTTCAGGAGGAGGTTGTTGCGTTCGTAGAACAGGGCCAGGTCGACGACGGTCGTGCCCGGGCGGACCTCGCGGTCGTAGCCGTGGGACTTGGTGCCGAGTTGCGCGCCCGCGAAGGAGAAATAGCAGAGATCTCCGGGAATCGGGGTAACTGTCGGGTTTTCCAGGGGTGGTTCCGTTTCCGCGAAAGGCGGGAAAAGGGCGTAGATCTCGTTGCGTGCGTACTTCGCGTGATAGACGTCACCGGCGAGCGGGAGGGCATCCCACACGGCGGCGCAGGTGATCGGCGCCCGATCGTCGAGGAGCTTTGCCGTCGCGGTGATCCCGCGCTTGACCAGCGAGACTTCGATGTAGCGGTCAGCCATGCACTCCATGGTCCCTCGCCGGTCAAGAGGGCCTCGCTGGAAACAGGGCTCAAATCGATCCGCATAAGTCGCATCCGGTCGGGTAGCCGCGCCGCCATGGCTCCACCACTGGAACACGGCGAACACATATCCGGGACCACCCGCCGATCGCTGCTCGCGGGGGTGGCGGCGCTCGGCGCACTGGGCACCGCCGGCTGCTCACGCGTGGCCACCGCCTCCACCAAGGGCGGCGGTGAACTGCTCGACCGGCTCAGGGCGGCGGGTGTCGTACGGCTGGGAATCGCGGGCGAGATCCCCTTCGGTTACATCGACAAGAACGGCGACCTGACCGGCGAGGCGCCGGAACTCGCGAGGGCCATATTCAAGCGGCTCGGCGTGGACCGGGTGCAGCCCGTGCCCACCGAGTTCGGCTCGCTCATTCCCGGACTGAATTCGCAGCAGTTCGATGTCGTGGCGGCCGGGATGTATGTCACCCCGGAACGCTGCGAACAGGTGATCTTCGCCGATCCCGACTACCAGATGCTCGATTCCTTCATCGTCCGCAAGGGAAATCCAAAAGGTCTCCACAACTACAAGGACGTCGTCGAGAAGAAGGCGAAGTTCGCCACCGGTACCGGTTACGCGGAGATCGGGTACGCCGTCGAGGCCGGTTACAAGGAGAGCGACATCCTGATCGTTCCCGACCAGGTCGCCGGGCTCAACGCGGTGGAGGCGGGACGCGTCGACGTGTTCGCCGGGACCGCGCTCACCACCCGTGAGGTGGTGAAGAAGTCGGCCAAGGCGGAGGCGACGAAGGCCTTCACCCCGACCGTGGGCGGCAAGCCGCACGTCGACGGGGGCGCGTTCGCGTTCCGCCGCACCGAGACGAACCTGCGGGACGCCTTCAACGTCGAGCTGCGGAAGCTGAAGAAGAGCGGGGAGCTGTTCCGGATCCTCAAGCCCTTCGGGTTCACGCAGGCCGAGATGACGGACCTGACCGCGAAGGAGCTCTGCGGCGGATGACTTCCGGACTCTGGGAACTGGTGCTCAAGGGCGTCTGGACGACGGTCCAGCTGCTGGTGTTCAGCTCGCTGCTCGCCGCCGCCGTGTCCTTCGTGGTCGGTGTCCTGCGCACCCACCGGCTGTGGATCGTCCGCTTCCTCGCGGGCTTCTACACCGAGGTGTTCCGCGGTACCTCCGCGCTGGTGATGATCTTCTGGGTGTTCTTCGTGCTGCCCCCGGCCTTCGGCTGGCAGCTCGTGCCGATGTGGGCGGGCACGCTCGCACTGGGGCTGACGTACGGGGCGTACGGCTCCGAGATCGTGCGCGGGGCGCTCAAGGCGGTCGACCCGGCGCAGCAGGAGGGCGGGATCGCGCTGAGCTTCACGCCCTGGCAGCGACTGCGGCTGATCCTGCTGCCGCAGGCGGTGCCGGAGATGATCCCGCCGTTCTCCAACCTGCTGATCGAACTGCTCAAGGGCACCGCGCTGGTGTCCGTGATGGGCATGGGCGACCTGGCGTTCAGCGGCAACCTGGTACGGCTCGCGCTCCAGGAGAGCGCCGGGATCTACACGTATCTGCTGCTCATCTACTTCGTGATCGCCTTCCTGCTCACCCGGCTGATGCGGGGTCTGGAGAAGAAGCTCAAGGCGGGGGTCGGCAAGGAGCCCGCGCGTGAGGTACAGGTGCCCCAGCCCGTCGGAGGTGGTGTCGGATGACCTGGGACTGGAGTGCCGTAAGCGACTTCATGCCGCAGTTCTGGGACGGTCTGCTGGTCACCCTGCAGGCCCTCGCGCTCGGCTCGCTGATCTCGTTCGCGCTCGGCCTGGTGTGGGCGCTGCTGATGCGCGCGCCCTCGCGGTTCGTGCGCTGGCCGGTCGGGGTGGTCACGGAGTTCGTGCGCAACACCCCGCTGCTGGTCCAGCTCTTCTTCCTCTTCTACGTGCTGCCCGAGTGGGGCGTGACCCTCTCCGCGCTGACCACCGGTGTCATCGGGATCGGGCTGCACTACTCGACGTACACGATGCAGGTCTACCGGGCCGGTATCGAGGCGGTGCCGGCCGGTCAGTGGGAGGCGGCGACGGCGCTGAACCTGCCACGGGTGCGGACCTGGCAGGTGGTGATCCTGCCGCAGGCGATCCGCCGGGTCGTGCCGGCCCTCGGCAACTACGTGATCTCGATGCTCAAGGACACGCCGATGCTGATGGTCATCACGGTCCTGGAGATGCTCGGCGAGGCGCGGCTGTTCGCGCAGGAGCACTTCCAGTTCACCGAGCCGCTGACCGTGATCGGCGTGGCCTTCATCGTCATCTCCTACCTGGCCTCCCTTCTCCTGCGATCCCTGGAGCGACGTCTTGTCCGCTGACACTCCCCTCATGAAGGAACCCGACGCGAACACCAACCCGCCGGTGGACGGCAGTGAGCTGATCCGCTTCGAGGACGTGACCAAGCGCTTCGGCTCGAACACCGTCCTGGACCGGCTGAACTTCTCCGTCGACTCCGGCAAGCACGTGACGCTGATCGGCCCCTCCGGGTCCGGCAAGACCACGATCCTGCGGATGCTGATGACGCTGACCAAGCCCGACGAGGGCACGGTCACCGTCGACGGGGAGAAGCTGTTCCCGGCGCCGGAGAAGCAGCTCCGCGAGGTGCGCAAGAAGATCGGGATGGTCTTCCAGCAGTTCAACCTGTTCCCGAACATGACGGTCCTGCGCAACATCACCGAGGCGCCCGTCACCGTGCTCGGCATGTCCAAGGACGAGGCGGAGGCACGCGCCCTCGAACTGCTCGACCTGGTGGGGCTCGCCGACAAGGCGGGGGCCCGGCCGACCCAGCTCTCCGGCGGGCAGCAGCAGCGGGTGGCGATCGCGCGGGCCCTGGCCATGCGGCCGCGGGTCCTGCTGCTCGACGAGGTGACCTCGGCGCTCGACCCCGAGCTGGTCGCCGGCGTCCTCGACGTGCTGCGGGACATCGCCCGCACCACCGACATCACGATGCTCTGCGTGACCCACGAGATGAACTTCGCCCGGGACATCTCCGACCAGGTCCTCATGTTCGACTCCGGCCGCATCATCGAGTCGGGCCCGCCGGAGAAGATCTTCAGCGACCCCGCGCAGGACCGCACCCGGGAATTTCTCAGCGCGGTTCTCTGACCGCCAGAAGTGAACAACGTTCAATGTCCGAGGTCCCGGACCCGGGTCATGTCTCTGGCATATGCCAGCGTGTCAGCGCCCCTGCTGAGAGGGCCCGGCCCGGGGACGGAATCTCGTCAACAGCCGCTCACTACAAGCCGTTTGCCGGTTATCGTGGAAGGGATCGCTGTCTGGATTACGGCCCAGTAGTAGTGCGACCGAGCGAGCGCAGGGGGAACACCGTGGCGCTGAAGCACGAGCCGACCGCGCCGTACCACTCGGCCCAGGACGCGCTGCGCGTCCTGGAGACCGTGGCACGGCACACCGCCGGAGTCACCGACACCGAACTCGCCCGTACCACCGGCCTCGACCCGGAGCGACTGACCACGCTCCTGAGGATGCTGCGCCGCGAGGGGTACGTCGAGCAGGTCGCCGACGGCGCGTACGTGACCGGAGCCGCCCTGACCAGGCTGAGCTCCGCGCACGACCGTGACGAGGCCCTGCGCGACAAGCTCCAGCGCACCCTCGACGAACTGCGCGACTCGATCGGCGCGGCCGTCTACATCAGCCGGTACGTCGACGGCGAGGTCACCATCGCCCAGTACGCCGACGGTCCCGCGACCCCGGCGGTCAACGAGTGGGTGGACTTCCGCTCCTCCGCCCACGCGACCGCGCTCGGCAAGAGCCTGCTCAGCCAGCTCGACCACAACGGCCGCCGCGACCACCTCTCCCGGCACCGCATGACCCGCCTCACCTCGCGCACCATCACCAACGACAGGCTGCTGCTCTCCCGCCTGGAGGCCCAGCCGCCGACGGTCCCCCACCTCGACCTCCAGGAGTACGCGGTGGGCACGGTGTGCGCGGCGGTGCCGATCACCGCGGGGTCGTTGGTCGGGTGCCTCGCGCTGTCCCTGCCGGTCGACCAGGCCCACCGCCTGCGCCAGGCGACGGACCGGTTGAACCGGGGTGCGGCGCCGGTTCTCCTGTCACTGGCGATCTAGGGGCGGGGTAGAAGGCCGTCTGTCGTCCGCGGGTGCGTGGGGGCTGGTCGCGCAGTTCCCCGCGCCCCTGAGTGGGCTCACCCGCCCGTGGTCAGAAGCACCCCCTCCGACCGGGTAGTATTTTCTCTGTCGCCAGCCGCCGAAGGCGGAGGGCGAGAGTCATGCGCCGCTAGCTCAGTTGGTTAGAGCAGCTGACTCTTAATCAGCGGGTCCGGGGTTCGAGTCCCTGGCGGCGCACCGGTGAAGGGCCTTTCGTGGGAGCGAGAGGCCCTTCGGCGTTTTCCGGGGCCAGTCTCCGGTACGTCTTCGTGCCCGGCGGCCGCCACCACACCGGGTCCGTGCAGCGCACGCCTTCCTTCCTGAGCCGTGCCCGCTGGATCTTGTTCGTCGCCGTGACCGGCATCCGTTCCACCACTCGCACGAACCGGGGCGCCATCTTCGTGCCGAGGTCGGGCTGGGCTGCCAGGAAGTCGGCGAAGGCCACCGGATCGAAGGTCCCCGCGATCGTCGCCATCACCTGGTCCCCGGTCACCGGATCCGGCACGGCGTACACGGCGACGGCGTCCGCCCCCTCATAGCGCGCCAGGATGTTCTCGATCATCGCCGCCGCCAGGTTCTCGCCGTCGACCCGGATCCGGTCGTCGGTGCGGCCCGCGAAGTAGAGGTGGCCGTCGGCGTCCCGGTAGAAGAGGTCCCCGGTCCAGTACCAGCCACCGCGCCGCCGCTCGGCCTCCGCCTCAGGGTTGCGCCAGTAGCCCTCGAAGGGGTTCGGCGCCTTGTTCACCAGCTCACCTATCGCCTCCTCCCCGTTCAGCAGCCGCCCGGCCGCGTCGAAGCGCGCGGGTGGACACTCCTCCCCCGTCTCCTGATCGAGTACGACGAGCCCGGGCCCCGCCCGCCCGACCGCGCCCCGCGGAGTCCCGGGCGCCCACTGGATCGCCGCGCCGCCCTCGGAGGACCCGTAGCCCTCGACCAGCCGCACCCCGAACCGCCGCTCGAAGGCCGCCGCGTCCACGGCCCCCGCCTCGGTGCCGAAGCCGAGCCGCAGCGGGTTGTCCCGGTCGTCCGCGCGCTCCTCGGTGGCCAGGACGTACTGGATCGCCCGGCCGACATAGGTGAAGTACGTCGCCCCGTACGCGCGCACGTCCGCCAGGAACCCCGAGGCCGAGAACCGCCGCCTGAGCGCGACGCCCGCCCCGGTCGCCAGCGCGGGCGCCCAGTCGGCGATCACGGCGTTGCCGTGGAACATCGGCATGCAGACGTAGTGCACGCCGTCGGGGCCGAGCCGGAACTGGTCGGCCAGTGAGCGCCCGGCTGCGGCCAGCCGACCCTGGGAGCAGAGCGCGGCCTTGGGGGCGCCGGTGGAGCCGGAGGTGAAGTAGAGCAGCAGCCGGTCGCCGGGAGCGGCGCGGGAGCTGTCCGGTTCGGCGTCGGCGTAGGGCGCGAGGAGGGTGTCGTACTCCTCGGTGCCGGTCACCAGGAGGCGGACGCCGGGGAGGTCGAGCCCTCGCAGCAACGGCAGTCGGGAGGCCTCGATGATCAGCAGGCGGCACTCGGTGTGCAGGATGTCGCGGGCAAGTTCGGGGCCCCGGCGGGTGGGGTTGATGCCGGCGACGGCGGTGCGGGCGAGGGCGGCCGCGCTCAACCAGAGTGGGTATTCGGGGGTGTTGTCGAGCAGTACGCCGATGTGGGCGCCCGGCCCCGGCAGCAGGTCGGTGAGCAGTGCGGCCCGGGCGGCGGCGCCCGCGGCGACCTCGTGGTGGGTGAGCACCCGCCCCTCGAACCACAGCCCTGGCCGGTGGTCGCCCCACCGCCCGGCGACCAGCTCCGCGACCGTACGCCTCCTGGAGTCCATGGGGACGTACGGTAGTTGACGGTCCGTCAGATGTGGAGGTCGAGAACATACCGCCCGCGTTCACCGCGTGCTTGCCGTGGCCCGGAGCGTGAGCCGGGCCACGGCCGTGGCGCGCTCCCCCGGGGGGCTGAATGCAGCTCGTGCGGGGGAACCTACCGTTCCTCAGCAGTACGCGGCCGAGGCCTCGTACTGGCACGCCCCGAACGGTCTTGAGCGCACTGGTCCCCGGCGTACTCATCCCCGGGGCGGCGACACGCATCCCATGCGTGGTCCGGTCCCGGGAGGCCAGTTCCCTCACGACCAGGCCCGTCGAGGGCGGCCGAGGCGACGGGGAGGCCCTGAACCATCTCGCTGGTGGAGCAGGGGCCCAGCACACCGACGCCACACCCGACGTTCCAGATCGCACCACGGATCACGCTATCCCGGCTCACGTACGACACAGCAGGCCAGGAACCCGATCATCACACGATCGAGTTAGCGCACGCCCCGCCCCGAGTGCCGTTCAGAACGTGACGTCCGAGCAGGCGTAGAACGCGTTCGCCGTGTCGGCGATCGTCCACACCGCGACGATCACATGCCGTCCGCTGAGCCCGGACGGCAGGGTGCCGCTGTGCGAGAGGGTGGAGGGGGGTCGCTGACCGTTGTAGGGGACGGTCAGGAACGGGGTGAGGTTGAGGTCGGAGCGGGCCAGGTTGTGGTTCTGGTTCCAGCCCGGCTTGGTGACGTAGTACTTGAAGTCGGTCGTGGCGTGCATGGCGGTGAACTGCCAGCGGAACGTGTAGCTCTGCCCGCCCGTCACCTTGGTCGCCGGCCAGGCGGCGCCCGACGGGGTCCGCGGCGCGCTGAGCTGACTGAACTGGCTCAGGCCTGCGTTGCATATCTGGCCGTCGGCGGGACCGGAGGCCGGGAAGCCCTTCGGGCCCTCGACGCTCTGCGGCTCCCACTGGATCGAGCCGCAGTTCGCCACCGTGCCGTTCTGGCAGAGCTTCTGCCTGCTGATGGGGAGGTCGGTGTAGCCGTGGCTGCTGGCGCCGCCGGAGGAGAGGACGAGGGCGCCGGTGGTGGCGAGGCCCACCACGGCGGCGTACCACTTGGTCTTTTCGCGCATGCTGCTGCTCCTGGAGAACGTGGGGGAGGTTCAGTGAGCTTGCAGGTCTAGACCAAGTCCCAGATTATTACTGAGCGTTGAACATGTCCATACCAACTACGCCCCTTGTTCTCCGCGCCCCGCGCAGAACGCCACCGTCAAGTCCTTCACCAGCGCCTTGCGTTCGTAGTCGTCCAGCTCCACCAGGCCCCGCATGGTCAGCCGGGTGACCGTGTCCTCCACCGAGTCCACGACCGAGGTCAGCATGGTGGCCCGCTGCTGGGCGTCCAGCGCGGCGATCCGGCGGCGGTGCATCGCGGCGGCGACCTCGGGGGCGTACTCGACGCGCAGCGGCTGCACCGAGAACACCTCGACGCCGACGGGCGCGGTCTCCGCGGCCACCAGCCGGGTCAGCGCCTCCCCCGCCGCGTCAGCCGAGCCCCGTCCCGAGCCCGGCGCCTCCACCGGAACCCGGGCGAGCGCGGCCTCGACGCACTCGCGCAAGTACGTCTCGTGGTCGTCGACGCCGAGAGTGGCCCGCGCGGTGTCCCGCACCCGCCACACCACGAGGACGACGACCCGCAGCGCGACCCCGCTCGCGTCGGCGGCCGCCATCGGCTCACCGCGCCAGTGCCGCAGCCGTACGTCGACCCGGCGGCGCAGCAGCAGCGGGTTGACCCACATCAGGCCGGTGCGCCGGACGGTCCCCCGGTAGCGGCCGAACAGACCGAGCACCCAGGCCCGCCCGGTCCGGCCGCGGGCCAGCCCGCCGAAACCGAACAGACCGAGGGCGCCGGCTCCCGCGTACGCCCCCCACTGCACCGGCCCCAGACCCGCGCCCGCGTAGGCCGGAACCCTGAGCGCCTCCAGCGCGAGCCTCGGCAGCACGCCGGCGCACCACGAGGTCACCGCGCACCCGGCCAGTCCGCAGGCACCGGCGAGGACGCCCACCGAGCCCGGCAGCACCCGCGCGGGGCGCTCGGTCAGGTCGGGGTCGACGTCCGGGGCGGGCCGCGGGGTGACCTGGCCGGGCCTGCGCAGCCGGGGCTGTTCCCCGGTGCCCTGGCGGCGGGACACCACCGCGGGCTTCAGCGGGACCGACACGGGGTCCGGGTCGTCACGGAAGAGCAGGTGGACCGGGATCTCGGTGGTCGACTCGTTCTGGATGAGCCGGGCGGGGCGTGCGTGGCCCTCGGACTCCGGTGTGGGTGAAGCGGTCGTCGTCATGCGTGTCTCCAGCCTCCGCGCCAGATGTCACCACAGGTGGTTACGAGAAGAGCCGCCGCCAGGTCTCCGGTCCCGGGTAGCCGTCCGCCGCGCCGCCCCGCCAGCCCTGGGCGCGCTGGAAGGCCTCGACGCCCCGTCGGTCCGCCTCGCCCCAGCGGGGTCCCGGTCCGGACGTGTAGTACCTGCCGAACCCTTTCTTCACGAGCTGTCCGCCCAGCCGGGTGACGTACTCGTTGGTCGCGCCGGGCCGGAACATCGCGCGTCCGGGGTAGCCGGGGACCCCGTGCGAGGCGGGCGCGGGCGGACCCGCCGTCCCGCTCCCCCCACCCGCCGGCTCGATGTCCTTGCCCCTGCCGGTCACCAGCAGCGTCCAGGTCTGCGCCCCGGGCAGCCCGTCCGCGTCCTGGCCTCGCCAGCCCTGCGCCCGTTGGAACGCCTGGGTGGCCCTGCGGTCCGCGTCCGTCCAGCGGGGGCCGGGACCGGAGGTGTAGTAGCGCCCGGCGCCGCGCCCCACGAGCATGCGGCCGAGCTGGGTGACGTACTTGTTGTCGGCCCCGGGGCCGAAGTAGGCGGCTCCCGGGTAGGGCGTCACCGTGGGCGCCTCCGGCTTGGCGTTGTCCGGCACGGGCGGCTCGGGCGTGCCGGGTTCGGGCGTGCCGGGCCGGGGCGGGTCCGGCTCCGTGCCCGCCGTGGCGCCCGCGAGCCCCTTGTACCGGTAGGCGACGTACCGGTCCGAGTTGCTCCAGTAGGCGTACGGGGTGGCCTGCTTGCGGGCGTAGGGGCGGGTCTCCTCGTAGGCGAGGTAGTAGGTGTGCGTGTAGTCCGTCCAGCCGCCGAAGATGACGACGTGGGAGCCCTGCTCGGGGTTGGCGGGGTTGTGGAAGAGCAGGATGTCGCCGGGCTGGAGGTCGTCCTTGGCGATCCTGATCCCGTACTTGGCGAGGCTGCCGGTCCACTCGTTGCCCGGCAGGTTCCAGGCCATGGACACGAAGCCCGAGCAGTCCTGCCGGTAGCCGTCGCCCCAGTAGGCGGACATGCTGTACGGCACCTTCGCGGCGACCCACTGCTTGGCCCGCCGGATGATGTCGGCGCGGGTGGTGGTCGGCGCCTTGACGACCGAGGGCCTGCCGCCGGGGCCGTGCAGCGGGGCCTTGCGGCCCTGGGGGGTCTCGGGCTCGTCGACCGAGGGTCCCCCCGGACGGGCCGGGGCGTGGGGGGCGGCGAAGGCGGGGGCCGCGTGGACCGCGCCGAGGGCGGTCGAGGCCGCGGCGGCGAGGATCACGGCTCGGGTGGTGGCGGGGTGGCCGCCGGTCGAGCGGGGCAGTACGCGCCGCCAGTGGACGCAGCCGGGGCAGTCGCAGTCGCTCGCGGGATCGATCTCCTCGAACACCGGAGTCTCCATGCGACGCCCCTCACGCTCCAGGTAGAAATGTCCGCAACTGTGCACGTTCGCCAGTTTCTCAACTGTCGCCCGCACGCGCATGCTGACGGTCCGAATGATGTACGGCGACCCGGAGCACCCTCTCGGGTCGGGTAGAGTTGTGCAGGTCAGCAGGCGCCGCTAGCTCAGTTGGTTAGAGCAGCTGACTCTTAATCAGCGGGTCCGGGGTTCGAGTCCCTGGCGGCGCACAGACGATGGCAGGCCTCCCGTGGAAGCGGGGGGCCTGCCGGTTTTGAAGGAGGTGCTCCTTGGGAGCGCGCGCAACTGTGGAAGGCCCCTCGCTCAGGCGGGGGGCCTTTTTGTGTGGAAGGCGCTTACTGCCGTGGGGGGCCTTGCCGCATGGACGGCGCTCGCCCCTGCGTGCGGCTTCTCGCGGGGCAGGGGGTGAACCCGGCCGAGCCGGTGGCCGTACGGATGTCCGCAAGGACTCCACGAGGCCCCCACAGGAGCCACAATGAACGCGTATGACCGGTAAACACCGCGTTTCGCATCTTGCGATCATGATGAGCACCGTAGAACCCTGGTTTTCAAGATGCTGCGTATACGCGGCAGTTGGGGGGCAAGGAGACGGTTGCCGGTGTTGCGGGGAAAGGGGGCCCCGCTTCGGAGGACGCCGAGGGGGGCGTCTGCAACCGGAAGGTCGCTGTTACCTGTCTAGTGATGTGAAGAATGTGGTGACTGCGGCCCACCACTGATACGTCTGTGAAGGTCGAGGGGGACCGGATCAGCCGTAAGGAAACGACAACACGCGGCCCGTCCGCGTGTGGGGGGATGACTCATCATGACGTCGACGCCGACGGGCGCCCGGCAGAACTTCGACCCGTCCGACACCACACAGCTCAGGCTGCCTTCGCATCGGACCGGCACACTGCGCCGGATAAAGAAGACGCTTCCGAAATACGACTACGAGCACTACAGCAGACTGGCCGGTCCCCTCACACAGCCCGACCCGAGCCGGCCCTACAAGGTGCAGTACCGCTCGCTGATCTCGCAGGAGCCGCACCGCATCCGGGTCGCCCTGATGCTCGCCGCGGCCCCGCTGCTCTCGCTGGTCCTGCTGGCCTGGCTGCTCCAGCCGGAGCACTGGACCGAGCGGGACTACCCGGCCTTCTCCTGGCTGCCGGCCCTGGACATCGTCATGCTCGTCTCGATCGGCCTGATCGAGTTCTTCCGCTGCATGAACGTGCTGTCCAACGCGCACGCCACCCTGGTCGCCCGCGACCCGGTCCCGGTGGTGCCCGAGACCGGCACCAGAGTGGCCTTCCTCACCTCCTTCGTGCCCGGCAAGGAGCCGTTGGAGATGGTGACCAAGACTCTGGAAGCCGCGGTGCGGATCCGCCACCGCGGCCTCATGCACGTCTGGCTCCTGGACGAGGGCGACGACCCGGCGGTCAAGGAGGTGTGCGCGCGCCTCGGTGTGCACCACTTCTCCCGCAAGGGCGTCGAGAAGTGGAACCAGCCCAAGGGCCCGCACCGTGCCAAGACCAAGCACGGCAACTACAACGCCTGGCTGGACGCGCACGGCGACCAGTACGACTTCTTCGCCTCGGTCGACACCGACCACGTGCCGCTGCCCAACTACCTGGAGCGGATGCTCGGCTTCTTCCGCGACCCGGACATCGGCTTCGTGATCGGCCCGCAGGTCTACGGCAACTACGACAACTTCGTCACCAAGGCCGCCGAGTCCCAGCAGTTCCTCTTCCACGCCCTGATCCAGCGCGCCGGCAACAAGTACGGCGCCCCGATGTTCGTTGGCACGTCGAACGCCGTGCGGATCAAGGCGCTCAAGCAGATCGGCGGGCTGTACGACTCGATCACCGAGGACATGGCCACCGGCTTCGAGATCCACCGCCACAAGAACCCGGCGACGGGTCGCAAGTGGCGCTCGGTCTACACGCCGGACGTGCTCGCGGTCGGTGAGGGCCCGAGCGCCTGGACCGACTTCTTCACCCAGCAGATGCGCTGGTCGCGCGGGACGTACGAGACGATCCTCAAGCAGTACTGGAAGGGCTGGTACTCGCTGCCGCCGAGCAAGCTCTTCAACTACACGATGATGATCATCTTCTACCCGATGTCCGCCCTCAACTGGATCCTCGCGGCCCTGAGTTGCGCGCTGTTCCTGGGTCTGGGCGCCTCGGGTGTGAACATCGACCCGACCGTGTGGCTGATGCTCTACGGCAACGCCTCCGCGCTCCAGATCGGCCTGTACATCTGGAACCGCCGCCACAACGTCTCCCCGCACGAGCCCGAGGGCTCCGGCGGTGTCGCGGGCATGGTGATGTCGGCGCTGTCCGCCCCGCTGTACGCGAAGGCGCTCGTCGACTCGGTGCTGCGGCGCAAGAGCAAGTTCGTGGTCACGCCCAAGGGTGACTCGGCCAGCCCCGACCGGTGGTTCGGCACCTTCCGCTACCACTGGTACTTCATCGCGATCTTCGGCGGCTCGATCGGTGCCGGTGTCGCCCTCGGGCACTCGCACCCCGCGATGATCATCTGGGCGACCTTCGCCATGCTGATCACCGCGACCCCGATCCTCACCTGGCGGCACATGCTGCGACAGGCGAGGAAGAAGCCCACCGCGCCCGCCGAGGCGCCCCAGGCACCGGTGGTCCCGGCGCAGGTCCCGGCACAGGTCTCGGCGCACTACCAGCCGCAGCCGCTGCCCGCGCAGCACACGCCGGCCCAGCACGCCCCCGCCCACAAGCCGACCTGGGCCGCCGCCCCGAAGCCGGACTCCGGGGGCTCCGCGGACGACGGGGGCAACGACCAGACCATGCAGATCGCCCTTGGTGGACTTGGGGGACGTAAGGAATGAACGACCGTGCAGGCCGCCGCCGCGCCCGTCGACTCGCGATCGGTACGGCGGTGGTGCTCGCGCTGGCCGGGATGAACGGCCCGTGGCTGTACCGCTTCGGGACGGAGAAATACCACCAGTACCAAATCAACAAGCCCGAGTACAAAGCCGAGAACGGCAAGTGGGAGATCGTCGACTTCCCCGAGGAGTACCGGCAGAACACCATCCACGCGGCGCTGCTGCGCACCGGGAAGGTGCTGCTGGTGGCGGGCTCGGGCAACAACCAGGACAACTTCGACGCGAAGAAGTTCGACACCCGGATCTGGGACCCGGTCAAGGGCACCATCAAGAAGGTGCCGACGCCGAGCGACCTGTTCTGCACCGGGCACACGCAGCTCGCCAACGGCAATCTGCTGATCGCCGGTGGCACCAAGCGGTACGAGAAGCTCAAGGGTGACGTCACCAAGGCCGGCGGCCTGATGATCGTGCACAACGAGAACCCGGACCGGCCGATCACCCTGCCCGCAGGCACCAAGTTCACCGGCAAGGAGAACGGCAAGACCTTCGTGTCCAGGGACCCGGTCGTCGTGGAGCGGGCCACGAAGGTCTTCGACAAGGCGACCGGGAAGTTCCTGCGCAACACCCCGGGCCTCGGGCGCATCTACGTCGAGGCCCAGAAGAGCGGCCGCACGTACGAGACCGGCACCCAGGACAACTACCGGATCCAAGGGCTCACCGGGACGGACGCGCGCAACACCTACGGCATCGCGCAGAAACTCGCGCTCGACAAGAAGGACTTCCAGGGGATCCGGGACGCCTTCGAGTTCGACCCGGTCGCCGAGAAGTACATCAAGGTCGACCCGATGAAGGAGGCCCGCTGGTACCCGACGCTCACCACCCTGAGCGACGGGAAGATCCTCAGCGTCTCCGGGCTCGACGACATCGGGCAGCTCGTCCCGGGCAAGAACGAGGTGTTCGACCCCCGGACCAGGAAGTGGACGTACACCTCGAAGATCCGTCAGTTCCCGACCTACCCGGCGCTGTTCCTGATGCAGAACGGCAAGATCTTCTACTCCGGGTCGAACGCGGGGTACGGGCCGGACAACGTGGGGCGTGAGCCAGGAGTCTGGGACGTGGACAGCAACAAGTTCACGAAGGTCCCCGGGCTCAGCGACGCCGACGAGATGGAGACCTCCGGGACCGTACTGCTGCCTCCGGCGCAGGACGAGAAGTTCATGGTGATCGGGGGTGGCGGGGTCGGCGAGTCCGCGCGGTCCAGCAACAGGACGCGGATCGTGGACATGAAGGCGGACAGCCCTCGGTTCGTCGACGGGCCGACACTGGAGAAGGGGACGCGGTACCCGCAGGCGTCGATCCTTCCCGACGACTCGGTGCTGGTGTCCGGGGGGTCGGAGGACTACCGCGGGCGCGGGGACTCCAACATCCTCCAGGCCCGGCTGTACCACCCGGACACCAACACGTTCGAGTCGGTGGCCGATCCTCTCGTGGGGCGCAACTACCACTCCGGGTCACTGCTGTTGCCGGACGGGCGGGTGATGTTCTTCGGGTCGGACTCGTTGTACGGGGACAAGGCGAACACGAAGCCGGGTGTCTTCGAGCAGCGGATCGAGATCTACACGCCGCCTTATCTGTACCGGGACTCCCGGCCGTCCCTGTCCGGGGGGCCGCAGACCATCGCGCGGGGTTCGTCCGGGACGTTCACCTCTCCGCAGGCTTCCGTGATCAAGAAGGTGCGGTTGATCCGGCCCAGTGCGTCGACGCACGTGACCGATGTGGATCAGCGGTCCGTCGAGCTGAAGTTCACGGTGTCCGGGGACAAGGTGAAGGTGACGGTGCCGGAGAACAAGAACCTGGTGCAGTCGGGGTGGTACATGCTGTTCGTCGATGACGATCAGGGGACGCCGTCGAAGGCGCAGTGGGTTCGAGTGCCGTAGGGCCGAAACAACGCTCCCGCACCTTGGTTTTTCGGGTGCGGGAGCGTTGGGGCTCGTCGCGCAGTTCCCCGCGCCCCTAGGTACCTGAAGCTCGCGCCAGTTTCAACGCGTAGGTTGGCCACCATTGGCCCGCCTTCGGGCCGCCCTTGCACTCGCCGTCCGACTCGCCCGGGCGCTTGACCCAGAGGTAGGCGTCCACCAAGGGGTCCGCCGTCTTTATGGTCGGGGTCTCGCCCAGGGCCCTGCCCGGTGGGTTGCACCACCGCTCGTTCTCGTCGCCGGCCTTGTACGGGCCGTTGCCGTTGCGGCTGGTGTCGATGACGAAGTGCTTGTCGCCGACCTTCGAGGAGAGCTGCTTGCCGTAGGCGATGGAGTCCTCGGTGGAGTAGAAGTTGGAGACGTTCACCGAGAAGCCGTCGGCCTTCGCGATGCCGGCCCACTTCAGGGGCTCGAAGATCTGGTCGGGGTGGCCCCAGCCGGCGTTGCCCGCGTCGAGGTAGACCTTGGTGTTCTTCAGGGACTTGAGCTTCTCGACGGCGCCGGTGAGCAGGTCGTAGCGCTCCTCGTGGAACTCGTCCTCGGTACAGCCGTCGACCAGGTGCAGGACCGCGTCCGGTTCGAGGATCACCGTCGTCGACCGGTCGCCGATGCCCGCGGCCACGCCGTCGATCCAGGCCCGGTAGGCGTTGCCGTCGGCGGCGCCGCCCTGGGAGTACTGGCCGCAGTCGCGGTGCGGGATGTTGTAGAGGACGAGCAGGGCCGTACGGCCGGCCTTGTCCGCGGCCTCGGTGAAGCCGCGCGCCTCCTGCTCCGGGTTCTCCGGGCCGATCCACTCGCCGGTCGGCTGCTGGGCGATCTTGCGGATCTGCTCGGCCTGGTCGTCCTTGCCGCTCTTCAGGTACGCGGCGACCTGCTTGGCCGCGTTGCCGTCCGGGTTGACCCAGAACGGGTCGGCCTCCTTGGGCTGTTGGGTGATCCCCGCACCGGCCGTGCCGCCTTCGCCCTCTTCCTTCGGATCCTCGGGCGTCGAACACGCGGCGAGCAGCAGTGCCGCCCCCAGCACCGCCGCCGAAGCCCGTGCGCGGGATGCCTTCCTGGCCCCCCTGCTGACGTACATCCAATTCCCCCCTGGGTGCACTGTGGCAAGTCTCAATCGTGACACACCGGTCGCGCCGCCCACGAGGTCGCCGGAGCCTTGTCCAGGAGCTGTTACAGCCTCGAAGGTCGGGGTAGGTGCGCGCCGTACGGGGGCGCTCGTCGATGAAGGGGAGTGCTCAGCGATGCGGTACGCCACCAGGGAGATCCGGCTGGCCTCGGCACTGGTGGAGGCCGCGGACACCCTCGTCGACGGCTTCGAGGCCACCCGGTACTTACAACGCGTCTCCGATCACTGCGTCGAACTGCTGCACGCGCGGGCGGCCGGGGTGATGCTCATCGACGGCGGCCGGTCGGTGTCGCTGGCCCCCAGCAGCCGGCACGAGCAGGTGGCGCTGGACCTGCTGGAGGCGCAGCACGGCGGCGGCCCCTGTCTGGACAGCTACGGCTCGGGCGAGCCCGTACCGCCGGTCTCCATACGGGTCGCCCACGCGGCCGCCCGCTGGCCCGACTTCACCGAACGGGCCCTCGGGCACGACATCGTGACGACGTTCGCGGTCCCGCTGCGCCGCCGCGAGAACCTGCTGGGCGCCCTCAACGTGTTCGTGCCCACGCTGCCCGACACCGCCCCGGCCGACGGCGTCACCTCCGAGCTCCATGTCGCCCAGGCCCTCGCCGACGCCGCCGCCCTCGGTCTGCAGAACCGTCACACCTATGCCCAGTACCGCACTCTGTCGGGTCAGTTGCAGGAAGCCCTGTCCAGCAGGGTCCGCATCGAGCAGGCCAAGGGGATGCTCGCCGAGCGCTGGAGCGTCCCGGCCGACCAGGCGTTCATGGCGCTACGGCAGTACGCGCGACGCCACCGGCTGCCCCTGGACCAGGTGGCGGGCGCGGTCATCGAGGGCGTCGCGGACGACGCCGCACTGCGCCGGGAGATCGACGGGAGCGCCGACGGACCCGCGTAGCACCCTGGGCCACCAGGGCGTATGACGCAGAGCCACCGGGACGGGACCTGGCGTACATCAGCCTCTAGGCCCAGGCGCTCATCCGTTCTATTGTCTTCCCATACGGATACGGCCCCAGCCCCTGGCCGAGTCATCACCACCGAGCCTCCAGGCCTCCCGTGCCGCCGCCGGGTTACTCCCGCAGCCCGAGCACGCGCGGTCGAGGACCAGCCCGGTCGGCGACTTCAGGGGGAGCGGGTCGCCGACCGGGCCAGGTGATGCCACCCGCCGCCCCACCGGCCCGCGCCGGTCGGGTCCTACAGGCCCGTGCCGGTCAGATACGCCGAGACGATCACGTTGGCCGTGTAGCTGCGGCTCGCTCGGTCGAAGGTGCCGCCGCAGGTGACCAGGCGCAGTTCGGCGCGGCCCGGCTCGCGTGGGCCGTAGGCCTGGTGGGCGTCGAAGTGCTCGCGGGTGAGGACCCGTACGTCCTCGACGGTGAACTCGGCGACCCTGCCGTCGTCGCGGATCACGCGGATCGTCCCGCCCGGCTTGAGGGAGCTGATCCTGTGGAAGACGGCGGGCCGGGTCTCGGTGTCGAGGTGTCCCACCATCAGCGCGGTCCCGGCTGCCCCGGGTCGGGCGCCGGCCGCGTACCAGCCGACGACGCCGGGCTGGTCGAAGGGCGGTGGGTCGAGGGCACCCCTGGCGTCCAGGCCGCGGGCCACCACGGGCGCCTGCACCCCGAGCTCCGGGATGTCGAGGCGCTGCGGCAGCGCTCCCCTCAACGGGCGTGCCGCGGGCGGCAGTTCGACCAGTTCGGAAGGGGGCCCGATCGCGGCCACGTCGCCGGCGACCGGCGCGGACGGGCCGTGCCGTACGTCGGTGACCTCGCGTCCCCACAGCCACAACCCGAACAGCAGTACCGCCCAGGTCACGCCGGTCAGCAGCCGTCCGGTCCCGGAGGCGCGTCCGTGCGGGGCGCGACCGCCGTCCTGGTCGGAGAAACGGTCGGAGTGACGGTCGGCGAAGCGGCCGGAGAAGCGGTGGGAGAGGCGGTGGGCCATCGCCGGTCAGTCCGCCTCGCGGCTCCGGCGGCTGCGGCGCAGCACGACGGCCACCGCCGCGACCCCGGCGAGCACCAGGCCCGTCACCGCGTGCCCGGTGCCGGGCCCGGTGGCATGGGGCTCCATCGCGGAGAGGTGGGTGGCGGTCCAGCCGCCGCCCGCGTCGACGGGGGCGGCGGGGGACGCCGGTACGGAGCCGCCCAGCGCCGCCACGACGGTGATCCTGCCCGTCACCTCGACGTCGGCGCAGGTGATCCGCACGTCGTAGGGTCCGGGCTCGGCCGAGGAGCGGACGCGGGTCTCCCCGGCGAGGCTGCCGTCCGCCCCGGTCAGCCGGGCGCTCGCGACGAACGCGGCCGAGGCGGCGGTGGCCGTCTTCCCGGCGCAGCCGGTCACCCTCAGCGTGAGGTCGGCGCCGGCTGCGGGGGTCGACGGGGTCACCGAGACGCTGCGGCCGTCCGCCGCCTGCGCGGGCGGGGTGAGGGCCGCGAAAGCCAGGACGACGGTACAGACAGTGAGGCGTAGTGAACCCATCGTGAACCTCCAGATATGTGGAGAGTCCCCCGGGGGCTCCGGGCCCGCACCCGGAGGGGCGCCGCGTTGCTCCGTTCGGGTCAGCCTCGGATCCGGCCGACGGGGTCCCGCCTCAGATCCGGTCGACGAGGTCCGCGATCGAGTCCACGACCTTCGAGGGCCGGTACGGGAATGCCTCGACCTGCTCGGGGCGGGTCAGTCCGGTGAGGACCAGGAAGGTCTGCATGCCGGCCTCCATGCCGGCCAGGACGTCGGTGTCCATGCGGTCGCCGATCATCGCGCTGGTCTCGGAGTGCGCGCCGATGGTGTTGAGTCCGGTGCGCATCATCAGCGGGTTGGGCTTGCCCGCGAAGTACGGCTGCTTGCCGGTCGCCTTGGTGATCAGGGCGGCGACGGCACCGGTGGCCGGCAGCGCGCCCTCGGCGGAGGGGCCGGTCTCGTCGGGGTTGGTGCAGATGAAACGGGCACCGTCGTTGATGAGCCGGACCGCCTTGGTCATGGCCTCGAAGGAGTAGGTGCGCGTCTCGCCGAGGACGACGTAGTCGGGCTCGTGGTCGGTCAGGATGTAGCCGATGTCGTGCAGGGCGGTGGTCAGACCCGCCTCGCCGATGACGTACGCCGTGCCCTCGGGCCGCTGGTCGTCCAGGAACTGCGCGGTGGCCAGGGCCGAGGTCCAGATGTTCTCGATCGGCACGTCCAGGCCCATGCGGCGCAGACGGGCGTGCAGGTCGCGCGGGGTGTAGATGGAGTTGTTGGTCAGCACCAGGAAGGGCTTGCCGGACTCGCGGAGCTTCTTGAGGAAGGCGTCGGCGCCGGGGATCGGTACGCCCTCGTGGATGAGTACACCGTCCATGTCGGTGAGCCACGAATCGATGGGCTTGCGGTCTGCCATGTGCGGGATCTCCTGCCGTACGCGTGTACGCCTTGCTGCGTCCGCCCCAGCCTAGACAGTGGCCGGATCTTGAGGGAATGGCCGGTTGGGGACGGGTCCCGGAACGTCCGGGGTCAGCGGCGGCCGCGGGCCCTGAGGATCGCTCCCACCGTGACCAGGAGGAGGGCGGCGGTCCCGAGGACGGCGGCGGCTGCGGCGGGGCCGGTGCTGGCGAGTTCCTCGGCCGCGTCCGCGAAGGGCAGGCCGCGGGGGGTGCGGGTGGGGTCGGGCCGCACAGTACCCGGCGGGGAGCCGATGCCGAAGCGGTAGTCGTCGGACTGCCCCACCCAGTCGCCGTCGTCGCCGTGCCGCTGGACGACGGCCGCGTTGACGGTGACCTCGTTCGGTACGGCGTCCTCGGTGAGCGCGAGCCGTACCTTCACGGTGAGGGTCCTGCCCGGGCCCACGGTGAGCCCGGCGCCGCCGAACACCCCGACGAGTTCGTCCTCGTCGGTGGTCTCGAAGCGGACGGCGTGGGTGCGGGGGCCGTCGTAGAACTCCAGGCGGGGCTGGGAGGGCTTCAGGGCGTGCCGCTCGTCGACGAGGACGACGACCGGGTGGATGCCCTCGCAGGTGTGCCGGGTCGTGTTGACGAGGTCCAGGTACCAGGTGTGGAAGCCGCCCCCGGCCTCGTAGACGTCGGGGCCGCCGTGGATACGGGTGGTGAGGGGGAAGGAACGGCCGACGGGGGCGCAGGAGTGGTCGACGGGGGCGGGGGAAGGGGTGGCGGCTGTCGCGGGGGGCGCCGACATCAGGGCGGCTGCTGCCGCGAGGCCGAGGAAGGTGGGCGTACCACCGTGGGCATACCGTCGCATGAACACATGACCATGTCGGGTGACGGCGCCCGACGCGGGATGCCGCTCCGTACGGCCGGGGAAGTCCCCTCGATCAGCGGACGCGGGGTGGCGAGCGAAGGGTGAAACCGGTCGGGTCGTCGGTGTCCGGCCGGTGCCCTCCCCCAGGCGTCGGACCGACCGTTCCTCACGCGTCGGACCGGCCGAAGAGCGGGGCCAGGACGAGCTGTGCCGCGCCCTCGGCTACCTCGCCGGTCGCGGTGCGCACGGGGACCGGTTCCTCGCCGGTGCGCCGGGCGCGTTCGTCGAGGACGGCTTCGACGCCTCGCAGGAAGGCGTCCGGGGCGGTGGTGACGGTACGGCCGCCCAGCAGTACCAGGTCGATGTCGAGGAGGGCGACGAGGTTGCCGGCCGCGATGCCGAGGACCCGGGCCGCCTCGGTGAGGTCGCCGCGGGCCACCGCCGCCAGGCACAGCGCCTCGACGCAGCCCCGGTCGCCGCAGCCGCAGGGCGGCCCGTCGAGCTGGACGACCTGGTGCCCGAACTCCCCGGCCGCGGTCCGCGCCCCCCGGTGCACGGCCCCGCCGATGACGAGTCCGGCGCCGAGCCCCGTACCGAGGTGCAGATACGCGAACGAGCCCCGCTCCCCGGCGACGGCGAGCCCCAGTGCGGCCGCGTTGGTGTCCTTGTCGACCACGACGGGCACTCCGAGCCGCCGCGCGAGCGCGTCCCGCAGGGGGAAGCCGTCCCACTCGGGGAAGCCGGTGACGCGGTGCAGCACACCCCTGGTGTGGTCGAGGGGCCCCGGGAGGGCGACGCCCACCCCGAGGAGGGAGGGGAGCGAGTCGGCGGCGGAGTGCGGGGCGGTGCCCTCGTCGTCGGCGCCTGGGGCCGACGGCCCGGTGGTCGCACCGGCCTCCGGCGGCCCGGCGTCCTCGGCCGCGCGCTCTCCCCCCGCCTCCTCCAGGAGCCCCTCCATGAGCCCCTCGACCTCTCCCGCGACCACCGCGACGACGGCCTGCGCGCCCGCGCCCAGGTCCAGCGCGGCGTGCCGTTCCGCCACCACCGCCCCGGCGAGGTCCACCAGCACCGTCCGCAGCGCGTCCCGGTCCAGGTGGACGCCCACCGCGTGGCCCGCCCCGGGCACGAGGCGCAGGACGGTCCGTGGTTTGCCGCCCGTCGACGCCCGGTGCCCCGCTTCCGCCGCCAGGCCCGCACCCCGCAGCCGGGCGGTGATCTTGCTGACGGCCTGCGGGGTCAGTCCGGTCCGTTCGGCGAGTTCCAGGCGGCTGATCCCCCCGGCGCCCGCGCCCCGCAGCAGGTCGAGCACGAGCGCGGTGTTGTGGCTGCGCAGGGCCGGGAGGTTGGCTCCGCCGTTCGTCCTGTTCACGCCTGCCATTGTCCGCCACGCTTGCACTTTGGCAACACCGTTGCGAAAGTGGAGGGCATGACTGCTGCTGACCTCCGCGTGGGCCTCGTCGGCTACGGCCTCGCGGGCTCCGTCTTCCACGCCCCGCTGATCGCCGCCACCGAGGGCCTCGCCCTCGACACGGTGGTCACCTCGAACCCCGAGCGGCAGAAACAGGCCCGCGCCGAGTTCCCGGACGTACGTACCGTCGATGGCGCCGACGCACTGTTCGCGCGCGCCGACGAACTCGACCTGGTCGTCATCGCCTCCCCCAACAAGACGCACGTACCCCTCGCCACCACCGCCCTGGAGGCCGGCCTCCCCGTCGTCGTCGACAAGCCGATCGCCGGCACGGCGGCCGAGGCGCGCGAGCTGGCCGCCCTCGCCGAGGACCGCGGCCTGCTCCTCTCCGTCTTCCAGAACCGCCGCTGGGACAACGACTTCCTGACGCTCCGCAAGCTCCTCGACGCGGGCGAACTGGGCGACGTATGGCGTTTCGAGTCCCGTTTCGAGCGGTGGCGGCCGCAGCCCAAGGGCGGCTGGCGCGAGTCCGGTGACCCGGCAGAGATCGGAGGTCTGCTCTACGACCTCGGCAGCCATGTCGTCGACCAGGCCCTGACTCTCTTCGGGCCCGCCGCCTCCGTGTACGCCGAGGCGGACGTCCGCCGCCCGGGCGCCGAGGTCGACGACGACACGTTCATCGCGATCACGCACGCGAGCGGCGTCCGCTCCCACCTCTACGTCTCCGCCACGACCGCCCAACTCGGCCCCCGTTTCCGGGTGCTGGGCTCCAAGGCGGGCTATGTGAAGTACGGCCTGGACCCGCAGGAGGCGGCGCTCAGGGAGGGCGAGCGGCCCGGTACGGCGGCCGGCTGGGGCCGGGAGCCCGAGTCGCTGTGGGGCCGGCTGGGCGCGGGAGAGTCCCCCGTGACGGGCGGCGGCAGCCCCGTCCCCACCCTCCCCGGCGACTACCCCGCTTACTATGCGGCCGTGGCCAGGGCCCTTGCCGACGGCGGCACCAACCCGGTGACCGCGCTGGAGGCGGCCGCCGCCCTCGACGTACTGGAGGCGGCGCGCCGTTCGGCCCACGACGGAGTGGCGGTGCAGCTGTGACGCACAACACCGGGCTGACCCCGAAGTTCCAGCCGGAACTCACCCCGCCCCTGGAGGAGCTGGAGGCGCAGGAACGCCGTCTGGTCTTCCGGCAGTTCACGTACGAGGACGCGTGGGCGCTGGGCTCGCTGCTGGTGGAGCTGGCCCGGGAGCGGCAGGCTCCGGTGGCCGTCGACATCCGGCGCGGCGGCCAGCAGCTCTTCCACGCGGCCCTGCCGGGTTCCACCCCGGACAACGACGCCTGGATCGACCGCAAGCGCCGGGTCGTGGAGCGCTACGGCTCCGCCTCCTACCTGGTCGGCGCCCGTTTCCGCGCCAAGGGCAGCACCTTCGAGGAGTCCTCGCGGCTGGACCCGGACGAGTACGCGGCCCACGGCGGCTCCTTCCCGATCACGGTGGAGGGCGTGGGTGTGGTCGGCACGGTGACGGTCTCGGGCCTGCCCCAGCTCCAGGACCACCGTCTCGTGGTCGAGGCGCTGGAGGAGTTCTTGAGCAAGGGCCGCTGACGGACAGGAATGATCGCCGGGTCCTCCCGCGTTGGCACCTGCCATGAAGCAGATCATCGGAAAGTACGGCATCTGGAACGGCGGCGGTCTGCGCGGGGAGGACCCGTCCCTGCGGGGCGAACGCGCCGAGGCCGCCGCCGAGTTGGAGGAACTCGGGTTCGGCGCGATATGGCTGGGCGGCAGCAGCTCCGCCGCCAACGCCGCCCCGCTCCTGGAGGCGACCTCGCGGATCGTCGTCGGCACCAGCATCCAGAGCATCTGGGACCACGAGGCCGAGACCGCCGCCGCGAGCTTCACCGACCTGGACGCCGCCCACGCCGGCCGCTTCGTCCTGGGCCTGGGCGTCAGCCACGCCAAGCTCGCGGAGCAGTACCGGCGCCCGTACTCGGCCCTGGTGGCCTACCTGGACGCCCTGGACAAGGCAGGAGCACCGGCCGAGGGCCGGGTCCTGGCCGCACTGGGCCCCAAGACCATCGAACTGGCCAAGAACCGCGCGGCCGGCTCGATCCCGTACCTGATCACCGCGGACCAGACGGCACGGTCCCGTGAACTCCTGGGCGAGGCGCCCCTGTTGGCCCCGGAGCTGAAGGTCGTCCTCGAGTCCGACCCCGCGCGCGCCCGCGCCGTGGCCCGCGACTACCTCGCCATGTACCTGGCCCTGCCCAACTACACCAACAACTTCCTCCGCAACGGCTTCACGGAGGACGACCTCAAGGACGGCGGCAGCGACCGCCTGGTCGACGCGGTCTACGCCTGGGGCACGGACGAGAAGATCCGCGCCCGCGTCGACGAGTTCCTCGAGGCGGGCGCGGACCATGTGGCCCTGCAGATCGTGGACGGCGGCCCGCGCTACAGCCTCCCGAGGGAGGCCTGGCGCAGGCTCGCATCGCTACTGGGGTGACTGGCCCCACCCAGGGGCGCGGGAGGGCCGAACGACCGCAGTCCCCCACGCCTCAGGCGTCTTTGAACTCCTGCCGCTGCCGCCCGAGCCCCGAGATCTCCAGTTCCACCACATCCCCGGCCCGCAGATACGGCTTGGGCTCGGGCTCCCCCATCGCGACCCCGGCCGGGGTACCCGTGTTGATCACATCGCCCGGGTACAGGGTCATGAACTGGCTGACGTAGCGCACCACTTCACCGACGGGGAAGATCTGCTCGGCGGTCGTGCCGTTCTGCTTCAGCTCGCCGTTGACCCACAGTTTCAGGGACAGGTTCTGCGGGTCGGGGATCTCGTCCGCCGTCACCAGCCACGGTCCCAGGGGGTTGAACGTCTCGCAGTTCTTCCCCTTGTCCCACGTCCCGCCGCGCTCGATCTGGAACTCCCGCTCGGACACGTCGTGCGCCACCGCGTACCCGGCGACATGGGCGAGCGCTTCCTCGGTGGACGCCAGGTAGCGGGCCGTACGCCCGATCACGACCGCCAGCTCGACCTCCCAGTCGGTCTTCTCCGACTTCCGGGGCACCAGGACCGTGTCGTAGGGGCCGACCACCGTGTCCGCGGCCTTGAAGAAGATCACCGGCTCGGCGGGCGGCTCGGCACCCGTCTCGCGCGCGTGGTCGTGGTAGTTCAGGCCGATGCAGACGATCTTGCCGATCCCTCCGACCGGCGGCCCGACGCGGAGCCCCGTGGTGTCCAGCGCCGGCAGGTCCCCGGCCTCCGCGGCCGCGCGGACCCGGCCGAGTGCCGCGTCGTCGGCGAGCAGCGTCCCGTCGATGTCCTCCACGACACCGGACAGGTCCCGCAGGACCCCGTCGGTGTCGAGCAGCGCGGGCGTCTCCGTTCCCGCCGTACCGACTCGCAGCAGCTTCATGATCACTATCTCCCTAGATCGCGGGGCGCCCGCCGACGGGTGCAGCCATCGGATGACTGGTCGATCCTCCAAGCTGAGTGTCCAGTCCGCAATACCCGGTTCACGGACTGGACCGTCCCCGCTCCGGTCAGCGATAGAGGGCGGCCCTCTCGACCGCGGCCCACGTCGAACTGGTCACCACGTACAGCGCGGCCGCGAGGGGCACTACCGCCACGGTGAAGAGGGTGAAGAAGGACATGAAGGGCATGGCCCTGCTCATCGCGCCCATCCCGGGCACCGGCTGCCCGTCGGTCACCGGCAGGACCGGGTTCGCGGCCATCATCCGTTTCGTACGGCGGTAGTTGAAGGTCGCCACCACGACGACGAACGCGAAGAGGCAGACGTACACGAGCCCCGCTCCCCCGAACGCCCCGCCGTCACCGAGCGCGTCCGCCCAGCGTCCGCCGAGCGGCGCGGTGAACAGCTCGTGGCCGAGCAGCTCGTTCGCCTTGCCGCCGATCGTCGTGTTGGAGAAGAGGTGGTACAGCAGGAAGAACGCGGGGAGCTGGAACAGTCCGGGCAGACAGCCGGACAGCGGGGAGACCTTCTCCTCGGCGTGCAGGGCCATCACCGCCTTCTGGAGCGCGGCGGGGTCGTCCTTGTGCTTCTTCCGCAGCTCGGCGATCTTCGGCTGGAGCCTGGTGCGGGCCTTCTGGCCGCGGGCCGCGGCGCGGGACAGGGGGTGCACGAGCAGTCGTACGAAAGCGGTGAACAGGACGATCGCGGCGGCGGCCGCGGTGGCGCCGAAGAGGGGGTGGAGCAGGTCGGCGAGATGCTGGACCAGATCAGCGAAGACGGACATGGGTGAGCCCTCCGGGGGTCTCGTCGTGCCGGAAGTGGTGAGAGGCGGCATGACGACCCGCGCGGAACACCCCTGTGCGAGGGGCTTCTACGCGGTGATCGTCCGGAGGGCGTGACCGGGGGCTCGGGGGCGGGGGCGCCCCTGGGCGTCGGGGTCGCGTTGTGTGAGGAAGGCCGTGCGGCGGGCGCGGTCGCGGATGGCGGTGCGGACGCGGGTCGGCGGCACGGCGGGCGCGCAGCGCGAGGCGATCAGCGAGCAGGCGACGAACGCGGAGCCGGCCGCGGCGGTCGCGGCGAGCGCGACGGCGGCGGAGAGGCTGCTGGTGTCGAGCAGGACGACGTCGAGCACGAGGAGCAGGAACACGGCGGCGGGGCGCCCGGTCGTCCAGTTGCGGATCACGGCGCTCCCTCCTCCCTGCTTGTCGGTCCTCCCCCGGTTATACCTGATCGACCACGATCGGCTGAAGGAGCCTCCTCGGCTCCAGCAGCGCCCGGCTGACCGGGTCGGCCGGGTCCGGGTCGAGCCCGGAGCCCGGCACCATGAGGACGTCCTCGACCGGTACGACGGTCGCGCAGGCGGGGCATTCGCCGTAGGAGCCGAGTTCGGTGCCGCACTCGGCGTGGTGGAAAGTCCGCAGCGCGCTCTCGCCGTGGTGCTCGCGGCCCCAGCGGCCGAGGGCGCGCAGGGTGGGCCACAGGGCGATGGCACGGTCGGTGACGACGTACTCGTCACGCGGCGGGGACTCCTGGTACCGGCGCTTTTGGAGGATCCCTTCCTCGGTGAGCATCTGGAGGCGGGCGGCGAGGACGGCGCGCGGGATGCCGAGGTGGACGAGGAAGTCATTGTAGCGCCGGACGCCGTAGAGGGCGTCGCGGACGACGAGCAGGGTCCAGCGCTCGCCGACGATCTCCAGCGCGCGGGCGATCGAGCATTCCTGTGTCGCGTAGTCCTTGCCCAGTGCCATGCCGCCCACTGTAACCATTTTCCGCCCATAGGTTCAATGACCGAACCTACTCTGCTACGGTTCTCGCCATGGCTAGGTTCAATGAACGAACTCTCACTGAGGTGAAGGTCGCCGAGACCCCCCAGGCCTCTCCCGCGCACCCCACCGCCACGCTCACCCTGACCAGCGCCGCCACCGCCGTCGCCCTCATGACGTACACCGCGCCGATGGTCACGCTCCCCGACGTCGCCGCCGACCTGCACACCCCGCTGTCCGCCCAGGCCTGGCTCCTGAACGGCACCCCGCTCGGCCTCGCCGCCCTCCTCCTGGTCGCCGGCTCCCTCGCCGACGACTACGGCCGCCGCCGCATCTTCGTCGCGGGCACCCTGGCCCTCGGCCTCACCACCGCCCTGGGCGCACTGACCTCGTCCACCTGGCTGTTCACGCTGGCCCGGGTCGCCCAGGGCGCGGCCAGCGCGGCGCTCCTCGCGAGCAGCCTGGGCCTGATCGTCCACGCCTTCCCCTCACCGAGGGGCCGCCTGCACGCGACCGGCGTGTGGGGCGCCTTCGTGAGCGGCGGCATCGCCGTCGGCCCCCTGCTGAGCGGCGCGATGCCGAGCTGGAGAGTGTCGTACGGCGTTCTCGGCGCCGCCGCCGTGCTCGTGGCCGCCCTGTCCGCACGGCTCCTGACGGAGTCCCGGGCCCCGCGCGGCGGCCGCCCCGACCTCGCCGGCGCGGTGACCTTCGGGCTCGCTCTGGTCGCCCTGGTCGCGGCGCTGACCCTGGGCCGGGACGGGTGGCTGCGGGCACCGATCGGGCTGTTGCTGCTGGCGTCCGTGGTCCTGCTCGCCGCGTTCACGGCGGTGGAACGCCGCTCGGCCACCCCGATGATCGACCTGGGCCTGCTGCGCCAGCGCCGTTTCCTCGCGTCCTCCTCCAGCGGCCTGTTCACGGGCCTCGCGGTGATCGGCCTGTTCAGCTTCCTGCCGGCCCTCCTCCAGCAGACCGTCGGCCTGTCCGCGATGGACACGGCCTGGCTCTTCCTCCTCTGGTCCGGCCTGTCCTTCGCGGTGGCCCTCCAGGTCCGGCGCCTGGCCGGCCGGGTGCCGCCGCGCCGGCAGCTCGCGATCGGCTTCCTGCTGCACGCGGCGGGCGTGCTGACCATGCTGGGCTCGCTCGACGCGGGTTCCTGGGTACGGCTGCTGCCGGGCCTGGTCGTCGCCGGCGTCGGCAGCGGCCTGCTGAACGCGGCGCTCCCGCTGCTCGCCGTGGAGTCCGTCCCGGCGGCCCGTGCGGCAATGGGCTCGGGCGCCCAGCAGACCTTCCGTTACATCGGCTCCTGCGCCGGGGTCGCCCTGACGATCGCGATCGCCACCTCCTCCGGCGGCGGCCTCGCCCACGGCGCGGACATCGCCATGGTGGTGTCGGCGGTGCTGGCACTGGTGGCGGCCGCGAGCGTGGTGGGACTGCGGGAGCGGTGACCGCGTCAACGCGGCCGCGTCGACACCAGCTTGCCCCACACCACCAGCCGGTACCGGGACGTGTACTCGGGGGTGCACGTGGTGAGGGTGAGGTAGTGACCGGGCTCGGTGTAGCCGTAGGAGGGACGCACCGTCGAGCGGGGGATCCGGCCGATCACCCCCGAGTCGCGGGCCGAGGTCTGGCGCAGGGTCCTGTCCACGGCGTACGTGAACACCGCGCCGCGCGTCTCCACCTGGACGGTGTCCCCGGGCGCGAGCCGGTCGACGTACCGGAAGGGCTCGCCGTGGGTGTTGCGGTGCCCGGCGAGCGCGAAGTTCCCGGCGCCGCCCGGCTGCGCGGTGCCGGGGTAGTGGCCGACGTACCCCTTGTCGAGGACACCGCGCCTGCCGACGCCCTCGGCGACGGGGACGCGGAGGTGGAGGCGGGGGATGCGGAGGACGGCGTAGGCCTGGGACAGGTCGGGCGGCGGGGTGGTGGGGTCGTCCTGGGCGGCGGGTTTCGGGGTGGTGGTGGCCAGGGTGGTCGTGGCCGGAGTGGTGGTGTGGAGGTCTTGATCGGCCTGGGCCCCCGGGTCGGCTCCCGCGCCCCGCTCCCACTCCCGCTCCAGCACCTCGACCTCGCGCCGAGCGCCCTCCCGGGCCTGCCGGTTGGTCCACCACAGCTGGTGCGCGACGAGGAGCAGCAGGACGACGCCCGCGGTGACGAGGAGTTCGCCACCGGCCCACACCGCGCGTCGGCGACGCTCGCGCCGGCGCCGGGCTCCGTGGTGCATGACGCGCTGCCGCATGGATCACGCCTCCTCGGACGGGGCCGCCCGCACGATAAGGGCAGGGCGCGCAAGTCACCAGGCCGAGGACCTGTGCAGCCGACGCAAGTCACCAGGCCGAGGACCTCGTGGAGCCGACGCGAACATGGACGTGGCCGGGGGACACGGCCGGGGACGCGTCCGGTATACCGAACTTCCTCCACCGGTTTTAGGAAGGGCTGTCAGAACTCTCGACAAGCTCACTGGCCACACCCGATGCTTCGTCGTGGCATGAACGGGGCAGGCCACGGCGCGGGTCAGAAGCCGCGTCGATCCATCGGAGTGTCGACCCATCGGAGTGTCGACCATCGGAGTTCGGAGTAGCCATGATCCGACGCAGAACGCTGCTGACAGCCGCAGGAGGCACCCTCCTCGGCAGCGCGCTGGCCACCGGTACCGCCCGTGCGGACGCCACGATCGCGGTCAGCCCGGGGACGTCGTACGGCACCTGGGAGGGCTGGGGCACCTCCCTGGCCTGGTGGGCCAACGTCTTCGGCGCCCGGGACGACTTCGCCGACATCTTCTTCACCACCAAGTCGACGTCCTACAACGGCACTTCGCTCCCCGGTCTCGGCCTGAACATCGCCCGCTACAACCTGGGCGCGTGCAGTTGGAACACCGTGAGCGGCTCGTCGATGGTCGAGTCGCCGAACATCCCCGCCTTCAAGCAGATCGAGGGCTACTGGCAGGACTGGAACAACGAGGACCCGACGTCCTCGGCGTGGGACTGGACGGCGGACGCCAACCAGCGGGCGATGCTGGTGAAGGCGACCCAGCGAGGCGCCGTGAGCGAGCTCTTCGCGAACTCCCCGATGTGGTGGATGTGCAACAACCACAACCCCTCCGGCGCCTCGGGCGGCGGCAACAACCTCCAGACCTGGAACTACCGCCAGCACGCCTCCCACCTCGCCGCGACCGCCCTGTACGCCAAGAACAACTGGGGCGTGAACTTCTCGACGGTCGACGCCTTCAACGAGCCCTCCTCGTCCTGGTGGACGGCGACCGGCACGCAGGAGGGCTGCCACATGGACGCGAGCGTCCAGTCGGCCGTACTGCCGTACCTGCGCAGCGAGTTGAACAACCGCGGCCTGACCGGCGTGAAGATCTCGGCCTCCGACGAGACCAGCTACGACCTCGCCCGCACCACCTGGAACTCCTTCAGCTCGACGACCAAGGGGTACGTCAACCAGGTCAACGTGCACGGCTACCAGGGCTCCAACGGCCGCCGGGACCTCCTCTACACGGACGTGGTGACCACGGCCGGCAAGAAGCTGTGGAACTCCGAGACCGGTGACAGCGACGGCACCGGTTACACCACGGCCTTCAACCTCCTCTACGACTTCCGCTGGCTGCACCCCACGGCCTGGGTCTACTGGCAGGTCATGGACCCGACGGCGGGCTGGGGAGTGATCAAGTACGACGCGAGCACCCTTCAGGCCGGCGCGATCGAGACGAAGTACTACGTGCTGGCCCAGTTCAGCCGGCACATCCGCCCCGGGATGAAGATCCTCGACACGGGCGTGAGCAACGCGGTCGCGGCCTACGACTCCTCGGCCAAGCGCCTGGTCATCGTGGCCCTGAACACCTCCACCTCGGCCCAGACCCTCACCTTCGACCTGTCCCGCTTCACCACGGTGACGGGCGGCTCCGGCGGCGTGGTCCCGCGCTGGAACACGGTGACGACGGGCGGCGACAAGTACGCCTCGTACTCCAACACCTTCCTGAGCGGGAAGTCGGTGGCGGTGCCGTTCGCGGCGAAGGCGGTACAGACACTGCAGATCGACGGCGTGACGATCTGAGCGAGCCCGTGGTGCGGGCCGGGGCCCTTCGCGTCAACCGGCCCCTGGCCTGCACCTCCCTCTCCTTTGACACTGATCGGCAGTACGGTGTCCCCCATGCGCCCCGACACGCCTGCCGAGAACGTCGACCACAACGCCGAAGCGGCGCGCCTGGAGCGGACCGCCGACCGGTATCCCGAGGACGCCGAAGCCCTGCTCCTGCAGGCCGCGGCCCATCTGGAACTGGCCGGCGACCGTCCCGCCGCGTCCTCCCTCTACGACCGCCTGCTGGCCGCGCAGGACGGCTTGGAGAACCCGTTCCTCGTCCGCGCCCTGAAGGCCGCGAACCTGTGGGAGTACGGCCATGAGGCCGAGGCCCGCGCGATCATCGACGGCGTCCGCACGGCGTCACCGCGGGACCCGGCGCCCTGGGTGATCGTCGCGGAGGCCCTGGAGTCCCACGACGAGCTGGAGCAGGCGCAGGCGACGTTCACGGAGGGGGCGAGGGTGCTCCTCACGGACGTACCGGAGCCGCCGTACTCCACGCATCCTTTGTTGTTCGGCCGCCACCGCGTCCGCCGCATGCTGGGCCTGGCCCACGACGACTGGGACCTGCTGGCGGACACCGTCAACTCCTCCCCGGTCTCCCTCGACGAACTGCACGACCCGAAGCGGGTCTGGTCGCTCGGCTCGGAGAACCCGGCGGAACTGGAGGCGGAGATCTCCCGCCTGCGCGCCGAACTCGGCACGTACCGCGAGGCGTTGTCCCGCCCGTTCCCGGTAGCGGTCCTGCACTGGCCTGCTGCCGAACTGACGGAACTGGTATCCGCCTACCCGTCGTTGGCCTCGGAGTACCCCTCCCACGAGGAGCACCTGGTGACAATAGAGGCGTCCCTGCGCGAGCTCTCCGCCTCCGGCACGGCGAACCTGGGCATCGTGTCGGGAACGGTCCCCTCCTACGAGGCCTTCGCGGCCTCGGAGGGCATGTCCCCGGCGGAGGCCTCCCTGCTCCCCCAGTACGCGACGACCCTGGCGGCGCGGGGACGCGCGGTGGAGTGGCCGCCGCAGCGGGGGACGGCGTGCTGGTGCGGGTCGGGCCGGATCTACGGCGAGTGCCACGGGGAGTGAGCGAGCGCTGAGGGGGGCGGGGCGGGTCCGAGGAGCTGCTGGTCGGCGCCGGGGACCTGCCCCTCCTGTGTGCGCGTAGCCCTCCTACAGATCCACAACCAGGCTGCCCGGCACGTACGGCGACTCTCCGGTCACCAGCCACTGCTGGAGGTCCTGCAACCTCGCGAGGGCCGCCCTGCAAAAGGTCGACGGTTCGGGCCTGGGAAACCGCGGATGTTCCGTCTGAGTCGGAAGCCAGTCAGCGCAGAGCCAGAACCCTCGCGCGCAGCAGGTCCACCGGCCGAGCTGCACCAACACCCATCAGCGATCACGCCCGACCGAGGCACCTCCACACCACCCTGTTACCAGCTCTTACGGTGCGGGTTTTTGCTTGCCGTCCAAAATGGCGAGCGCCCATTGCGTCTTCTCGTTATCGGGTGAAACTGTCAAGCTCTGCTCTTCACCCTTGTCGATGAAGATGTAGCCGATGGATACCGGGCCACCACATTTGACTTTCACCGGGTCTGCAGACTCTTCCCGAAGGGAAAGATTACCCTTTCCGCCACACCGTACATGAACGGTATAGACGTCCTTTTTCGACACGAAGGACTCGATTTCCCGGGTGCCTTTTCCGGTAGTTTCCGGGATCAAATAATCTGCCTTCTTTGGCAGCCTCAGGTCCAGGGGCTTACTGGCGGTCGAAGAAGCAGAAGCCGGCTTGGCGTCAGCCTCCTTTCCCGACTCACCGTCCTCAGATGAGCATGCCGAGAGAAGCAAGGCGAGCAACGCCGGGGCGACGAATGCAACTTTGCGCATCAGTGATCTCCTCAAACGGGTGCCCCGGCGGCCCTAAGGTCGTCCGGGGCACCTCTCGTGTACAGGCGTGGTCAGCCGCTGATGACCCAGCCCTCACGGTACGGGGCCCAGACAGTCATGTACTTCTTGTTGCTGATAACGCAGTCGCTGGAGACGTGGGCCGAGTAGCCGTACACCTTCTCCTTCTTGATGCCGTAGTCGCCGTACACGGTCTTGTGCGCCTTGACCTTGCCGTAGGCCTCGACGCCCAGCTCGGAGGTCCAGGACTTCTTGGCCGACCCGGTGACCTCGGTCTTGATCTTCCCCAGCCACAGGACCTTGGCCTCGCCGCCGATGGTGACGGAAGCGCCGATCTCGGTCGTGCCGGACCGCTTCGTCGTGAACTTCCAGTCCATGGTGGTGCTGCGGTTGTTCTGCACGAACGTGCTGTACTTGACGGCCATGGTGTTCGGCAGGTTTCTGGTGATGTGCACGAAGTTGTAGGGCCTGCCGCAGTACTGTCCGGTGGGCGAGGAGAGGTCTTCGGTGCCGGTGATGGGCTGATCGGGCAGGTCCGGTCCATCCACCTGGTTGGGCAGGTCGAACTCCTCGTTCAGTTCGTCGATGGACTCGACACCGCCAAGGATCTCTCCTCCTCCGGACGGGGCGTCGCCGAGCTCGTCCGGCACGATCGTCGAGCCCTCTGCGATCACTGGCGCGTCGACCGGAACGTCCGTATCCGCGAGCGCCGGCGAAGCCGCACCGCCAAGGATCAGAATGCTACTGACTGCGCCGACCGCGACTCTGGTACGAACGGACATTTTACCCCCATAATTAGTACGCGTTCCCCGTTGGAATTGCGCCCTGAAATGAATTCTTGCACGGTGTCTGAGCCCGTTGCGAGGAAACCTCAATTGCTTGAGCTAGATCTGAGCTTGCCTGCTTCGGGACAACGTTGTCGTTCGTGGAATGAAAAAGACGGCTCGTCGAATCCTCGGATCGAGCCGTCTTTCTCATCTCATCACGCAGGTGAAAACGGTCAGAAGGTCAGTGACCAACCGTTCAGCGTGCCTGTGGAACCCTCGTCCGTGTCATCTATGCTGAGATTCCAGGTGCCGGATGCCGGCGCTGTGCTGACATCCACTGTGTAAATGTGTTGAAGGGTGCCGCCTGACTCCGATGCAGAATCCGGCTTGAGCAAGTGCAGCTTGCCGTTCGGGTCGACCAGGTTGATGGTCAGGTCGCCGATCCATCCGTGGGTGATGTCGACGTACACCTTGAGTTCCTTGGGAGCGCTACCCGTGAGTCCGCTGACCGTGATCGGCGAACGCACGTAGTCGGCGTCAGGCAGGGTGACACGGGTCTGGCTCTCGTACGACGGGAAGTCCAGCGACCAACCCTTCAGAGAGCCGACGGCGCCGGTCGATGTGTCCTGGACTCGCAGCGTCCAGGTCCCACTCGCGGGAGAGGTGCGGGCGTCTACCGTGTAGGTGCCGCTAACTGGTGAGTCAGTTGCGGAGGTGGACTTGACCCGGTAGGACTTCCCGTCAGGAGCGATCAGATCGACCTTGAGGTCCCCGGACCACTCATGGACGGCGTCCACCTGCACCTGCAGTGCCCCGGAGGCCCCGCCGGGCAGGCCGGCTACGGCAATGGTCGAGTCGAGTGTGCCGGCATCCGGGATCGCGGCGGTTCCCTTCTTCGCGAACGAATTCGGGATCAGGGTCCAGCTCTTGAGCGTGCCGACACCGCCCTTGGAGCGGTCCTCCACCTGCAACTTCCACGTGCCGCCGGCGGGGGATGCGCTGGCGTCGACAGCGTACGTCGCGCTCAGCGCACCGCCGGTCTGGCTTCCGCCAGTTGCCTTGAGCGGGTAGGACTTGCCGTCCGGGGCAATCAGGTCGATCTTCACCTCAGGGTGCCAGTCGTGCGTCAGGTTCACACGTACCTGTAGCGACTTGGATGCCTTGCCCGCCACCCCGGAGATGGTCACCGGCGACTGCACAATTCCCGGATCAGGAATGGCGTAGGCCTTGTAGTTGCTGATGTGTGACGCCCGCGGCTTGGGCTCTGGCGTAGGCGGCGGTGTCGGCTCGCTCTCCCCCAGCGCCGCGCCTATGTTCAGACGGGGGGTGGTCACAGTCCCGTCGACGATGGGCTTGCCGGTCGACTTGAGCAACTGCTCCAGTTCGGCAATGGGCTTGGCGGGATACGTCTGGCGCAAGACGGCAAGTGTGCCGGCCACGTGAGGCGCCGACATTGAGGTGCCGCTCTCAGCCGCGTACGCGCCCTTGCGTATCGAAGAGACGATCCCCTCCCCCGGTGCGAACAGGTCCAGCATGGCGCCGCGGTTGGAAAACTCCGAGACGGTGTCGCCATAGCTCGAGGAACCGACGGTGACTGCACTGTCGACACAGGCGGGGCTGTTGACCCTGTTGCTGAAGCCGTTGTTGCCTGCTGCGACGACGGTGGCGACTCCGGCTTCGAGCAGGGCGTCGATCATGGGCTTGCGTACGTCGGAGCCACAGGGGGAACTGTACTGTCCAGCGCCGAGGCTGAAGTTCGCGGCGATTACCGGAGTGCCGGCCTGCTGAAGTTGCAGAACCTTCTCCAGCGCCGCGACTTGAGCGCTGCTGAAGCTCTTCACGCAGGGCGTGTTGCCCTCACCGCAGTAGTCAGGGGAATCCAGCTTGCTGAACACCTGAATGGCGATCACGTCGGCATCCGGGGCAACGCCCGAGACGGGAGCTGCGGCGATGCCGGTTCCGTCGCCGGCCGCGATGCCCGCGACATGCGTTCCATGCTCGCACTCGGTGATGGTGGCGCAGGGGCCGACCTCGGAGTCGGCCGTCCCTGGCCCTTCCTCAGCCGCCGTGCCTCCGGGGCACAGGCTCGTGGCGGAGTACGCGGGGTCGATCGGCGAGAAGCACGCCTCGGAGATCACGCGTCCCTGGAGGAACGGGTGTTTTACCGCAACGCCCGTGTCGATGACGGCAATTGCGCTGCCCTTGCCCGTCTTGCCCTTCTTGATGGCCTGATCGCCGCCGATGAAGGGCACGCTGGTGTCCAGGGTGGGTTCCGAGAGAGTGTCCTCCGTCACGCTCACCACGCCAGGCTTGGTGGCCAGAGCATCGAGGCCGCCCTTGCTGACCTGGAGTGTGACCATCGGCAGCTTCTGGAACTTCTGCATCGTTTTGCCCGCAGCGGATGCGCTGGAGATGTCCGCTCGCTCTTCCGTCACGACATTGACGCGAGCAGTGCCCTTCTTGGCTGCGAGGTCGTACAGCGCCGGGTCAATCGGCCCGTGCGCCGCGGGAGTTGGAGCAGCGAGCGAAGGCGTGTCAGCCACGGCCGGCGCCGCCCCCATGGCCAAAGCCATCGCCGCGGTTGCCACCACGGTCCATATCGGTCTGTTCATATCGCTCTCGTGGAAGTGGGCAGGCGAAGCCCGCCAGTTGAAGTTGCACCCCAGTTGCGAGAGCCCAGCGCGAACCGTCGTGCGCTGGCTCGATCAAGTAGCAACTAGGGCAGCATGAATGCCGCAACTGCCGCACATGAATGAATAAGGAGACGGCCTCGCCTCTCGCATGGCCGAGACGCAGAGCTCCCCAGGCTCCGCCAGCAACGGTGTCGAAGTGCCGCACGCCCCCTCGTGCCGATCACCGCTGGATCGGCACGAACCTTAGATCGAGTTGTGAATGCTTACAAGGCGTCATGTCCACGGAACACAGCATTCAATGCGTCGCTTATGCAAATTTCTCGATGTGGTTCGGTTGCCTTACCGGTCAGCGACAGTCGAAAACGGCCGCCTGATGGATCAGAGTCGGCGAAATCTTGGCAGCAAACCGGAACGTAGTCTCCCGGTTATGTAAGCCCACTTGGCAAGATCACGGAGGGCGCCGGTGTGCTTCCTGTGAAGCTGTCATGTACATTCGTCCAGTGCAGATCACAGGGCAAGGCGACCCACACTTCGTCAACCCGCCAAGATTACGCGGAGGGTCACTCGTGGTCCGGAGCCTTCTATGGCTCACAGCCGCCATTCTCGCCCTTGTGGTCGTCTGGATCTTGTGGGCCATTCTCATGAGCGGCGGCGGGCTCACCGCCGCCATTTTCTGCACCGTCCTCGTTGCACCGGGAGCAGTCTTCTACCTTGTCAGTAACGCGCAGGCGAAGCGCCGTGCTCGCACCCGCGAAGTGGGCGTGAGCGCCGTGAGTACGCTGCCAGGCGCCGAGATGTTGTCGTCTGGCCGCTGACCCTGGCGTGGGCGGAGCCGCTTCGGTACGGCCGGCGACCGGCACGGGCCGCGTCGTCACCGCGGTCACGCAGCTTCAGCGCGCGAATGCGGCCGGGGTCACACCCCGCATCGCCCGCTCCAGCCGGGAAAAGGCCCCGTGGACGGAAAGCCGCCGAACGAACCCGGCGTGCATGCGAGCCGCGTCCGCGCGCCCCTGACACCGGCCCACTTGCCAGCCGTCCCGCACCCCCGACCCACCTGGGCCACCCGTTCCTCCGGGCCGCCCGCTCGCTTCTCTCCCGTGCCGGAGCGGACTGGGTCAAGGGTCGGCCGCAGGCCGATCGCCGCAGGCGACGCGACCGGAGGGAGCGCCCTTGATGCAGTCCGCGGAGGCACGACACTGGTCGAGAAGCGGGTGGCCAGACGGCAACCGCTCAACCGCCTCCTCCCAAGAGCTGGTCAGGTACGACGGCTGGAAACGATCATTTTTCGGCACAACGCCTTCGACTGTCAGTGAGTGCTGTTAGAACAGATCCACATCAGCGTGGGAGCGAAGGAGCGGTCGTGACGGAATCGAGTGACCTCAAGGCTGGCGTCCACGAACGGCTTGTCACTCAGGAGCTGCACGACCAGATACAGGGACTCGAAGCTGCGGGATGGAAAGCCATCGACGCAGAGGTCAGTGCAGAGTCCACCCCGCACGTGCTGGCTAGGCATATTGGCGAAACCATCGGCCGCCGGTTGGCTCAACTGCCACAGCAGGAACAAGTGGCCGTCGCCAACCAGATCATGCAGTCGCTGACCAGTAGCGCACCCGAACTGAGTGAGAGTGCGCACAACAGCACCATCGTCGCCGGTCCGCGACAGTTGCTCGCCCTCGCGGAGCAGGAAGCCCCTGGCGTCTACGCGATCCGCCCGCTGACGCCCCTCTCCGAAACCGCACTGATCACCAACGCTCCAGACGACCCCAACCTCGGCGCCGAGCTGCGCGCGGAGCTGGCCACGGCCGACCGCATCGACCTGCTGTGCGCGTTCGTCAAGTGGTACGGCATCCGTGTCCTGGAGAGCTCACTCCGTGAGGCCGCCCATCGTGGCGTGCCCATTCGCGTCATCACCACGACGTACATGGGCGCGACCGACCGGCATGCCCTCGACCGTCTCGTCCAAGACTTCGGCGCCGAAGTAAAGGTCAACTACGAGACCCGCTCTACGCGTCTCCACGCCAAGGCCTGGCTGTTTCGCCGCAACAGCGGCTTCGACACCGCGTACGTAGGCAGTTCCAACCTCTCCAAGGCGGCACTTCTCGACGGCCTGGAGTGGAACGTACGCCTGTCCTCCGTGGCAACACCGGCTGTGTTGAACAAGTTCGAGGCCAGCTTTGACTCCTATTGGAATGACATCGCTTTTGAGAGCTACGACCCAGCTCGCGACGCCCTCAAGTTGGACGAAGCTCTGGGCGTGGCCGGTAGTTCGACGTCTCCCCAGGACTCAAAGATCAGCCTCTCAGGCCTTGAGGTTCGGCCCTACCCTCATCAGGCCGACATGTTGGAGCGCCTGCGCGTCGAGAGAGAGGTCCGCGGTCACTCGCATAACCTCCTGGTCGCTGCCACGGGGACAGGCAAGACCGTCATGGCCGCTCTTGACTACCGCAATCTGCACAAGCAGTGGGGCGGCAAGAAGTACCCGCGGCTGCTCTTTGTGGCGCACCGCAAGGAGATCCTGAACCAGTCACTGCGTAAGTACCGCGAAGTACTCGATGATGCGTCCTTCGGCGAGCCGCTCTACAGCGGTGAGCTACCGCGCGACTGGCAGCACGTCTTCGCCAGCGTCCAATCGCTTACCGGCCAGCGCCTCGACCAGTTCGCTCCGGAACACTTCGACATCATCGTCGTCGATGAGTTCCATCATGCTACGGCTACGACATATCGCCGCGTTCTCAACCACTTCAAGCCGAAGCAGCTTCTCGGGTTGACCGCCACGCCCGAACGGGCTGACGGACTCAATGTGCAGGACGAGTTCTTCGAGGGCAGGATCGCTGCCGAGATGCGGCTATGGGAGGCCCTCGACAACGACCTCCTGTGCCCGTTCCACTACTTCGGCGTCCCAGACGGTACGGACCTCACCCGCCTCAACTGGCGTTCGGGCACATACGACCAGAGCCAACTCGGCGACCTGTTCTCTGCGGACCATGCACGGGCTCGTATCGTCATCAAGCAGGTGCGGGACAAGGTATCCGACCCGTCAAGCATGCGAGCTCTCGGCTTTTGCGTGACCCGGAAGCACGCGCACTTCATGGCAAAGTGCTTCCAAGAAGCGGGGATCAAGGCTGCGGCCTTGGACGGCGAGTCCAAGCCCGAGGTCCGCGAGCGGATCCTGGCCGAACTCAAGGCCGGAGAAGTCCAAGTGATCTTCTCCGTCGACCTGTTCAACGAAGGCTTGGACATCCCCGATGTCGATACGTTGCTGCTCCTCCGGCCAACGAACAGCGCCACCGTCTTCCTGCAACAACTCGGTCGTGGTCTGCGCCGCACGCCGGACAAGCCGGTGCTCACTGTCCTCGACTTCATCGGCCAGCATCGTGCGGAGTTCCGATTCGAGGAGCAGTTCCGCGCGATGACAAACCTGTCACGCAACCGACTTCTTGAACACGCTGAGCATGACTTCCCTCTACTTCCGTCCGGTTGCCAGATCATCCTTGAAGGTAAGTCCAAGGACATCGTGCTGGACAACATCCGCGCTCAGATTAAGGCGACCGTTCAGACCCTAGCCAAAGAAGTCAGGGCTTTCAGTACACCGCTCCTCGCGGACTACCTCAGGGAGAGCCGGCGCGAGATCAAGGAGTTGTACAAGTCGAGCAACTCATGGACCTCCGTCCTGCGCCGGGCCGGCTTGGCCGAGCTACCTGAACAGGCGGGTGAAGAAGACCTGTTGAAGCGCGTGCATGCGTTCTTGCATGTCGACGATCTAGAACGCGCTGAGGCATATACCCGCCTGCTGAGCGATGACGCCGTGCCGTATGAGGATCTGAGCGCGAGAGACAAGACGTACGCGCGCATGCTCTTCTTCAACCTCTGGGACAAGGCCGGTGGGTTCGACTCCTACACGCAAGGTCTTGAGAGTCTCCGCGAGCAGCGAGCTCTTCGTAGCGAGCTGCGGCAGGTGCTCGACTACGTCATGGGCCAGGCGGACCACTTCCCCATCCCCTTGGACGGCCCCCACTCGCACATCCCTCTGAAGATTCACAGCGCGTACAACCGCTCGGAGATCCTGGCTGCACTTGGTGTGGCTCGCCTCAATGGGCAGATGCCCGGTTCGTTCGCGCAAGGGGTCCTGTGGGACCAGCCGAACCAGACGGACGCACTGCTGATCACTCTAGAGAAGAACGAGAAGGACTTTTCTCCCACGATCAGGTACAAGGACTACGCGCTAAGCCCCTCCCTCTTCCACTGGGAGTCACAGAGCACCACCGCAGAAACCTCTCCCACCGGCCTGCGCTACCAAGAGCACGTCCAACGCGGCAGCCATGTCCTGTTGTTCATGCGACGCTACAAAGACACGGACATCGGCAAAGCCCAGCCGTGGATGCTGCTCGGTCCGGCAACCTACGTCCGACACGAGGGCAGCAAGCCCATGGCTATCACCTGGCAGTTGCACCATGAGCTGCCTGCGGACGTCTGGTCCTACTCGGCCATTGCTGCGGGATAGCAAACTAGCTCGTCTCTCCCCCTCGGTAAGCCGGAACCGGCTAGCTGACCAGCTAGCCAACCGGCTGCCGAGGGTCGCGAATGATCTCACCAGCACGCTGCAGGAAGGTTGCGTGCGCCTCCGCCATCTCCTGTCGAGCCTGCTCGAAACGGGACCAATCCGTGCTATCGCTGGAAGGGTTCATACGATCGATATGGAGCAAGCACCGCACGGCTGCGACCGACTTGCCCGTGATGGCGTAGGCCAAAGAATTTGCCGCAATTGGCCCCCATAGCGCCAATTGGCTAGTTTTGGCTTGTAGTTCGAGCAGACGCCCTCGCACCTCGCTCCCTGCCGCCTCATCAAGTCCACTTCCGCTTCGCACCTCAGGGGCGATCCGGGCAAGCACTTCATCAAGAGCGGCATAAGCCGCAAGGAGGGCCGCAAAGGACTGATGCCTCTGACTACGCACCCATTGCCAGTGTTCCGCTGCCGCCTGACCGTGCACCTGCGCTAGCGCCGCCTCAACCGCCTTACGCCCGCCCGCTTCCGCCCCACGCTTGGCATACCGTCCAGCGATCACAGCCCCGATGACCGCGGCCGCGAAAGCGATAACCCCCGAGATGACCGTCCCCGTCGCATCACTCATCACACCATCCTCGCTTGGCTCCAGGGCTATCACAACGCCCCTCCAAGCGGACTGCGTCGCTTCGTGCACTCCGCGAGCACGGGAGCTACTAACCTTGACCTATGACAACGCCCACTCCCGAGTTTCGACCTGGCGACGTCCTCACTCGCGCAGATATCCATCCCGTACTTGGCGGCAGCGGGTACGCAGGAATCTGTCCAGCGAAGGAGAAAAGAAACGTCCTCTTATTCTCCGACAGCAAGATTGGCGAGCGTTACGGATATAGCGATGGATGGCTCGCTGAGGATGACGATATAGGGCCCGTGTTCACCTACACCGGGGCAGGGAAGCGAGGTAACCAGACCCTCAGTGGCGGAAACTTGGCAATCCTGGAACACGCCACCAAGGGGCGCACTTTACATTTATTTATTGCCGTAGGAAAGGTCCCGGGAAGCGATACCCGAACACACAGATACATAGGTCGGTTTAAGGTTGACGAACGCAACCCGTTCGAAATACGGGAAGCCAAGGACGAACTGGGCCAGGACCGCAACGTCATAGTCTTTCGCCTGCGTCCCGTGGGTCCGTATATCCGAGAGATTTCCGACACGCTCCAACCGGCACCCACTTCCCGATTTCGGTTCCATCGGACCGCAGGCCGTCTCGCCCGGGCCTACCGGCGACAGAGGCGCCAACAACAGCCGCCCAACGCCGATCAGGTGGGGGTGGCGGCCCGTGATGACCTGGCAGACGCCTTCGAGGATCGTGAGGTAGCAGCCGGAGAAACGATCGTTCAACTGGAACTGTCCATGCGAAACTCGACGTCTCAACTCGTGTTCGACCTTTACAACCAAACGAACAACACGCTGTACGAGCCAACAAGTAGCGCAGCAAGCGAGTCCATCACTCAGGCTCTTGCTCAACTCCTACACGCGCGCCGCTACTTGAGACGCCTCAGCCACGATCATCCCCTCCATCTGATGGTGCTCACACCGACACTCCCCCGCGAAGACCTCCGCGACCTGCTCGCTGAGCACGGGATAGGCATCGTGTATCGCAATGACAGCGGCGGTTTCTCTGAGTTCGGAGCAAACACCGTGACACCGGACAGCACTTCCAACTTCCGCTGCATGGATTGCCCGGCGCTTGCGTCCTGAACTTCCGTTGGAAGCAGAGGACTACCAGCGCATGTACTGGTAGTCCTCTGCTAGCTACTCGACCTCCGCCCGATTCACACGAGCCCCCCTCGGAGCACCTTCGACCGAAGACAGGCCTGTCGGCAGCTCGCACCAGGTGACCTTCTGGTCGGCCCGAAGCTGAACGCCCCAACGGTCAGTAACGGCACTGATCAGCGCCATCCCTCTGCCCGAGTCGGCATCTAGGCCGGCATCGAGAAGCACTGGCAGGGCACGGGTGTCGGAGTCGTGGACCTCGATCCGTAGACGGGTTCCGCTCATGGAGACGACGAGGGTGGCGGGCGTACCGGTACCCACGTGACTGATGACGTTCGACACAAGCTCGCTGACGCAGAGCTGAGCGGCATCAATGACCCCGTGGAGCCCCCACAGTCCCAAGTGAAGCCGCATGATCCGCCGGAGCGCCGCGACCTCCTGCGGCTCCGCCGTGAAGGGAAGACTCCAGGGCTTCCTCGGAACACCAGCAACGCAGTCCATCCATCAACACCTCTACCTTCGAGTCGAGTTGCGGGGTGCAACTAGCCACACACAGAGAGTTGCATTGCAACTCTCAAAATGGAACTCTCATATCGCGTCTCTGGTGGTGTGCACCCATGGCGAGCGCCCCCGGCGCACGCCACCTTGCCGTCCTCTTGGGACAAGCAGGACGATCTGCTAGATCGACACGAAGGGCCGTAGGTATGGCAGTTGGACCCACGACACGAAGGCGCCAGCTCGGCGCCGACCTCCGTCGTCTCCGCGAGCGAAAGGGACTGACCCTAGAGGAAGCAGGCACCAGCGTCGGCATCTCGAAGGCGACCTTGAGCCGCTACGAAACGAAGGAAGGGGCCGTCAAGTGGCCAGCGGTTGATGCCCTCTGCCGCGAGTACGGTGCCTCCGACGAGGAACGACTCGCCCTCGTAGAGCTCGCGAAGGGCGCCAAGATCCAAGGCTGGTGGCGCTCCCTCGACGACCCCATCCCCGAGTCGATGAACCTCATGCTCACGCTTGAGGATGAAGTCGTACGCGAGGACCACTACGCCTGCATGTACATCCCAGGTCTGCTACAGACCCGCGCCTACGCGGAAGCCGTCCACAGGGCCTCGGAAGTGCAGTGCCCCGAGCGCGAAGTTCAGCACATGGTGGACATCCGCATGAAGAGGCAAGAGCTTCTAGAGCGTGATGAACCCCCGCTGCTCTGGTGTGTGATCGACGAGGCGGCACTGCGGCGCAGGGTGGGCGGCCATGAGGTCATGCAGGACCAGCTCCAACACCTACTCACCATGACGCAACGACTGCACGTCACCGTCCAAGTACTCCCGTTTTCATCCGGCGCACACGCGGCTTCCGTGGGCAGCTTCGCCGTCCTGAGAGGGCCGACTCCCGAACTGGACGTGGTCTACGTGGACTTGCTCGGCGGAGGCCTCTTCATGGAGAAGCAACGGGAACTGGAGCGTTATAGATTGGCGTTCGAGTACCTCAGCGCACAAGCGCTCGACCTTGAGTCCTCTGCGGCGGTCATCCGCCGTATAAGCAAGGAGCTTTGATGGCGAAGGCACCGACGCACGAGTGGTTCAAGTCCTCCTACAGCGGAGGCAGCGGAACCGAGTGCGTGGAGGCCGCCTTCGTTCAGCCCGCGGTCCTGGTGCGAGATTCCAAGGCACCTGAACGCCCGTACCTCGCCCTGTCGGTGGGGGCCTGGCGCACCTTCCTGGCCGGGGTACGGCGTACCCCTCCCGAAGGCTTCTAGGAGCAGACGACGTGAGCGGACCGTACGCGAGGACGCCCGCACCCGTGCCACTGCCGTTGCTGACCATCGGCGATATCCGTGCCGCCCTCAGGTCCGGCCACGGATTCGCCGAAGACCAGGCGTCGTTCGAAGCGGACCTCCAACGGGCGCTGGAGGCGTCGTCGGAGACGGATCTGAGCGCGGTCGCGTCGGTGATCGTCGATTACAGAGGCAGGATCCGTCTGTGCCAAGCCCCGGACTTCGGCGCTGCGGTAGAGGAAGGCATCGAGCTCGCAGGACGCCTGAAACGGGGAGATTGATGAGCGGTGCGTGCCGTCATCGCAGCGATGACAACCAGGTCGATCACGCCCACTAGGAGCGCACCCCGTGACCACCGTCACCGGCATCACCCCCCGCCCCACGCACCACTGCGAGACCACCACTCTCGGCGTGCTCCTTCGGCATCAGGGGGTCGATCTCTCCGAACCCATGCTCTTCGGACTGGGTCGGGGGCTGTCCTTCATTTACTGGGACAGCAAGAACATGGGGTTCCCCTTTCTCGGGGGGCGGGTGAAGCCGTTCGAGTTGACCAGGAATCTGGCTGACGTTCTCGGATTCGAACTGCGGGTGCGGGAGACGACCTCGCCCCGTAAGGCGTGGGCGAATGTCGTGGAGGACATCGACGGCGGGCGGCCCGTCGGGCTTCAGCTCGACAGTTTTCACCTGGAGTACTTCACGGCGAAGGTGCACTTCGGGGGGCATGTCGTCGCGATGTACGGCTACGACGACCAGGTCGCCCACCTCGTGGACACCGAGCAGCAGGGCGGAGCGGTGTCCACGGGACTGGACAGTCTGGCGCTGGCCAGGGCGGCGCGGGGGCCCATGGCTGCCAGGCATCGGTCGTTCACCGTCGCCGTGCCCCAGGGCATGCCCGCTCCGCATACGAGGATCGTTCCCGCCCTCGCCGGGTGTGCTCGCGCCTTTCTCCATCCGCCCATCGCCAACCTGGGGCACCGCGGCATCGACAAGGCCGGGAAGGCCGTACGCACCTGGCTTCGGCGGAGTGACGACCCGGGGCGGGATCTGCCGCAGACCGCCCTGTTGATGGAGAGGGCCGGTACCGGGGGTGCGTTGTTCCGCAACCTCTACCGTGACTTCCTCGCCGAGTGCGGCCAGTTGCTCGACAGTGAGCACCTGCGCACCGGCCACCGGCTGTACACAGAGGCAGCCGTCCTGTGGACGGAGGTCGCCGCGCTGATCACCGAGGCCGGGGAGTCGGGCGAGGAGCAGTACCTCGTACAGGCCGGTGCCGCCCTGCACGAACTCGCCCGCATCGAACGCGAGGCCATGGAGGCGCTCAGCCGTCTGGAGTCCTGACCCCCGGCCGGGTCCGGGCGAGTTGGGACGTCATCACATCTCGCCTCACTTCACCACGCGATACTTCAGGTGGGTCGCCAGAGGTGTCTCCACCACCCTGACCTGCTCCAGGTGCCCGCTCCCCACCCCCTCGAACAGCCGCAGCCCGTCCCCCAGCAACGCCGGCACCACGTGCAGTTGCAGTTCGTCGATGAGCCCCTCCCGCAGGTACTGCCGTACCGTCCTCGCGCCGCCCGCGATGTCGACGTTCCTGTCCCCGGCCGCCTCCCGAGCCTGGGCCAGTGCGCTGTGGATGCCGTCGGTGACGAAGGTGAAGGTCGTGCCGCCCTGCTTGACCAGGGTGAGGCGCGGACGGTGGGTCAGGACGAAGACCGGGGTACGGAAGGGTGGGTTCTCGCCCCAGAAGGACTCGCCCGTGTCGTACATCGTGCGGCCCATGACCACCGCCCCGGTCGCGTCGAACCACTCCCGCATCAGCTCGGAGTCGCGGTTCTCCTCACCGCCGGTCATGCCCTGGCGTTCGCGCCAGCTCGCCAGGTTGTGGATCCACTCGAAGAGGGGCTCGGCGCCGGTGCCGCCCGGGTTGTCGAGGGTCACGTCGGGGCCGGCGACGCAGCCGTCGAGGGAGATGGCCAGATCTGCGGTCACGGTCACGGTCACGTTCACGGTCATGGCGGGGTGCGCTCCTGAGGTCATGGGGTCGGTACCGAGAGTGAGTCCCGGGGTGGGTACCGAGAGTGGGCCCGCGGGTGGGTCCCGGGGCGGGTTCCTCACTCTCACGTCGATCGGGGGGCGGTGCGTTCGACATGCCGGGGAGGAGTCGTACGGGAGTCGCACCGGAACCACATGCTCATCGCGCGTCTGTGCCTACCGCTCCCTCCTGTCCTGGCCCGATGAGGCTTGAGGGGGTCGGCTGCGCTACGGGTGGCGTGGGTCATGGGCCGGTTCCGTCGTACGCCGTCGGCGCTGGGGTCGGGGCCGGTCGGGTCGGGGGCTCGTGGGGGGCTGGGGCTCGTGGGGGGGCCGGGGCTCGTGGGGGCCGGGTGACGTGTCGGGGCGGCGTCTGCCCGGCGGTCCGCGTCCGGCGGTCCGCGTCCGGCCGCCTCGCGTGCGTGGGGTCGTACGAGCTGGCGGGGCGGGAGGGCCGGTCCGGCGGCCCCTCCGGGAAGGGCGGTGGTGGAGCGGCGGGACGCGGTCGTCTCGGTGATCCGGCGTGTGGGCGGGTACTCGTCGTCCAGTGGAGGCCCTCGGCCCGGCTGCCGGGGTGCTGGGCTCCGCTCAGTGGGACCGTGGAGCCCCGGGGGGCGGGGGCGCGCAGGCCGGGACGCTCGTGCGGGAGGTGGCGGAGGGGGTCGGGCCGCAGGTGGTGCCGGGCCCGAAGATGTGGCAGTCCCCAGACCCGTGACTAGCGGTTCCGGCCGCACCGGTGGACCGTGGGGACCGAGGACGGAAAGGTGGTCGTGGACCCGGGCGAGGTGAGTGCCGTGCGCTGGGTCACAGCAGAGGAGTCCGCCGGGCTGCATCCTGTCCTCCAGGAGGACCTGGTCTTCTTCGACCGCGTCCTGCCCGAGCTCTGAGCGGTCGGACGTCGGCCGCGGGGATACTGCCTCTCAAGCACCGACCCGGAAGGCGACGACACCATGCTCATCCTCTTTGGCACCAAGGGGTACCTGTACCAGCTCGCGATACTCACCGTGGTGTGCGGGCGCTGCGGGAACCCGGCCGCGCACACCCTGCGCAAGCGCGTCACGAAGTTCACGCTGTTCTTCGTGCCGCTGTTCCCGATCTCCACCAAGTACGCGACGCAGTGCACCTTCTGCGGTGCGGAGAACAAGGTGAGCGCGCAGGAGGCGGAGCAGTTGCAGGCGCAGGCCGCCGCGGGCGGGTCGGGGGGTCAGGTGTACGGCGGACAGGCCCCGCAGCAGCCGTACCAGCACTGAGGTCTCAGCCGCAGTCGTCGCCTGGGGCGGGTGCGGGTGATGGTTCGGGGGCGGCGGGGGTTGGCGTTTCCGGCTCCGGTTGCGGCTCCGGTTGCGGCTTCGGTTCCGGTTGCGGCTTCGGTTCCGGTACGGGTGTCCCCTCCCCCGGCGTGCCGGGCTTCGGCTTCTCGGGCTTCGGCTTCGGCTTCTCGGGCTTCGGCTTGGGCTGCGGCTTGGGCTTGGGCTGCGGTTCCTTCGGGGGAGCCGGCGTCGGCTCCGCGGGTGGCTTCGGGTTCTCCTCCCCCGGCGCGGGGTCCGCTGGCTCGGGCCCGGGGTCGGGCACCTCCGGGGCGGGCTTCACGGGATCGGGCCCGGGGTCAGGTATCTCCGGCACCACCGGCGCGGGCGCGGGATCCTCCGGTGTTCCGGGGGCGCCGACTACACCCCCGCCGCCGGAACCGCCCGAACCACTCCCGGAATCACCGGCGTTACTGGTGTTCCCGTTGCTCCCGTTGTTCCCGGTGTTCTCCGTCTTCGCGGACACACCGGCATCCTCGATGACGACCGCCTCGCTGCCGTCGCCCCGGTCCCGGCCCCGCTCGGCCCCCGCCGGCAGGCCACCCCCCGGCGTCTCCCCCACCGCACCCGCCGACGGCTCCGTCACCGGCCCCTGCGCGACCGGTCCCTGCGCCACCGGCACCTTCGCCGGTGAAGTCGCCGTCGCGGGAGAGTCGTTCACGCCGAGGGCCAGCACGACCGCGACGGCTGCGGCGGCCGCCGTGCCGGAGGCGAGGGCTGCCTTGGTCCTGGGGCCCGCCGCACGGGCCGTATGGAGAAGTCCCTGTCCGGTCGCCGAGGCGGCCCCCGCGGAGCCGGCCGTGAGCGACGTCAGGAACTTCGCCGCGCCGCCGCCCACCGCGAAGACGAGCAGCGCGGGACCGACGAGCGCGGGCAGCCGGTCGTTGGCGCGGATCAGGACGGCGAGGCGGCCGCGGCACCCGTCGCAGGCGTCGACGTGGGCGAGGAGGCGCTCGGACTGGCGCGGGGTCGCGTTGCCGCGGACGTAGGCCGGCATACGGACCCAGTGGACCTCGCACGCCGGGTCGTCGGGCGCGTCGGTCTGCGAGCGCAGGAACGCCTGGCGCATGCCTTCGCGGGCGCGGTGCAGGAGTACGGCCGTCGCGCCCTGCTTGGCGCCGATCTGCCGGCCGACCGTCTCCAGCGGCTGGCCCTCGGCGTCGGCGAGCCACAGGGCGCGTACCCAGCGTTCGGGGAGTTCGCCGAGGACACGGACCAACAGGTCGGTGGCGGAGACCTGTTCGGCCGGGTCCGCCGCGTGTGCGGCCGACGCCTGCTCCGGGACCTGCTCCGAGAGCTGCGGGTCGCGCGGGGTCTCGCGTGTGGCGCCGGCGGCGGAGGACGCGAGGTGCCGGACGGTCGTCATGAGGTACGCCGGGACGTTGTCGATCTCGTGCCCCGCGGACAGCCGCCGCCACACGCGGAAGTGCGCCTCGGCGACGAGGTCCTCGGCCGCCCAGGTGTTGCGGGTGAGCGAGCGGGCGTACGCGACGAGGCGCGGCTGCTCCTCCTCGTAGATCCGCACGTACGCGGCGGTCGTGGAGGGGGACGTCCGGGCGGGCACTCTGGCCGGTTGATCGGTCATGCAGGAACGCTCCAGTTCCCGGCGGGTGGGGTGCGGAAGGGTTTGCCAGCGTAGATGACAAAACTTTCAATCATTCAGTTCCGGTCGTGATCCAGATCACAAAACCCGGCGCCGGTAGTGGCGTAATCAAGCGGTACTCCGGCCACTCGACAAAGCAATGGACCCGACAGCACCGAGCCCGAGGCCTCAGGCCCCACCGAGACGGAGACCACCACTCATGCGCCTCACCAGCCTGCAACAGACCGTCCGCGCCCGTCTGGTCACCCCCGACCACCCGGAACTCCCGGTGCGGCCCACGCTGCGCTACAGCTCCGCCGAGCCGTTCGCCGTGCACATCGACTTCCCGGCGCATGTCTCGGCCGACGGCGAGGGCGTGACGTGGATGTTCGGGCGGGCGCTGCTGGAGGAGGGGCTGGAGGTCCCCGCCGGGGTGGGGGACGTGCGGATACGGCCGTGCGGCTGGGCCCGGACCGCCATCGAGTTCCGCTCGCCGCTCGGCCTCGCCGTGATCCGCTTCGGCACGGCCACCCTCCGCCGCTTCCTGCTGCGCTCCTACGACGTCGTCCAGCCCGGCACCGAGAACCTGGTCCCCGACCTCGACCACGGCCTCGCGACGCTGCTCGACGAGGTGTGACGGGGCGATCTCGACGCGGTCGTCTCGACAGGGCGATCTCGACAGGGCGATCTCGACAGGCGCGCATCCCACTCCCACACTGACCGGCATGCGCTTCCTGCGGCGAGCGGTCCGGGACCTGTCCCGCGGCGAGAACCTGGAGATCTACTCGACGGCCCTGCTGTCGCTGGCCCTCGCGGTCCTGGGCGCACTGGACCTGGTGGGCGACAGGACACTGGCCGCGGCCACCCTCGCGACGCTGACCCTGCTCGCCGGGAGCCTCCTGGGCAGCCGCAGGCAGTTGACGGCTCTGGCCGACCAGGTCCGCGCGCGGGTCGCCGGGGAGGTGTCGGCGCAGGACTTCCTGGCTCACGACAAGCCCGGCCTCGTCGAACAGGTCCACGGGGCACAGGACATCAGGATCGTCGGCGTGACCCTCGGGCGGACCCTGCGGAACCTGATCGACGAGCTCCAGAGCCGGGCGGCCGCCGGGGCGACGGTCAGGGTGGCGCTGATCGACCCGCACGGATCCACTCCGGAGGAGGCGGCCCGGCGCAGCACGATGCCCGACCGGCCCTCCGTGTACGCGAACCGGCTGCGTTCCTCGCTGGACCTGCTGCGGGAGCTTGTGGAGACCCCCGGGGCCGATGCCCGGGTCGAGGTGCGGTTCCTCCCCTTCGTCCCCGCGTTCGGCCTGGTCCTGCTGGACTCTCGGCGCCCGGACGGCCTCATCCATGTCGACATCTACTCCCACAGCTCCGCCACCGGCGACGCCGTCTTCACCCTGCGCCCCGACCGCGACGGGCAGTGGTACGAGAACTTCCAGGCCGAGTTCGACCGCATCTGGGCCTACGGCCGTCCGGCGGGGCCACCGGACGACTGGGCGTAGTTCGCGTCACAGGTCCCGCGCGAAGACCGCGAGTGCGTCGAAATCGCGGTCCCGCAGGCCGAGTCGGGGATCGATGCGGTGCAGCAGGGCCGGGGCGTCGTGGTGGGCGGTCACGAACTGGCGGTCGCTGTCGTCGAGTTCGTCGTCGAGCCAGGCGAAGGGGCGGCCGTGGGCGTGGGTGACGAGGTGGCGGGTCTTCCAGAAGGTGCCGTTCGGGCCGGGTGTGGGGGGCGTGGGCCAGTCGACGACGGGGAGGGGCGGGAGGCCGAGGACGGGGGCGATGAAGGTGTTCGCCTCCTGGCGCCATGTGGTCGCCCAGACGAGGTCGTAGCGGTCCGCGAGGGCCAGCAGCGCGGGTCCGTGGTCGGGGTTGAGCCAGACCCGCAGGGGCCGTACGGCGGACGGGGGCAGGCCGGGGTGCTGGGCGATCCAGCCCTCGGGCTTGATGCGGTGGGTGGTGTAGCCCTCGGGGCGGCGTTCGGGCCGGGCTGCGTAGGGGTTGAGGGGGCCGTCGACGTCGAGGTAGAGGAGCGGGCGGCCGGCGTTCACGGCTGCTCGCTTCGGCGTCGTTCCCAGTCCGCCCGCGTGAGTTCGTACTCCACCTCGCCCTGCTCGGAGCCCTCGATCGGCTCGGGCCAGTCGCTGTCGAAGGTGCGGAGGAAGGTCAGGCCGGACTTCTCCATCACGCGGCGGGAGCCCCGGTTGACGGTCATGGTGTTGGCGGTGACGCGCTCGACGCCGAGGTCGGTGAAGCCCTTGTCGATGAGGGCGCGGGAGCCTTCCGTGGCGTAACCCCGGCCCCAGGCGGCCCTGTTGAGGCGGTAGCCCAGTTCGACGACGGCCGGGCTGTCGTCGTCGAGGGGGCGGAACTCGAACCAGCCGAGGAAGGTGCCGGTGGACCTCTCCTCGGCCGCCCAGTACCCGCGCGTGCCGAGGCCGGGGTGGTCGTGGAGGAGACGGGGCAGGGTGCGGACGCGGATGGTCTCGGGGGGTGTCGGCGCGCCGCCGGTGAGGAAGCGCATCACCTCGGGGTCGCCGTCCAGGGCCACGAGATGCCCCGCGTCGGCCTCGGTGAACGCCCGCAGCCGCAGCCGCGCGGTCTCCAGGAAGACGTACGTCACCGGCCCCTCCTCGTCGACTCGTCGGCCAGGAACCTCTCGATGTGCGAGTGCAGCGGCTCCGGCTGGTCCAGGTGTACGTCGTGGGCGGCGCCCGGCACGACGGCCGTGCGGGTGTCCGGGCGCCGGTTCAGCATCTCGGCCGCCTCCGCGGGCTTCATGGTGCCGGACGCGCCGCGTACGAGGAGGGTGGGGCAGCGGATCCGCGACCACTGGGGCCAGTAGCCGTCCGCGGCCAGTTCCGCCGCCGTCGCGACCAGCGTGTCACGGTCGAAGCGCGGGCGCAGGCCGTCCGCGCTCTTCTCCAGCCCCCGCGCCCACGCCTCGTGCCCGAGGAAGTCCGTCGCCGCCGCCAGGGACGCGAAGGGGAGCGGCCAGCTCTCCAGCCAGAGCGCGATCGTGCCCGGCAGCTCCGGGTGCGGGCCGGCCGGGCCCGCCTCGACCAGGACGAGCGAGCGCACCGGTTCGGGGTGGTCCGCCGCGAGCAGCATCGCGGTATGCCCGCCCATGGACTGGCCGATGAGGATCGCGGGGGCGAGGTGCAGGTCCCGCAGCAGGGTCACGGCGTCCTCGACGTGGGCGGCGCGGCTCACCGACGCGGGGCGGCGGGTGCTCTCCCCGTGACCGCGGGCGTCGTACGCCACCACCCGGTGCCCGGCCGACCGCAACCGCCCCGCCAGGTCGTCCCATTCGCCCAGGTGGCCCGCGAGCCCGTGCAGGAGCAGCACGGTCGAGCCGGAGCCGGGGCGGTCGCGGTAGGCGAGGCGGATGCCGTCACCGGTGGTGAGGTGCGCGGTGGGAGTCGTGAGGTGCTCAGCTGCACCGGTCGGGTGCGTGGTGGTGCGCGTCAACTGCCCTCCCCCTCACGTCGGTTGCGTACGTGAGGGAAGACTCGCCTGCCCGTGCCGTCCGCGCCAGCCGTTTTCCGCGGGGACCGCCAGGCGGGGCGGGCGCGGGTCAGGCCGCGGGGGCCAGTTCCGCCTTGCCGAACAACAGCGCGTAACCGGACGGCAGTTGGGCCAGGACACGGTCCACGAGCTCGTCGCCCACCAGCTCGGGCAGCACGCTCAGGACCGAGCTGACGTCCCAGCGGGCGGTCGCGGGCGTCGCGCCCTCCGTGCGGGCGGCCACCGTGTCCACGAACTCCGGTGCCGTCAGGGGCCTGTTGAGCGGGATCCGGGAGGCGACAAGCCTGGCGGCCTCCTCGGGCAGGGCCCGGGCGAGGTCGACACGTTCGTCGCCGGTGACAAGGCCGCCGAGGGCGGACAGGACGACGCGGACGACCTGTTCCGCGTCCGCCGTGGTCGCGTACTGTCCGGCATCCCGCACGGCGTCGACGAGGTCGCTCCACCGTGTCGTTCTGATCGCTCGTTCCGCGCTGAGTGCGCTCATGTACTGGTCTCCTGGGGGTCGTTGCGCCCCGCGGGCGGACCTGCCGGGCCCGCGGGGGCGCGACTGCCTTCGTCGGTTCTTCGGCCGCCGCGGTCAGCGGCTGATCTGCTTGCGGGCGTTGTCGCCGCCCGAGATCTGGATGCGGCGCGGCTTGGCCTGCTCGGCCACGGGGATGCGCAGGGTGAGGACACCGGCGTCGTACGAGGCGTCGATACGTTCCGTGTCGAGGGTGTCGCCGAGGAAGAGCTGCCGGGTGAAGGAGCCCGTGGGGCGCTCCGCGACGATCATCTCCGCGCCCTCGGGGGCGGGGAGGCGGCGCTCGGCGCGGACGTTCAGGACGTTGCGTTCGACGTCCAGGTCGATCGTCTCGGGGTCGACGCCGGGGAGGTCGAAGTGGACGACGAAGTCGTCCCCCGACCGGTACGCGTCCATCGCCATCGCGGCGGGACGGGCCGTGGAACCGAAAACCTGCTGCGTGAGCCGGTCGAACTCACGGAAGGGGTCGGTACGCATGAGCATCACAGTCCATCTCCTTTCCACAGACTCTCCGGGTGCGATGCCCTACGCCTTCTTATATAGCTCGGATCCAGGAAACTTGACAAGCCCCGACTCAGGTCTGCTTGACGGATCCGGTCCGGAGTTAGCCTCGACCCACCGGCGAGGTCGATCGCGACCGCGCCGATCATGAGCGTCAGGAGGAGGCGGACATGGCGAAGGTTCCCAGCGCGCTGGTCGCGGCGGGCGGGCTCGTCGGCGGGTACGGCGTGGCCCGTTGGACGAAGAAGCGGCAGCTCGGCGGGGCGGTGCTGGCCGTCGCCGGGGCCGCGGCGGCCCAGCAGTGGCGGGAGCGGGCCGGCGGGAAGGCCGCCGGGGCGCTCTCGGCGGCGTACGTGGCCGCCTTCGCCGGGTCGCACCCGCTGGCCAAGAAGGTCGGCGCGTGGCCCGCGGTGTTCGGTGTGGCGGGCGCGGTGGCCCTGGCGTCGTGGGCGGTGGCGGACCGCAACGCCTGACCGCTCACCGGTCTCGCCCGGCCTGGTGGGTCAGCACGTTCACCACCCGGCCGTTCGGGTCCCGGACGAAGAAGCGCCGTACGCCCCACTCCTCGTCTCGCAGCTCCCGTACGACCTCCGCGCCGGACGCCACGACCTGCGCGTACACGGCGTCGACGTCCTCGACCTCCACGCTCAGGTCGGGGACGACGGGCGCGGTGCGCTCCTCGGTGAGGAAGCTGATCTGGGCGGTCGGGTTGGCGGGCGACGCCAGCGTCACGACCCACCCCATGTCCATGACCTCCTCGAAGCCGAGCAGGCCGTAGAAGTCACGGTTGGCGGTCAGGGCCTCCCCGGACCGGACGTGGATGTCGGGCATGATCCTGCGGATGCTCATGGGCAGGTCCTTCCTGTTCCCGGTTCCAGTTCCCTTTTCTGTTCCCGGTTCCTGTTCCTGATTCCTGTTCCCGTTTCTGTTATCGACCGTCCCACCCTCGCGTCTCCTGACCGTCCCCAGCCACCGGCACGCGAGGAATGACGTTCGTGACTTCACAGATCAGCCGCCGCGGCATGCTCAAGGCGGCGGGAGCCGCGGGTGTCGCGGTGACCGCCGCGACGGCCCTGCCCGCCACCGCCACCGCCGCCGACTCCGGCTTCGCGCACCCGGGCCTGCTGCACACGCGGGCCGACCTCGCCCGCATGGCCGCCAAGGTGAAGGCGGGCGCCACGCCCTACACGGCGGGCTTCGCGCGACTGACCGCCAACCGCCATGCGCAGAGCGGCTGGACGCCCCGACCGCAGACCACGGTGTACCGGGGATCCGGCACCCCCGAGAACTACGCGACCCTCTACAACGACATCCACGCCGCCTACCAGAACGGCCTCCGGTACCACGTCAGCGGCGACAGCGCGCACGCCGACACCGCCGTGGCCATCCTCAACGCCTGGTCGTCGAAGCTGACTTCGGTCGAGGGCACCGCGGACCGCTTCCTCGCCGCCGGGCTCTACGGCTACCAGTTCGCCAACGCCGCCGAACTCGTCCGCGACCACCCGGACTTCGACCTCCCCCGCTTCCAGGAACTGCTCAGCAAGGTCTTCGCCCCGCTCAGCGACGACTTCCTGGTCCGCCACAACGGCGCGGTCGTCACCAACTACTGGACCAACTGGGACCTGTGCGCCATGGCCTGCGTCCTGGCCACCGGCGTCTTCTGCGACGACCGGGCCCAAGTCGCCCGTGCGATCGACTACTTCAAGCACGGCGACGGACTCGGCGCGATCCGGAACGCCATCCCCGTCGTGTACGGCGACGGCCTCGCCGAGTGGCTTGAGGCCGGCCGGGACCAGGGGCACGCGCTCCTCGGCGTCGGCCTGATGGGCACGTTCTGCGAGATGGCGTGGAACCAGGGGTACGACCTGTACGGCTACGACGACAGCCGGTTCCTCAAGGGGGCCCAGTACGTGGCGAAGTGGAGCATGGGAGGGGACGTCTCCTACACCGCGAACACCCGCGCGAAGGGGGCGATCGGGGGCTGGTCCGGGAGGGAGACGGCGTCCGCGGCGGCCCGTGTCGACCCAGCGATGACCCGCCCCATCTGGGCGATGATCGCCAACCACTACACGAAGCGCCGGGGGCTCTCGGCGTCGTACCTCACCCGCATCGCGGCAAAGTCCTCGCCGGAGGGGGGCGGTGGGGACTACGGCCCCAACAGCGGCGGCTACGACCAACTGGGTTTCGGAACGCTGGCGTTCACGCGGGACCGGGTGTCGGACACGGGGGCGTCTCCTGCCCCGACGGCACCCTCGCCCTCCGGTGCGCGGCCCCGGACGGGGGGTACGGCGTCCCCCGCCCCCGGCCACGACGACCTCGCGGCCACGGGTTCCGACGACCTGGTCGGCTGGTCCGCGGCGGCGGGGATCACTGCGGTGGCGGGGGGACTGCTGCTGCTGCGGCGCCGGGGGCGGGGTGAGGGCGCCGGGTGAGGTTGGCGGGCGGGTGCGGGCCGGTGGGGGCTGGTCGCGCAGTTCCCCGCGCCCCTGAGGGGTTGCAGTCACCTGCGTCCACGAGGGACCGTCCGCCACTTCACGCACCATGACGTGCCGGGGCGGGTTGTCGGGGCGGCTGCGGGTCCGTTGTGGCTGGTCGCGCAGTTCCCCGCGCCCCTGAGGGGTTGCAGTCGCCTGCGTCAAGATGGGCCGTTCTTCATCTCGCGCGCCGCGACGTGCCGGGGCGGGTGCGGGCCGGTGGGGGCTGGTCGCGCAGTTCCCCGCGCCCCTGGGGAGTTGCGGTCACCGGCGTCCACGAGGGACCGTCCGCCATGGCCGACCGTGCACCGAACCGCACGCGCCCCACCCACCCCCACCGAACCCTCGCAGGCCGCCGCAGGCGTCCAGGGGCGCGGGGAACTGCGCAAAGAACGCCCGCCCCCACCGAACCCGCAGCCGACCGACAACCGGCCCCTTCACGACCCGTTACGCCACAGAAGTCAGCGGCTTCGCGATGTCCTCCAGTGACCGCCGCTCCGCCCGTACCGCCAGGAACGCCGCCACCAGACCGGCCGCGCACATCAGACCCGCGCCGATCTGGAAGGCCAGCACCGTGTCGCCGACCTTGCCCGTGCTGGTCAGGTCGGCGAACAGGAGCGGTCCGCTGATGCCGCCGGCCGCCGTGCCCAGCGCGTAGAAGAAGGCGATCGACATGGCCCGCGTCTCCATGGGGAACACCTCGGACACCGTGAGGTAGGCGCTCGACGCCCCCGCCGACGCGAAGAACAGCACCGCGCACCAGCAGGCCGTCAGCGTGCTCGCGCTGAGGGAGCCCCGGTCGAACAGCCACGCCGTCCCGAACAGCAGCAGCCCGGACAGCAGGTACGTGGACGAGATCATCACCCGCCGCCCCACCGTGTCGAACAGCTTCCCGAGGAGCAGCGGCCCACAGAAGTTGCCGATGGCGATGACGGCGAAGTAGTACCCGGTGTCCCCCGTCGGCACGTCGAAGAACGTCGTGAGGATCGCCCCGAACCCGAAGGTGATCGCGTTGTACAGGAAGGCCTGGCCGATGAAGAGGGAGAACCCGAGGATCGAACGGCGCCGGTAGTCGGAGAACACCGTGCGCGCGATCTCGACGAACGTCACACTGCTCCGCTGATGGATCGTGAGCTCACCCTCGGGCCGTGGCAGAGACTCGCCACCCCGTTCCGCCTCCACCCGCTTCTCGATGGACGAGACGATCCGCTCGGCCTCCTCGTCCTGCCCGTGGATCAGCAGCCACCGCGGACTCTCCGGCACATGTCGCCGTACGAGAAGGATCACGAAGGCCAGCACGGCGCCCAGCGCGAACGTCAGCCGCCAGCCCACGTCCTTCGCGAAGATGTCCGTGTTGAGCGCGACGATCGACAGCAGGGAACCCCCCACCGCCCCCAGCCAGAAACTCCCGTTGATCATCAGGTCGACCCGGCCCCGGTACTGCGCCGGGATCAGTTCGTCGATGGCGGAGTTGATCGCCGCGTACTCCCCGCCGATCCCGAACCCGGTCAGAAAGCGGAACAGGAAGAACCACCAGGAGTCGAAGGACACCGCGGTGAGCGCCGTGGCGGCCAGATACACCGCCAGCGTGATCATGAACAGCTTCTTGCGGCCCCACTTGTCCGTCAGCCGCCCCCAGAACAGCGCCCCCAGGCACGCCCCGGCCACATACAGCGCCGCCGCGATACCGGTGACCTGCCCGGAGGAGATGGACAACCCGCTCCCCGGTTCCGAGAGCCGGCTCGCGATGTTGCCGACGACCGTGACCTCCAGGCCGTCGAGGATCCACACGGTGCCGAGTCCGATGACGATCGTCCAGTGCCAGCGGGACCAGGGAAGTCGGTCGAGTCTGGCGGGGATGTTGGTCGTCACGGTGCGGCCGGCATCGGCCTGGGCGGTGGTGGTCACGGACGGGCTCCCTCCTCGTCGAGCGATCCTCGAACGACCCCACCCGGGTGCCCCCGGCCTGTCCGGCTACGCCCCCAGCGCCCGCGACACGGTGTAGATCAACAACCCGGCGAGCGAGCCGACCACCGTGCCGTTGATCCGGATGAACTGCAGGTCTCGGCCGATGTGGGCCTCGATCTTCCGTGTCGTGTGCTCGGCGTCCCAGCCGGCCACCGTGTCCGTGATCAGGGAGGTGATCTCCCGCCGGTAGGTGGTGACCACGTACACCGCGGCCCCTTCCACCCACCCGTCGACCTTCGACTGCACCTTCGGGTCCACGGCCATCCGCGCGCCCAGCGACAGCAGCGACGCCCGCACCCGCAGCCGCAGCTCACTGCGCTCGTCCTCGGCGGCGGAGACGATCATCGACCGTACGGCCGTCCAGGCGGACGCGATCAGGTCCTGCACCTCGCCGCGCCCCAGCACCTCGCCCTTGAGCCGCTCGACACGCGCGCGCGTGTCGGTGTCGGACTGGAGGTCGGAGGCGAAGTCCGTCAGGAACCGGTCGAGCGCCCCGCGGGCCGGATGGGACGGCATGTCCCGCATCTCGGTCACGAAGCGGAGGAGCTCCTTGTAGACGCGCTCGCCGACCTTCTTGTCGACGAACCTCGGGGTCCAGCCGGGCGCACCCCCCTGCACCGCGTCCATGACCTGCTCGTCATGGAGGACGAGCCAGTCGTGGGCCCGGGCCACCACCAGGTCGACGACGCGCCGGTGCCCGCCGTCGGCGACGACCTTGTCCAGCATCTTCCCGATGCCGGGCGCGATCTCCTGGGCGTCGGCCCGCCGGGTGATCGCCTCGCCGACCACGGCCTGGACATCGGAGTCCCGCAGGACGGTCAGGGCGCCCCTGAGCGCCGCCGACAGTTCCGCCGTGACCCGGTCGGCGTGCTCGGGCTCGGCCAGCCAGGCGCCGAGCCGGCTGCCGATCCCCACGGCACGCAGCCGCTGCCGTACGACATCCTCCGAGAGGAAGTTCTCGCCGACGAACTCGCCCAGCGAGACCCCCAACTGGTCCTTCTTCGTGGGGATGATCGCGGTGTGCGGGATGGGCAGGCCGAGGGGGTGGCGGAAGAGCGCGGTGACCGCGAACCAGTCGGCGAGCGCGCCGACCATGCCGGCCTCGGCGGCCGCGGCGACATAGCCGGCCCAGGGGCCCGCGCCCGAGCTCTCGGCCCACTTCGCGAGGACGTACACCAGCGCCACGAAGAGCAGCAGGGCGGTCGCGGTGAGTTTCATCCGGCGCACACCGCGCTGTTTCTCCTCGTCGGCGGCGCTGAAGGTGGTCATCGCGCGTACGGCCGAAGCGGGGGCGGCGCGATTCGCGGCCGGTGCCGTCCGGGCATGCCGCTCTACGTCAGATGGTCCGGTTTCCTCAGTTTTCGTACGTTCCATCCGCTCCACCCGTTCGGTGATCCCCCACACATTGTCCCTTCCTGACCGACTCCTGGAACAGAACAGGAGTTCCCGGCGTCTGTCCGGAAGAGGTAACCGGAGGGGGTCTCGTCACTTGTCGGCAGGTTCATGCCTCATCATGAGCTCATCAGATCGGAGCCCCGGGTTCCCATCTCCTGAGGAGAACAGCACCACATGACTCGGCGTCATGGTTACGCCCTGCTCGCCGCGATCGTCTCTGTGATCGTGGCCCTGTCCACCGCCATCTATGTCGGAGTGGCCGCCGGCACCGGCACCACGGACCGCGACCCGCTGTCCGGCTCCCGGCCCGCACTCCCCCCCGCCGCGCCCGCCTCCGCCGGAGTCTGGGTCGGCACCTGGTCCGCCTCCCCGGTCGGCGCCGAGCCCGGCACCCAGGCCGAGGGCATGACCGGCCGCTCCGTCCGCAACGTCGTCCACACCAGCGTCGGCGGTACGAGTGCCCGCGTCACGCTGTCCAATCTCTACGGCCGGACCGCGCTGACCATCACGCACGCCACCCTCGCCCTCGCCGCCGGCCGGGAGACCGCCGCGGCCGAGGCGGGGACCACGCGGCGGCTCACCTTCGCCGGCAACACCACGGTCGTCATCCCGGCCGGCGCGCAGGTGCTCAGCGACGCCGTCGCCCTGGCCGTCCCGGCGGGCACCGACGTCCTCGTCACCACCTACTCCCCCACCCTGTCCGGTCCGGTCACCTACCACCCGACAGCCCGGCAGACCTCGTACGCCGGCCCGGGCGACCTCACCGAGGACGAGACCGGCACGGGGTACACGGAGCAGGTCGACCGCTGGCGGTACCTCACCGCGCTGGACGTGCTCAGCGAGGAGGCCGACGGCACGGTGGTCGCCTTCGGCGACTCGCTGACCGACGGCAAGAACTCCACCGCCAACGCCAACGCCCGCTGGCCGGACTTCCTGAACCGGCGCCTGCGCACCGCGCTCGCCGCCGGCCGGGAGCTGCCCCGCTACAGCGTCGTCAACGAGGGGATCGGCGGCAACCGAGTCCTCGCGGACGCCCGGGGCCGCCCCCTGGAGAACCAGGCCGGCGTCCGCCGCTTCCGGCGGGACGTGCTCGACCGCCCCAACGTGAAGATCGTCGTCATCGACCTCGGCATCAACGACATCCTCCGCACGCCGGGCACCGTCGACCCCCAGCAGCTCCTCGCCGGCCTGCGCGACCTGGTCCGCCAGGCGCACGCCCACGGCATCAAGGTGGTCGGCGCGACCCTCATGCCCGTCGGCAAGCGCACCACCTGGACCGAGGCCCGCGAGAGCGTCCGGCAGACCGTCAACGCGGCCATCCGCTCGGGGAAGGTGTACGACGCGGTGGTCGACTTCGACAGGGCGCTACGGGACCCGTACGACCCGCGCAGGCTCGCCTCGATGTACGACTCGGGGGACCGGCTCCACCCCAACGACCGGGGGTACGAGCGGATGGCGTCCGTGTTCGACCTGGAGTATCTGAAGGGTTCGACGGCGGCACGTCTTTAGCCGCGGGCCGGTGGGTGCAGTGGAAGCATGCCTGCTGCACCCACCCCGTCTGGGGGCGCGGGAAGCTGCGCGACCAGCCACAGTCGGCTCGCACCCGCCGACGGACCGCTCAGTCCTCGCCCCGCCGGCGCCGCTCCCTGCGCTCCCTCCGCTCGCGCCGCTCCTCGTGCCGTTCCCACATCAGGTCGTGATGCCCCTCGATCATCCGCCGATGGGTGCCGCGCACCTCCTCGCGGACCGAGTCCCGCAGCTCCCGCGCGGCCTCCCGGCGGTCCAGCTTCTCCTGCCGCCGTTCCTCCCGGATCCGCTGCCGCTCGGCGCGCGTCAGCTTCCGCTCGACCCCGACCCCGCCCCAGAAGGCGAACCCGGTCACGATCACGCGAGGCGCTCCCGGTTCCCCCGGGACGCCTTCCTCGCGGTGGTCGAAGCCGCCCATGATCCCGATCCCGCGCACCACGACCTCGACCCCCGGCGGCACGATCACCTGCATCCCGCCCATGATCGCGACACAGTTGATCTCGACCTCGCCGGCGGCGAAGTTCGCCTCCCGCAGATCGATCTCGCCGCCGCCCCAGAAGGCGAAGCAGTTGAACCGCCGGGGCACCGTCCAGCGCCCCTTGCGCTGGAACCCGGACATCACCGCGACGGCCCACGTCGAGGAGCCCTCGCCGCCCACGATCCGGGACGCCCAACTCCCGTCCGGCTCGGGTCGCTTCATCATGTCGACCTTGGGAGCGGCCACCCCGCCGACCGGCAGGTCCCGGGTGATCGGCGCGAGTTCGCCGTAGGTCCGCGCCTTGTACGTGGCGTCCAGCCGCTCCTCGAACTCCTCCATGTCGAGCCGCCCCTCCGCGAGGGCGTCCCGCAGGACCTCGGCGACTCGCTCACGATCAGCGTCGGAGGCACGCAGCTCTGGCAGTTCGTCGGTCATGTGCAGCAGCCTACGATTTACCTCACCGCACGGCTACGACACCGCTTTCTCCGCTTCCCCGGCATACATCTTGGCGATCACCGCCTCGATGTCCGGCTCCCGCACCGACAGGTCCACCAGCGGGTACCGCGCGGCGACCCGCGCCACCAGCGCCGCCGCCGACTCGGACGCCGGGAACGCCAGCCACTGGCGCGGCCCCTCCACCTTGACCACGCGGGCGGGCGCCGCCTCGATCGGCGGCAACTCCCTTTCCAGGTCCACCACCAGGGTGCGCTCGCTCTCGCCCACCTCGTGGAGGCCGGCGAGGGCGCCGTCGTACATCAGGCGCCCGTGGTCGATGACCATCACGCGCGAGCACAGCTGCTCGATGTCCTGGAGGTCGTGGGTGGTCAGCAGGACCGTGGTGCCGCGCTCGGTGTTCAACTCCCGTAGGAATCCCCGCACCTTGGCCTTGGAGATGACGTCCAGCCCGATGGTCGGCTCGTCCAGGTACAGCACCTCGGGGTCGTGCAGCAGCGCCGCCGCGATGTCGCCCCGCATCCGCTGGCCCAGCGACAGCTGGCGCACCGGCACGTCCAACAGATCGGCCAGTTCGAGGAGTTCGACACAGCGGTCGAGGTTCTCGCGGTAACGGGCGTCCGGGATGCGGTACATGCGGTGCATCAGCTTGTAGGAGTCGATCAGCGGGAGGTCCCACCACAGGGTCGTGCGCTGGCCGAAGACCACGCCGATGCGGTGCGCGAGCCTCGTCCTCTCCCGGGACGGATCGATGCCCGCCACCCGCAGGCGGCCGCCGGACGGGGTCAGGATGCCCGTCAGCATCTTGATCGTCGTCGACTTGCCGGCGCCGTTCGGGCCGATGTACCCGACCATCTCGCCGCGCGCCACGGTGAAGGAGATCGAGTCGACCGCCCGCACCTGGCGCCGCTCCCGTTTCAGGAAACCGGTCTTCTTGCGCACCTCGAAGACCTTCTCGACCCGGTCGAGTTCGATGAAGGCGTCCGCCGCCCCGTCCGTCGCCGCGTCCATCCCCACGTCCATCCCCACGTCCATCGCTAACTCCCCGTACTCCGGTACGACCCGAGCCCCGCCCGCCACGCCAGCCCGGCCAGCGCACAGCACACCACCGCCACCAGCGGCGAGGTGAAGGCCGCCCAGTCCGGCAGCTCCAGCGGGTACGGCCGGTCCAGCACGTAGGAGGCCGGCACCCAGTTGACGAAGGCGAGGGGCAGCATGAACGTCACCCCGCGCACGAAATCCTTCCCGAACACCGTCGGCGGGTACTGAAGCAGGGTCGTACCGCCGTACGTGAACGCGTTCTGCACCTCGGAGGCGTCCTGCGCGAAGATCTGGAAGGCCGCGCCCGCCACGAACACCGCGCAGAAGATCACCGCTCCGCTGACCACCATCAGCGGCACCAGCAGCACCTTCGCCGGGCTCCAGTCGACGTCCACCGACGCCAGCGCCCAGACCAGCACCACCGTGCCCTGGGTGATCCGGCCCAGGCGGCGCACGGCGAAACGGTCCGCGCCGATCTGCGCGAGCACCGGCGCCGGACGCACCAGCAGTATGTCGAAGGAGCCGTCCCGGATCCGGGAGCCCAGCACGTCCATCGAGCCGAGCACCAGGTCGGCGATCCCGAACGCGGTCACCGAGAGGCCGTAGAGGAAGGCGATCTCGGGCAGGCGCCAGCCGCCCAGCGAGTCGACCTGCGAGAACATCAGCAGGATCCCGACGAAGTCCATGCCGGTCATCACCAGGTTGGCGCACATCGTGACCACGAAGGAGGTGCGGTAGGTCATGGCGGACCGCACCCACATGCCCGCGATCAGCCAGTAGGCCCGCACTCCTTCGCCCAGGCGGGACGTCTCAGCCACCCTGCACCACCACCCGACGCGTCGCCGCCGACTGGAGCAGCCGCCCGGCCGCCAGCAGCACCACCGCCCACGTCGCCTGGAACGCGAACGCCCCCAGCGGGTCGGTCTCCCCCATCAGCACGTCCGCCGGCATCTGGAGCTGCGCCGCCCACGGCAGCGCCCGCACGATGTCGCCGAGCACCCCGGGGAAGGCGTTGAGCGGGAACACGATGCCCGAGCAGAAGACCCCCGTGATCATCACGGCCTGCATGATGCCCATGCCGTCCAGCAGCCAGAACACGCTCAGCGCCGCGAGATAGCGGATCCCGAAGCTGACGACCATCGCGAGCAGCAGCGCCACGAGCAGGGCCGCCCAGGACGTGACGTCGGTGGGCAGCGCCATCGGGAAGAACAGTGCGCCGAACACGAAGGGGATCACCCCGCGTCCGATCAGCTGGAACAGCGAGCGGCCCAAGTCGCTCGCCAGCCACCACAGTTGGAGGTCGGCCGGGCGGTACAGGTCGACCGCGATCTCACCCGTGCGGATCCGCTCGATCACGTCCTTCTCGGCGCCGCCGCCCTGGATGGCCAGCGTCGAGTACAGGCACTGCCCCAGCCAGACGTAGGTGACCGCCTGCGCCTGGTCGTAGCCGCCCAGATGGGGCTTCTCGTCCCACAGCGCGAGGTACGTGTAGACGAGGATCACACCGAAAACGGTGTTGGTGAACACCCCCGCGAACGTGGCCGCGCGATATGTCGCGTATCGTCGGAATCCCCCTGCCGCGACGGTCGCGTACAACCGCCATGAACCCACATCAACAGCCCTCCTCGGCCCGCGGACACCGAAGCGCAGGAGCCTAGTGCGCAGGTGACGGGGCGGGCCACCCATTTTCCGGGCGAGACGCGCGCCATATCCGGGAACGGAACGCAGGGTGCGAGAGTCTTCAACAGGGGACGCAGACAGCGTACGAGGTCGTACGGGGACGTACGACGCGAAACAGGAGTCCGTGCACGAGATGAGCGACCAGCCGCAGCAGCCGACGACCGAGGGCTGGGCACCGACAGACCCACAGACGGCTGAAGAGCCCGGCGGGAAGAAGAAGGCCAAGCGGCCCAAGCGCACCGGCTGGCGGCGGCTGATCCCGACCTGGCGCATGGTGCTGGGCACCTTCGTCCTCGGGCTGATCGTTCTGGCCGGCCTGTTCTTCCTCGGCTACTCCATGGTCAAGATCCCGCCGGCCAACGCGCTCGCCATCAAGCAGTCCAACGTCTACCTCTACGCCGACGGCAGCCAGCTCGCCCGCGACGGCGAGGTCAACCGCGAGAACGTCTCCCTCTCCCAGGTCTCCAAGGACGCCCAGCACGCCGTACTGGCCGCCGAGGACCGCGACTTCTTCACCGAGTCCGCGATCGACCCCAAGGCCATGCTCCGCGCCGGCTGGAACACCGCCACCGGCAAGGGCAAGCAGTCCGGCTCGACGATCACCCAGCAGTACGTGAAGAACTACTACCTGGCCCAGGACCAGACCGTCACCCGCAAGGTGAAGGAGTTCTTCATCTCGATCAAGCTGGACCGCACCCAGCCCAAGGACCAGATCCTCGAGGGCTACCTCAACACCTGCTTCTTCGGCCGCAACGCCTACGGCCTCCAGGCCGCCGCCCAGGCCTACTACGGCCAGGACGCCGTCGACCTCGACGCGGCCCACGCCGCCTACCTCGCGGCGCTGGTCAACGCGCCGAGCGAGTACGACGTCGTCGCGCACCCCGAGAACAAGGCGGCGGCCGAGGCCCGCTGGAACTACGTCCTGGACGGCATGGTCAAGAAGGGCTGGCTGGCCCAGTCCGAGCGCGCCGGGCTGAAGTTCCCGATGCCGAAGGAGCAGACCCTCTCCACCGGCCTGTCCGGGCAGCGCGGCTACATCGTGCAGGCGATCAAGGACTACCTCACCACCAACAAGATCGTCACCGCCGAGCAGCTCGAAGCGGGCGGCTACCGCATCACCACCACCCTGGACAAGAGCAAGCAGGACGCCTTCGTGAAGGCGGTGAACGACCAGGTGATGAAGAAGCTCGACAAGAAGAACAACAAGGTCGACAACTACGTCCGCGCGGGCGGCGCCTCCGTCGACCCCAAGACCGGCAAGGTCGTCGCGATGTACGGCGGCGTCGACTACGTCAAGCAGTACACGAACGGCGCGACCCGCGGCGACTTCCAGGTCGGTTCCATCTTCAAGCCCATCGTGTTCGCCTCGGCCGTCCAGAACCACTCCGAGACCCAGGACGGCGAGCCCATCACCCCCAACACCTACTACGACGGCACCAACAAGCGCCCCGTCGTCGGGTGGACCGGCGGCTCCTACGCCCCCGAGAACGAGGACCAGGGCTCCTACGGCGAGATCACCGTCCGCACGGCCACCGACAAGTCCGTCAACTCCGTGTACGCGCAGATGGCCGTCGACGTCGGCTCCGACAAGGTCAAGCAGACCGCGATCGACCTGGGCATCCCCTCGGACACCCCGGACCTGACGGCGTCCCCGTCCATCGCGCTCGGCGTGAACACCGCGAGCGTCCTCGACATGGCGGAGGCCTACGCCACCCTCGCCAACCACGGTCGGCACGGCACGTACACGATGATCGACAAGATCACCAAGGACGGCGCGGCGACCGTCGAGCTGCCCGAGGAGAAGACCACGCAGGCCGTCAGCCGCGAGGCCGCCGACACCACCACCTCGATCCTCCAGAGCGTCGTCGAGAACGGCACCGCCACCGCGGCCCAGGGCGCGGGCCGCCCCGCCGCGGGCAAGACCGGCACCGCCGAGGAGGACACCGCGGCCTGGTTCGCCGGCTACACCCCCGAGCTCGCCACGGTCGTCTCCGTCATGGGCCAGGACCCGGTGACCGCCGCGCACAAGTCGCTCTACGGCGCGATGGGTCTGGAGCGCGTCAACGGCGGCGGGCCGCCCGCCGAGATCTGGGCTCAGTACACCAAGGCCGCCCTCAAGGGGAAGCCGGTCGGCGACTTCGACCTCCAGCTCCAGGCGGGCGCCGAGGTCCAGGCCCCGAGCAGCCAGGCCCCCGTCGACCCGACCACGGGCGGCCAGGACGACGGCGGCACCACGGGCGACACCACCGGCGGCCAGGAGAGCCCGGGCCAGACCGAGGGGCAGACCGGGGGCCAGTCCGAAGGACCGACCCAGGGCCAGGACAACGGCGGCACCACCACCGGGGGCGACACCACGACGGGCGGGACCACCGGCGGCACGACCGACGGCGGCCCCACGACCGGCGGCACCACCGGCGACACCTCCACCGGGGGCGGCACGACCGACGGCGGCACGACGGGCGACACGACCGAGGGCACGACCGGGGACTCACCGAGCGGCGGAGCGGCGACCGGCGGCCAGAACCTGGTGACCACGAACCGACGGGAGTGACCGCGGCCGGGGGCGGCCGCCCCCGGTCCCGACGGAACGGCGAAAGGGCTGGTGACGATGTCACCAGCCCTTTCGAACCCCTGATGCAGAACCCCTGATGCAGAACCGCTGATTCAGAGATACAGGCCGGTCGAGTCCTCGGACCCCTCGAACCGGTCGGCCGCCACGGCGTGCAGATCACGCTCACGCATCAGGACATAACCCGTCCCGCGCACCTCGACCTCGGCCCGGTCCTCCGGGTCGTACAGCACCCGGTCCCCCGGCTCCACGGTCCGTACGTTCTGCCCCACGGCCACGACCTCGGCCCAGGCCAGCCGGCGTCCGACGGCCGCGGTGGCGGGAATGAGGATGCCGCCACCGGACCGCCGCTCGCCCTCACCGTTCTCCTGCCGCACGAGTACGCGGTCGTGCAGCATCCGGATGGGCAGCTTGTCGTTCGGGGTGTCGTTTCTCTTGGCGCTCACGCCACTGAACCTACCTGTCCTCGACGCCCGTGTACGCGGCCGGGTCAGCCCTTGCGACGCCGGGTGCCCAGGGCGAGGAGCCCCACGAGTCCCACGGCGACGAGGGCGACCGGCACGAGGCGCTCCAGACGAGGAGCGCCCTCCTCGTCCACGAACTGGGCCTTCACGTCCGTGACCGCCTTGTTGACGGAGACGTACGCCCGTCCGAGCGTGTGGTCGATGTTGGAGACGACCTTCGCCTTGGCGTCGCCGACGATCGTCTTCGGGTGCACCCGCACCCCGATCTCGTCGAGCGTCTCTGCCAGCACCTCGCGGCGGCGCTTGATGTCCGCCTCGATCTGCGCCGGGGTTCTGATGTCCGACGTGTCAGCCACGGTAGAGCCTCCGGGGTCGCTGCTACTTGTCCCGGACAGTCTGTCAGTTCCGCCCGCGACCGCACTGTCAGGACCCCCGGTTACGCTGACCCAATGAGCGAGCGACTCCAGCCCGGGGACGTGGCCCCCGCCTTCACCCTGCCCGACGCCGACGGCACCGAGGTCTCCCTGTCGGACCACAAGGGCCGCAAGGTCATCGTCTACTTCTACCCGGCCGCCCTGACCCCCGGCTGCACGAAGCAGGCCTGCGACTTCACCGACAACCTGGAGGTGCTCGCCGGCGCCGGCTACGACGTCATCGGCATCTCCCCGGACGCCCCGGAGAAACTGGCGAAGTTCCGCGAGAAGGAATCCCTGAAGGTCACTCTCCTCGCCGACCCGGAGAAGACCGTGACCGAGGCCTACGGCGCCTACGGCGAGAAGAAGAACTACGGCAAGACCTACATGGGCGTCATCCGCTCCACGGTCGTCGTGGACGAGGAGGGCAAGGTCGAACGGGCCCTGTACAACGTCCGCGCGACGGGCCACGTGGCGAAGATCATCAAGGACCTGGGTATCTGAACCTCCCCCTTCTCCCCTGCCGAGCGGCCCGCACCGGAACACCGACGCGGGCCGCTCCACGTTCCGGGCGTGACTGCCCGATAAGCGGTTCGTTACTCCGTACGGGCTCACGAACGTGTGGCCGAGGACGGAGGGGGTTCGGTGGGGGCCAGTGCGTACACCAGGGAGCGGCTGGAGGAGGCGGCTCGGGGGGCTCGGACGCTGTCGGAGGCGTGCGGGAGGCTGGGTGTGGATCCGCGGAGTTCGACTCGTCGATATGTCTTCGAGCGAATGAAGAAGCTGGGGGTGGAGGTCTCCCACTTCGAGCGGGAGGGGGTGAAGTGGAAGAAGGAGACCCTGGAAAGGGCGGTCGCGGCCTCCACGAACATGTGCGAGGTGCTCCGGCGGCTGGGACTGGAAGTGGTCGGTGGGCACCACACGCACATCAGCCGGCGGATCAGGGCATACAGGATCGACACCTCGCACTTCCGCCTGCCGACACAGCGAGGCAAAGCGCGGCGCCCCCGGACTCCGGAGGGGCTCCTCGTCGAGCAGCCGCCGACCGAGGCCCGGCGTGTCCCGAGTGACCGACTCCGTTGGGCGATGACGACCATGGGCGTACAGGAGAAGTGTGCGCTCTGCGGTACGGAAGCGGTGTGGCGGGGCCGACCGCTGCCGTTGGAGGTCGATCACATCGACGGCGACTGGCGCGACAACAGGATCGAGAATCTGCGGTTCCTCTGCCCCAACTGCCACTCCACGACAGACACTTATCGAGGGCGCGGAAAAGGACGCGCCGGGGAGAACACTCCGTGAGCGCCGGCGTGCAGTACACACGCGAGCGCCTGGAGGCAGCAGCCGCGCAGTGCTCCGACATCGACGAGGTGATCGCCTTCTTCGGAACGCGGCCGTACGCCAATCTGCGCCGCCACCTCTTTCAACGCTTCGACCACTTCGGGATCGATGTCTCCCACTTCGGCCCGCCGATGCAGGCAGCCGCGGCCCCCGCCCGAGGAGCTGCGGACCGTGGTCTCCGAGTCGCTCTCCCTCGCAGAGGTGCTGCGCACCCTGGGACGCAAGGACAACGGCGGGCAACGCGCGCTGCTACGACAGTGGATGACCGAGGACGGCCTTGATACCTCGCACTTTCTGGGGCAGGCACGTCGACGTGGCGGGCCGGGCCCTACACCGCTCAGACGCGCCGAGGACATCCTGGTCCAGCATCAGGGCAACAGGCGGACCAGAACTCACCTGCTCCGCCGGGCGCTCTCGGAGGTAGGCGTACCCGAGGTGTGCGCCGAGTGCGGGACGGGTCCGGAGTGGCTCGGCAAGCCGATGACGCTGGAGGTCGACCACATCAACGGCGACTGGAGCGACGACCGGCGCGAGAACCTGCGGCTGCTGTGCCCCAACTGTCACGCGATCACCAGCACCTGGTGCAGGGGAGGTCGGCGCACAACGCGCAGCTCCCAGTAGAGTGGGCACCGCCGCGGGCCCGTATCCCAGCTGGCAAGAGGATGCCGGTTTAGATCCGGTATGTCGTGGGTTCGAGTCCCACCGGGCCCACCTTGTGAAGGGCGCCCCGCCACCAGGTGAGGCGCCCTTCAGTGTCAGCCCAACAGCTCCCGCACCACCGGTACCAGTGCCCTGAACGCCTTGCCGCGGTGGCTGATCGCGTTCTTCTCCTCTGCCGTCAGTTCGGCGCAGGTCCGGGTTTCGCCGTCCGGCTGGAGGATCGGGTCGTAGCCGAAGCCGTTCGTGCCCACGGGGGCGTGGCGCAACCGGCCTCGTAGCCGGCCCTCGACCACGCGCTCCGTGCCGTCGGGCAACGCGAGGGCCGCCGCGCAGGCGAAGTGGGCGCCCCTGTGTTCGTCGGCGATGTCGGAGAGCTGGGCCAGGAGGAGGTTCAGGTTGGCCTCGTCGTCTCCGTGCCGTCCCGACCAGCGGGCCGAGAAGATACCCGGGGCGCCGTTCAGGACGTCGACGCAGAGGCCGGAGTCGTCGGCCACCGCCGGGAGGCCTGTGGCCTGGGCCAACGCGTGGGCCTTCAGCAGGGCGTTCTCCGCGAAGGTGACGCCGGTTTCCTTGACGTCGGGGATCTCGGGGTACGCGTCCGCGCCGACGAGGTCCAAGGGCAGACCTGCGTCGGCGAGGATCGCGTGGAGCTCGGTGATTTTGCCGGCGTTGCGGGTGGCGAGGATCAGGCGGGTCATGTCCCCAGTATTACGGCGTACAGACCTTGGTCAGTTCGCCGGCCGCATCGGTGATCGGGCTGAGGTCCGGCGTCTCGTCGCCGTTCTTGACGGCCGTACGGACGTTGGACACGGCCTCGTTGAGGTGGTCGACCGCCTGGTTGACGTCGGTGTTGTCGGTCTTGTCGCCGATCTCGTCGAGGTTCTGGTCGATGGAGGTGAGGGCCTCGTCGATCTGGGTCGGGTCGTTCGACGCGTTCTCCACGGCCTGCTGGAGGTCGGTGACGCTGTCGGCGACGGCCTCGGCGGTCTGGACGCAGTCCAGTGCCTTGCTGACGGCGTCGCAGCCGGTGGTGAGGCCGGTCGTGAGTACTGCGGCGGCCACCGCGGTGGCGATGGTGATACGGCGACTACGGCGGCGTCGGCTCGCGGCCATGGATCTGTTACCTCCCTGTGCAGGCCTCAGGAGGCCCCCGTTGACTGGCCGGGCGCCCGTCGTGCACAGCGGGCGCCCGTACTCCCGAAGACGCCGGGACGGCCGGTCGGGTTGCGCTTGCCGACCGCCGTTCTTGGCGGTTCCTTTACTTTTCGAGGACGGTATCAAGCGCCTTGGATTGCAGGGCGGCGAGTTCGGAGCAGCCGAGGACGGCGAGGTCGAGGAGGGCGTTGAGCTCGTCGCGGGCGAAGGGTTCGGCCTCGGCGGTGCCCTGGACCTCGACGAAGCGGCCGTCGCCGGTGCAGACGACGTTCATGTCGGTGTCGGCCTTCACGTCCTCCTCGTAGCGGAGGTCGAGGAGGGGGACGCCGCCGACGATGCCGACGGAGACGGCGCTGACGGTTCCGGTCAGCGGCTGGCGGCCGGCCTTGATGAGCTTCTTGCCCTGGGCCCAGGCGACGGCGTCGGCGAGGGCGACGTAGGCGCCGGTGATGGCGGCGGTGCGGGTGCCGCCGTCGGCCTGGAGAACGTCGCAGTCGAGGACGATGGTGTTCTCGCCGAGCGCCTTGTAGTCGATGACCGCGCGCAGGGAGCGGCCGATGAGGCGGCTGATCTCGTGGGTGCGGCCGCCGATCTTGCCGCGGACGGACTCGCGGTCGCCGCGGGTGTTGGTGGCGCGGGGCAGCATGGAGTACTCGGCGGTCACCCAGCCCTCGCCGCTGCCCTTGCGCCAGCGGGGGACTCCTTCGGTGACGGAGGCGGTGCAGAAGACCTTGGTGTCGCCGAAGGAGACGAGGACGGAGCCCTCGGCGTGCTTGCTCCAGCCGCGTTCGATGGTGACCGGGCGGAGTTGTTCGGGGGTGCGGCCGTCGATTCGAGACATGGCGCCGAGCCTATCGGCCTCCCGGGTGGGCGTTCGGCGTGCTCAGCTCACATCATGTCCTCGATCTCGGCGGCGATCGGGTCGGCGTCGGTGCCGATCACGACCTGGATCGCGGTGCCCATCTTGACGACGCCGTGGGCGCCGGCGGCCTTGAGGGCGGCTTCGTCGACGAGGGCCGCGTCGTGGACCTCGGTGCGCAGGCGGGTGATGCAGCCCTCGATCTCGTCGATGTTGCCGATGCCGCCGAGTCCGGCGACGATCTTCTCTGCCTTGGTGGCCATGTCGTTCTCCTCATGCACAGTTGGCCCAACTTCGCGGGCGATCGCGCTGTCCGTACCGAAGTATGACGTCACAGCAACCAATCGCCCGTGACTGGTCTACACCACCCGACAGGCGGTCGCCAACTGATGAGTTCAGAGACCGAGATCTCACCTGCGCGCCGGCGATGGCAGTCGGCGTTCCAAGGGCTGCAGAAGATGGGCCGCAGTCTTCAGCTGCCCATCGCCGTGCTGCCGGCCGCGGGCATCCTCAACCGGCTCGGCCAGCCGGACGTGTTCGGGGACGACGGGCTGGGCTGGACGAACGTCTCCAAGGTGATGGGGGGCGCGGGCGGGGCGCTGCTCGACGGCCAGCTGGGGCTGCCGCTGCTGTTCTGCGTGGGTGTGGCCATCGGGATGGCGAAGAAGGCGGACGGGTCGACGGCGCTGGCGGCGGTGGCCGGATTCCTCGTCTACTTCACGGTGTTGAGGCAGTTCCCGGAGGACTGTCCGAGCGGGGCGAAGGCCGTGCCGGGCATCGGGTGCCAGGCGGCGGTGGACCACACGGTGGTGGCGTTCACCTACCAGAACCCGGGGGTGTTCGGCGGCATCGTGATGGGGTTGCTGACGGCGTTCTTCTGGCAGCGGTACCACCGCACGAAGCTGGTGGACTGGCTCGGGTTCTTCAACGGGCGGCGGCTGGTCCCGATCATCATGGCGTTCGTCGCGATCGGTTTCGCGGCGCTGTGTCTGTGGGTGTGGCCGCCGATCGGTGACGGGCTGGAGAACTTCAGTGACTGGCTGAAGGACGCGGGGGCGTGGGGTGCGGGGCTGTTCGGTGTCGCGAACCGGGCGTTGCTGGTGATCGGACTGCACCAGTTCCTGAACGTGCCCATCTGGTTCCAGTTCGGGACGTACACCAAGGCGGACGGCTCGCAGGTGCACGGTGACATCAACATGTTCCTGGCGGGCGATCCGAACGCGGGGCAGTTCACCTCGGGGTTCTTCCCGATCATGATGTTCGCGCTGCCGGCGGCGGCGCTGGCGATCACGCACTGCGCGAAGCCGGAGCGGCGCAAGGAGGTCGGCGGGCTCATGCTCTCGGTGGCCCTGACGTCGTTCGTGACGGGGATCACCGAGCCGATCGAGTACTCGTTCCTGTTCATCGCGCCGCTGCTGTACGCGGTGCACGCGGTGCTGACGGGGGTGTCGATGGCGGTGACGTGGGGGCTCGGGGTGCACGACGGCTTCAGCTTCTCGGCCGGTCTCATCGACTACGTCATCAACTGGAACCTCGCGACGAGACCGTGGGCGATCATCCCGATCGGGCTGTGCTTCGCGGCCCTGTACTACGTGATCTTCCGGTTCGCGATCACCAAGTTCGATCTGAAGACACCGGGCAGGGAGCCGGCGGAGGAGGTCGAGGACGTCACCAAGGTGTAGTCCTCCGGTTGCGGAACTGACGGGTTCCTTATAACGCCCCCATCGTGTACAACAGGTCTACACCACTGAGTGGTGTAGACCACCACCCGATGGAGGAAGCGTTATGAGCACCGCCACCGAGACGGCGGCCCCCGCGAAGAAGCGGGGATCCGGTCTTTTCCAGGGCCTGCAGAAGGTCGGCCGCAGTTTGCAGCTCCCGATCGCCGTGTTGCCGGCGGCGGGGCTGATGGTCAGGCTCGGCCAGGACGACGTGTTCGGCAAGGACGGCCTGGGCTGGGACAAGGTCGCGTCGGTCTTCGCCAACGCCGGCGGCGCCATCACCGGCGCCCTTCCGATGCTGTTCTGCATCGGCGTCGCCATCGGCTTCGCGAAGAAGGCCGACGGCTCGACCGCGCTCGCCGCACTGGTGGGCTTCCTGGTCTACAGCAAGGTCCTGGAGTCGTTCCCGGTCACCGAGGCCAAGATCCAGAAGGGCGCGGACATAGCCGCGACCTACAACAACCCCGGTGTCCTGGGCGGCATCATCATGGGTCTGCTCTCGGCGGTCCTGTGGCAGCGGTACCACCGCAAGAAGCTGGTCGACTGGCTCGGCTTCTTCAACGGCCGCCGTCTCGTCCCGATCATCATGGCCTTCGTCGGCGTGGCCGTCGGCGTCTTCTTCGGGCTGGTCTGGGAACCGATCGGTGACGCCATCACCAACTTCGGCGAGTGGATGACGGGGCTCGGCTCGTTCGGTGCGGCCCTCTTCGGCGCGATCAACCGCGGGCTCATCCCGATCGGCATGCACCAGTTCGTGAACACGGTGGCGTGGTTCCAGCTCGGCGAGTTCAAGGACGCCGCGGGCCATGTCTGGGTGGGCGACTACAACCGCTTCCTGCACGGCGACCCGACTGCCGGAATGTTCATGTCCGGCTTCTTCCCCATCATGATGTTCGGTCTGCCCGCGGCAGCGATGGCCATCGCGCACACCGCTCGCCCCGAGCGCCGCAAGGCCGTGACCGGCATGATGGTCTCGCTCGCCCTGACGTCCTTCGTGACCGGTGTGACCGAGCCGATCGAGTTCTCGTTCATGTTCATCGCCCCGATCCTCTATGTGATCCACGCGGTGCTGACCGCCGTGTCCATGGCCGTCACCTGGGGGCTGGGAGTCCACGCGGGCTTCAACTTCTCCGCGGGCTTCATCGACTACGCCCTGAACTGGAACCTGGCCACCAAGCCCTGGCTGATCATCCCCATCGGCCTGGTCTTCGCGGCGATCTACTACTCGGTCTTCCGCTTCGCCATCGTCAAGTGGAACCTCCCCACCCCCGGCCGCGAGCCCGAGGAGGAGGTCGAGGATCTCACCAAGGCGTGAGAGTCCGTCGGAGCAAGCGAAGGCCCCCGGAGTCCTGAACCTCTCCGGGGGCCTTCGTCATGCCGCGGGGGCTAGATCTCGTACGACTCCCTCGGCGTCGCGAGGGACACCGGACCGTCGTACACCGCGCGCGCGTCGGCGAGGTTGACCTGGGGGTCGGTCCACGGGGGGATGTGGGTGAGGACCAGGCGGCGGGCGCCTGCCCGGGTCGCGGTCTCACCCGCCTCGCGGCCGTTGAGGTGCAGGTCGGGGATGTTCTCCTTGCCGTGCGTGAAGGCGGCCTCGCACAGGAACAGGTCGGTGTCGCGGGCGAGTTCGGTGAGGGCGGGGCTGAGGCCCGTGTCACCGGAGTAGGTCAGCGACCGGCCGCCGTGCTCGATCCGGATGCCGTACGCCTCCACGGGGTGCGCCACGCGTTCGGTGTGGACGGTGAACGGGCCGATGTCGAAGGTGGACGGCTTGACCGTGTGGAAGTCGAAGACCTCGCTCATGGAGGAGGCGGTGGGGGTGTCGGCGTAGGCCGTGGTCAGACGGTGTTCGGTGCCTTCGGGGCCGTAGACCGGGATGGGGTCGCAGCGGCCGCCGTCGTGGCGGTAGTAGCGCGCGACGAAGTACGCGCACATGTCGATGCAGTGGTCGGCGTGCAGATGGCTGAGGAAGATCGCGTCGAGGTCGTAGAGACCGCAGTGGCGCTGCAACTCGCCAAGGGCACCGTTGCCCATGTCGAGAAGCAGCCGGAAGCCGTCGGCCTCGACGAGGTAGCTCGAGCAGGCCGATTCCGCGGACGGGAACGACCCCGAGCAGCCGACGACGGTGAGCTTCATGAAACAGAAACCTCCGCTGGCGGGAACTTTTCTGGGATAGAGACGGGGGTCGTGCGGTCCGTCGAGCGTAAGGCGCAAAACCTCGGGTCGCTCCTCCGCCAAGGGCTGTTGTGGGCGAACTCACCTGTGGTGTCACCGGTTCGGCTGGACCAGGGGCGTGTGGGGAGTGTGACCGCGCTAACGGCTTGAACAGAGGGCGCGCGGGGCAGATCGCGCGCCGGTAACGTCGTCCTCATGGACACGTCCTGGTTGCTCGCGCTCGCGGCGGTGGTGCTGCTGGCGCTGGTCGCCGCGCTCGTCGACGGGTGGGGTCGCGGGCACCGGCCCCGGGGGCGCGCGGACCGTACGACTGGGCCGTCCGGGCGTACGACGGGGGTGCGGCCGCGGCCCGCCGAGATCTGGTGGGCGCAGGTGCCGTACGAGGACGGGCCGGGGGCCAAGGACCGGCCGTGTCTCGTGCTGGCGGTGCACGGTCGGCGGGCCGTCGTCGTGAAGATCACCAGCAAGTACCACGACGAGCGGGCCGGGGTGATCCCGTTGCCGCTCGGCTCGGTGGGCGATGCCCAGGGGCGGGCGAGCTTCCTGGAGACGGGCGAGCTGCGGGACGTGCCGGTGGGGGACTTCCGGCGCAGGGCGGGGGTGGTGGACCCGGTCCTGTGGGACCAGGTCCGTCACCTGGCGACCTAGCGGGAGGTCAGGCCCAGAGCTGGCCCTGGAGCGTCTCGATCGCTTCTTCGGTGGTCGCCGCCGTGTAGACGCCCGTCGAGAGGTACTTCCAGCCGCCGTCGGCCACGACGAACACGATGTCGGCGGACTCCCCCGCCTTGAGCGCCTTCTTGCCGACGCCGATCGCCGCGTGCAGGGCCGCGCCCGTGGAGACGCCCGCGAAGATGCCCTCCTGCTGGAGGAGCTCGCGGGTGCGGGTGACGGCCTCTGCGGAGCCGACGGAGAAGCGGGTGGTCAGCACCGACGCGTCGTAGAGCTCCGGTACGAAGCCCTCGTCGAGGTTGCGCAGGCCGTACACCAGGTCGTCGTAGCGCGGTTCGGCGGCGACGATCTTCACGTCCGGCCTGTGCTCGCGCAGGTAGCGGCCGACGCCCATCAGGGTGCCGGTGGTGCCGAGGCCCGCGACGAAGTGGGTGATCGAGGGGAGGTCGGTGAGGATCTCCGGGCCGGTGGTCGCGTAGTGGGCGCCGGCGTTGTCGGGGTTGCCGTACTGGTAGAGCATCACCCAGTCGGGGTGCTCGGCGGAGAGCTCCTTGGCGACCCGTACGGCGGTGTTGGAGCCGCCCGCGGCCGGCGAGGAGATGATCTCGGCGCCCCACATGGCGAGCAGGTCCCGGCGCTCCTGCGAGGTGTTCTCGGGCATCACGCAGACGATCCGGTAGCCCTTGAGCTTCGCCGCCATCGCCAGCGAGATGCCGGTGTTGCCGGAGGTGGGTTCGAGGATCGTGCAGCCCGGGGTGAGGCGGCCGTCCTTCTCCGCCTGCTCGATCATGTGCAGGGCGGGGCGGTCCTTGACGGAGCCGGTGGGGTTGCGGTCCTCCAGCTTGGCCCAGATGCGGACGTCGGCGGACGGCGAGAGCCGCGGCAGGCGCACCAGAGGGGTGTTGCCCACCGCGGCCAGCGGGGAGTCGTAACGCATCGACGATCAGGCCATGCCGCCGGCCACGGCCGGCAGGATCGTGACGTTGTCGCCGTCGGTGAGCTTGGTGTTGATGCCGTCGAGGAAGCGGACGTCCTCGTCGTTCAGGTAGACGTTGACGAAGCGGCGCAGCTCACCACCGTCGACAATGCGGGCCTGGACGCCCGCGTGCCGGGTCTCGAGGTCGGCGAAGAGCTCGGCGAGGGTGTTCCCGTTGCCCTCCACCGCCTTCTGGCCGTCGGTGTAGGTGCGGAGGATGGTCGGGATGCGGACCTCGATGGCCATGGCTCAGGGCTCCTGTCGGATGGTGTCTGGTCGGTGGGCGCGCGGCAGCGCTGGTACAGCAGGTCGTGCGTGTAGGAAGCGCCGCGGCTCACGGCCGTACGGCGGCAGCGCGGCGTCAACAGATGGCGCTGGCGAGCCTGCACAGGTCGACGTGCAGCCGCGCCACGAGCAGGGCGCCCGGCGTCTTCTCGCTCACGTCGTAAGAAACCATGGGGTCATCGTATCGATTCCCGGTCCGGGTCCCGGAATGTGATCCCACCATGCGGACGGAATCCGATCGCTGGCTGAGATTCGGCTGCTCAGGCGGACTGCCGTAGGACCAGTCTGGTGGGTACGACCACCGAGGACGGCTGCGCAGGCCGGTCGAAGAGCAGGCGGGCCATGAGCCGGCCCATCCGCTCGACGTCCTGGTGGACGGTGGTCAGCGGCGGGTCGGCCGACTCGCTGATCTCGGTCAGGTCGTCGAAGCCGATGACGGCGACGTCGTCGGGGATCCGGCGGCCGTACTCCCGCAGGGCGCGCAGGGCGCCGGTGGCCATGAGGTCGGAGGCGACGAAGACGGCGTCCAGGGCGGGGCAGCGGTCGAGGAGCGCGGCCATGGCGTCGGCGCCGCCCTGCTCGGTGTAGTCGGCGCGCTCGGTCAGCTCGGGCGGGGCGCCCGGGAGGACGTCCCGGTAGCCGGCGAGCCGTTCGGCGGCGGAGTCCTCCTGGTCGTAGGGCCCGGTGACGGTGGCGATCCTGGTACGGCCCAGGGAGACGAGGTGCTGGACGGCCTGCCGGGCGCCGCCGCGGTTGTCGCCGTCGACGTAGGCGTGGGCGTGGGCGCGCATGATGTCGCCGTCGCGCAGCAGGGGGCGGCCGCCGAAGACGACCGGGATGTCGAGCCCGTCGGCCATCTCGTGGAGCCGGTCGCCGGGGCGCAGGGAGAACAGGACGGCGCCGTCGACGTGGCCGCCGCCGAGGTAGTCGGCGACGCGGGGGTGGTCGTCGGGGTCGTCCAGGAACAGCAGGACGGCCTGGGCGCCGTACTCGGCGAGTTCGCGGCGGACCCCGCGCAGCAGGCAGTCGAAGAACGGGTCGAGGAAGAGCCGGTTCTGCGGTTGGCTGGCGACGACGGCGACGGCGCCGGTGCGGCGGGTGACGAGCTGGCGTGCGGCCTGGTTGGGGACGTAGCCGAGTTCGGCGATGACCTGGCGGACCTGCTCGACGACCTCCGCACGCACTCTGGGCTCGCCGTTGATCACCCGGGAGACCGTGGACCTCGACACCCCCGAACGTCGTGCGACATCCTCCAGGGTGGGCCGTCGTCCGTGCGCGTGGGGGGTCAACACCTGCTCCGATACGGGAAGTTGATCGTGCGTACGAGCCTAGTACGCGGCGACGATCTCCACCTCCTCCTCGGTGACCTCGCCCTCGACGATCCGGTACGAGCGGAACTGGAAGTCGCCGAGGCCGTCGGTGTCGGCGGTGGAGACGAGGACGTAGTGGGCGCCGGGCTCGTTGGCGTAGGAGATGTCCGTGCGGGACGGGTAGGCCTCGGTCGCGGTGTGGGAGTGGTAGATGACCACCGGCTCCTCGTCGCGGTCGTCCATCTCGCGGTAGAGCTTGAGCAGGTCGCCGGAGTCGAACTCGTAGAACGTGGGCGACATGGCGGCGTTGAGCATGGGGATGAAGCGCTCGGGGCGGTCCGAGCCGGCCGGTCCCGCGACGACTCCGCACGCCTCGTCGGGGTGGTCCTTGCGCGCGTGCGCGACGATCCGGTCGACGAGCTCCTGGGTGATGGTCAGCATGCCGAAAGGATAAGCAGAGGGCCGCCGCGTACCGAGGAGCGGTACGGGGCGGCCCACATGCCGGACTTCTAGGCGCCGACCTTCTCGAACTCCGGCTCGCGCCGGTCCGTGATGCCGGGGTTGCGGGTCTTGAGGACGGCCCAGCCGATGCCCAGCGCCACGGCCCATCCGGCCATCACGTACAGGCAGACGCGGGACTCGGCGTCGCACGCGATCAGGACGGTCACGAAGAGCAGGAACACGATCGCGATCCAGCTGCCGACGGAGCCGCCCGGTGCCGGGAAGGGTGAGGCGGGCAGGCGGCCGGCCACGACCTCGCGGCGGTAGCGCACGTGGCTGATGAGGATCATCAGCCAGGTCCAGATGCCGGCGGCGGTCGCCACCGAGACGACGTATTCGAAGGCCTTCTCCGGTACGACGTAGTTCAGCACCACGCCGATGCCCATGAAGAGCACGGAGACGGTGATGGCGAGCGCCGGGGTGCGGGTGACGGAGAGCTTGTTGAAGGCCTGGGGGGCCTCTCCGCTGTCGGCGAGGGTGCGCAGCATGCGGCCCGTGGAGTACATGCCGGAGTTACAGGAGGACAGGGCCGCGGTGAGGACGACGAAGTTGACGATGCCGGCGCCGGCCGGGATGCCGATCACGGCGAAGGCCTTCACGAAGGGGCTGACGCCCTTCGCGAACTCGGTCCACTTGACCACGCACAGGATGACGGTGAGGGCGCCGACGTAGAAGAGGCCGATGCGCCAGGGCAGGGTGTTGATCGCCTTGGGGAGGGTCTTCTCGGGGTTCTCGGACTCACCGGCGGTGACGCCGACGAGCTCGACGGCGAGGTAGGCGAACATGACGCCCTGGAGGGTCATCAGGGACGAGCCGATGCCCTTGGGGAAGAAGCCGTCGAAGGCCCAGAGGTTGGAGACCGCGGCGGTGTCGCCGGCCGCGCTGAAGCCGAAGGTCAGGACGCCGAGGCCGATCACGATCATGCCGATGAGGGCGGTGACCTTGATCATCGAGAACCAGAACTCGATCTCGCCGAACAGCTTCACCGAGATCAGGTTCGCCACGAACAGGACGACCAGGAAGACCAGGGCCGTCGTCCACTGCGGGACGGCGGGGAACCAGTAGTTGACGTAGATCGCGGCGGCGGTGAGTTCCGCCATGCCGGTGACGACCCACAGCAGCCAGTACGTCCAGCCGGTGAAGTAGCCGAAGAACGGGCCGAGGAACTCGCGGGAGTACTCCGCGAAGGAGCCGGAGACCGGGCGGTAGAGCAGCAGCTCGCCGAGGGCCCGCATGATGAAGAAGATGATCACGCCGGCGACGGCGTACATCAGGATGAGGCTCGGACCGGCCTTGGCGATGTTCGCCCCGGCGTTGAGGAAGAGGCCGACGCCGATGGCGCCGCCGATCGCGATCATCTGGACCTGGCGGCTGCCGAGTCCGCGCTCGTACCCCTCTTCGGAGGCGTTCGGGGCCTTCTCCGAGCCTGAGCCTTTGTCTTCGACCTGAGCGGAGGTCATGTGTGTGGTGCGCCTTTCTCCATGCCGAACCGGGCCTTTCGTCGGCCTCGGATCGGGTTTCGATCCCCCCGGATTGATGGAGTGGTGCCTGGCCGGCGGTTGCCGGCTCGGTGGCGCACCCGAGCGAACATGCGGGTGGTGTTCGCCGGGCGGTCGTGAAGATTTATCACGGCCGCAACATTGATCACCGGTACGACGTGTGGCGCGGACCACAGGGAGAAGCGGACAAAAAGCACCCTCGATGGACATACGCGGCCATCACGGTGACGTGATCGTTATCCGGATTTGAGCGTCCTCTGAGCGAACACATCGCGGTCGAGGACCGGGCGCGAAACCGTCACAACTCACGGCATAAGGGTGCTCACGAGGGTCTCCTGGAGACCGCCCAGCCACAGGTACGCCATCACCATCGGCTTGCGGGGGTCCTCGTCCGGGAGCCGGTAGAGGAGGTCGGTGTCCTCCTCGTCGGTGATGTCGAGGCGGGAGCCGATCGCGAGCCGCAGGTCGTTGAGGGCGCCGAGCCACTGCCGGGACTCGTCGGCCGACAGCTTGAGGACCACCCCGTCGTCACCTGCGGAGCGCAGCGCGTCCAGGGAGCGGACCACCGCGAGGGCGTTGTCGCGCTTGCCGGCCCGCAGGTCGTTCTCGGTGTAGCGGCGGAACTCCGAGGAGTACGCCCGCTGCTCCTCGGCCTCCTTCGCCTGCGGGGTGCCCTCGGGGTCGCCGTAGGCGTCCGGGAAGAGCCGCTTGAGCACGGGGTCGGAGGGCGGCTCGCTCGGGCCGTCCGCGAAGAGCTCGGCGAGCGGGTCGTCGGGGGCGTCCTCGGCGGGTCCCGGGCCGATGAGTTCCAGGAGCTGGACGGCCAGCGACCGGATGATGGAGATCTCGACGTCGTCGAGGGCGACGGCGGCGCCGCCGCCGGGGAGCGGTTCGAAGGTTCCTGGCATCAGGTGTCGTCGCTACTTCCGGTCCTGCTGGAGGGTGGCCCACAGACCGTAGCCGTGCATGGCCTGCACATCGCGTTCCATCTCCTCGCGGGATCCGCTGGAGACGACCGCCCGGCCCTTGTGGTGGACGTCGAGCATCAGTTTGGTGGCCTTGTCCTTCGAGTAGCCGAAGTACGTCTGGAAGACGTAGGTCACGTAGCTCATGAGGTTGACCGGGTCGTTGTGCACGATCGTGACCCAGGGGACGTCCGGCTCGGGGACGGCGAAGACCTCTTCCGCCGACTCGGTGCGTTCGATCTCTACGGGAGCGGGTGACGTCACACGGCCCATGCTGCCACGCACCCCACAAATCGTCACACTGACGCGAAGTGGGGTAGCATCTCTTGTTATGAACACAGCGGACCTTGGGCTGCCGGTGGACGTTCCCTCGACGGCGCTCTTCACGGACCAGTACGAGCTGACGATGCTGCAGGCCGCGCTGAAGGCGGGTACCGCCGAACGGCGCAGCGTGTTCGAGGTCTTCACCCGGCGGCTGCCGGAGGGGCGCCGCTACGGTGTCGTCGCGGGCACCGGCCGGGTGCTGGACGCGGTGGAGAACTTCCGCTTCGACGGGGACGTCCTCGGCTTCCTGCGCGAGCGCTCCATCGTCGACGAGGAGACCCTCGACTGGCTCGCCTCCTACCGCTTCGGCGGCGACATCTGGGGCTACCCGGAGGGCGAGGTGTACTTCCCGGGCTCGCCGATCCTGCGGGTGGAGGGCACCTTCGCCGAGTGCGTGCTGCTGGAGACCGTGATCCTGTCGATCCTCAACCACGACTCCGCGATCGCCGCGGCCGCCTCCCGGATGTCCTCGGCCGCAGGCGACCGGCCGCTGATCGAGATGGGCGCCCGCCGCACCCACGAGCTGTCCGCGGTGGCTGCCGCCCGCGCCGCCTACGTCGGCGGTTTCGCCACCACCTCCGACCTCGCGGCCGGTTTCCGCTACGGCATCCCCACGGTCGGCACCTCCGCCCACGCCTTCACCCTGCTGCACGACCAGGAGCGGGACGCCTTCCAGGCCCAGGTGGAGTCGCTGGGCCGGGGCACCACCCTGCTGGTGGACACCTACGACGTCACCGAGGCCGTCCGTACGGCCGTCGAGGTCGCCGGGCCCGAGCTGGGGGCCGTGCGCATCGACTCCGGCGACCTGCTCCTCGTCGCCCACCGGGTCCGGCAGCAGCTCGACGAGCTGGGCGCCAAGCGGACGCGGATCATCGTCACCTCCGACCTCGACGAGTACGCCATCGCCTCCCTCGCCGTCGCGCCGGTGGACGCGTACGGCGTCGGCACCCAGCTGGTGACCGGGTCCGGGCACCCGACCGCCTCGATGGTCTACAAGCTGGTCGCGCGCGCCGAGTCCGACGACCCGAAGGCGCCGCTGATCCCGGTCGCGAAGAAGTCGTCCGGCGGCAAGAGCTCGGTCGGCGGCCGCAAGTGGGCGGCCCGGCGGCTGGACGCGGAGGGCATCGCGGAGGCCGAGGTGGTGGGCACCGGGCCCGTGCCCCCGGCGCTCACGGACCGCCAGCTCCTGGTCGAGCTGGTCAAGGGCGGCGAGGTCGTCGCACGCGAGCCGCTGGACGTCGTACGGGACCGGCATGCCGCCGCCCGGGCCAACCTGCCGCTGTCGGCGACCCAGCTCTCGCGCGGGGAGCCGGTCATTCCGACGGAGTACGTCAACGCGCGCACGGGTAGCTAGGGTCTGTCCGGCCGATCGGGCCGGCTCCCGTACGAGGTCGTTCGAGCACGGCGGATCCGGCCACCGACGACGACGTCGCTGCTCGGCGCGCCGGCCCGGGCGACGTCGGCGTGATCCGCCGGACGGGCCCCGCGGGCGCCGTCCCGAACGCGCCCGCCCACGCCCCCTCCCGCACGCTCCCCGAAGTCTCTAGGCTCGTAAGTTCACTCTTAGTCGAAGGACACCCACCATGCGCCGCGCCTTGATCGTCGTCGACGTGCAGAACGACTTCTGCGAGGGAGGCAGCCTCGCGGTGGCCGGAGGCGCCGATGTGGCCGCCGCCGTCACCGAGCTGATCGGGCAGGCGGCCGGCTCCGGCTACCAGCACGTGGTGGCCACCCGGGACCACCACATCGCCCCCGGCGGCCACTTCGCCGACAACCCCGACTTCGTGCACTCCTGGCCCGCGCACTGCGTCGCCGGGACCGAGGGGGTGGGGTTCCACCCGAACTTCGCGCCGGCCGTCGCCTCGGGGGCGATCGACGCGGTCTTCGACAAGGGGGCGTACGCGGCGGCGTACAGCGGGTTCGAGGGCGCCGACGAGAACGGCGTGACGCTGGGCGACTGGCTGCGGGCGCGGGAGGTGACGGAGGTGGACGTGGTCGGGATCGCCACGGACCACTGCGTACGGGCCACCGCGCTGGACGCGGCCCGGGAGGGCTTCCGCACCCAGGTCCTCCTCGACCTCACCGCCGGGGTCGCCGAGGCGACGACCGAGCGGGCGATCGAGGAGCTGCGGGAGGCGGGCGTGGAACTGTCCGGGAAGCCGGTCGTCTAGGCGGGCACGGCCGCTCAGGCCCGTGCCGTCGGCCTCCTCAGCAGTGACCTGATCGGATGCCACAGCTCCTGGACCAGCTCGGGCCCGCCCACGACAGCGTTGTCGGGGGCGGTTCGCCATATCAGCCCGTCCGGATGGTGGAGTACGGCGGTGATCTCGTCCGGGGTCGGGGGCGCGCCGTTGCCGCGCAGGTACACCGCGCGCAGCCCCAGGTTGCGCAGCCTGGTCAGGGCGCGCGCCCGGTTCTGGGCGTGGACGAGTACCCGCACGCTGCCGTAGCCGTCGGCGGGCGGGCGGGGCAGGTTCAGCGCCACCACCACCCTGCCGTTCGGCAGCTTGCAGAAGCCTCCTGCGGCCATGCGGTCACACCCCCGTGTGCGTCGGTGTCAATAAGGGAGCCACAGGACGCACCTAAACACGATCGGCGGCAACCCGCCAGGGGTTGCCGCCGATACGCTTCTGACCTGCGGTTTTACTTCTTCTTGGCCGAAGGTCCGACCTGGAGCGTGATCGTGGAGCCGTTCAGGGGCTCCTTGACGATCTTGATCCGGGTGTTGGTGTCAGTGATGTTGACACCGGCGAGCGGGTTCGACTCGTCGTAGTAGCTCGACAGGCCGTCGTCGAAGACCGGGACGCCCGGCTTGGACTTGATCTTCGTCGGGACGTCGGCGTTGTGCAGCGTGATCGAGTCCGTCGGGTACCAGCTGAAGGTGGAGTCGTAGGCCTGGATTCGGTTGCGCATCAGCGTGCCGTCGGACCACTTCAGCGCGGTCGGGTGCGAGTCGACCGGGAGGATCAGACCCTCACCCGGGTGCTGGCTGGTGTTGTCGTCCGCCTGGGAGGTGTCCCACTTCCAGATCAACAGGCCGTTCTGGTAGGCGTAGTGCTCCACCCACTCCGGACGGGTCTTCGAGAAGCCGTAGTTGTACGGGCCGACCTTCAACACCTTGTCGTACGACACGTATTGGCGGTTCTCGGCGATGTAGTACTGCGCGTAGTCGTCCGTGATCGAGGCGCCGATGCGCGAGAAGCCGCTCGCGGTCCAGGCGGCGTCCGCCGTCTCGGCGTTGTCGGAGAACAGGGTCGCGCCGTCGGCGGTCACCGTGATCTCGTCGGCCGCGAAGCCCTTCAGGGCGACCCCGCCGTCCGTCTGGTAGCGGAAGCGCAGCTGGATCTTCTGGCCCGCGTAGGCGTTCAGCGGGAAGGTCAGCTTCTGGTGGGCGTCGACCGAGCCGGTGAGGGCGGGCTTGCCGCTGCCGTCGCGCGGGATCGCGGTGCCGTCGGCCAGGGTGCCGTCGACCGCGGTCCAGTTGGCGCCGTCGGTGGAGACCTCGGTGTAGAGGTAGTCGAAGTCCTTCTCGATGTCCCACCAGCCGTCGAGGGTCAGCGCCGCCGAGGACTTGCCGGTCAGGTCGACCGGGCGGGTCAGGGTGTTGCGCAGGTCGTTGCCGCTGCCGCTCCACCACTGGGTCGCGCCCTGCGCCGGGGTGACCACCGGGGTGGTGACCTTCTTCCTCGGCAGCTGGACCACGAGCGCCTGCGGGTTCTTGGTGTTGTACTCCGCGACGCCCAGCTTGTGGGCGGAGCGCTTGCCGGCCGTGGCGACGTCGTAGTCGAGCCAGCCCAGTTGGAGCTTGTCCCAGGCGTTCATGTCGCCGGGCAGGTCGCCGATGGAGTCCTTGCCGGTGCCGAGCCAGGAGCCGGAGGACATCAGCGTCCAGAAGCCGGTGGAGTTCTCGCCGCCGCCGGAGGTGTCGTACTCGTCGGGCAGGCCGAGGTCGTGGCCGTACTCGTGGGCGAAGACGCCCAGTCCGCCGTTCTCCGGCTGGATGGTGTAGTCGCCGACCCAGATGCCGGTGTCGCCGATCTGGGTGCCGCCGAGCTTGTTGCCGGCCGGGCCGGTGGCGCCGGAGTCGCTCGCGAAGGCGTACCAGCGGTGGGCCCAGATCGCGTCCTCGCCCTGGGCGCCGCCGCCCGCGGACTCGTCCTCGCCGGCGTGCACGATCTGGAAGTGGTCGATGTAGCCGTCGCGCTCGTTGAAGTTGCCGTCGCCGTCGAAGTCGTAGCGGTCCCACTGGTCGAACTCGGCCAGCTCCGCGGCGATCTCGGCGGGGGTGTCCCCGGCGGCCTCGCGCTCGGCGACCCAGGCGTTGACGCCGTCCTGCACCGCGTACCAGGCGCAGTTGTCGGGGTCGCACTTGTTGGAGCCGTAACGGGCCTCGTTGTAGGGGACCTTGACCCAGTCGGTGACCTCGCCGTCGACCGAGTAGCGGCCCGAGGACTGCTTCTCGTAGTACTTCTTCAGCGACTCGGTCTTCTTGCCGGTCCCGAAGTACAGGTCCTGGAAGTGCGCCTGGTTGTAGTCCGCCTGCCAGGCCGTGCTGTTGTTCTGCTTGCGGTCCGGCTGGGCGATCTGGTTGTGCAGCGGGCCGGGCGTGCCGCCGTAGCGGGGGTCGACCTGGTCGCCGAACTCCACCAGGATGGTGAAGATCTTGTCGGTCTTCTCGCGGCCGAGTTCGACGTACTTGCTGTCGCCCTTGCGGCCCTTGAGCTCGACCACCTGGGAGCCGTTGCGGTTCTTCACCGCCGCGTCCCCGGATATGACCTGGTCGAGCGCCTCCTTCCGCTGCGCCTCCTGGGTCTTGGTCAGCGGGCCGTCGAAGTCGTGCTCCCTGACCTTCGCCGGCTGCGGGTCCTGCCGGTCGACCGCGGAGGTCCCGGCGGAGTTGTCCGCGGCCTGGGCCACGGCGAACGTGGAGAACGTGGCCGAGGCCGCGGCTATCGCCACGACCGTCGCTGCCGTCCTGAACGTCCAGGATCTGTCAGTCACTTGTACCTCTCCCCTATCAGGCAAGTGACCGGTATTTGACTAAAGTTTGAGGAGAAAAGACAGATCTTGACTTGGACCCGACAAGTGCATTATTGGGAGCCGGTGTTCGCATTGCGGACGCCGGGCGGAGACCCGACGGGCGCGCACGAACGTCCACTTGATGGACGCCATGACTCCGTGCGCCCCCTGTGCTCCGGCACTGTTGGTTAGGTCACGCTTACTGTTCGTTCCACTCGGGCACACAGGCGATTAGAGTCGATTGGCGGAACGCCCGGATGTCGGCGGAATGCCAGGCCGACACCCCCCGTGGACCCCCGATTCCGAGGACACGATTGCCATGGCTCGTCCGACCGCCGCACAGATCGCCTACGGTTCGATCACCGTCATCTTCTCGACGCTCGCCATGCTGCTGCTGTCACAGACGAGTTCGGCCGTGGGGGCCGCGGTGATCGCGGTCTCTGCGCTCGCCCTCGGCCTGCTGGTCGCCATGACGGTGCCCCAGCCCAAGCCCCGCGTCGTCGCGGTGAACAGGCCCGTCGCCCACCCGGCGGAAGAGCCGGTACCGGCCGCGGCCTCGAGCACGAAGACCGCGGCCTGAGCACTGCGTTGGCTGGGCCGGGGGTGCGGGTCGTCCCCGCGTTCGTCGTGGGACTGGCCGGTCGCGCCAGCCGCCGGGAGGGCTCGGCACCGCGTTAACTGGACCGGGATTCGGGATCGTCCCTGGGTTCCCCGGGCCGGGGCTTCGAGGTCGTCCCCGGGTTCACCAGGACGGGTGCTCGGGTAGCCCCCGCGCTCACTGGGACCGACCAGAACGCGGGCACGTTCGCCCTCGCCCGCCGAACGCCCGCCACTCCAACCCGCGCCCGCTCGACACCGCGTCCACCGGGCCGGAGGGCTCGGGATCGTCTCCGAGTTCACCGGGACGGATGCTCGGGACGCCCCCGCCCTCACTCGGACCGACCAGAACGCGGGCACGTTCGCCCTCGCCCGCCGAACCTCGCCACTCCAACCCGCGCCCACTCGACACCGCGTCCACCGGGCCGGAGGGCTCAGGGTCATCTCCGAGATCACCGGGACGAATGCTCGGGACGCCCCCGCCCTCACTCGGACCGACCAGAACGCGGGGACGCTCGCCCTCGCCCGCCGAACGCCCGCCACTCCAACCCGCGCCCGCTCGACACCACCTTTAGCGAGCGCCGGGTCGCCCCCGCCCCCACTGGGACGAACCGGGCGACGGGCACGCTCGCCCTCGGCCGCCGAGGGCTCAGCGCCCCAAGTGTGCTGCCCCCACTCCGCCTTCACCGAGCCGACTGCTCGGGGCCGTCCCCAGGTCCACCGGGACGGGCCGGGACGTGGTTCGTCTCGCGCTCACCCACCGAGGGCTCAGCGCCTCAGTCGCGGCCACTTGATCACCACCTCAACCGGCCGGGTGCTCGGGCCACGCCCACCGCGACGCCGGTCACGCCGGCCCGTGCCGTCTCGACACCGTGTCCCCCGGAACGGACCGCGGCCCCGGTCGCGTTCCCCGTGGTCGTCGTGAGCTCGGCGCTGGGGCCGCCTCGGCACCGCGTTCACCGGGCCGGCTGCTCCCGCTCGCCGACCGCTCAGCGCTCCGAACTCTGCGCCGCACGCTGCCTTCGCCGAGCCGGGTGCGCGGGGTCGCCCCCGCGTTCACCCTCGCCCGCAGCCGGCTCAGCACGCCGCGCCGAGCCCGAGGACGCCCTCAGGGGCGCGGCCCGGCCGTCGTCAGGTCGTGGTGACGACCACCGTCTTCGCCGCCTTGTCGTGCAGGCCCTGCTTGTAGGGCTTGTCGAAGTAGCTCCAGCCGCCCGAGATGGCGGTCCAGATGCAGGCGCAGCAGAACGCGAACGGGATCCACAGCACCGCCGAGCGGATCAGGGTGGTCTGCACGGAGGGCGTGGAGCCGTTGTCGAGGTTCGCCACCCGCATGCCGAGCCACTTCTTGCCGAGCGTCTGCCCGGACCGGGAGATCAGGACGGTGTCGTAGGCGATGTAGAGCACCGCGGCGAGCGCCGACTGGGCCAGCGACTTGCCGTACTGCATGTCGTCGCTGTCGACGTTGTACTCGCTCACCCCGAAGCCCCAGGTGATCAGCCAGACGACGACGGCCACCAGGATCAGGTCGATGATGCGGGCGAGCGTGCGTTTGCCGCTGGGTGCCAGCGGGGGCATGCCGGCCAGCGGGTCGGCGGGGCCGCCGCCGTACGGGTCACCGCCGCCGTAGGGACTTCCGCCGTACGGCGGCGGGGTGCTGTACGGCGATCCCGAGCCCTCGCCGGGCGGGGGCTGCTTCCTGAACGGGTCGTCATCCGGCGGCTGCTGACCGGGGCCGGGAGGCGGTTCACTGCTCATGGCCCGAGTCGACCGCGAACCCCCCGGCTCCGCATCCGGCGAGCGGCCGTCCGGAGTACCGAATCGTGTACGCCGTTCGCGGTACCCGCTCAGCCCGCGACGAACGTATGCGCCGCCTTGTCGTGCCAGCACTGGTGCCACGGCCGGTCGAACAGGCACCAGGCGACGCCCACGAGACCGATGCCGAGCAGGCCCGGGACGCTGTAGACCAGCCAGCGGCGCAGGGCTCCGCCGAAGGACGGCGGCTCGTGGGCCTCGATGTCCCGCACCTCCAGGCCGAGCAGCTTCTTGCCGAGGGTGCGGCCCCACTTGGCGGTGGGCAGCGCCTCGTACAGGACGCCGGTGACGAGGAGCACGGCGACCACGATGCCGAGGTACACCGACGTGGTGCCGTCGAGCAGCCAGACCGTCACGGTCTCGCCGGACAGCTTGGCGGCGTCGATCTTCTCGTTGACGTGGTCGGCCGCCTTGGTGCCGAGGGGGACGGCGGCCACGGCGGTGACCGCGCCGACGACCAGCGTGTCGAGCAGACGGGCGGCCAGGCGCTTGCCGAGACCGGCGGGCCTGGCGGAGGCCTGGCGGCGGGCGGCCGCCTGGAAGATGTCCTCGACCGGCGGCTTCCAGGGGGCCGGCTGCTCCTCGTCGGGCCCGGCGAGCCGGTGCACCTGCTGGGCCCAGGAGGGCTGACCGCCGCCGGGACCCGCGCTCATGGGGGTGGCGGCGGCCTGGACTCCCGGCGCCTGGGCTGCGACGGCCTGCTGGGGCACGCCCGGAGGGGCCGTCTGCGGGCCGGAGGCCGGGACGGGCTGCTGGGGGCCGGGGAGGGCCGTGGCGGCGGCGGAGGCGGGGCCCTGGGGGCCAACGGCACCGGCCGCCGCGGCACGCTCGGCGGCGGCCTTGCCCGCACCGAAACCCGGGGCTTCGGATGCCGTGGACGGCTGGGCGCCGGCGCCCGGGCCGCCCTGTGCCGTGGGCCCGGAATACGCGGGTGGGGGCGTGCTTCCACTCTGCGCCCCGGGACCCGTGCCCTGCTGCGCCGTGCGCGGGGAGAGCGCGCGGAACTTCATGGTGCCGTCGTCGGATTGCTGGGCCGTCCCCGCTCCCCCGGACCCGGCCGTGGGCCTGCGGAAGACCCGGGTGCCGCCGTCCTCGTCCGGCTCGGCGGGCGGGATCGTCGCCGTGCCGTCGGTGCGGGCCGCGTGCCCGTCCGGCTGGACCGGGGCGGAACCGGCGGGCCGGGCCGGGCCGGGCACCCTGGGGTCGGCGCCCTGCGGAGCATGCGGTGCGCCGTGCTGAGCTCCCTGCGGCCCCTGCGGCCCGTGCTGAGCGCCTTGCTGGGGAACCCCCTGGGGCACCCCCTGCTGAGCCTGCGCGGCCGCCTGCGGGGACCCCCACGACACCCGGCGGTCCTGGTCGCCGCCGAAGCCCGCCTGGTGGGCCCGGTCCGCGGCCCACGCGGACGCGGGTTCGGGGCGGCTGCCGTGCTGGGTGCCGGGCTGCGGGGGCGCCTCGGCCGGGTCCTCGTCGAAGAAGTGCGGGCCCGTCTCCTCCACCGGGGCCGGCCCGGATCCCGCGCCGGCCGGCGGCGCGAGCGGTTCGCCGTCCGCCGGGGCGGGACGGCTGGTGCCCGGCACCCAGGAGGCACCGTTCCAGTAACGGACATATCCAGGAATGGACGGGTCCGGGTAGTAGCCCTCGCGGGGCCTGTCGTCACCGGGTGCCGGGGTTGGGGCGCTCATGTCCGTCGTCCCGTATCTGCTCGGGGGTCAATAGAGGGGGCTCCACATCTATCAGACCGGCGCAAGACCCACCGCCAGTCCCACCGGACCCACTCCTTTTGAGCACGACCTGACACGGGCCGTGATACCGGCCGTGCCACGGGCCGTGACACCGGCCCCCGGGACCGCCGGAAAAAGTTCGCCGAACCCGCGTAATGATCCCGCCCCCTGTCCCCTCTCCACTCGTACGGGCCCACCGCGGGTCCCGGACGAGAGCCGAGAGAGGAACGATCGACATGCATCACACGGTGGTGGAGCGCGAACTGGAGCTCCAACTCATCCTGTCGCCCGAGCGCAGCATCCCGGTCCCGGCCCGACTGGGCTACCGCAGCGACGACCCCTTCGCCGTCCACGTCACCTTCCACATCGGCTCCGACCATCCCGTCCACTGGACCTTCGCCCGCGAGCTCCTCGTGGAGGGGGTGTTCCGGCCGTGCGGGCACGGGGACGTGCGGGTGTGGCCGACGAAGGTCGCGGGGCGCGGTGTCGTGCTGATGGCGCTGAGCTCCCCCGACGGCGACGCCCTCCTGGAGGCCCCGGCCGCGCAGGTATCGGCCTGGCTGGAGCGCACGCTGCGGGCGGTGCCCCCGGGCTCGGAGGCGGAGCAGCTCGGCATCGACGACGGCCTCGCCGAGCTGCTGGCCCCCACTCCGGCCGACGACCTCTGGCTGCGCGACCCCTGGCCGGGCGACGAGTCCGCGGACGGGGAGTGAGTCCGGAGCCGGCCGTGGGTCAGAACAGCTTGCCCGGGTTGAGGATGCCCAGCGGGTCGAAGACGTCCTTCACCGCCCGCTGCATCTCCACGCCCACGGGGCCGATCTCGCGGGCCAGCCACTCCTTCTTCAGTACGCCCACCCCGTGCTCCCCGGTGATCGTGCCGCCGAGCTCCAGGCCGAGGGCCATGATCTCGTCGAAGGACTCGCGGGCCCGCCGGGACTCCTCGGGGTCGGCGGCGTCGAAGCAGACCGTGGGGTGTGTGTTGCCGTCACCCGCGTGGGCGACGACCCCGATGGTGAGCCGGTGCTTCTCGGCGATCCGCTCGGTCCCTTCGAGGAGTTCGCCGAGGCGGGAGCGGGGCACGCACACGTCGTCGATCATCGTGGTGCCCGCGACGGCCTCCAGCGCGGTGAGGGAGAGCCTGCGGGCCTGGAGCAGCAGTTCCGACTCGGCCGCGTCCTCCGCCGGGACGACCTGGGTGGCGCCGGCCGCCTCGCACAGGGCGCCGACGGCGGTGAGGTCGGCCGCCGGGTCCGTGGTGTCGAAGGCCGCGAGGAGCAGGGCCTCGGTGGTCTCCGGGAGTCCCATGTGCGCCAGGTCGTTGATGGCCTTGACGGTCGTACGGTCCATCAGTTCGAGGAGGGACGGCACGTGCCCGCCCGCCATGATCCGGCAGACCGCGTCGCAGGCGGCGGCCCCGGAGGAGAACTCGGCGGCCAGCACGAGCTGCTCGGGCGGCTTGGGCCGCAGGCCCAGGACCGCCTGGACGACGATGCCGAGCGAGCCCTCGGAGCCGACGAAGAGCCGGGTCAGGTCGTAGCCGGCGACGCCCTTGGCGGTGCGGCGGCCGGTGGACATGAGCCGCCCGTCGGCGAGGACGACGTCCAGACCGAGGACGTACTCGGCCGTGACCCCGTACTTCACACAGCACAGGCCGCCGGACGCGGTGCCGATGTTGCCGCCGATCGTGCACATCTCCCAGCTGGAGGGGTCCGGCGGGTAGTAGAGGCCGAGTTCGTTCACGGCGCGGGAGAGGGTCGCGTTGACGACGCCGGGTTCCACGACGGCGATGCGGTCGACCGGGTTGATCTCCAGGATCCGGTCCATCTTCGTCAGGGACAGCACGATGCAGCCGTCGGTGGCGTTGGCCGCGCCGGACAGGCCCGTGCGGGCGCCCTGGGGGACGACCGGGACGCGCAGTTCGGTGGCGACGCGCATGACGTGCTGGACCTGGTCGACCGTGCGCGGCAGGACGACCACGGCGGGGGTGCCGGCCGGGCAGAAGCTCGCCATGTCGTTGGCGTAGGAGACCGTGACGTCCGGGTCGGTGAGCACGGCTTCGGTGGGCAGACCGGTGAGCAGGCGGTCGACCAGGTTGCCGGTCACCGCTGTGTCTTCATCGCGACGGGCTTCGATACGGCTCATGATCACAGCGTCGCACCGGGGGCCATCGGTGTGAACCCCGACAGCGGCAGCCGCCGCATGCCGGGGGGCGGTCGTCGTACTGACGCACAGTGAGCGCCATGGAGAACCAAGCCACGGAGAACCGGCCGGAGGGGCGGGGGACCCGGCCGCGCGGGCGTCTGGTGATCGCCGCGGTCGCTGGCTGCGCGGTGCTCGGTACGGTGCTGATGCTGCTGCCCGCTCAGCGGACGGTGACCCGCGCTCCCGCCCCCGCCCCGGGAGCCCAGGCGCTGACGGCGGTCACCGCCGGGGTGCCGGCCGCCCTGCCCGACCTGGCGGCCCTGATCGGTGAGCGGGAGGGTCATCTGCGCCGGCACCCCGGGGACGCCGAGTCGTGGGCGGTGCTCGGGACGGCGTACGTCGAGCAGGGGCGGCGGACGGCCGACACGACGTTCTACGCGAAGGCGGACGACAGCCTGCGGAGGTCCCTGAAGGTGCGCGGCGGCGCCCAGGCCCTCGGGGGTCTGGCGGCCCTCGCGAACGCGCGCCGGGACTTCCGGACCGCCCGGACCTGGGGTGAGGCGGCACGGAAGCTGGAGCCGAGGCGGTGGACGACGTATCCGGCGCTGATCGACGCGTACACGGGGCTCGGCGACTACAAGGCGGCCGGGCGGGCGCTGGAGCGGCTGACGGAGCTGCGGTCGGGTCCTGCGGTGCGGGCCCGGGCGGCGGGCGTGTACCGGGACCGGGGCTGGCGCGAGGACGCGGCGGCCCAGCTCGCCGACGCGGCGGCGGGGGCGCGGGCGCCGGCCGAGCGGGCCGCGTATCTGGAGCGGGCCGGACAGCTCGCCTGGGAGCGCGGTGACCTGGAGTACGCGCTGCGGCACTTCCAGGAGGCGGTCCGCATCGACCCCGACCAGCGGGCGGCGCAGGCCGGCCAGGGGCGGGTCCTGGCGGCACTGGGCCGTACGACGGAGGCCCTGAACGCCTACCGGACGGCCCTCGCGAAGCAGCCGCTGCCGCAGTACGCCCTGGAGCTGGGCGAGTTGTACGAGGAACTGGGGCTGGGGCAGGCCGCCCGGGTGCAGTACGACCTGCTGCGCACGACGGTCGAGCGCGCCGCGGCGGGCGGGGTGGACGAGGAGCTGGTGCTCGGGCAGTTCGAGGCGGACCACGGCGACCCGGCGTCCGCGGTACGGCGGTTGCGGGCCGAGTGGCTGCGGCAGCCGGGGATCGCGGTGGCCGACGCGCTGGGGTGGGCGCTGCACCGGGCGGGCCGGGCCCGGGAGGGCCTGCGGTACGCCCGGATCGCGACGGACAAGGCGCACGGGGGCGGGGTGCGCAGCGCGCTGTACGCCTATCACCTGGGCATGATCGAACGGGAGTTGGGGCAGCACGCCCCCGCGCGCCGGCATCTCCAGGAGGCGCTGCGGATCAACCCCGGCTTCTCGGCCTCTAGGGTGCGGGCGGCGCGGGAGGCGTTGGCGGCGCTGGGGGACGTGCCGGACGAGGGCGTGCCGGTGATGGACGCGAAGGGGGTCACACCGCGGCCGTACCGATGAGGGCGTTCCTCGTCACCAGCGCGGCCAGCTCCTCCTCGCCGAGCCCTCGCGTGCCGTCCGGCCTGCGGGGCAGCACCATGTAGCGGGTCTCCGCGCTGGAGTCCCACACCGTGATCTCCGTGGTGGAGGGCAGTTCCAGGCCGAACTCCCGCAGTACTTCCCGTGGTTCGCGGACCACGCGGGAGCGGTAGGCCTCGGACTTGTACCAGCTCGGGGACGGGCCGAGGAGGCGGAGCGGGTAGCAGGAGCAGAGCGTGCAGACGATGACGTTGTGGTGGGACGCGGTGTTCTCCACGACCCGCAGGCGCTGGTACGAGCCGTCCATGTACCCGAGTTCCCGCACGGCGGCCGTGCCGTCCGCGAGGAGGCGGGCCCGGTAGGCGTCGTCGGTCCAGGCGCGGGCCACGACCCGGGCCCCGTTCGCCGGGTTGGACTGTGCGAGGAACGCGTCGATCGCCTCGTCCAGCCGCTCGCCGGTGATCAGCCCCTTCTCCTCCAGGAGGGTCTCCAGGCGCCGCACCCGCCGGGCGATCACCGCGTCGGTGTGGTGGTCACCGCTCATCGTCGCGAGCCTCCTCCAGATAGCTTTCCCACAGGTCCAGTACGACGTGGTGGTCGCCCTCGCCCCACAGGTCGCGGGCCTCGAAGCGGACCGCGTAGATCTGCTCGACGGGCGCGTCCCCGCGCCCCTGCGCGCTGACGTCGGCCAGTTCGTCCGGGCCCTCCGGCTCGACGACCACGCCACGCTTGCCGCGCGCGTACCGCGGCAGTCGGGTGTGGTGCGGCGGGTCGTGGCGGTAGGTGCGGACCCGGGTGCCGGGCGGGAAGCGGTCGGGGGGCGTGTCAGTCATCGAGCTCACCCGCCTCGATCACGCCCTTGCGTTCCAGCAGGGCGCAGATCGCGGTGAACCAGCGCTCGTAGTACGACGCCGCCAGGTACTCGGCCGGCGGCATCGACTCGATCGCGTCCCGGAACTCGTTGGTGTTGAAGACCCCTTGCGCGCGCAGGGTGTTGAAGAGCCCGACGACCCGGGCCTCCCAGTCCGCGTGGAAGGGCTCGGTGTCGTCGGTGGTGTCGATCGCGCCGAATCCCTGCGTGCCGCCCACGTCGTTGATCCTGGCCATGCGGCCAGCCTACGAGCCTTCCGCGGACAGCGGCTTGTAGTAGAAGGAGAAACGCCGTGCGCCCTTCGCGCCCGACGCGAGCCCCATGCACAGCCATGGTGTGCCGCCGTGCCGTACGGCGACGCCCTCGGGTTCGCGGTGGTCCAGGGAGTAGCCGGCCTCGGTGCGCTCGCGCTGGACCAGCTCGCCGGTGCGGATGTCGAGGCAGGACAGGTAGGCGTTGCCGTGTCCGGCGGGCGGGTTGGTGACGGGGTCGTAGGCGGATCCGGCCAGTTGGTAGAGGTGGTCGCCGTAGAGGGCGTACCCCTGGAAGGGGATCGCAGGGTCGGGGTGCAGGCCGGTCTGGGCGAGGTCGGCGATCGGGTCGGCGTAGTCGCGGGCGACGAAGGCGTCCAGGTCCCAGATCCGGTAGCGGGGCTCGCCGTCGAGGCGGTAGCGGATCGCCACGCGCTTCGACACCATGCAGACCGACGGCTGGTTGTTGGTGGACCCGGCGATCGGCTTGCGGACGGCGACGTCCCCGCCGGTGCGGGTGGCGCCGTCGAAGAAACGGAACCGGGTGACGCCCTGGCCGTAGCCGTTCTCGGCGGCGGCCTCGGTCCAGATCCAGACCTCGCCGTCGTCGGCGTTCTGCACGCCCATGCTGACGCCGTGCCCGAAGCCCTTGAGGTGCATGTGGCCGAGCAGCGCGCCGTCGTGGTCGAGCCGGTTCAGGCACAGGTCGCCCGACTCGGCGCCGCCCTCGGCGAGTTGGAGGACGTACAGGTGCTGGTGGGCCTCGTCGAAGGCGAAGGACTGGAGGACCGTGCCCTCGTGCAGCGCCTTCTGCCACAGCCCGCGGACGGCCGGCACGGAAAGGTCGAAACGCTCGGTCACGGTCCCCCTCGGTCTTGGGGGCTAGAGGTTGCCCCGCTTCTCCTGCTCCCGCTCGATGGCCTCGAACAGTGCCTTGAAGTTGCCCTTCCCGAAGCCCATCGAGCCATGCCGCTCGATGAGTTCGAAGAACACGGTCGGCTTGTCCTGGACCGGCTTGGTGAAGATCTGGAGCAGGTAGCCGTCCTCGTCGCGGTCGGCGAGGATCTTCAGCTCGCGGAGCGTGTCGACGGGCACGCGGGTGTCGCCGACCCACTCGCCGAGGGTGTCGTAGTAGGAGTCGGGGGTGTCGAGGAACTGGACCCCGGCCGCGCGCATGGTCCGCACGGTCTGCACGATGTCGTTGGTGTTCAGCGCGATGTGCTGGACGCCCGCGCCGCCGTAGAACTCCAGGTACTCGTCGATCTGGGACTTCTTCTTGGCGATGGCGGGCTCGTTGATCGGGAACTTCACCTTGAGCGTGCCGTCGGCGACGACCTTCGACATCAGCGCGCTGTACTCGGTGGCGATGTCGTCGCCCACGAACTCCTTCATGTTCGTGAAGCCCATGACCTTGTTGTAGAAGCCGACCCACTCGTTCATCCGGCCGAGCTCGACGTTGCCGACGCAGTGGTCGATCGCCTGGAAGGTGCGGTGGGCGGGCGGCTCGACGATCGGGGCGGCCGCGGCGAAGCCGGGCAGGTAGGGGCCGTCGTAGCCGGTGCGCTCGACCAGGGTGTGGCGGGTCTCGCCGTAGGTGGCGATCGCGGCCAGGACGACCGTGCCGTGCTCGTCCTTCAGCTCGTACGGCTCGGCCACCGAGCGGGCGCCGTGCTCGAGGGCGTAGGCGTAGGCGCGGCGGGCGTCGGGGACCTCGATGGCGAGGTCGATCACCCCGTCGCCGTGCTCGGCCACGTGCTGGGCGAGGAAGTGGCCCCAGGGGGTGGCGGGCTTGATGACCGAGGTGAACACGAACCGGGCGGAGCCGTTCTCCAGCACGTAGCTCGCGGTCTCGCGGCTGCCGTTCTCCGGTCCGGAGTAGGCCACGAGCCGCATGCCGAAGGCGGTCGAGTAGTAGTGCGCGGCCTGCTTGGCGTTGCCGACGGCGAAGACGACCGCGTCCATTCCCTTGACCGGGAAGGGGTCGGCCTGCCGGGCGGTGTCGGGAGTGTGGTGTGTGGTCTGCGTCATGTGCGAAGCGTGGCTCCGCTCTGCAAGGTGCGCAATAGTTTGCGTATCCACTGGACAGGATGTTCAGCGATACGGCCGTACCGGCGGCCTTTCTGTACAGGATGACCATTGATCGAGGAGGCCGCTGTGGGGATCGACGAGCTGGACGGGCGGATCATCGTGCTCCTCGCGCGCGAGCCGCGGATCGGGGTCCTGGAGATGTCCCGGCGGCTGGGGGTGGCCCGCGGGACCGCGCAGGCACGCCTCGACCGGCTTCAGTCGAACGGAGTCATCCGGGGATTCGGTCCGCAGGTCGATCCGGCGGCGCTCGGCTACCCGGTGACCGCGTTCGCCACGCTCCAGATCCGGCAGGGGCAAGGGGCCGACGTACGGGCGCACTTGGCGACCGTGCCGGAGGTGCTGGAGCTGCACACCACGACCGGCAGCGGGGACATGCTGTGCCGCCTGGTGGCCCGCTCCAACGCCGATCTCCAACGTGTGATCGACCGGGTTGTCGGTTTCGATGGGATCGTCCGGGCCGCCACCGCGATCGTCATGGAGAACCCCGTTCCGCTGCGGATCATCCCGCTGGTGCAGCAGGCGAGCCTTCAGGAGGCGCCCGGGACGTGACGTGGCCCGCTCGGGATGAGGCGATGTGAACTTCTGGGAGTACCTCGGCAACCGCCACCAGCAGTTGCTCGCGGACGCGTACCAACACGCGAGCGCCGTCTTCCAGTGCATGGTCGTGGCGACCGTGATCGGGGTGCTGCTCGGGGTCGTGACCTATCGCAGCGAGTGGGCGGGCAACCTCGCCACGACGGCCACCTCGACGATCCTGACCGTGCCGTCGCTCGCCATGATCGGTCTGCTCGTCCCGGTCGTGGGACTGGGCGTGCCGCCCACGGTGATCGCCCTGACGCTGTACGGGCTGCTGCCGATCGTGCGCAACGCGATCGTGGGGCTGCGCGGGGTCGATCCCGCGCTGGTGGACGCGGCGCGCGGGATCGGGATGTCCCGGGTCACCCGGCTGGTGCGGGTCGAGCTGCCGCTCGCCTGGCCGCCGATCCTGATCGGGATCCGGATCTCGACACAGATGCTGATGGGCATCGCCGCGATCGCCGCCTACGCCTCCGGGCCCGGCCTCGGCAACGAGATCTTCCGCGGTATCGCCTCCCTGGGCAGCAGGAACGCGCTCAACCAGGTGCTCGCCGGCACGCTCGGGATCATCGTCCTCGCCCTGCTGTTCGACGCCGCGTACGTCCTGATCGGACGGCTGACGATTCCGAGGGGGATCCGTGTCTGAGACGACGTCCGGCACCTCAGGTGCGTCCATCGGGCTGGAGCACCTGACCAAGACGTATCCCGGCAGTCCGCGGCCCGCCGTCGACAACGTCACCCTGGAGATCAAGGCGGGCGAGACCGTCGTCCTCGTGGGGCCGTCCGGCTGCGGCAAGTCGACCACGCTCAAGATGATCAACAGGTTGATCGAGCCGACCGGTGGCCGCATCCTGATCAACGGCGAGGACGTCACCGACATCGACCCGGTCAAGCTGCGCCGCAAGGTCGGCTACGCCATCCAGTCGGCGGGGCTCTTCCCGCACATGACGGTCGCGCAGAACATCGCGCTCGTGCCGAGGATGATCGGCTGGGAGAAGGGCCGGATCAGGGCCCGGGTGGAGGAACTGCTCGACCTCGTCGGGCTCGACCCCGGGGAGTTCCACGGCCGCTATCCGCGTCAGCTCTCCGGCGGCCAGCAGCAGCGGGTGGGGGTGGCGAGGGCGCTCGCGGCCGATCCGCCCGTGCTGCTGATGGACGAGCCGTTCGGCGCGGTCGACCCGATCACCCGTGACCACCTCCAGGACGAGCTGATCCGACTCCAGCGCGAGCTGCACAAGACGATCGTCTTCGTCACCCACGACTTCGACGAGGCGATCAAGCTGGGCGACCGGATCGCCGTCCTGCGCGAACGCTCCCACATCGCCCAGTTCGACACCCCGGAGGCGATCCTGACCAACCCGGCCGACGACTTCGTGTCCGGTTTCGTCGGCGCCGGGGCCGCGCTGAAGCGGCTGAACCTGACCCGGGTGCGGGACGTGGAGATCACCGGCTGTCCGACGGTGACCGTCGACGACTCCCTCCAGGAGGTCTTCAACAAGCTTCGGGCCAGCGGAACGAAGGAGATCCTGCTGCTCGACCGGCACGGACGGCCCTACAAGTGGCTCAGGCGCGGCGACATGATGCACGCGAAGGGGCTGCTGGCCCGGGCCGGGACCCCGGTGAGCGACACGGTGACCCGGGACGCGACCCTGCGGGACGCCCTGGAGGCCGTGCTGACCGACAACGCGGGGCGGGTCGCGGTGACCGGGCGGCGCGGCGAGTACACGGGTGTCGTCGACATGGAGACGCTCATGAGCTCCGTGCACGAGCTCCTGGAGGCCGACCGTCTGGAGGCCATGGCGCACCAGCACGAGCTGGAGACGATCCGGGCCGCGCAGACGCACGCCGAGCAGGAGGGCACCGATGGAGAGGCGCGGAAGGCGTGACGACGTCCCCGACCTCCCTTGCGGAGGACGAGACCTCCCTGGCGGAGGACGAACGGGAGGAGAGCGCGGCGCCTCCCCCACCGACCCCGCCCGGACAGCGCGTGACCTGGCAGAAGCTGACCTTCCTGCCCGCGTTCCTGCTCGCCGTGCTGCTCGCGACCTGGCTGTGGTTCGCGCGGACCGACCTGGACCCGCTCTCCGAGAACGCGCTGTCGAACGGGCAGGTGTCCAAGGCCCTGTGGCAGCACGTGCGGCTGACGGTGATCTCGACCTTCTTCGTGCTGGTCATCGCCATCCCACTGGGGATCGTCCTGACCCGCGGCGCCTTCCGGAGGGCGAGCTGGGTGGTGATGGCGGCCGCCAACACGGGCCAGGCGACCCCGGCGATCGGCCTGCTGGCCCTGCTGGTGATCTGGCTGGGCACCGGCACGAAGGCGGCCCTGATCGGCATCATCGCCTACGCCGTCCTGCCGGTCCTGTCGAACACCGTCGCGGGCCTGAAGGCGAACGACCCGACCCTGCTGGAGGCGGCACGCGGCATCGGCATGTCCCCCCTGGGCGTGCTGGCCCGCGTCGAACTCCCGCTGGCCGTCCCCCTGATCCTCGCCGGCATCCGTACGGCCCTGGTCCTCAACGTCGGTACGGCGACCCTGGCCGCCTTCGGCGGAGGCGGCGGCCTCGGCGTCCTGATCACCACCGGCATCACCAACCAGCGGATGCCGGTACTGATGCTGGGTTCCATCCTCACGGTGACCCTGGCCCTACTGGTCGACTGGCTGGCCTCACTGGCGGAACTGCTGCTGAGGCCACGGGGGTTGGGGGCGGGGTCGTGAGACGGACGGCCGCGGCCCTCAAGGTCGGTACGGCGCCCCCCGGCACCCTTCGGCAGCCGGAGCCCTGCCGGTGGCCTGGCCGACCGCACTCACCGAACCGGAGCCGCAAACATGAGCCGACAGCACCTGCCCCCGACTCCGACGGGGAGGGGCAACGCGGACTCCCTGCCGATCGACCGGCCGACCTCACACCAGGGCCCCCGGCGCAGACCCCGCCACGCTCCCGCCCGGCCCCGACCCACATCGTCGATACGACGCTCCCAGCCCCGGCCCGCGTCCCTGCCGCCCAAGTCCTCACCGCCGATACGACTGCCCCGGCGCCCTTCGGCCGGGGGCGGCGACCTGGCCCCCACAGGTCAACGACCAGCCACGCTGCCCGAACCGCCCCTCGTGTCAACCCGGTTGGAGGCCGAGACATGAGGCTCACGGGCCCCGTACCGGCCCCGACGGGCACCCCTGGCGTGCCGGCCGGGATCACCAACGGCTCCCCCGGCCGCGTCGGTGGGAGGTGACGGTGTGAAGCGGACGTTTCTCACGCTGGCCGGCTGCCTCGTCGTGCTGGCCGGCTGTGGCCTGACCAGTGGCTCTCCGATGGTCGACGACGTGAGGCCGGGGTCGATCGGCCGGGGCGAGCCGCTCAAAGGGGCGGATCTGACGGTGACGTCGAAGGAGTTCACCGAGCAGCTCATCCTCGGCGCGATCATGGGCATCGCCTTCGAGGCGGCCGGGGCGGACGTGCTCGACCGCACGGGGATCCAGGGATCGGTCGGGGCCCGCGAGGCGGTCAAGTCCGGGGACGCGGACGGGATGTACGAGTACACGGGCACGGCGTGGATCACCTACCAGGGCAACGGCGAGCCGATCGCCGACCCGCAGGAACAGTGGGCGGCGGTACGGAAGGCAGACCTGGAGAACGGTCTGACGTGGCTGCCGAAGGCGCCCCTGAACAACACCTACGCCCTCGCCATGAACCGGTCCGACTTCGGGAAGTACGGCACGAGGACGCTGTCCGAGGCGGCCGCGCTTGCCAGGAAGGACCCCGGCGCGGTCACCCTGTGCGTGGAGAGCGAGTTCGCCAACCGCGCCGACGGACTGCCGGGCATGGAGAAGGCGTACGGCATGAACGTCCCGGCGAAGAACATCACACAGATGGACACCGGGATCATCTACACCCAGGTGGCGAAGGGCAGTTGCCGGTACGGGGAGGTCTTCACCACCGACGGCCGCATCAAGTCCATGAACCTCGCGGTGATGCGGGACGACCGGAAGTTCTTCCCCAACTACAACGCGGCGCCCGAGATCAACTCCAGGTCCCTGAAGAAGTGGCCGGCCATCGCAAAGGTGCTGGCCCCGGTCACGAAGAGGCTGGACAACATGGTGGCGCGGGACCTCAACGCCAAGGTGGATGTCGCCGGGGAGGACCCGCACCAGGTGGCGTTGGACTGGATGAGGGCGGAGGGGTTCGTGAAGTAGAGCCGGTCCGCGCCGGGCGGAGTTACAAAGAACCCGTTGCAAAGGACTCTTTGCATAGCTATCTTTGTACGCATGCCGGAAGAGCCCAACGTACGGAAACTCGACGCCCGTTCACTGCGCGGGCTGGCCCATCCCCTGCGGATGGAACTGCTCAACGCGCTGCGCCGACGCGGCCCCGCCACCGCGTCGATGCTCGCCGAGCGGCTGGGCGAGTCCAGCGGCGCCACCAGCTACCACCTGCGCCAGCTCGCCGAGCACGGCTTCATCGCCGACGCTCCCGAGCACGGCAAGGGACGGGAGCGGTGGTGGAAGGCCGTGGACCAGGGACTGACCTTCGACACCGCCGAGTTCGACGGCGCGGGACCCGAGGTACGCGGGATGGCCGAGATCTACCTGCACGAGATCGCCGCCACCCACGCACGCGAGATGTCCGGTTGGCTCAGCACCCGGGACCACTGGTCCGCCGAGTGGACCCGCGCTTCGGACATGAGCGACATGACGCTCCAGCTCACACCCGAACTGGCCACCGAGCTCGTCGACAGGATGCACGCCCTGATCAACGACTACCGCGGCCGGGTCACCGACGACACCCCCGGCACGGAGCAAGTACGTATCCACACCCACCTGTTCCCCACCGAGACGGACTGAGAGGCCACGCCATGCACGCCGACACCCACCTCGCCGCCCACCACCTCCGCGTCGCCGACCTCCGCGCCGAGGCCGACGCCCACCGCCTCGCCGCCGAGGCCAGGCGGCCGTACGCCATCCGCACCCGCCTGGGCTGGACCCTCGTCGAGGTCGGGCTCCGGCTCGCCGCCCCGAGGCCGGTCCTCGCGCACTAGCAGGCGGGGACGGCCCCCTTGCCCGACTCCAGGGCGGTCAGCGCGCCCACCGCCCCCTTCAGGGACGTCACCGGGATCAGCCGCAGCCCCTTGGGCAGTTCCGCCTTCGCGTCGGCGCACTCGTCCTTCGGCACCAGGAACACCGTCGCCCCGTCCCGCTTGGCGGCCTGCGTCTTCAGCGCCACACCGCCCACCGCGCCGACCGTGCCGTCCGCGTCGATCGTGCCCGTCCCGGCGATGACACGGCCGCCCGTGAGGTCGCCCCCGGCGCCGTCGCCGTCGAGCTTGTCGATGATCCCCAGCGTGAACAGCAGCCCCGCGCTCGGCCCCCCGACGTCCGCGAGCTTCAGCGTGACCTTGACCTTGCCGTCGCTGAGCTTGAGGTAGTTCAGGGCCGCTTCGGTCGCCGCGTCCTGGGACTCCTTCATCTGCGCGGTGTTGTGCTTCTCGATCTCCTTGACGCTCTGCCCGCTCGGGTAGACCGCGTCGTGGGGCATGACCGCCCGGTCGGTGCGGAACCAGTTGTCGATGACGTCGCCGAGCGAGACGTGCGTGTCGGGCCCGGTCGCCTCGATGGTCGTCATCCGCAGCTGCCCGCTCGTCGTACGGGTCTTCGCCCCGGCGATCGTGATCACCGCCGCGCCCTCGTTCTCGCCGAGGACGTTCGCCGTCATCCCGGGCTGCGCCAGCGCGAACGGCAGCGGCGCGAAGAGGGCCGTGGCGACCAGTGCCACGACGGGCAGGACACAGACGGCGACGGCCTGGGGGCGCGTGAGGCGAGAGAGCACGGGATCAATCTAACGCGGCGGTCACTTCCGGCCACGAGCCGGTCAGGCCGCGTACAGATCCCGTCTCGCGCGCGTGAAACGCCGTAGGACCTCGGGCAGCGGTTCGACGCCGATGCCCGGTGTGCGTGGGACCGGCAGGTGGCCGTCCTCCAGGACGAACGGCTCGGTGATGTCCTCGGCGAAGTAGCGGGCGGAGGCCGAGGTGTCGCCGGGGAGCGTGAAGCCGGGCAGGGCGGCCAGCGCGAGGTTCGCGGCGCGGCCGATTCCCGTCTCCAGCATCCCGCCGCACCACACCGGCACGCCGTGCGCGCGGGCCACGTCGTGGATGCGGCGGGCCTCCAGGTAGCCGCCCACGCGCGCGGGCTTGACGTTCACGACCCGGCACGCGTCCATCGCAATCGCGGAGGCGGTGTCCCGGGCGTTGTGCAGGGACTCGTCGAGGCAGACGGGGGTGGCGATACGGCTCTGGAGGCGCGCGTGGCCGTACAGGTTGTTCTCGTCCAGTGGCTCCTCGATCAGCAGCAGCCCGAACTCGTCGAGGCGTCGCAGGTGTTCCGCGTCCGCGAGGGTGTACGCCGTGTTGGCGTCGACCTGGAGGGGCAGTGCGGCGCCGAAGCGCTCGCGCACGGCCCGCACGGGTTCGAGGTCCCAGCCGGGTTCGATCTTCAGCTTGATCCGGACGTACCCCTCGGCGAGATACCGCTCGACGTCGTCCAGGAGTTCGGCGACCGACTCCTTGATGCCGACCGACACCCCCGCCGGCACCCGCTCGCGCACCGCGCCCAGGTACACCGCCAGCGGCATGCCGTACGACCGCAGCTCCGCGTCCAGGACCGCCGTCTCCAGGGCCGCCTTCGCCAGCTCGTGCCCCTTGATCCCGCCGACCGCCGGCCCGACCAGCGCCGCCGTGAGCGCGGGCAGCGCCGCCACCCTCGGCACCAGGAAGTCCCGCAGCACGAGCTCCGCGCCCGCCACGAACTCCGAGCAGTAGCGCGGCTGCGGGTCGGCGGCGAACTCCGACCAGCCCTCGGCGGTGTCCGTGACGACGTGCAGCAGGAAGGTGTCCTTCGTGGTCATCGTCCCGAAGGAGGTCCGGAAGGGACTGACCAGCGGGATCGCCACATGGACGACCTCGACGCGCTCCAGCTTCATACGGCGGCCTCCTTGGTGAGTGTGTACCAACCGTCCCGGGACATTCCCGTCGCCCGGAACCCCTGCCCGAACGCCTCCGTGAACACCTCGCGCACGGCCCGCCGCCAGCGCAGCGCGAGCGCCGGGTCGGCGGCCCGCAGCTCGACGACGTCGTCCGGGACCCGGCACCAGACGCGCAGGCCCGCGAGGTCGCGGCGGGCTAGGACTCCTCCGTCGGGGGCGTGGTGGGTGACGGGCGCGGCCTCGCGGTCACGGGTCGCTGGCGCGCCCCTGTGGTCACCCGGGCCGTACGGCGGTCCGGGCGCCGTCAGGTCCCAGGTCACCGTCAGCCGGTCGCTCTCGTCGCCGCCGTTCACGCCGTCCCTCATGGGGCCGTAGAAGTCGACGAGGTACTCGGTGCCGACCGCGCCCAGCTTGGCCAGGTTGAAGCGGGCGTTGCGGGCGACCAGCGGGTCGAAGGTCCAGCGCATGGTGCGGGCGCCGAGGCCGAGCGCCCAGGCCCGCTGCGCCTGCTTCAGCGCCTGCCCGAGCCCGGGTTCCGCGGCGGCGACCAGGGAGTACACCTCCCCCGAGCCCGGCGGCCCGAACACGGCGGCGCAGGCCCCGGCGAGGCGCTGCCCGTCGTGGGCCGCGTGCACCGCGCCGCCCGCGTGGACCAGGCTGTGCAGCACCTCGGCCGGATAGGGCGGGGCCGCGGGCGGGGTCCGCCACACCTCGCCGAAGTACGCGCTGACGGCACCGAGCCCTGCGACGTCGTGGACGGTACGGATGCTCACTCCGGTCATGTGCCCAGTCTTGGATCCGGGCGGGGCCGCCGGGTTGTGCGGCTGTACAACATCTGCCTACGTTCCTTTACGGAACGGCCAAAAGAACTTGGGAGACACCCGTGGACACCTGCACCCTCGGTGACCTCCTGGACGTCGTCGGCGGCACCTCCGTACGGCTGCACACCGCTCCCGCCGGGCTCACCGCCCCGGTCACGGAGGTGCTCCTCCACGACGCCGAGGCCCCGCTCCCCGCGGTGCCGGGCGCGCTGCTGCTGGCCGTCGGGGTGCGGGCGTCCGCGGCCGGGCCGCTGGCAAGAGCTGCCGCGGAGGCCGGGATGACCGGCCTGGTGGTCCGGGGCCAGGACGGACCGGTGGCCGAGGCGGAGGCGTACGGCGTGGCCCTGCTGTCCGTCGCCGAGGACACCGCCTGGCACCAGGCGCACCTGCTGCTGGTGTCGGCGACCGGCACCCGGCCGGTCCCCTCCGCGGGCGGCCACGGCGACCTCTTCGCGCTCGCCGACGCCATCGCGGCGGCGACCGGCGGGGCCACCGCCGTGGAGGACCCGCGCCGGCGGATCCTCGCCTACTCCACCGTCCCCGGCCAGCCGGTCGACGAGGTCCGCCGCCAGGGCATCCTGGGCCTCCAGGTACCGGCCGCCGCGGAGAACACCGACGAGTACCGGACGCTGTTCGCGGCCGCCGGACCGGTACGGCTGCCCGCGCTGCGGGACGGCGTCCTGCCCCGCCTCGCGGTCGCCGTCCGGGCCGGCGGGGAGACCCTCGGCTCGGTGTGGGTCGTCGACGACGGCACGCTCGCGGCGGACGCGGAGCAGACCCTCGTCCAGGGGGCGTCGACGGCGGCCCTGCTGCTTCTGCGGGCGCGGGCGGCCCAGGAGCTGGCCCGGCACCAGAGCGGTGACCTGCTGCGGCGGCTGCTGGACGGCACGGCGGACGCGGCGACGTCCGCCGTACGGCTGGGGATCGAGGGCCCGGTCCGGGTGGCGGCCTTCGCCCCGGACGCGGCCGGCCTCCCGGACGCCGAACAGACCGGACTGCGGCTGCTGGACGTCGTACGGCTCCAGTGCGAGGCGCGCTACGGGCGGCACGCGTGTGTGCTGCTCGACGGGGTGGTGTACGCGCTGCTCCCGGCACCCGGGGCTCGGCACCGGCGGCTGGCCGAGGACATCGTGACCCGGGCCGGGCAGGCGCTCAGGGTGCCGGTGCGGGCGGGACTGGGCGAGGTGGTGGCGGGGCTCGCGGAGGTGGCCGGGTCGCGGGCCGACGCCGATGCGGTGCTGCGGCTGCTCGGACCCTCACTGCCGGTGGCCACGGTCGACGAGGTACGGCCGCGGGTGACACTGCTGCGACTGGCCGAAGTGCTCGCCGAACGGCGGGAGTTGGCGGCGGGTTCCTGGCGGCGGGTGCTGGCGTACGACAGTGAGCACGGGACCGACCACGCCCGCACGCTGGTCTGCTGGTTCGACGCCGGGTGCGACATGGCGGGGGCGGCGAAACTGCTCGCCGTACACCCGAACACCTGCCGCTACCGACTGAAGCAGATCCGGCAACACCTAGGCGTCGACCTGACCGACCCCGACGAACGCCTGGTGCTGTGGCTCCAGTTGAGAGTACTGGCGGGACTCGGCCCGACGGTGGCCGCGGGCTGAGCAGTTTCCACGCCGACGGGACGGGCGGGACTCGAGCCGGTGATGACTGCGGACGGGTGCTGGCGAGGCCCGGGCTCACGGTGGCCGCCGGTTGAGCAGTGCGCATGTCGGCCGACGTCGACCGCACCCACCCCAGGGGCGCGGGGAACTGCGCGACCAACCCCCACCGGGCCCGCGGCCAACGACGAACCCGCACCCACCCCAGGGGCGCGAGGAACTGCGCGACCAACCCCCACCGGGCCCGCGGCCAAAACACGAACCCGCACCCCACCACCCCGCCCCGCTCAGCTCAGCGCAGCGCCTCCGCGACCTCCCGCGCCGCGTCCACCACCCGCGGCCCCACCCGCTCCGGCACCGCGTCCGCCAGCATCACGACCCCGACGCTGCCCTCGACCCCGGTGACCCCGAGCAGCGGCGCGGCCGCCCCGCTGGCGCCCGCCTCCAGCTCCCCGTGCGTCAGCATGTACCCCGGCTCCCCGAACCCCTGCTGCCGGGCGGCGAGAATCGCCCGCCCCGCGGCCCCCCGGTCCAGCGGATGCCGGAACCCGGCGCGATAGGCCACGTGATAGTCGGTCCAGGTGGGCTCCACAACGGCCACGGCCAGCGCCTCCGCACCGTCCACCAAGGTGAGATGAGCCGTCGCCCCGATGTCCTCCGCGAGCGACCGCAGCGCCGGCAGCGCGGCCTCCCGTACCAGCGGGTGCACCTGCCGGCCGAGCCGCAGCACGCCGAGCCCCACCCGGGCACGCCCGCCGAGATCACGCCGTACGAGGGCGTGCTGCTCCAGCGTGGCCAGCAACCGGTACACCACGGTCCGGTTCACGCCCAGTTTGTTGGAAAGCTCGGTGACGGTGAGCCCGTGGTCCGTGTCGGCCAGGAGCTTGAGGACACGCAGTCCCCGGTCAAGCGTCTGAGAGGTCTCCGCGGTCACGACGCCCACTCCTCCAAGTGGTGAGGTCGGCAACCTCCGAGCGGCGATGCGTCACCGAGTCCCGTCGGCAACGCGCTTCAGAGGCCGCCGATCGGCCGGCGGCCCGGTCTCTTACCGGGCCGCGTCGCTTCACGGCTGCGCTCCGCGGCGGCGCTGCCACGGGGCGTGTGCGTAGCGGGACAGTAGCGAAGCGGGTTCGCTCAGCGGAAGCCTCCGTCCAGAATCCGGGCAGCAGCCGGTACGGACCACTCCGTTTGTCCTGATACGTACGGTCCGGCACCGCGGCACGAAACGACCGCGGCACGGAACGCGCCCGGCGTCACCGCATCCGGGTGGCCCACTCCTGCACCTTGGCGATCCGCTGCCGGAGCTGCCCGGCCGTGGCCTCGGCGCTCGGCGGCCCGCCGCAGACCCGGCGCAGCTCGGTGTGGATCACACCGTGGGGTTTGCCGCTCTGGTGGACGTAGGCGCTGACCATGGTGTTGAGCTGCTTGCGCAGCTCCATCATCTCCTTGTGCGAGACCACGGGCCGCCGCTCGGCGGGCAGCTCCAGCAGGTCGGCCTCGCTGTCCGGCTTCTTGCGGCTGTGCGCGATCTGCCGGGCCTGCCGCTTCTGGAGCAGGAGCTGCACCTGGTCCGGCTCCAGGAGCCCCGGGATCCCGAGGTAGTCCTGCTCCTCCTCGCTCCCCGGGTGCGCCTGCATCCCGAACTCGGCACCGTCGTAGAGCACGCGGTCGAAGACGGCCTCGGACTCCAGCGCCTCGAAGGCGAACTGCTCCTGCTCGCCGGTGTCCTCGTCCTCTTCCCTGTTCGCCTCCTCCATCTCCTTCTCGGACTCGGCGTACGGGTCCTCCTCGCCCTCCTTCTTCGGCTTGTCGAGGGCGTGGTCCCGTTCCACCTCCATCTCGTTGGCGAAGGTGAGGAGGTCGGGCACGGTCGGCAGGAAGACGGAGGCGGTCTCGCCGCGCCGCCGGGACCGTACGAAACGGCCGACGGCCTGGGCGAAGAAGAGCGGCGTGGAGATGGTGGTGGCGTACACGCCGACGGCCAGCCGCGGCACGTCGACGCCTTCCGACACCATCCGCACGGCGACCATCCACCGGTCGTTGCTCTCGCTGAAGTCGTCGATCCGCTTCGAGGCCCCGGCGTCGTCGGACAGGACCAGGGTCGCCTTGTTGCCGGTGATCTCGCGGATCAGCTTGGCGTAGGCGCGCGCGGAGTCCTGGTCGGAGGCGATGACGAGGGCACCGGCGTCCGGGATGGCCTTCCTGACCTCGGTGAGCCGCTGGTCGGCGGCGCGCAGCACGCTCGGCATCCACTCACCGCGCGGGTCCAGCGCCGTACGCCAGGCCTGACTGATCGCGTCCTTGGTCATGGGCTCGCCGAGCCGCGCGGCGATCTCGTCCCCCGCCTTGGTCCGCCACCGCATCTGCCCGCTGTAGGAGAGGAAGATGACGGGCCGCACGACGTGGTCGGCCAGCGCGTTCCCGTACCCGTAGGTGTAGTCGGCGGCCGACCTGCGGATCCCGTCGTTGCCCTCCTCGTACGTCACGAAGGGGATGGGGTTGGTGTCGGACCGGAAGGGCGTACCGGTGAGCGCGAGCCGGCGGGTGGCGGGCTCGAAGGCCTCCAGACACGCCTCGCCCCAGGACTTGGAGTCACCGGCGTGGTGGATCTCGTCGAGGATGACGAGGGTCTTGCGCTGCTCGACCCGGTTGCGGTGCAGCATGGGCCGCACACCCACACCCGCGTAGGTGACGGCGACGCCGTGGTAGTCCTTGCCGAGCGGCCCGGCGCTGTACTCGGGATCCAGCTTGATCCCTATCCGCGCGGCCGCCTCGGCCCACTGCTTCTTCAGATGCTCGGTCGGCGCGACGACCGTCACCTGCTGCACGACATGGTGGTGCAGCAGCCAGGACGCGAGCGTGAGTGCGAAGGTCGTCTTGCCGGCCCCCGGCGTCGCGACGGCCAGGAAGTCACGCGGCTGCTCCTGGATGTACTTCTCCATCGCCCCCTGCTGCCACGCGCGCAGCTTGCTGGCGGTACCCCAGGGGGCCCGGCCGGGGAAGGCGGGGGAAAGGTGGTGCTGGGAGGAGGCGGCGGTGGTAGTCACGGTCTCCGTCGGGGTCGAGCGGCTCGGCTGTATCTACGGCGGGGTCTTCGGCTGGGTATGACGACCGGGTCACCTTACCGGCGGGGCGATGCCGTCAACGCTCGGACGGGGCCGGGGCGGCCAGGGGTGGGACCGACGTCACAGTCATCGGGCGAAGCGCGGCAGATGGGCAGCGATCTTGGGCACGTCCAGACGCCCCTGGCAGACGTCCAGCACGAACTGCTCCGCCTCGTCGACGTCGAACTCCGCGTCCAGCGGGTGGCCATTCATGTGCAGAAAGACCCAGGTCGCGTACCAGGCGATGCGCTTGTTCCCGTCGACAAGGGCATGGTTGCGGGCCAGGGATTCCATCAGGGCCGCGGCCTTCTGCCACACGTCCGGATAGGCGTCCTGTCCGAACACACTCGACTGGGGCCGTGCCAGCGCTGAGTCCAGGAGCCCGTAGTCGCGCACTTCGTCCGCCCCGAGTCGCCGCGTGAGGTTCAGCAGCTCGGGAAGCGTGAGGTAGTGCATCAGGCGAGCCTGCGGTTCAGCTCGGCGCTGGCCTTCAGCACGTGGTCGGCGGCCTCGTTGAACAGCCGTGAATGTTCGTTTATGGCCGCGATCACCGCGTCGTGCGCGAAAGCCTGCATGCTCCGCCCTTCCGCAGCGGCGCGCTCACGCAGGGCGTCGAGCTCTTCGTCCGTGAAACGCAGGTTCAGTCCGGCCATGACTCGACGGTACTAGGTGGTACCACTCGGTGCCACTCCGGTTCTGACACTCAGCCGCGTAGTCACCCACGCTCCCACCAACGCCACCCCGGCCATCGGCAGGAACACCACGGCGAACGCGGCCGGATGCGCCCCGGACGCCTCCGTCGCCGTACGGCTCACCGTCCCGCCGCCCAGCGCCGCGAAGGCCGCCCCGCCCGCCGCCAGCAGGACGGCGTTCGAGAGGCCGTCGGAGATCTGGAGGGCGGCGGAGTTGCTGCCGGCCTCCTCCGGGGCGGACAGATGCAGCAGCAGCACACTGGTGGAGGAGATCACCAGCCCCATCCCGAAACACCCGAAGCCCCACGCGACGGCGACGGTCCAGACGGGCACGGAGTCGATCAGCACACTCGGCGCGGCGGCGATCGCGGCCGCGACCAGCACCATCCCGGCGGTCATCAGCCGTTCCCGGTACGGCTCCACCCGCGCCCGCGACTGCACCCACGACCCCAGCGCCCACGTGGCCCCGCCGGCCGCGAGCGAGAACCCGGCGAGCGTCGGCGACAGCCCCCGCTGGGTGACCAGCATCAACGGCACGAAGGACTCCGCGGCGATGAAGGACCCCGCGGCGACCCCGCGCAGCAGCACGACGGAGGGCAGCCCGCGGGCCGCCCGGTACGTCCCGCGCGGAAGCAGCCCGAGGACGGCCGGCACGAGCAGGGCCACGCCCGCGAGTCCGGGGAGCAGGGAGAGGGGACGCAGATCCTGGGCGGCGTACTGGAGGAGCCCGGCGCCCAGGGAGATCCCGAGGGCGAGCCGGATACGGCGGCGGTCGAAGGAGGCCTGTTCGTGCTGGTCGTCGACCGGTCCGGACGCCCGCCGCCGTATCTGCGGAAGGGCGAGCACCAGGGGAAACACGACCAGTACCGGAATCCCGACGAACACCCACCGCCACCCGAGGTGCTCGGTCACGGCTCCGGCCGCGAGCGGCCCCACGATCGACGGCACCACCCAGCCCGCCGCGAACGCCGCCATGATCGCGGGCCGCAGCCGCTCGGGGTAGGCCCGCCCGACCACGACGTACAGGGCGACGATGACGAGCCCGCCCCCGAACCCCTGCACGGCCCGCCCGAGAATGAACAGCCACATCGCCCCGGCCGTCCCCGACAACAGCAGCCCGGCCCCGAAGCAGCCGATCCCGGCGGTCAACGCCCCGAGCGGCCCCCGCCGATCCGCCCACTGCCCGGCCAGCACCATCCCGAACAGGCTGGTGGTGAAGTACCCGGAGAACGCGAACGCGTACAGCGCGACCCCGTCCAACTCCCGCGCGGCGACCGGCATGGCGGTCCCCACGGCGGTCGCCTCGAACGCGATCAGCAGCACGACGGACACGATGCCGACACTCAGCGCCCGGTACGAACGCCCCAGCACCCCCTCCTCCACCTCATCGAGGGACGGGACCTCACAGTCGTCGGTGACACCGGCATCACGCGGTTCCAACACAGCCATGCCCGCCAGAGTAAGGGCCATGGCCCCCTTTGACCCCTGTCGAAAGCCCGCCTCCCCCTGAGACCTTGGTCGTACGACCACCACCGGCCCCGCCCCGTTCATGAACGGCGTATGGCAGTCCTGTTGCACCCCCCGAGCTCCCCTTGAACCACTCCCCCACGCCCCCTACGGTCAAGTCACCGGATCACCCCGGCCGTGTGCCCACCATCGCGGGACACGCGACCACCCCCGGTGACGGCCGTGTGCCCGAGTGGCTCAGGGACTCGCCTGCAAAGCGAGTTACGCGGGTTCGATTCCCGCCACGGCCTCAGCGCCTGACCAGGCACAACGAAAGGGCGGTCCCCTCCAGGGAGCCGCCCTTCAGTTCGTCACCCGGGTGGACGAGGCGTATGCGCAGGCCGTCTCCGCAGGACCTGTGGCCCCGTCAAGCGCCTACTTCACCCCAGCTCAATAGAGTCGCTGCCCGACCGCCCCCGCGCCGCGCAGTCGGTCAGAGCACCCCGCCCACCTCGTCCTGGAACAGCTCCGTCCAGTAGTGCCAGTCCGCGTCCGTCGTCGTGCCCGTGGGGTCGATCGTGGACAGGGCTCGGATCATCGTCTTGGCGACCTGGACGTACAGCGTGTTCGTCAGTTCGTGGGCGAGGGACTCGTCGATCCGGCGCTCCCGGTGCAGGAGCCAGAGGGTGAAGGCGAGGGTGGAGATGTCGGTGTTCAGGGGGTGGAGCGTGCCTTCGCGCTCGCTCCAGTTCAGGACCGCGCCCGTCTCGCCGTCGACGACCAGGGTGTTGTCCTCGATCAGGTGGCCCAGGACGATCAGGTGGCCGGCGCGGGGCGGGAGGGCGGCCAGTCGGTCGACCCGGTGCTCGGCGAGGGTGGGGAGCGGGGCGTCGGGGTCGGTGTGGAAGAGGACGCCGTCCTCGGGCAGGCCGGTCTCCGCCAGGAAGCGGCGGGTCGGGGCGTGCGTGAGCGTGGACGGGAAGTCGATGTCCTCGAAGCGGACGACGTGGCCGCGGCCGAACTCCTGGTCCAGCAGGCGCGGCGGGAGGTCCACGGCCAGCCCGGAGTCCGTGCCCGGGCCCGCGACCAGGGCCAGGGGGCGGATCAGGGCCGCGATCTTCCAGAACGTCGGCACATCGCCGCCCGTGCCCTCCTCGAACACCGTGAGGAGTTGGCGCGTCGCGTCCTCCACGGCCGTAGGCCCGAAGCGGCCGGCGTAGGCGGCGAACTGGCCGCGCACCTCCGTCAGTTCGTCCGTCGCCGTCGCGAAGCGGACCAGGGTCGGGAGGGAAGGTGCGAGGGGGGTGCGGTCCATCAGGTCGGGGCGGGCGTGGAAGAAGGCCGTCGTCGAGACCTCGCCGGTGACTCCGTCGAGCAGGACCGACTCCGTCTCCCTGCCGTGCAGGTCGGTGAGTCCGCCTATCACCAGCTGGTCGCGCAGCTCCTCGCTGAGCTGGCCGCCCGGGTCGGCCGTCGAGTCCGCCACCGTCCGCAGGCCCTCCCTGCGCAGCTCCTCGAAGGTGAACAGGTCGCTGTCGGCGGGCAGTCCGGGGCCGCTGAGCCAGCGGCGGGTCGACACATGTGAGATGTACGGCTGCAGTTGGTCCTCGGTCAGTCTGATCGCCGCTACGGCGGTATCGGTCGTGCTCATGGCTCCCCCGTGTGCTTCGTACGCAGTCCCCTGGCCGGGCACGGCACGGCGAACCCGTCGGGTCTGCGCTCGTCCCCCACTGCTCGAAACACTACGCGCCACCACTGACAACGCCCCCGTACCAAGGAGACGTCAGAGCACCCTCGCGCGTTCCCGCCCCGCGAGAATCGCCTCCACCGTCCGCGCGGGGGTGTGCGCGGAGGTGTCCAGCCACAGCCCGATCGGCGGGGTCGACTCCCGCAGCGCCTCGTCCAGCGCGGGGATCGTCCAGGCGGGCCCGTAGCCGGTCTTCGTGCGGGCCGACTCCCTGGCGGCCACCGTCTCCGCGTCCGGCGCCAGGACGACGACGTACAGCGGCCGGGTGCGGACCAGCGCGACCCACGCCGTCAGGTCCTCGCCCAGGACGACGTCCTGCACGACGGCCGTGAACCCGGCCTCGGCGTACGCGTCCGCCGTCGCCGCCGACAGCCGGTGGCGCAGCCGGAGTTGGGCGAGGGCCGCCGCGGAGGCGCCGGGCGCGTACTCCTCGCGTCCCGACACGATCATCCGCCGGAACACGTCACCGCGGACATGCGCCGCCCGCGGCAACCGCTCCGCCAGCGCCTGCGCGACCGTCGACTTCCCTGCCGCCATCACCCCGGTGACGAGCACGACGCCCCGCATCATGTGCGGTCCCCGACGGTCGGCGGCACCTCGCTCACGCGAAGTACACGCCGCCCACCACGACCACGATCGCCGCCACCACGAACAGCAGGATCCACAGCGCCAACTTACCGAGGCCCGGCGGCGGTTCGTACTCGCGCGGCTCCTGCGGATGCTGTCCCGGAGTGCTCATCGTTCCGTCACCACCGCGGCCTGCGGTCGGATCGGCAGCCGGTTGACCGGACGGCCCGTGGCCGCGCGTACGGCGGAGGCGACGGCCGCCGGTGACGTGACCACCGGCACCGCGCTGGCCGCCTTCGCGCCGAACGGGGCGACCACGTCCCGCTCCTCGACCAGCTTGACGATCCGGATCTCCGGCGCGTCCAGGGCCGTCGGCAGGGCGTACCCCGTGAGGTCCGGGTGGCGGATCAGCCCGCGCGCGGTGCGCAGGTTCTCCGTGAGCGCTATCCCGACGCCCTGGGTGACGCCCGCTTCGATACGGGCCTCCAGCTGGGCGGGGTTGAGGATCCGGCCCACGTCCTGGGCGAGCGCCAGCTCGACCACGCGGACCGAGCCGAGCTCGATGTCGACGTCGACGACCGCGCGGATCGCGCAGAACGCCATGCCGACGAAGGCGTCGCCCTGACCGAACTCGTTGAGGGGCTCCGTCGGGTGCGGGCGGCACTGGGCGGTGGCCCACAGTTCCTTGCCGTCCATGGCCTCGGTGACGGTCGTCGACAGGACGCCGTCGTACGAGGTGATCTTGCCGTCGGTGATCTGGAGCAGCTCGGTGGACATGCCGAACTTGTGCGCCAGGGGCTGGAGCAGTTGGGTGCGGACCATTTTGGCCGCGCGTTCGACCGCGCCGCCCGAGACCCAGGTGTGGCGGCCGCGCGCGCCCGGTCCCGCCGGGGGCTGGTCGGTGTCGACGGGGGCCACGTGGACCTCGTCGATGCCGAGCGTCTCCTGGACGATCTGGCGGGCCAGCGTGGTGAAGCCCTGGCCGGTCTCGACGGCCGCGCAGAGCACCGTGGCGACCCCGTCCTGGACCCGTACGGTCGCCGTGGAGACCTCGTCCGCGCCCTCCGCGCCCAGCATGTGCACCATGCCGAGGCCGTAGCCGACGCCCCGGCGGATCGCGCCCGGTTCGCCCGCGCCCTCGGGGCCGCCGGGCAGCAGCCACTCGTCCTCGGGGGTGTCCTTGGGCAGCGCGGGCAGCGGGAAGTCCCGTACGGCCTGGAGCAGTTCGGCGACCGGGGCCGGGCAGGTGACCGTCTGGCCGGTGGGGAGGACGTCACCGGTGGCGAGGGCGTTGCGCAGGCGCAGTTCCGCCGGGTCGACGCCCAGCTTCTTGGCCAGCTTGTCCATCTGCGCCTCGTAGGCGGCGCACACCTGCATCGCGCCCTCGCCGCGGACATGGCCGGAAGGCGGGTTGTTGGTGCGCACGGCCCAGCCCTCGATGAAGGCGTTCGGGACGACGTACGGGCCGCAGGCGAAGCCCACGGCGGCGGCCAGGGCCTCCGAGGAGGTGTCGGCGTAGGCGCCCGAGTCGAGCAGGATCTGCGCCTCGACCTTGACCAACTTGCCCTCGGCATCGGCGTGGTGGCGGTAGCGGAGCAGCGTGGGGTGGCGGTGCACGTGGCCGAGGAAGGACTCCTCGCGCGTGGCCGTCAGCTTCACCGGGCAGCCGGTCTTGAGCGCGAGCAGGCCGAGCGGGAGCTGGAAGCCCTGGTCCTCGCGGTCGGCGGTGGCGCCGGGGACGCCGGTGACGACGACCTTGACGCGCTCGGGTTCGAGGCCGTAGCAGGCGGCGGCCGTGTCGCGGTCGGCGTGCGGGTCGGTGGAGGCGAGGTAGAGCTCCACGCCGCCGTCGGGACGGGGCACGGCGAGGCCGGCCTCGGCGCCGATGGGGGCGGGGTCCTGGCGGCCGATGCGGTACTGGCCCTCGACGACGATCTCGCCGGTCACGGCGGGGTCGCCGTGCTGGAGCGGGATGTGTCGGACCAGGTTGCCGTCGGGGTGCAGGGGCTCGGCCTCGAAGGCCTGCTCCGGGTCGGTGACCGGGTCGAGCACCTCGTACTCGACGATGACGGCGGCGGCGGCCATGCGCGCGGTGTCGGGGTGGTCGGCGGCGACGGCCGCGATGGGCTCGCCGTGGTGGCGTACGACCTCGGAGGCGAAGACCGGGCGGTCGGCTCTGCCGCGGCCGTGCACCGGTCTGCCGGGGACGTCCTCGTGGGTGACGACCGCGCGGACTCCGGGCATCTCACGCGCGTGGGAGGTGTCGATGGACACGATGCGCGCGTGCGCGTGCGGGGAGCGCAGGACGGCCGCCCACAGCAGTCCCTCGGCCCACAGGTCGGCCGCGTAGGGGAAGGTGCCCTCGGTCTTCGCGCGCGCGTCGGCGGGCGGCAGGGAGACGCCGATGCCGTGCGGAATCGGCTCGGGGGCGGGTGCTGCCTCCGCGGCGGTGGTCGCGGTGGCGGCTTCGTTGCTCACGCCTGGCCTCCGTCCTGTCCCTGTCCGTACGCCTGCTCATGCGACCCGGAGGCGTTCGGGAACCCCGGGGAGTCGAACGCCGACGGGTGGACGCTTCCGCCTCCGGGGCCCGCCTGGTGCGGAATACGTCCCTCGTCGCCGTCCGTCTCAGCGTCGCCCGTCGCGTGGGCCTCGCGCTCGGCGACGACCTCCTTGACGGCGTCGACGACGCCCCGGTAGCCGGAGCAGCGGCAGAGGTTGCCGCACAGCGCCTGGCGGGTCTCCAGCTCGGTGGGCGCGGGGTTGCCCTCCAGCAGGTCGTGCACGGTCATCGCCATGCCCGGCACGCAGAACCCGCACTGCACGGCGCCGCACCTGGCCAGCGCCCGCTGCACGTCGGAGGGCCGGCCGTCCTCGGCGAGGCCCTCGACGGTACGGACCTCGCTGCCGGCGGCGGTCACGGCGGGCACCAGGCAGGAGGCGACGAGCCGTCCGTCGACCTGGACGTTGCACGCCCCGCACTCGCCCTGCGAGCAGCCGTCCTTGGCGCCGGCGAGTCCGAGCCGCTCGCGCAGCACGTAGAGCAGCGACTCGCCGATCCAGGCGTCGGTGACGGGGCGGTCGACGCCGTTGACGCGCAGGACGTAGGAGGCGAGGGGGTGTTCCTCGCCGGGGTGCGCGGGCGCCTGGTCGTCGGGGTCGTCGTCCGGGTCGGCGGCGTGCTCCTCGGCGGCTTCCGGCGCCGGTTCCTCACCGGCCGCCGCGGGGGCGTGCTCGGCGTGCTCGGTACCGGGCTCGGCGGGGCCGTCAGCGGCCTCTACGGCCTCTTCGGCGCCCTCGGGGTCCTGGGGGGCCGCCGGCGCCTCTCCGAGGCGGGGTGAGGGCTGTGCGGCGGCTGCGGAGGGGCCGTTCCCGTAGGGCTCGGCGGGGTGGGAGGGCTGGGAGGTGCCGTGCGGCCCGGCAAGGTCGGTGCCGTGGCCGTCGGTGTCGGTGTGCGGCCGCGTGGAGTCCTGGGCCGCCTCGTGGGAGACCTCGCCGGACTCGGGCCGCTGCGGGGCGTCGGCGACCGCGTGGCTTGCGAACTGCGCGGCGGACGCCAGATGCGCGTCACCGGCGGGACCACCGTGCCGCTCGTCGGCCTCGCCGCCCGGCCCCTCTCCCTCACCCGCGGGCACGTGCGCGTGACCGTCGCCCACCACACCCGCGTGACCGTCGCTGAGCGGGACCACGTGACCGTCACCGACCGGACCGCCGTGACCGTCCCCGAAACCACGCCCGTGGCTGTCCTCGAAGCCGCCACCGTGGCCGTCGCCGTGCGGCACGTGCGTGTGCTGTTCCCCGGGTACGCCGGGTACTCCAGGTGTCCCAGGTGCCCCGGATTCTCCCGGTTCCCCGACCGGTCCGCCGTGCTCGGGACCCACTCCCGGTCCGCCCTGGGGCTGATCCCCCCACGGCTGGGCCGGCTGAGTCGCCCAGGGCGCGGCCGCACCGCCCGGCAGGGTCGCCGGAGGGGTGCCGCCCCACTGCTCGACCAGGGACGACGTGGTGAACTCGCCCGATTCGTCCGGGAGCTCACCGCCGGCGACGGGGATCGACCACTGGCCGGTGACGTCGTGGCCCGGCGCGGGCGCGGCCGCGGTGTCCTCGACCTGCCACTGCTGGGTGGTCGCGGGGTTGTACGTGAACTGCCCGGTCTGGCCCTGCGGCAGGGTGCTCGGGTCGGGCCACTGCGCACCCTCGGCCGGTACGGCCCAGCCGCCGGTGCCGGCCGGGTCGGTCCCGTCGCCCGGCGTGGCCGTTATCTGCGGCGGCACATAGCCGTGACCGGGCGCGGCGAGCGGGCTGTCCGTGGAGGCCAGGAGGGCGTCGATGCCCCCCTCGGGGAGTTTCACGAAGGCGGTCGCGCCGTCGTCGTAGTCGCCCTGGGGCAGCGGGTCCCAGCGGCCGGCGGCGCGGGGCGTGCCCTCTCCGTGCTGGTCGTCGGTCACGACAGTGCCCTCCCCAGTGCTCGTCGGGCCAGCGCGGCGACGGTGCGCCGCAGGTGCAGAACCGCGGGCGGATGCTGCGGCACGGAGCCGTCCGGGGCCGGTGCCGGGTCCGGGATGCAGGCCGCGGCGACGTACTCGCCGAAGGCCTCCAGGGCCTCCGGGACGATCGCGCGGTTGTTGTCCCAGTCGATGAGCCGGGCGACCCACTGCTCGGCGTCCAGGGGCCGCAGCGGCATCGGCGCTATGGCGCCGACGGCGCACCTGACCCCGCGCCGGGCCGGGTCGAGGACCAGCGCGACGGAGGCCATCGCGCGGCCCGGGCCGGTACGCCCTGTGACCTTGAGGAAGACCTGCGGGGCGTGCAGCAGCGGCACGCGCACGTAGCCGATGAGTTCGCCCGCGCGCAGCATCTCCATGCCGGCCAGCAGGTGCGAGACCGGCATCTCCCGGCGGGCTCCGTCGGGGCCCGCGATGATCAGCGTGGCTTCGAGGGCGGCGAGGACGGGCAGCGCGTCGCCCGTGGGGGCCGCCGAGGCGATGTTGCCGCCCAGGGTGCCCGCGTTGCGGATCTGCGGCGGGCCGGCGGCACGGGCGGCGGCCGCGAGCGCGGGAATGAGGGCGGCGAAGTCGGGGCGGCCCATACGCGCGTGCGTGAGCCCGGCGCCGAGCAGGGCGTGCCCGTCCTGGTACTGCCAGCCGCGGATCTCGCTGATGCGCCCGAGGCCCACGAGGGCGGCGGGCCTGAGCTGCCCGGAGTTGACGGCGGCCATCAGGTCGGTGCCGCCGGCGACGGGGACGGCGGCGGGCATCGCGGTGAGGGCCGCCACGGCCTCGTCCAGTGTCGTGGGCAGCGTGACGGCCTGCGCCGCCTGCGGTGCGTGCGTGGTCAAACCGGCTGCCCCTTCCCGCTGCCCCACCTGGTCCTGCTGGTCCTGCCTGCTTGTTGCCGTACGGTACGTGCTGACAGGGCGGACGTGGCAACTCTGGCACATCTTCGCGACACCCGAGGACAGGGGTCCGTCAGGAGGCGTTCGGCGGCTTGCGCCCGCCCCACCAGGGAGATGGTCCGTTTTCGCACGGGATCGCCCGCACATGACGATTGACACTCTTCGGTGACTCTTGAGGGCTTTTTCCCCTACCTGTTCGGGGGCGCCCCCTCGATGGGACGGCCGAGCACTCCGGGCCGCTTCTGCCACGGCAGCGGCCCCGTGGGCGGCCGGTAACCCACGCCGAGGGCGTCGAGCAGTCGGTAGTGCGCGGTCATCCGCCGCTCGAAGTCGGCGAAGTCCCGTTCCGCCGGGGCGGGCAGAGCGCTCCAGGCCACCTCGGCGAAGGCCACGAGCCGCGGGAACGCCTGGTAGTCCACGCGCGCGTGATCCTCCATCACCTCGGTCCACAGGTTGGCCTGCGTGCCCAACACGTGCGCGGCCTCCTCCGGGGTGAGCTGCGGTGGCACCGGTTCGAAGCGGTACACGTCCTCCAGGGTGCGGACGTATCCGATCGGCACCGGCTCGTCCGGGCCGGCGTCCTGACGGTGGTCCAGGTAGACGTGCTGCTCGGGGCACATGACGACGTCGTGGCCGGAGCGTGCGGCGGCGATCCCGCCCTGGTAGCCGCGCCACGAGGAGACGGCCGCCCCCTCGGCGAGTCCGCCCTCCAGGATCTCGTCCCAGCCGATGAGCCTGCGTCCGCGCGCGGTCAGCCACCGGTCGAAGTGCCCGATGAACCAGGCCTGGAGCCCGTCCTCGTCGGCGAGGCCGAGTTCCTCGATGCGGGCCCGCGCGGTGGGCGACCGCCGCCACTGGTCCTTGAGGCATTCGTCGCCCCCGACGTGGAGGAACTCCGAGGGGAACAGCTCCAGGAGTTCCTCGAACACCCCCTCGTAGAAGCGCAGGGTGTTGTCAGTGGGGGCGAGTACGTTTGCGGAGATGCCCCAACTGTCCCAGACCGTGAGGGAGGACGTGTCGATGACATCGGTGTTGCCGAGTTCCGGGTACGCGGCGATGGCGGCCTGCGAGTGTCCGGGTACGTCGATTTCGGGGACGACGGTGATATGCCGTTCGGCCGCGTAGGCGACGATCTCCCGGATGTCGTCCTGCGTGTAGAAGCCGCCGTGCGGCTTCTCCTCCCACAGCGGTGAGGCCCGGTGGCCGAATTTGGTGCGCGCCCGCCATGAGCCCACCTCCGTGAGGCGCGGGTACCTCTTGATCTCGATCCGCCAGCCCTGGTCGTCCGTCAAGTGGAAGTGGAAGACGTTGAGTTTGTGCGCGGCCATCAGATCGAGGTAGCGCAGGACTCCGTCCTTGGGCATGAAGTGCCGGGCCACGTCGAGCATGAGGCCGCGCCAGCGGAATCGCGGGGCGTCCTGAATGTCGGTCAGGGGGAGCCGCCACTGCCCGCCGGGCAACGGGGCACGGCGGAAGGCGCCGGGGCCCAGCAGCTGCCGTAGCGTCTGGGCGCCCCAGAACAGGCCGGCGGGGCCGCCACCCATGAGGTGCGCCCCGTTCGGCCGGACTTCCAGTCGGTAGCCCTCCTCGCCGAGGTCCTTGGTGACCATCGGGTGGATGGACAGGCGGACGACGTCGTCCCCCTCCCCCGGTGGCAGGGGGAGCCCGGTGGCGGCGCCGAGCGTGGCGCGCAGCCAGCGCTCCGTCCGCTCCGCGCCGTCGCCCGCCACCAGCTTGGTGTCCGGGCCCAGTTCGAAGAAGCGGTCCCCATGGACCTGCGCATGCCTCGGCTCGGGAATCACATCGATCACGTCAGTCCTTGACCGCTCCGCCCAGCCCCGAGACCAGGCGTCGCTGTACGAGTACGAAGAACACCAGCACCGGAATCGTCATCACCGTCGACGCGGCCATGACCCCGCCCCGGTCCGGCTCGTCCGGCTTGTGGAAGACCAGCAGGGCCATCGGCAGCGTCGACTGCGAAGTGTCGCTGATGATGAACGACTTGGCGAAGAGGAAATCGTTCCAGGCCGAGATGAAGGAGAACACGCTCGTGGCCACCAGGCCGGGGAGGACGAGCGGGAAGAGAATCCGCCACAGGAATCGCGCGCGGCTCGTCCCGTCGATGTACGCGGCCTCCTCCAAAGCCTCCGGTACGGCCTTCACGAACCCCCTCAGCATCCAGATCGCGAAGGGCAGCGAGAAGGCGATGTGGGGCAGCACCAGCGAGCCCAGCGTGTTCAGCAGACCGAAGTCCCGCATCTGGAAGAACAAGGGGATGGCGAGGGCCTCCACGGGCACCATCTGGGCCACCAGAAACATGATCAGCAAGGTGGTCCGGAAGCGGAAGCGGAATCGTGTCACGGCGGTCGCCGCGAGAAACGCGATCAACGCCGAGACGATCACGACAGTGCAGGAGACGACAAGGCTGTTGACGAAATACCGACCGAAATTCTGCTGCCCGAACACGCGCCGGAAGGAATCCAGCGAGGGCGCGAGCGTTCAGGGCCGGGGCTCGCTCGACTCGATCTCCCCGGCCGGTTCGAAGGCGCCGAGGACCATCCAGTAGAGGGGGAAGGCGACGACGAGCGCGATGAGCAGCGCCGAGACCTCGGCGGCCGTCCGCCAGGGCCGCCGCGGAAGATTCAGCCCCAGGAGATTCACAGGTCCTCCCCCTGTCGGTGGAGCAGCCGCAGGTACACCAGCGTGACGGCGAGCAGGTACAGCGCCCGGACGCCGACGTAGAAGGGCGAGCCGTAGACCTTGCCGGCCACGGTGACCGAGGTGCTCGCCGTGGGGTCGGTGTCCTTGGCCTCGCTCCAGCCGGTGAACTCCTCGGTGACGTCGAGGAGTCCGCCGTCCTTCACACAGCCGACGACGTCGACCTTCGTGCCCTCGTGGGCCTTCTCGAAGGCGGTGACGACGGAGTCGACGACCTTCTCCCTCGGCTTGTTGCCGACCTCCTGGAAGAGCCAGACGCGCAGGGTGCCGGTCTTCTCGTCCTTGTCGAGGCGGAGTTGGAGGAGGTCCGGGGCGCGCAGGCGGTGACCACGAGCGCGGCCAGGAGCAGGGCGGGGAGGCGGGGGAGCGCTTCATGGAGTGATCCTCCCGACATGCGTTGCAGAATATGCAATGGCAATTTCGCTCAACGCAACGGAGGTTATGGCTTGCATGAACACGCCCACAAGAGGTCTCGACCACTTCGTGACACGCAAAAGGCCTCCGGGGCGTGCGGAACACGCCTCGGAGGCCTCGCGAAGCTCAGCCGGGCAGAACGGCTACTTGTCGCCGCCCTTGCCCTCGTCGTCCCCGGAGCCCATGGACTCGTAGATCTCCTTGCACATGGGACACACGGGGTACTTCTTGGGATCGCGGCCGGGTACCCACACCTTGCCGCACAGCGCCACGACGGGGGTCCCGTCGAGGGCGCTCGCCATGATCTTGTCCTTCTGGACGTAGTGGGCGAAGCGCTCGTGGTCGCCGTCGCCGTGGGAAGTCTGCGGCGTGGGCTCGACGAGGGTCCCCGTACCAGTCCCGCGCTCGGGCTCGAGAGTGCTCATACGCCCAAGAGTACTGAAGCTCACATGGATCAGTTCAGCGAAGGGTCGTCCGGGTACGTGGCCACCATCGCCAGTTCGTTGCGCTGGCGGCGCAGCACCTCGCGCCAGAGTCTCTCGGGGGCCGGGGAGGAGACGTCGCCGGGTTCCGACTCGACGACGTACCAGGCGCCCTCCACCAGCTCGTCCTCCAGCTGGCCGGGGCCCCAGCCGGCGTACCCGGCGAAGATGCGCAGGCTGCCGAGGGCCGAGGCGAGCAGCTCGGGCGGGGCCTCCAGGTCGACCAGTCCGATCGCGCCGTGCACTCTGCGCCAGCCCAGCGGAGCCCCGTCGACGGCCCCGCCGCCGGGGATGACGGCGACCCCGAGGGCCGAGTCCAGGGAGACCGGGCCGCCCTGGAAGACGACACCGGGTTCACCCGCGAGGTCGGCCCAGCCCTCCAGGATGTCCCCTACGTCCACCGGGGTGGGCCGGTTGAGGACGACACCGAGGGAGCCCTCCTCGTCGTGGTCGAGAAGGAGCACCACCGCACGGTCGAAGTTCGGGTCCGCCAGGGCGGGCGTTGCCACGAGCAACCGCCCTGTGAGCGAGGACACCTCGGTCATGCCAGACATGATCCCGCATCTTCCCTCCGCGTGGGGAGGCAATGCCCGTTCGGGAGTGGATGCAGCTCAGAGCGCACCGGTGCGCCCCACGCGCACGCCCGGCGCCGGTGACCCCATGTGCCCGGCGCCTAGCAGGCCGTGTTGTGACAGAGCTATGACGTGACTGGGCGGCACTTGGGCTTACAGAAGGGGGGTGGGCGGCGATTACCCTTGTCCCTTCCGGCCCCTGCCCCACTCATCGGAACGCGAGATACATGACCGTCAACGGCTCTGACGACGTACTGCTTGTCCACGGCGGAACCCCGCTGGAGGGCGAGATCCGTGTCCGCGGTGCGAAGAACCTCGTACCGAAGGCCATGGTCGCCGCCCTGCTGGGCAGCGAGCCGAGTCGACTGCGCAACGTTCCGGACATCCGTGACGTGCGTGTCGTACGCGGGCTGCTGCAACTGCACGGTGTGACGGTCCGTCCGGGTGAGGAACCGGGCGAGCTGGTGATGGACCCGACGCACGTCGAGAGCGCCAACGTCGCTGACATCGATGCCCACGCGGGTTCCTCGCGGATCCCGATCCTGCTGTGCGGTCCGCTGCTGCACCGGCTCGGGCACGCCTTCATCCCCGGCCTCGGCGGCTGTGACATCGGCGGCCGGCCCATCGACTTCCACTTCGAGGTGCTGCGGCAGTTCGGCGCGACCATCGAGAAGCGTGCGGACGGGCAGTACCTGGAGGCGCCGCGGCGGCTGCGGGGCACGAAGATCGCGCTGCCGTACCCGTCCGTCGGCGCGACCGAGCAGGTCCTGCTGACGGCCGTCCTCGCCGAGGGTGTCACCGAGCTCTCGAACGCGGCGGTCGAGCCGGAGATCGAGGACCTCATCTGCGTCCTTCAGAAGATGGGCGCCATCATCGCGATGGACACCGACCGCACGATCCGCGTCACCGGTGTGGACAAGCTCGGCGGCTACAACCACCGTGCCCTGCCGGACCGCCTGGAGGCCGCCTCCTGGGCGTCCGCGGCGCTGGCGACCGAGGGCAACATCTACGTCCGCGGCGCCCAGCAGCGCTCGATGATGACGTTCCTGAACACCTACCGGAAGGTGGGCGGTGCCTTCGAGATCGACGACGAGGGCATCCGGTTCTGGCACCCCGGTGGCCAGTTGAAGTCCATCGCGCTCGAAACGGACGTGCACCCGGGCTTCCAGACCGACTGGCAGCAGCCGCTGGTGGTCGCCCTCACCCAGGCCACGGGCCTGTCGATCATCCACGAGACGGTCTACGAGTCCCGCCTCGGCTTCACCTCCGCGCTGAACCAGATGGGTGCTCACATCCAGCTGTACCGCGAGTGCCTGGGCGGCTCGAACTGCCGCTTCGGCCAGCGCAACTTCCTGCACTCGGCGGTCGTCTCGGGCCCCACCAAGCTCCAGGGCGCCGACCTGGTCATCCCCGACCTCCGCGGCGGCTTCTCGTACCTGATCGCGGCCCTGGCGGCCCAGGGCACGTCCCGGGTCCACGGCATCGACCTGATCAACCGCGGCTACGAGAACTTCATGGAGAAGCTCGTGGAGCTGGGCGCGAAGGTGGAGCTGCCGGGCAAGGCACTCGGCTGACAGGTTCCCGCACACGACGATGGGGCGGCCACCCGGTTCCGGGTGGCCGCCCCATTGACGTTACTGAGACGTGTACGTCGTCCCGAGACGCACCGTCGGACCTACTTGCCCTTGGCGGCTTCCTTGAGCTTGCTGCCCGCCGAAACCTTGACGCTGTAGCCGGCCGGGATCTGGATCGGGTCACCGGTCTGCGGGTTGCGCGCGGTGCGAGCGGCACGGTGGGTGCGCTCGAAGGTCAGGAAGCCGGGGATGGTGACCTTCTCGTCGCCCTTGGCGACGATCTCGCCGACGGTCTCGGCGAACGCGGCCAGAACGGCGTCGGCGTCCTTGCGGGTCACCTCGGCGCGGTCGGCCAGCGCGGCCACCAGCTCACTGCGGTTCATGTTGTTACTCCCGTGTTCTTCTTGCCGTTGGGGTGTGCCTCGCGGCGGTGCCGCACACGAGGCACAGCGAAGCCGATGCGCTCGCGCCCAGGGACGCATCCTGCCCCTACCTGCTGCGGGAAAGCCAATCCGGCACCCGTAGGACTCGCATGAACACCCTAGGGGGTCACACGAACAGAGGCCTGGGCGTGGCGCCACCCTAGAGGGTGGCGCGAAGCGCCCGGTTTCGCGACGCGCCGGGCCGGAGGACCGCCGTGGCAATCCTCACAGCCGAACAAACATACGACTACCACTGTAGACGCGGCTCCCCGGACCCGGCCGGGGGCCCTACGCCGTCGCGCCCGCGGCCTTCGCCGCGTCCCGCACCGCGCCGGCCACCGCGCCCGCGACCTTGTCGTTGAAGACGCTCGGGATGATGTAGTTCGGGTTCAACTCGTCCTGGGTGACGACGTCCGCGAGGGCCTTCGCGGCCGCGAGCATCATCTCGGTGTTGACCGTGCGCGACTGGGCGTCCAGCAGACCGCGGAAGACACCCGGGAAGACCAGCACGTTGTTGATCTGGTTCGGGAAGTCGGAGCGGCCGGTGGCCACGACGGCCGCCGTCTGACGGGCGATCGCCGGGTCCACCTCGGGGTCGGGATTCGCGAGCGCGAACACGATCGCACCCTCGGCCATGGCGGCCACGTCGGCGCCGTCCAGGACGTTGGGGGCCGAGACTCCGATGAAGACGTCGGCGCCGCGGACGGCCTCCTTCAACGTCCCGGTCAGGTTCTCGAGGTTGGTGTTGTCGGCGATCCAGCGCAGCGCCGAGCCCGGAGCGGCGTCGACGAGGTCCTCGCGGCCGGCGTGCACGACACCGTGGATGTCGGCGACGACGGCGTTCTTGACGCCGGCGGCGATCAGCAGCTTGAGGATGGCCGTACCGGCCGCGCCGGCGCCGGACATGACGACCCGGATGTTCTCGATCGCCTTGCCGGTGACGCGCAGCGCGTTCGTCAGGGCGGCGAGGACGACGATCGCGGTGCCGTGCTGGTCGTCGTGGAAGACGGGGATGTCGAGGGCCTCGCGCAGCCGGGCCTCGATCTCGAAGCAGCGGGGCGCGGAGATGTCCTCGAGGTTGATGCCGGCGAACCCGGGGGCGATGGCCTTGACGATCTCGACGATGGCGTCGGTGTCCTGGGTGTCCAGGCACAGCGGCCAGGCGTCGATGCCGGCGAACCGCTTGAAGAGGGCCGCCTTGCCCTCCATGACCGGGAGGGCGGCCTTGGGGCCGATGTTGCCGAGGCCCAGCACGGCCGAGCCGTCCGTCACGACCGCAACGGAGTTGCGCTTGATGGTGAGGCGGCGGGCGTCCTCGGGGTTCTCGGCGATCGCCATGCACACGCGGGCCACGCCCGGGGTGTAGATCATCGAGAGGTCGTCACGGTTGCGGATGGGGTGCTTGGACTGCATCTCGATCTTGCCGCCGAGGTGCATCAGGAACGTACGGTCGGACACCTTGCCGAGCGTGACGCCCTCGATGCCGCGCAGCTCCTCGACGATCTCGTCGGCGTGCTTGGTGGAGCTGGCCGCGATGGTGACGTCGATCCGGAGCTTCTCGTGACCGGACGCGGTGACGTCGAGGCCGGTCACCGAGCCTCCGGAGGACTCCACGGCGGTGGTGAGCTGCGAGACGGCGGTTCCGCTCGCGGGCACCTCCAGCCGGACCGTCATCGAGTAGGAGACGCTGGGCGCCGTTGCCATGGCCGACTTCCTCTGCTTTCACCTGTGCTGCTGATGCCGTCCGATCGTCGCACCTACTGATGGGTAGGCGTTAGCCGCACTGGATTGCGGACGTTTTGTTCACGGAGGCGTTCATGCGAAAGAGGCCCACGTCACATGGACGTGGGCCTCTCGTCAGGTCAATGACACCGACCCGCCATGCTCGCCTCGCGGCAAGTGGTCGCTCGTAGCGACGAAGGTTGGGCCCGGGGGCTTGGATCGGGCCGGTGTCACATCCAGGCTAACAAACGGATCCCGAAAGACCATTCCCGTGCGGAGAGTTCAATCTCTCAGCAGATCCGGCACGCCCTGAGCGTTCGGCTGGTCGCGTTCCGCCGAGACGACCGTGAGCTGCTGGGTGGCCCGGGTGAGGGCGACGTAGAGCACCCTGAGTCCGGCGGGCGACTCGTCGGCGATCTCGGCCGGGGAGACGACGACCGTGGCGTCGTACTCCAGGCCCTTGGCCTCCAGGCTGCCGAGCGCCACGACGCGGTCGCCGAGTCCGGTGAGCCAGCGGGCCGCCTCCTCGCGGCGGTTCATGGCGACCACGACACCGACGGTGCCGTCGACGAGGCCGAGGAGCCGGGCGGCCTCCTCGCGGACGGTCTCGCCCAGCGACCTGCGTGCGACGGTGAAGCGGGGCTCGACGCCGGTGGACCGTACGGCTCGCGGGGAGACGGAGCCGGGCATGGCCAGCGCCAGCACCTTCGCCGCGAGGTCGGCGATCTCGGAGGGATTGCGGTAGTTGACGGTGAGCTGGAAGCGGCGGCGGGGACGGGTGCCGAGGGCCTCGTCGCGGGCCTCGGCGGCCTCGTCGGGGTCGGACCAGGAGGACTGGGCGGGATCGCCCACGACCGTCCAGGTGGCGTGCCGGCCGCGGCGGCCGACCATGCGCCACTGCATGGGCGTGAGGTCCTGGGCCTCGTCGACGATGACGTGGGCGTACTCGACGCGTTCCTGGGCGAGCCGTTCGGCCCGCTCGCGCTGGGTCTCCTCGCGGACCGGCATCAGCTCCTCCAGGCCGGTGAGCTGGTCGAGCGGGTCCAGCTCGCGCCGCTTGCGGGGGCGGGCGGGGGCGCCGAGGAGCGCCTGGAGCTCGTCGAGCATGGCGATGTCGTGCACGGTCAGGCCGTCCCGCCGGAGCGAACGGGCGACCCTGCGGACCTCGCCGGGGTTGAGGATGCGGCGGGCCCAGCGGCCGAGCCGCCGTTCGTCGGCCATGGCGGCGAGGACGGCCTTCGGGGTGAGCTCGGGCCACCAGGCGTCGAGGAACTCGATGAAGCTGTCCTCGGAGGTGATGTCCTCGTCGAACGACGACCGCAGCTCGGCGGCCAGCTCCGGATCGGTGTGCCGGGACCCGGCCCCGGAGCGCGCCCACAGCGCGTCCAGCAGCAGCTTGCGGGCCCGGGGCCGCAGCAGGTTCACGGGCGCGGTACCGCCGAGGGCGTTGCGGCGGACGCGGTCCAGCTCGTCCGCCTCCAGCTCCAGCCTCCGCCCGAAGGCGACGACGCGCAGGCGGGTGGGCGGCCCGGAGGGCCTCGCGGATACGGCGGTGTCGGCGCCGTTCCCTTCCCCGGGACCACCCTCGAACTCCCCGGCGTCCCCGAAGGCGAGTTGCCCGGAGTCGGGGCGGCCGGATTGGGAGCGGCGGGATTCGGAGCGGCCGGAGTCGGGGTGGCCGGAGGCCCTGCCCGAACCGTCCGCGCCCAGCTCCAGCACCCCGCGCGCGGCCTTGCGCAGCACCTTCAGCATCCGGTACGAGCCCTTGGCGCGGGCCACGGCCGGGGAGTCGTACAGCGTGGCCTCGACGCCGTCGACCAGGGAGCCGATCGCGCGGATGGCGACCTGGCCCTCCTCGCCGAGGGAGGGCAGGACGCCCTCGGTGTAGGCGACCAGCAGGGGGGTGGGCGAGACGATGAGGATGCCGCCGGAGTAGCGGCGGCGGTCCTGGTAGAGCAGGTAGGCCGCGCGGTGCAGGGCGACCGCGGTCTTGCCGGTGCCGGGCCCGCCCTCGACGTACGTCACGGACGCGGCGGGGGCGCGGATGACGAGGTCCTGCTCGGCCTGGATGGAGGCGACGATGTCCCGCATGGTGTGGCTGCGGGCCTGGCCGAGCGCGGCCATGAGGGCGCCGTCGCCGATGACGGGCAGTTCGTGGCCGTCGAGGAAGGCCTTGAGCTCGGGGCGCATGAGGTCGTCCTCGACGCCGAGGACCTTGCGGCCCTTGGAGCGGATGACCCGGCGTCGTACGACACGCCCGGGATCCACCGGAGTGGACCTGTAGAAGGGGGCCGCGGCGGGGGCCCGCCAGTCGATGACGAGCGGCGCGTAGTCGGAGTCCAGGACCCCGATCCGGCCGATGTGCAGGGTCTCCGCGATGTCGGCGGTGTTGTCCTCGCGGACCGCGCCCTCAGCAGGCTCCACGGCGGTGTAGGCGCCGTCGGGCCCCTTCTTGCCGTCCTTGCCGGGGAGCAGGTCGATGCGGCCGAAGAGGAAGTCCTCGAACTCGTTGTTGAGCCGGTTGAGGTGGACGCCGGCCCGGAAGACCTGGGCGTCCCGCTCGGCGAGCGCGCCGGGCGTGCCGACCTGGCCGCGCTTGGCCGCGTCGTTCATCAGGAACTCCGCCTCGTGGATCTTCTCCTCGAGGCGCCGGTAGACCCGGTCCAGATGTTCCTGTTCGACGCTGATCTCACGGTCCCGAACCGAGTCCTGAACCGAGCCGACCGCGGTTGGTTGAGCCTGAGCGGCCACCGGGCCCCCTTCTGACGTGCTGGGCAGCCGTCAACCGTACGCGAAGGGGGCCCCGGCGGGAAGTCAGGCGTCGACCTGGACGAGCTTGTTGCCCTCGGAGTCCACGACCTCGAAGTGGTCGATCTCGTTCTGGGCGGGAGCGACGGCGCCGCCGATGTAGAGCGGCTTCTTGGACTCCGCGGTCTTGCCGTCCGGGATGCCGTAGCCCCACTTGCCGACGGACCAGGTGGAGGCCGTCCAGCGCTCGCCGTTGGTGCCGACCGCGATCAGGGAGCACTTGAGCGGTCCCTTGACGCCCTTGAGCTCCAGGCCCAGCGAGGTGCCCCAGGCCTTCTCCTGCATGGCGACGGTCGCGCTGACGCCGGTCGAGGAGTCGGTCGCGGTCACCTTGTCGCGCATGGACTCGAAGAGTTCCTGGGGGGTGGCCGCCAGGACCTGTCCCTGCTTGGGCCCGCCGTCCGAGTCGCCGCCGCTCGCCGCCATCGCGACGAACGGGCCGCCGATGATCAGCGCGGCCGCGGCCGCGACCATGTAGAAGCTGCGGCGCCGCTTCTGCGCCCGGCGCTCGGCGACCTCGTCGACGAGCTTGTTCACGATCCGCGGGCTGGGCTTGGCGGACAGCGACTCCCCGATCGCGGGGGTGCCGGAGCCCGGCAGGTCCGCGAGGGCGGCGAGCATCGGCTCCATGCCGGCGAGCTCGTCGAGCTGTTGCGCGCACCATTCGCAGGTCGCGAGATGGGCCTCGAAGGCGGTGGCCTCGGCGTCGTCGAGGATTCCGAGGGCGTAGGCGCCGACGGTCTCGTGCTCGTTCGGCACCGGAGATCCCATCATGGAGCCAGACATACCCGAACCACCTGTGCCGAATCCCTGGTTACCCCCGTAAACACCCATCACGCCGTCACCCCCCGCTCCTCCAGTGCGAGCTTCATCGACCGCAGGGCGTAGAAGACCCGCGAGCGGACGGTGCCGCTGGGGATGCCCAGTGTCTCGGCCGCCTCGTTGACGGTACGCCCCTTGAAGTACGTCTCGACGAGGACCTCCCGATGGGCGGGGGTCAGGTCGTCGAGCGCGTCCGACAGCGTCATCAACCACAGCGCCTTGTCGATCTCGTCCTCCGCGGGGATGACCTCCAGCGGCGACGGATCGACCTCCTGCGGCCGGGCCTGCCGGCTGCGGTGGCCGTCGATGACGATGCGCCGGGCGACCGTCACCAGCCAGGGGCGTACCGATCCGGTCGCTCGATTGAGCTGTCCGGCGTTCTTCCAGGCACGGATGAGCGTCTCCTGCACCACGTCCTCGGCTCTCTGGCGGTCTCCCGCAACCAACCGAAGGACATACGCAAGGAGAGGCCCGGCGTGCTCCCTGTACAGGGCACGCATCAGCTCCTCATCAGGTTCCGAGGGCTGGGACATGCGATGTCGGGCCCTCGATCCACGTTCATTGGCCACGACAGAATCCTTGCGCACGCCCACCTCCGATGTCCGGGGGTTCCCCCAGTCGGTCGCTCGACTACGGGTACGGACGCGATGAGTTGGGTGTTCAAAGTGCGACGACAGTTTTCTTCTGAGTGACGTGACGAGACAGGACATGCGCGCACATTCCCGCCGCGCGATCTTTACATTTCCGCCACACAGGCAAGATCACGACTACGGCCCGTGAGGTTGAGCGAGTAAACGAGATGTAATCGAAATCACTTCGACAGCCGCTCCACAGAAGAGACATAACGGTCAGTCAGGTGCGCGAGAGAGCCGCGCGCCGACGATGCCGGGCCACTCTTTCCCGGTTCCCACAGACCTCACTGGAACACCAGCGCCTCCTGCGCCCCCGTGAGGTGTCCAGGTAGACGATGGGGCAGTTGTCCCCTTCGCACTCTCTGATCCCGGCCCTCGCGACCGGGTCCGTCAGCAGTCCCACGGCGTCCCTGGCGATGGCCCCGAGCAGTGCCGCGCAGTCGGGCGGACCGTCCAACGCGCGCACCAGCGAGCCGTCCTCGTCCGGTACCGCGCGCGGGGCGGGCGGCGCGGCACGGGCGGCTTCGTTGACGTGGGCGAGCGCGAGGTCGTAGCCGTGACCGGGGGCGCCCCGCACCAACTGTCCGATACGTTTCCGCAGTTCTCGGAAGGCGACGAGCCAGGAGGGGTCCGCGTGTGTCAGGTCCGTGCCCTCGGGCACCAGTCCGGAGCCGACGATCCAGGCGCCGAGCACCTCCGTCGAGTCGAGGCGTTCCTCGGGGTGGGTGGTCGCGAGGAGGTCGAGACAGATCCGTCCGGCGTCGAACCGCAGCTCGTACGCGACCGTGGCCGTACCCAGTGCCATGTGCCTGTCACCGCCTAGGGGTGCCCCGGTTCGTCAGGGGTCGGTGAGGTGCTTGGAGGCTGTGCGGGGCTGTTCGGGGCTCCCTCCCACAGTGCCTTCCCGCCCCCTCCGCCGGAACCCCTCGTACCGGGAGCGGTGCCTGGACGCGCACGTATGCGGGGGCGCGTCTCGGCCATGTCGGGGCGGTGCGCAGGGCCCGTTGACTGGGGTCATGACACACAGCAGCAGGAGCAACGGCCTCGTCCTGGGCGCGGCCACGGTCGCCACCGGCCTGATCGCCGGGGCCTTCTACGTCTTCGCGTGCGCGGTGATGCCGGCCCTGGGCCGCAGCGACGACCGCGTCTACGTCCAGGTGATGCGCGACATCAACGAGGTCATCCAGAACCCGGTGTTCTTCCTGAGCTTCCTGGGCGCCCCGCTGCTCACGGCGGTGGCGGCCTGGCAGGCGCGGGGCAGGGCCCATCGGCGGTGGGTGTGGGCCGCCCTGGCCGCCTCCGTCCTGGCCTTCCTGGTCACCGTCGTCTTCAACGTCCCCCTCAACGACGACCTCGCGAGCGACGGCGACCCCGGCGCCCTGCGCGAGGAGTTCGAGGACCCGTGGGTGGCGTGGAACGTGGTGCGAGCAGTGTTGCTGACGGTGGCGATGGGACTGCTGGTGAAGGCCACCGGCAGTCGCGCCACCCGGACCGACTGACTAGGCGTCCGCGTACTTCGCGTCCGCCGCCGGGTCCAGGGCCAGCCGGTACCCCCGCTTGACCACCGTCTGGATCAGCTTCGGGGCACCGAGAGCCGTACGGAGGCGAGCCATCGCCGTCTCCACGGCGTGCTCGTCGCGACCCGCGCCCGGCAGGGCCCGCAGCAGCTCCGCCCGGGAGACCACCCACCCGGGCCGCCGGGACAGCGCCCGCAGCAACGACATCCCCGCGGGCGGCACCGGCCGCAGCACCCCGTCGACCAGCACCGCGTGCCCCCGGATCTCCACGCGGTGGCCGGCGATGGGCAACGAGCGGGCCCGCCCGGGAAGTTCCTGGCACAGCAGCTGCACGAGCGGCCCGAGCCGGAACCGCTCGGGCGAGACGGTGTCCACGCCGCGCGCCTGGAGCGGCAGCGCGGTCACCGGCCCGACACACGCCGGCAGCACATCGTGGTTGAGGGCGGCGAGCAGCTCCGGCAGCAGACCCCGGTCCTCGGCCCGGGACAGCAGCGAGGCCGCGGCCGGCGCGCTCGTGAAGGTCAGTGCGTCGAGACCCCGCGAGACCGCCGCGTCCAGCAGCCGGTCCACCGGTCCGATGTCCTCCGGCGGCATCCACCGGTATACCGGCACCCCCACGACCTCCGCTCCCCCGGCCCGCAGCGCCTCCACGAACCCGGGCAACGGCTCACCGTGGAGCTGGATGGCGACCCGGCGCCCCTCGACACCCTCCTCGAGCAGCCGGTCCAGCACCTCGGCCATGGACTCCGACGACGGCGACCAGTCCTCCGTCAGCCCCGCGGCCCGTACCGATCCCTTGACCTTCGGCCCGCGCGCGAGCAACTCGACCTCGCGCAGCCGGTCCAGGAGCGCCTCGCCGAGCCCCCATCCGTCGGCGGCCTCGACCCATCCCCGGAACCCGATGGCGGTGGTGGCCACCACCACGTCCGGGGCCTGGTCGATCAGGTCCTTCGTCGCCGCCAGCAGCTCGCTGTCGTCGGAGAGCGGCACGATCCGCAGCGCGGGCGCGTGCAGGACCGCGGCCCCGCGACGCTGGAGCAGCGCACCGAGTTCGTCCGCCCGGCGCGCGGCCGTGACTCCCACGGTGAACCCCGCGAGGGGGCCGTGTTGCTCTGTTGCCTGCTGTTGCTCGTACATGGTGGCTCTCGTCCCGCACTCGAGTCGTCGTACACAGTCGTACGTGGGTCGTCCCTACATGCCGACCGAGCCTGTCAACGGCTCGTGACAGGCTCGGTTCCGGTTCATGTCGCCAGTGTTACGTCACACCTCGGCGTAGTTGAGCTGCGGCTTCGTCTCGGCAGCGGCCGTGGTCGCCCCCTTGGCGGCCGTACGGCGAAGGTATACGGCCCAGGTGACCCCGAAGCAGGCCGCGTAGAAGGCGAGGAAGGCGACGAACGCGCCGGTCCCGGAGCCGTAGGAGAGGAAGGACTGGCGGAAGGCCAGGTTGATGCCGACACCGCCGAGCGCGCCGACCGCGCCGATCAGACCCATGGAGGCACCGGAGAGACGGCGTCCGTAGGCGGCGGCCTCCTCGCCTTCGAGGCCCTTGCCCAGGGCCTTCGCGTGGAAGATGCCGGGGATCATCTTGAAGGTCGAGCCGTTGCCGAGGCCGCTGAGGACGAACAGGATCACGAAGGCGACGGTGAACAGTCCGAGCGACTTCTCCATGCTGGCGGCGATGAGGACGGCGGTCGCTGCGGCCATCGCGACGTAGTTCCACAGGGTGATCTTCGCGCCGCCGTACTTGTCGGCCAGCGCGCCGCCCACCGGACGGATCAGCGAGCCGAGCAGCGGGCCGATGAAGGTGACGTACGCCGCCTCCAGCGGGGTGCGGCCGAACTGGTTCTGCAGGACCTGCCCGAAGGCGAAGCTGTAGCCGATGAACGAGCCGAACGTGCCGATGTAGAGGAAGGACATGATCCAGGTGTGGCCGTCCCGCGCGGCGTCCTTGGCGGCGCCGGTGTCGTTCTTCACGTTCTCGAGGTTGTCCATGAAGAGGGCGGCGAGGACTGCGGCGACGAGGATCAGCGGGATGTAGATGCCGAGCAGCACACGGGGACCGCCGCTGGCACCGATGATCGCGAGCGCCGCCAGCTGGATGACCGGGACGCCGATGTTGCCGCCGCCCGCGTTGAGGCCGAGCGCCCACCCCTTCTTACGGAGGGGGAAGAAGGCGTTGATGTTGGTCATGGACGAGGCGAAGTTGCCGCCACCGATGCCGGCCAGCAGGCCGACCAGCAGGAAGGTGTTGAACGAGGTCCCCGGCTTCATCACGGTGAACGCGGCGATGGTGGGGACGAGGAGCAGACCGGCCGAGATGATCGTCCAGTTCCGCCCGCCGAAGATCGCGACGGCGAAGGTGTAGGGAACCCGGACGACGGCGCCGACGAGCGTGACCATCGACGTGAGCAGGAACTTGTCGGCGGGGGTCAGCCCGTACTCCGGGCCCATGAAGAGCACCAGCACGGACCACATGGTCCAGACGGAGAACCCGATGTGCTCGGAGAGAACGGAGAAGAGCAGGTTCCGCTTGGCGACCTTCTCGCCGGTCTCCTTCCAGAACGTCTCGTCCTCCGGATCCCACTGCTGGATCCAGCGACCGCCCCTGCTCGGGGGTGCGGGGGCTGTGCTAGGGGCTGTCATGACGCCTCCACGGTGCGACGGGGCTCAGGTCCTGCTACGAGTGACTGAGCCCGAAGGTAGGGAGAGCGCGTTTCCTGCCTGTGTTTCATCGGGTGACCGGAAAGGAACTTTGCTCTCACCCCGGCGGCGGGTGGGATGAGAGGTCGTGGATCCCTTGTGTTACGAAGAGCTCCGCTTCAGGGGGCCCGGACGTGAGAGCCGGCCCTCCGCGTCAGCCGCCGGCGTCCTCGGGCTCGTCGTAGTCCTCAAGGATCCGCAGCCCGAGGTCGGACTCCCACTCCAGGGCCCATCGCCGCAGCTCAGCGATGCCCTCGGGGCTGAGCCCGTGGGCGGCGAACTCGTCGTCACCGACCCAGACGACGCTTTCGAGCCGCTCGCGCAGCTCGTCGATCACGTCTGGGGGGAGGCCTCGGCCGACGAGGGCCCGCACTTTCGTGGAAGGCCTACGCCCACTCCCGTCCGGGAGGAGTGAGGCGACATCCATCGCCGGCCCCAGTCCCCTCAGGCCCACCTCCTGACCGAATCGGCCTCGCCTTTCCTCACCTCGTCGCTTCCGACGACGGCATCAGCGACCTGCGATCAGCCAGTGGCCCCCCTCATGATCACACCGTCACTCACCACTTCTGCCCCACCTCGAACCACAACGGCTTCCCCGCACTCCGGTCGAGGAGCCCGCCCCTGAGCGCCCACTCACCGACTCGGCGAACTCCTGCACGAGGGAAAGCCCACGCCCGCCGACCGCGCCCATTGAGGCGAGCGGTACTCGGCCGCCGGGAGCTGCATGCCCACCATCCCGGGCGCGATCGGCCGTACTGACGGAGCCGGAAGCGAGAATGTCCCAGACTCCGACCCGCAGCCGCCCCTCCCCCAGGGCTGTCAGCCGCAGGGAGGCAGGCCCATTGGCGTGCCGGTGGGCGTTGGTGTCGAGCTCCGAAGTCAACAGCTCCACCACGTCGAGGACTTCGGCCATGCCATGGCCATTCAGCACGGCCCGCACGTTCGTACGCGCGACACGTACGGCCCTCGGGTCATGCGGCAGGCGAAGGTCACCAGCCGCAGCGCCCTTATTGTCGGCTGTCCGAGCCGTGGGCGTCCGCCTACGCCTGCAGCGATTGGTGCTTGCGCACTCCGGGACTACGTATCGTCAGGCGCGGTCCATTGCGTACGCAGAGATCCGCAAGATTGTCGCTGTCTCCGCTAGGCCCTCGAAATGTACCGAGTCAGATTCGCTGGAAAACGCGATCAGCCCATCTTTTCGAATCTTGAGGTCACAGATCGAATCCGTGGAGAACTGATCAACCGAGATCGCACGCACACCCCCGAAGGAAATCTCGACCTGCACGACATCCAATCCGTCTCGCCGCCATTTCACAGGAGGGTTGACAGGGAATTCTGCCAGATCGAAACGCAGACGAAGGACTGGACCGTTCACACTCAAGCAAAGCTCTTCGATGCGCACGTCATCCAGCGTTGGCACCGCTTCCCCATAGACGGCCAGTATCGGTTGCGGATTACTGAGAGCCGCAATCCAATCCAACATCGGAACTCCCATTAATACTCATAGTGTTGGGCCGTACCGGGGACCTTACCATTCCTCGGATTTTCAAATGGGCGGACATTGAAGTGAGCCCCCTGGTCACCCACGCCACCCTCGCCGTAGTAGTGGCCGGCCGAGTGATCCTGGATGATCACGCGATCACCGCCCCGACGCGAGAACACGTACTCTCTGGTCATTACAGGGGTCCCGTCTGGATTCATGATCTGCCGTCCGGATCTGTCGGTCATCGGCGTCATCCTCAGCTCGTCAGGTTGCTGCCCATTCGGAATTCCGAGGTCCCTCTTAGCCGATCTGAAGGCCGCGTTCCGGCTCGGAAGCACTCGAGTGGACGGTATGCAATCGCTGTTGTGAACCAGAACCGGCGTGCGCCCCGCCAGCACATAGTACGTATGCAGATCATCAACCGTCAGGTTGTACGTACGCGCATGCCTGGTGAATGAGCGGTTGGCCGTGACGATGACGGTAGTGCCCTCATCGGTGAGCAGGGTCATGGCTGGCTTCAGGTCGGCCGCTTCGACCCAGCGTCCCTCCGACGGAGACCAGAACGGATGCTCGAAGGTTGCCGTCAGCTTTTCGATGCCGTCCTCTGTTGCGATGGACAGCTCGTTGAAGTGCTTGTCATCCTCCGTGATGATCAGGCGGGTCACTCTTCTGGGGCCCGACTCGCCGGTCTTGGGATCCGTGGCCTCCACCTCGTCACCGGGTTCGACGTCCTCGATGTCCTTGGTGGTCCCGTCGGCCATCAGAACGTCGGTGCCGGCCAGGAAGCACTGGGTGCAACCGCCTGCCGCTCTCTTGGAACGAGCACCCGACATCGGTTTCTCGGCGCCGGCGTGCAATGGGCTGCCCGCTATGGCACTGATCGCACCGCCATATCCCATCGACATGTCACGGAAGTTGGTCACCACGCCTTTGGGGCACGACTTCATCGCCCAGCAGACGTTCAACCCCCAATACCCCAGTTGGTTTGCGGCTGCCTCTGGATTCGTTCCGTCAGTCAGATAACCCGGCAGAGTGCCATGGGTGGACTTGACGGTACTCACATAGTTGTAGAAGCGCCGGATGAACTCATCGCGCCCAGTCCACTTCACAGGAACCTGGACACCGGGAAATACCTCGGCCGGGTTGTAGTTGTAGCTGACCGCTGGGCCGTTGCAGTACGAGCAGGGCTTCTCACCCTTGCGCTGCCCCGTGTAACCGGCGCGCTCACCGTCACCTGCGACCGGATAGCCGTCTCCGCAGATGTCTCTCCTGCACAGGCCCGTGGGGTCGCTGAAGCTGACGGGGCTGTTGCTCGAGTACGCGTACCCGTTCATCTGGAGCGGGTCCGCGAGGTCGATGATCGGGTCTGCGGACAGGAACCGGCCACTGCTCTGGTCGTACTCCCGCGCTCCGACATGGGTCAGCCCGGTTGCCGAGTCGTCGACACCGACGCCCAGATAGCTCCGCTTGTTCGGCCAGGCCGTCGGCTTCGCTCCGCGTACCTCGCCGTACGGCTTGAAGTCCCGCCTGGTCACCGTCTGACCGCTCGCCGCGTCCACCGAGGTGTTCGCCGTGCCCAGTTGGTCGGCGATCAGGACGCTGAGCTTGTGACCGGTCGTCGAGCCGTTCGTCGTCGTACGGACAACCGTGGGAGCCCCCGCCTGGGCGTAGGAGCGAGATGCCTTCGTGACCGTGCCTGTGGCGTTCGTCGTGATCTCGGTCTCGCCGAGGTACAAGGTCGAGCCCGAGGGCGACTTCTCCAGCAGGCGGCTGCCGTCGGCGTCGTAGACGTACGTCGTCTTCGTGCCGTCGTCGGTGATGGTGTCGAGCTTGTTCTCGGCGGTCCAGGTGAGGGATTGGGTGGAATCGGCCAGGTCCCGGTCCGTGGTGTTGCCCGCCGCGTCGTAGATGTAGGAGCTGCTCTTTCCTGAAGGGTTCGAGCTGATCCAGGCCATCGTGTGCGGTTGAGCCTTGTACGCCGGGGTGGTCGGCGTCGCGGCGACCGTCGTGCCGTAGCCGTAGGTGTAGGTGGTGTCCCCGTCGGTCATCGTGGCGCGGTTGCCGAGCCAGTCGAAGGTGTAGGACTGGCGATAGGCGGTGCCGCCGGTGGAGATGCCGGCCGCGTCGGGGGCCGCTGCGGAGAGGGAGGCGGACAGCGCGGTGTCGGGGGTGGTCGTGTCCGCTGCCGCGTCCGGGGCGTCGGCCACCGGGCCGGAGGAGACCGCGTAGTCGGTGCGCGGACCCCACGCGGTGCCGTTCGCCGACTTACAGCCGGTGCCCTGGCCGTTCGGGATGTTCGCCGAGGTCCAGGCGTGGACCAGCTCGCCCTGCACGTCGTACGTGAAGCACTGGGTGTCCCAGGTCGCGTCCGACAGCTGACGGGCCTGCGAAGTGATCGTCCCGGCGACGTCGTACGAGTAGTAGCTGTCGGTGATGCGGTGGGGGTCGGCCGTCTCGCGGTCCGTGACCGTGCGCTGGAGCCGGCCCGTGTGCGGGTCCACGAAGTTCGTCGTCCAGACGCGGTAGGGCTGGGCGGCGGAGACCGTGCGCAGGACCTCGCCGTAGGGCGAGTAGGTCGCGTCGCTGGTGTACCAAGTCTGGCCGGAGGTCGATTCCGGCAGGCCGTCGCCGTTGTAACGGGTGACGACCTTCTCGCGCGCCAGGCCGCCCACCGCGGGCAGGGTCGTGGACAGGGGCTTGCCCGTGGGGGTGTAGGCGTAGGCGTAGGAATACGTGCCGGAGAGGCCGGTGGTCATCGAGTTGGCAGGGATGACCGTCTCGGCGCCGGTGGGGTGGTACTCGGCGTCGTAACCGGTGACACGGCTGACGTAGTCACCGGTGTCCGTGTGGCGCTTGGTGGAGGTCGGTTGGCCGATGCCGCCCGGCGCCTCGTCGTAGAGATACTCCTTGGCGGGCGTGGCGGTCGCCGAGCCCTGGCGCACGTAGCGCACCCGGCCGAGGACGTCGTACTCGGTGAACGTCTCCTGACCGCGCGCGTCCCGGACCCGGTTCGGGCGGTCAGCGGCGTCGTACCAGGTGTCCGTCGTGCCCGTGTCCGGGTCGGTCGCGGAGGTCACACGGCCGCGGGCGTCGTAGAGGTACGTCCAGGCGTTGCCCGCCGGGTCGGTGACCTTGAAGCGATTGCCGCGCGCGTCGTACTCGTAGCTGGTCGTGCGGCCCGCGTCCGAGGCGTTCTGGGTGAAGTGCTTGACGGACGTGGTCCGGCCCAGCGCGTCATTGAACGTCTGCGTCTTCGGTGTCGTGGACCCCGCCGGATCCACGGTCACGCTGTACAGGCCGTACGTGGTCGCTGTCGAGTACTCGAAGCCGCCTTCGTAGTAGACCGACGCACGCACCTGGCGCTCCAGGCCGTCGTAGCGGTATTTGGTGAAGGACGGAACCAGCGTCTTCGACCGGGGGGCGAACAGGACCGGCTCCGGTTCGCCCTTCGCCAGGTAGCCGCTCGTCTTCTCGTAGACCAGGCCGTGGTCGTCGTAGGTGGTGTCCACGACGACCCGGCCAGGGCCGTGCGCCTCGGTCTGCTGCTGGACCTCACGGTTCAGGCCGTCGTAGAGGGTGATACCGGTGCTGTAGGAACCGTCGTCCTTGAGGGTCCGGACGGTCACCGCGGCCGGCCTGCTCCCGTCGGGGCCGGCGGTCGCGGGCTGGTAGGCGATCATCACGTTCGGCGACAGGCCGCCGGAGCGGGACGCTGACCAGCCCTTCACCAGCCGGCCGAGCGCGTCGTACTCGGTGCGGATCACCCGGTGGTTGGGATCCTCGGACGTCAGCGCGAGGCCGCGTCCGGGGTCGAAGGTCGTCGTAGTGGCCTGGCTCTTGGCGTTGATGGTTGTGGTGGCGGTCACCGGGCCGCCGCCCGCCGGCGTGTACTGGGTCTCGGTGGTGCCGAGACCCGGCCGGGTGAGGGTGCGAACACGGCCGAGATCGTCGTACGTGACGGCGGTGACGACCGAGTGCGAGGTGCCGGTCGCGTCGATCTCGGCCGTCGAGGTGACCATGCCCTCGGTCGGCGTCGCCCCGAAGGCCAGGTCGTCGTAGGTGTATCGCGTCGAGGCCTTGAGCTTGGTGGCCGGGTCGGCGGTGGCATAGCCGGAGCAGGCTGTGGCGGTGGTCCGCTGTTCCGTGGGCAGCCCGATCAGCCACGCCGTGGTGTTGTGCACGTACGACGTCTTGGTGCACGTCTGGTTGGAGAGGGTCTCGCTGCTGCCATTGGGTTTGACGACGGCCGTCTCGACCTGGGTGGGCAGGCCGTAGGTGTCGTCGACGCTGACGAGGGTCCGGACGGCGCGCCAGTTGGCCCAGCCGGTGGTGTCCAGTCGCTGGAACTCGTCGGTGCGCTTGACGCCCGCGCGATGGGCGAGCAGGGGGTCCGCGGTCGTGCCGTCCTCGTTCTCGCGGGCCCGGGATGCGGTCTGCTTCGACCACGGGTAGTTCAGGGTGCGCTTGAGGTCCTGGCCGTCGGAGTCGCGGTAGGTGATGGTCTCCGCGGCCATGCCGGCGTATTGCGGGGCGTCGTCCGCGAGGAGCGTGTACGCACCGGTGGAGTCCTTGACCTCGCCTCCGGTGCCCTGGAAGTAGCGGGTCGCGGAGAGGGACTGCGTCTGCGCTTCACCCACCGTGGACATCAGGGCTCTGCCCTTGGCGGTCCTGACCTGCCGGTAGCCGCGCCAGTCGCTGTAGGTGCGCAGCGAGGGGCGGGAGAACTCGTCGTCGCTCCTGGCCCAGGCGGGCCCCTCGTACGAGTAGCTCGTCGTGACCGGGCCTCCGTGCGAGGTGACCTTGTCGACCTCGGTCACGGAGTCGACGACGTACTTGTTGAACCACGCCTTCGCGGGGGTCTTCTCATCGCCGTCGGGAGACCAACGCACCGGGTAGCAGGTGCCGTTGGCCTTGCCTTTGTCCTCCGTGGGCGGACTGGCGCAACCGCCCGTGTACTCGACCTCGACGTCACCGCCGCTCTCGGTGGAGACGACGCCGATGCGGGGGCGGGTGAATCCGGGGCGCTGGTCGTTCTTGCCGTTCAGCACCAGGCCGGGGAGCTGGCGGTCCTTGAGGCGGGAGGCGAGAGGGGATGTGGAGCCGACGGTGTACGGCGCGAAACTGACGCCCTGACTGGTCTGGAGCGTGCCGGTGGTGTCGCCGGGCGCGTAGCCGGTGCGGGTGATGGAGTTGAGCCACAGACCGGGTGCGGTGTCGTACCAGTCCTCCGGGAAGGACTGGCGGAGCGTGTACTTGTCGACCGGACCCAGGTCGGCCTGGCCCGCACGGGCCGCCCTGGTCGTCACGGTGTCCAGACGCAGCTGGGTCCAGAAGGACGGGAACGCCGGGCACAGTTTGGACGTGGACTTGCAGTTGAGATTGCCGGGCGTGTCCCACCAGGCCCGGTAGGCGCCCGGGTCGTCGGTCTTGGCGAAGTTGGTCGCCGCGCACGCCGTGTCCGACTTGAGGCAGCGCTGCTTGACGCCGAAGTTGACGGTCGCCGACGGCTTGGTCAGCCCGTCCGGGCGCATGCCGTACTCGATCGACGTCGGATAGGCATAACGGTCGTACTGCTCGGGTGTCTTGAACTTCTTGCGGACGGCGTACCAGTTGGACTCCTGCGCCCAGTTGACGATCATCGTGTTGCCGTGGACGTCCACGACCTTGTCCAGCCCCCAGCGCCAGGCCTGTTGCTTTCCTGCGCCGCAGCGGGAGTCGGCGAAGGCCGATGCGTTGCAGGGCTCGCCCGGGTGATTGCCGAAGACCGGGACAGTGGAGACGGAGTTGGTGGTGGCGTGACCACCGCCGACCGAGTTCAGGCCGTAGTAGTACTGGTTGCCGTCCGTGGTGGTGACGACCCAGTACTCGCCGTTGTTGTCGTCGTTGGTGCCGCCGACGCGGTGCTCGACCCGGGTGCCGTCGTCCTGCTGGGGACGGTAGGTCTCGGTCTCCGACTCGGGCTTGCTGCCGGAAGGCGCGTCCCTGACCAGCTCGGTGGTCTTTCCGCCCAACGACATCACCGCGTTGTACGACACCCAGCACAGGTCGGACGTCTTGTCCTTCTTCGCGGTGTTGTTGGGAGCACCCGCGTCGAGGGTCTTGCGGTCGTCCTGGCAGGAGCGGTAGCGGCGCTCGATGTAGCCGGGGTCGTAGGACCAGCCCTCACCGATCCAGGAAGCCTGCGGCGAGGAGACCGCGGTACGCCCGTCCACGGTCTGTGAGTTGTAGTTGAAGGAGATATCGGGTGCCGGCCCGCCCGGAGGTTCCGGCACGGTCAACGGGTACGAGAAGGTGAACGCGCCGGACGACCCGCCCGCCGTCCACTTGCCATCCGTGGCGAGCGGAGTCGCCTTGAAGGTGCCGCCGCCGCCAGTGCCGGAATCGATCGCGCCGACGACCGCGGTGCTACTGCCCGCCGCGGCCGTCTGCGCCGTCTTCCGGTAAGCCGCCTGGACCACACCGGAGTTCGCGGACGGTGCGGGCCTCGCAGAGGCCGGTGTCACCGTGCCGTCGGCTGCGGGGTCGACCGTGGCCGTGGCGGATGCCGAGGCGGGGTCGTTCGAGGTCTCCAGCTCCTCGTACGTCTGGCATGCCTCGTCGTCCGGCGTGGTCAGATAGCAGTCGGGGAACTGCACGAAGCGCAGCCGTGATGCCCAGTCGGCGCCGTAGAGGCTCTCGAACCTGGCGTAGTCCAGCTTCACCGAGATCGGAACCGCCCCGGTGGCGGGAGCTTCCACGACGATGACAGCGCCGTCGACTCCCTGTGCCGTGGAAGCGGTGCGCTGCGGGATGGTGACCTGCCAGGTGCCTGTCGGCGCCGCCTGGCCGGCCGCCTGCCCCAGGCTCACCGGCAGGGTCCCGGCAGGCGTCAGCGCGGTCTGCGTCGCTGTGTGCCCGGCGGTTCGGGCTGACGCAGTCGTCGTGGTGGAGCCGAAGGTGACCGGTGCCGTTCCGGCGGGGGTGATCGTCGTGTTGGCCGACGCCTCGAGTTGGTCCTTGGGCACTTCGGCGCGCAGCGCCGAGCGATCCGGGCCGGATTCCTTGCCCGGGATCGGCTCCTCCTTCTCGAGCTCCTCCAGGGTCAGTGTCTCTCTGCCGACCTCGGCCTTCGCCGGATCCGGGGGGATCGCCATCGCCTGTGCGGGCAGCAGCCCGACCAGCAGCGCCACAGCCGTGACCGGAACGGCTGCGCGTGCCATACGGCGCCTGCGAGCATGCGGAAGTCGATCGAACACGACCAAGGTCCCCCGGACCACTTGAAGCGGGACCGATGAAGGACCACGCGTGACGACTTATCAGAGAGCACAGATTCTGTGATCACTCTGTGAAAAAGCGCCAGATATGTGGGGTCGATGTGATGATCATCACCGTGCGTAACGCATTATTACTCTACGAATGCGCCGCAACGTCGGATATGAACTTACCTGGGCTTGACTTCGCCCTTATCGCCCATTGGGCAAATTTAGAACTCTTGCTTACGTAAGGCCCCTCAGTACAGCCGAATTGCGCCTTCATGCGCGATTTGGGAACAGGGACTCCCAGACGTTCGACGCTTCCGGCAGGACGCTGAATCAGCACCACGCCAGCACCCGCAGAGATCTTCACAGGGTGACGACAGTTCCCCCATAGGTCATCATCAGCTGGCCATACCAGGGGGAAGGGGAACCCGCCCGATGACGCACAACCGGCGCCGCCTGTCCGGCCGTCGGGCCGGAGCGGCACTGCTCGCCGCCGCGGTCACCACGACCGGCGTCGTCTACGTCGGCTTCCGGCTGACCGACGACGCCGCTCACAAGGACACCGACCGCGGCCGAAGCGCTGCGACAGTCACCGAATCCACGGCGCTCGACCAGGCGATGCGGACGGGGAAGGCCGTCGAGGTGACCGCCGCGCGGACCGCGCGCAGCACCACCTGGGCCCGGCCCGACGGCCTGATGACGAAACAGCTGCACTCCGCCCCGATCCGGGCCAAGGTGGGTGGCGAGTGGAAGAAGATCGACACGAGTCTGCGCCGCACCGAGCGGGGCTGGGAACCGAAGGCCACCAACACCCGGATGGTGTTCTCGGCCGGGTCGAAAGAGCGGAGCGAGCAGCGGGCCTCCCGCGCGACCGTACGACGTGTCTCCCTGCTCAAGGGCGCGGCTGACACCGGCACCCCGCTCGCCACCCTCTATGTCGGCGAAAACGACGGCTACCAGGTCCAGCTGACCTGGCCGGGCACCGTACCGACGCCCATAGTCGACGGCGACCGCATCCTGTACCCGGAGATCTTCCCGGGCGGCGACCTCGTACTGACGGCAGACGACGACGGCTTCGGCCAAGTGGTCGTCGTCAAGAACCGTCAGGCCGCCTCCGACCCTCACGTCCGACAGCTCGTCTACGGACTGAACTCGACCAACCTCAGCTTCACTCTGGACCCGCTGTCGGGTGTGGTCACCGCGGTGAACGGCTATCGCGACGAAGTGGCGGTGTCCCCCACCCCGCTGATGTGGGACAGCAGCGGGACCCCCGCTGTCACCGACGGCGCTGTCGGCGCGACCGCGCAGCCGACGGCGTCCGAGTCCCCGAACCCGCCCGACCCACCGACCGTCTCGGACAGCCCCAGTGCCTCCGAGGAGGAGGTCGAATCGGACGAGCAGAGCGACACCGACGTCGAGACCCTGCCGCCGGCCACCGACGACCCGGCACCGACCGTCTCGGAGTCCCCGCTGCCCACCGCACCGGGCGAACCGACCCCGGCACCCTCCCAGACCGGTTCCGCCGCGACGCTGGGCCTGACGTCCCTCAACGGCCCGTCCCCGGATTCACGCGGTGACGTGGTGAAGGCCAACCTGTCCGCCGGGCAGTGGACGCTGACCCCCGACCAGGACTTCCTGACCGACCCCGCCACCACCTACCCGGTATTCATCGACCCCTCGGTCAAGAAGCACACGCAGAACTGGACCACCGCCTACAACCGCTTCCCGAAGGCCACGTTCTACAACGGCAAGGGCTTCAACAAGGGCGGCACGCACGAGGCACGGGTCGGCTTCGAGTCCGACACATGGGGCACCTCACGGTCGTTCTTCAACATCCAGTTCGACAAGGATCTCAAGGGCACCAGGATCACCAGCGCCAAGCTGCGCATGCTGGAGACCTACTCCTGGTCGTGCCAGGCACGCTCGATGAGCGTGCACATCACGGGCGAGATCGACTCGCACACCAACTGGAACAACGCGCCCGAGCTCCATGACGGGAACAAGCTGGCCACCAAGAGCTTCGCGCACGGCTACAAGTCCGGCTGCCGCGACGCCTTCGAGACCTTCGACGTGAGGAAGGGCGCCCAGAAGAGGGCCGACAAGGGCGAGGAAACGATCACCTTCGGGCTGCGCGCCCGCGACGAGAACGCCCAGTACGCATGGAAGAAGTTCCAGGCCAACGGCGACTACGCGCCCGTCCTCGAACTCGTCTACAACCGCGCGCCGTCGATCGTCTCCGACTCCCTCGACCTCGGCCCGGGCGGCAAGTGCACCACCACGAAGCCTTACGTCCGCATGGGCTCGGGCGATCTGACCTTCACCGCCAAGGCCACGGACAAGGACAAGAACCTCGACTTCTTCGACTTCGATCTGTGGGAGACGGGGAAGTGGGACGCAACCGGCGACCTGTTGAAAGCGACCGGCAAGGTCACCGCGGGCAGTGACACCGACGTTGCCCTGGCCACCACCGACGGATTCGCCACCAGCAAGCTCAGGAACGGCGGTACGTACTCCTGGCGAGTGCGGGCCCTCGACGACGCCGGCGCCACCTCGGGCTGGTACCCGAAGACGCCCTGCCGCTTCGTCCTCGACACCACCGCACCACGCCCTCCTGTGGTGACGTCCACCGACTTCCCCAACGCGGACGCCAGCGAGAACGGCTTCGGCAGCGGGGGTGAGGACAGCAAGTGGTCCGCCGTCAAGTTCGGTACGGCCGGCACTTTCTTCGTGCGCGCGGTGAACACGGATGTCGTGCGGTACGAGTACGGCTACAACTCGGCCAGCTACACCGGCCGCATTCCCCGGGGCAGCGGCATACCCACCACCTTCCGCTCTCCCATCTCCGACGCCAAACCGCCCGCCGCCGGACCCAATGTGCTCTATGTCCGGACCGCCGACGCCGCCGGCAACGTCTCCGAGCCGACCAGGTACTTCTTCTACGTCACTCCGCGCGACCAGGCCGACAAACCCGGCGACTTCACGGGTGATCAGTTCGCCGACCTGATGGCGGTCACCGACGAGGGCAACCTCGCGCTCTATCCCTCCGAGGCGACGTCGACCGATGCCGCCAAGGGCTCGGGCGACCTGAACTACTCGATGCCCGGCGCCTACCGGCCGAATCCGGACAAGGACCCCAACGGCACCGACACCCTGCCCCCCTACGCGGCCGCCCCGAAGGGCCACTTCAGCGGCGCCCTGATCACCCACAACGGTGACATCTACGGCGGGGACGGCCTTCAAGATCTCGTCGTCCGGGTGGGCGGCAGGCTCTGGGTCTATCCGGGCGACGGCTACGGCGCGGTGAACATCGACAGGCGGCAGGAGATCCTGCTGCCGTCGGGCGCCCCGAGCCCTTCGGCCCTGACGCAGATCGTGGCCACCGGGGACATCACCGGTGACGGACGCACCGACTTCTTCGCCACTGCCGGCGACGAGTTGTGGGCCTTCACCGGGTATCACGGAGCGACGATCGACCAGGCCGTCCGCCTGTCCGGCGGGTGGACCAACCGTGATCTGGCGATCGTCATGGACGTCAGCGGTGACGGCGTCGCCGACATGGTCTACCGCACCGACACGTCCGGGCGGCTGCTGCTCCGCAAGGGCATCGCCGCGAGCGGAGGAGGAACCGACCTCAACTCCCTGGCCTCCGCGGCCAACTCCTCGGGCAAGACCGACACCGAGTACGGCGCCTCCGGCTGGTACACCACCGACGTTCCGCTGCTCATGGGAACACCCGACGCCAACAGCGACGGCATCCCCGACATCTGGGCCGTCGCGGCCGACGGTGCCGTGAGATTCCATCCAGGCAGCAGGACGGTGCTGTCGGGCTCGGGCACGCAGGTCATCAACCCGAACACCTACTGGGCGACACGCCTCTCCATCGGATGACATGGCCGGGCTCCGCCTCCCGCACGGCGGGGGCGGAGCCTGAAGGCCGTCAGGACGCGGGTCCGGCAGCCGCCGTGGGCCCCACCCGGCCCCGTCGCGATCCGTCCGGCCACAACCGAGGCCCCCTCCCCGCCGCCAGGTCCTCGATCCACCCGAACGCCAGGATCGCCAGCCCGATCAGCGGCCACACCATGAAGAACATCCACAGCGTGTCCGTCGAGTCGAGGGCCGCGACCGCGCGGTCGCTCTGCATGAAGGGGAGGCGGTAGGCCAGGTCGATGATCGGGACCGTGGCCATGATGAGCATGTTGTGCCAGAGGTAGATCGTGACGGCACGGTTGTTGGAGAGGGTCACCAGTTTGTCCCAGCGGGCCAGGCGGCCCGGGAGCTCCTGCCAGGACGGGGAGTACTGGAGCAGGATGACCACGAAACCGAAGGACCAGGCCGCCTGGGCGAGCGGGATGTCGTTGAGGTCCCAGCCCTCGGGGCCGAGGTGGCCGGACGCCCACCACAGGCCGAAGGACATCACCAGGAACGAAACGGAGACGGCGAGATAGCGCGGGACCTTCGCCAGCGCCCCTTCGTGGTGCGCGAATCCGAGGACCCAGCAACTGCCGTAGACCGCGAAGTCGGTGACCGCGTTGCCGAGTTCGCCGGGGATGGTCACCAGTCCCGTGCCGACCACGGTTGTCAACGCCAGCGGGGCGAGCAGGGTCGCCCACGGCACCCTGCGGAACGCCCACAGCAGCAGCGGGGACGCCAGCACGAACCACAGGTACGCGCGGAGGTACCACAGCGGGCCCACCGCCTGGTCCGCCCAGGTGCTCTCCAGCAGGTCGTTCGGGAAACCGACCTCCCAGGGGTACGGCGGCGCCCCGATCGGGATGACGTAGTTGACCAGCTCCAGCAGGCCCCAGGTGCCGCTGTGGTCCGGGTCCTCCGAGAGCTTCCAGCCGCCGAGGAACATCAGCGGCAGTATCACCGCGCTGAACGCCCAGAGGGGGGGCAGGAGTCGGCGGATCCTGCCCCTGATCACGCCCAGCGCGGGGCGGTTCAGTGAACGCGCCATCAGCGAGCCCGCCAGCGCGAACATCACGCCCATCGACGGGAACAGCACGGTCAGCCACGCCCAGCCGAAGAGGTGGTAGAGGACCACCCGGACCAGGGCGAGGGAGCGGAGAAGGTCCAGGTAGCGGTCCCGGCCGGGTTTCCTCGCATCCGCCTCAGGCGCCGGAACGGCAAGCCCAGCCGCGTAGTTCTGGGTCATCCCACCGGCCTCCGCTCGTCACTCTCACTGCCCGCCCGCTGCCTCGGCACCGGTCCGCCCGGTGCCTCGACGACTCCGGTGCGGCGCAGCTTCTGCCAGCGCAGGCGGCCTCCGGTGAGGGCCGTGATCCAGGACTGGAGCAGCACGACGTACATGAGCTGGCGGTAGAGGATCTGCTGCAACGGCAGCGAGATCAGGTGGGTCATGCGTTCCCGGTCGAGGCGGAACGCGTAGGCGGCGCAGACCAGTTGGATCGCGAGGACGCCGAGCCAGGCCACGATCGTCTTCTCGGTCGGGCCGAACACGACGCCGTAGAGGAGGAACACGTCGATCAGGGGGGCCAGCAGGGGCGCCAGCACCATGAACAGGGAGACCAACGGGAGACCCACGCGGCCGAAGCGACCCGACGGGCCCCGCTCCACCAGCGCGCGCCGGTGCTTCCAGATCGCCTGCATGGTGCCGTACGACCACCGGTAGCGCTGGGACCAGAGCTGCTGGACGGACTCCGGGGCCTCGGTCCACGCGCGCGCCTTCTCGGCGTAGACCACGCGCCAACCGTCCCGGTGCATGGCCATGGTGATGTCGGTGTCCTCGGCGAGGGTGTCGTCGCTCATGCCGCCGACGCGTTCCAGGGCGGAGCGGCGGAAGGCTCCCACCGCGCCCGGGATCGTCGGCATGCAGCGCAGGACGTCGTACATCCGGCGGTCGAGGTTGAAGCCCATCACGTACTCGATGTGCTGCCAGGCGCCGATCAGCGAGTCGCGGTTGCCGACCTTGGCGTTGCCGGCGACGGCGCCCACGCGCGGGTCGCCGAAGGGCTGGACCAGTTCACGGACGGTGGACGGCTCGAAGACGGTGTCTCCGTCCATCATCACGATGATGTCGTGACGGGCGTTCGCCAGACCGCGGTTGAGGGCGGCCGGCTTGCCCGCGTTGAGCTGGCGTACGACCCGGACGTTCGGCAGGCCCATCGCCTCGACGATCCGGGCGGTCCCGTCGCTGGAGCCGTCGTCGATGACGAGCACCTCGATGGGGTGCTCGCTCGCCATCAGGGAACGGACGGTGTTCTCGATGCACTTGGCCTCGTTGTACGCCGGGACCAGCACCGACACCGGCTGGGTGACCGGCTCGCCCCAGCGGAAGTCCTTGCGGCGCACCCGGCGGGCGTGGATGCCCGAGAGCAGCAGCATGAGGACGAAGCGGCCGATGACCAGGGAGCCGATGATCGACAGTCCCACGACGAGGACGTCGGTGATGTGCTCGGAGGCCTGGACCAGGAAGATCCACGCCTTGCCCTTCCACAGTTCGGGCCCGGCGACCGTGGTGTGCGCGGTGGGCGCTTCCAGGGCCTCGGTGAGGTTGTCGAACTCGTAGCCCTTGTCCTTCATGTCGGGCAGGAACCGGTCGAGCGCCTGGACCGTCTGGTGGCGGTCGCCGCCGGAGTCGTGCATCAGCACGATGGCGCCCTTGCCGTTCTCCGGCGTGGCGTTGCGGATGATCTGGCGGACACCGGGCTTCTGCCAGTCCTCGCTGTCGGTGTTGTTGACGACCGTGATGTAGCCGCGGGTGCCGATGTACTCGGTGACCGGCCAGGACTTGTTGTCCATGGCGTCGGCGAAGGAGGAGTACGGCGGCCGGAAGAGCGAGGTGCGGATACCTGCCGCGCCGGCGAGCGCGAGCTGGTTCTGGGAGAGCTCCCAGTCGATGCGCTTCTTCGACTGGAAGGACAGGTCGGGGTGGTTGAAGGTGTGCAGCCCGATCTCGTGGCCCTCGTCGACCATGCGCCTGACCAGGTCCGGGTAGCGGGAGGCCATGGTGCCGGTGACGAAGAAGACGGCGTGCGCGTGGTGCTTCTTCAGGACGTCGAGGACCCTGGGGGTCCAGGTCGGGTCGGGGCCGTCGTCGAAGGTGAGGACGAGCCTGCGGTCCGGCATCTTCAGGCTGGTGGCCTTGCCGCTGCGGGTGTCGATCACCGGGCCGCCGTCGATGATCTTCTCCGGCACCTTGTCGGAGGAGGCCTCGGTCTGGATGCGGTGGTCGGCGAGGATCTCGCTGTGGACGTAGCCGCGCAGCATCAGCATCGCCATGAGGGCGACGAGGACGAGCACGGGCAGCAGCAGGCGCATGGGCAGGCGACGGCGCCTGGAGCCGGCGGGGGCTCCTGGCGCGGTCCCCGGGCGGCGGGTGCGGGATGCCATCAGAGGATGTACTCCGGGGACGGGAAGGAGAGCGGGGCGTCGGTGGGCGCCGGGGCGGACGTGCCGGGTGCCGATGTCGGGGACGTCTCCGACGCGATGGGCGACGGGTCGGCCGGGCCGTCTGCGACCGTGCCGGGTCCGGCGCTGCCACCGCCCGTGGTCTGGGTCGGGGCGACCGAGGGGCTGGGGCTGGTGGTGACGGGCGGGGTGACCGAGGCGCTGGGCGGCGGGGTGACCGACGGTGTCGGCTGCGTCGACGGATCGGCGCTGACCGACGGGTTGCCGCCCGGCTGGGTGGCCGTGGGCGACGCGTCGGCGGACGCGCCCGGCTTGCCCGGGCTCACGGTCGCACCCGGCGCGGTGCCGCTGACTCCGGGAGCCGGTGTCATCCCGCCGCTGACCGTCGGGGTGGTCCCCGGGATCAGGCCCGCGCCGGCGGAGGGTTCGGCGGAGTCGGCGGGCATCGGGCTGGTGTCGACCTTGCCGGCCGGGGTGTCGTCCTTCGGGCCGGTCATGGGGAGCCAGGGCGCGTTGGAGTTGCCGGACAGCAGGGTGACGAGGATGACGACGGCGTAGACCGCGCAGGCCAGGCCGACGGCGATACCGATCCGGCGGAAGCGTCGGCTGCGCCGCCCCGACTCGTCGACGAAGACCGGGCCGTCGGAGCTCTCGGATCCGCCGTCCCCTCCGGGGCGGCCCTCGATGCGGTCCTGGCTGTTGAGGCTGATCGCGTCGAGCTGGACGGTCACCTCGTGCGGGTCGTGGGCGCCACCGGCGGCGATGCCGGACTCGTCCCACGGGTCGCGTACGACGACTCTGCGGCCGGGTGCCTCGGGGACGTCCCCGGCGCGGTCCGCTCTGGGGGCTCCCGGGAAGTCCGGGTCACCGCTCGTTCCCGGCTTTCCCGTGGTCCTCGTCTTCCCCGGGGGCATCCCGGTGCGGTCGGCCGTCGGCTCGGGGCCTTCGATGCCGACCGAGCCGGAGGGACCCATGGCCGGGACGCCGACGGCTCCGGTCGATCCGGTCGATCCGGTCGCCTTGATTGCTCCGGTCGGCCCGGTCGCTCGGGCCGCGCCGGACGGTCCCGCCGCTCCCGCCGTTCCCGTTCCCGTCGTCGGTGTCGCTCCTGACTCCGGGAACGTCTGGGTAGCGCCCCCCGTCATCGGTATGTCCTGGGTGCCTGATGCAGCCTCGGGCCATTCCGGTTGGGCGTCTTCTCGCCACTTTTTCACGCGCACGCACATCCCCCACGGGCTGATCTGGGCGCGCTTTCGACCTTGAGCACACGTCGGCCGAACCGGGCCCCCACCCGGTCCGAGCGCCCCCTTTACCACACCGTGCTCAGGCCACGAAGGTAGCGCACACGGAGGATGTGTGTTTGCCACGTGTCATTTGTGGATGTTCATAACGGCCTCATCGGTGGCTGGAAACCATCCACCGGAGGGCCGCCGAAGCCAGCCATGTTCTATGGAAAGTTCGATTGCGGCGCGACGGAGGGCGTCGAAGGCGGGATGCGCCAGACCCCTGCGCCACACCAACGACACGGGCGACAGCGGTACCGGGTCGACCAGCGGACGCAGCACCGTGGCAGGCAGGGCCGGAAAATCCACGACCGCGAGAATCGGGTGGCGGGCCTTCGCCATGATCCGCTGGAACTCCTCGTCGCCGACCGCGAGCGGAACGGGCGGGGCGATCCGGATGCCCCGTCCTTCGAACAGCCGACGAGCGAGATCGGTCCATTCCGGAGTCCGCGGATTTCCGGCCCCCGCGTACACGGTCTCGCCCTCCAGGGCGGCGAGCGGCACCCGTTCCAGCGAGGCCAGCCGGTGGTCCTCGGGCAGCACGACCGCCATGGGCTCCAGACGTACGGGCTGGTGGTCCAGGCCCGCCCGCAGCACCGGGTCCAGACCGGCGAACCGGCCGAACGAGGCGTCGAGGCGACCGGCGAGCAGCTCCCCCGCCGCCCCCGTCAGCCCGCTCTCGTAGCGGGCCATGAGCTCCTGGTCAGGGGCGAGTTCCCGGGCCCGCAGCAGTACGGCGCGGGCGGTGGCCTGGTCGGGGAAGTTCAGGTCCACCAGCAGGGGGCGGGCCTGCGCGAACGCGGCGAGCAGCTCGTCCTGGGCGTCCAGGATCCGCCGGGCGTACGGCACCAGTCGCTCGCCGTCGACGGTCAGCGTCACCTGCCGGGTGGTTCGCACGAACAGTTCCGCACCCAACTCCCGCTCCAGCCGCCGCACATCACGGCTGAGCGCCTGCTGGGCGACGTAGAGCCGGGCCGCCGCGCGCGTGAAGTGGAGCTCGTCGGCGACGGCGAGGAAGGCGCGCAGGAGGCGGGGGTCGAGGTGGTGGGAGCGGGGGCCGGGGCGCGGGCTGGGCACGGACATCGGGCGAACTTACAACACAGGTGCGTGAATCGGTACGGAGAAGGTGTTGGACCCCTTGATCGCCCCACGCGACGGTGGGCGCATGCCGCAACCGAACCGACCGATGTTCACCACGACCGCGGACGCGCTCGTCATCGTCGACTTCAGCCCCCGAGGCGTAGGAGACCCGCGAGGTGCACACGCCTCCCGTCGTCGTCGCACCCCCGGTCCCTACCGCCGTCTTCTCGCCACCCCGGGAGCCCGGGCGTTCACCACCGGGAATCTTCTCGCCCGGCTTCCGATGGGCATGTTCAGCGTCAGCGCGGTCGTCATGATCGCGGGGACGCGGGGTTCGTACGCCCTCGCCGGTGCCGTCACCGCGTTCGGTCTCGCGGCCACGGCGGTCGTCGCCCCGTGGATCGCGCGGCTCGTCGACCGACACGGACAGGCCAAGATCGCCGTACCGGCCACGGTTCTCGCGGCCCTGGGTTCGCTGTCGCTACTGCTGTGCGTCCGCCTCGACGCCCCGGCGTGGACGCTCTTCGTGTCGTACGCCGCCACCGCCACGACCCCCAACCTCGGCGGGATGTCCCGCGCCCGCTGGGCCCATCTCCTCGACGGCGACGAGAGGGCACTGCATGTCGCGAACTCCTTCGAGCAGGCCGTGGACGAGGCGTGCTTCATGCTGGGCCCGGTCCTCGCGGCCTTCCTGTGCACGGCGTTGTTCCCGGAGGCGGGGACGCTGACCGGGGTGGCGCTGCTGGTGTCGGGCGTGCTGGTGTTCACGGCACAGCGTGCGACGGAGCCGCCGGTGCGGGGGCGCGGCCCGGCGAAGGCGCCCTTCCGCGCGCCCGGTGTCCCGCCCCTCCTCGCCGTCTGCCTGGCCATGGGTGCCGTCTTCGGCTCCATGGAAGTCGTCACCATCGCCTTCGCCGACGCGCAGGGACACCGCTCGGCGGCCGGGATCGTGCTCGCGCTCCAGGCGACCGGTTCGTGCGCGGCGGGGCTGGTCTACGGGGCGACGCACCGGACCGGCACCGGGTCCCTGGAGGACCGTTACGTGTGGTGCATAGCCGCCATGACGACCCTGCTGACCCTCCCCCTGCTGGCCGCGTCCCTCACCGGCTCCCTGCTCGCCCTGGCCCCCGCGCTGCTGATCGCCGGGATGGCGACCGCCCCGACGATGGTCACGGGCATGACCCTGATCCAGCGACGCACCCCACCCGGTCGGCTCAACGAGGGCATGACCCTCGCCGTGACCGGCCTGCTCGGCGGAATCGCCTGCGGGAGCGCGGCCGGCGGCTGGACGGCGGAACACGTGTCCCCGGTGGCGGGCTACGGCATCCCGGTCACGGCCGCCGCGACAGCCCTGATGACGGCGCTCACGTGCACGAGACCGGGGCGACCATGACCTCGCGGTGATCGGCCTGCTGGGCGGGGGCGAGCCCGGCGACTGCGCGGTGGGTCATCTCGACAGCCGCCGGCTACGGCATCCGGGCCACGCCCGCAGCTCGGCGCCATTACGGATGAGACCGACGAGACAATGACCCCGCCACGACCGGCGCCGGGCGGTGCACACACCAGCCAAGATCACCCCGCGCGTACGAACAAAGGCCAACGGCGGAACCACCTGCGGGAGCACGACCGGCACCCCCGCGACGAACCACCTCTCCCCGCCGACGGACTACGGCACCCCGACCACGGCGCCCACCCCACCCCCCGCGACCACGCTCACCACAAGAGCCCGACGAGCCCAGGACCCCGCCGCGACCGGCAACTGTACGACCGAGCACATCCCGGCTGCGGCATCCCGACCAAAGCCACAGCCAACCACGCGCATACGAACAAGGGCCAACGGCGGAACCGCCTGCGACAGCGCGACCGGCACCTCCACGCCAGACGCCTGTCTCGGCAACAGAATCACGGCACTCAGCCCACCCCCGGCGACCACGCCCGCATGCACGAACCCGGCCAGATCCCCCCACACACACGTGACCCGCCTACGCGGCCAGAGCCCGACCGACGCCTCCGCGAGCCCACGGCACCCCAGCCACCGCCACCGCCACCGCAGCACCCCAGGCAACCGCGCACGTACCGACGAGACCAACGGCGGATCGACCGCGAGAGCCACTGACCCCTGGACGGCAGCACACCTGTCTGTCCCCGGTGACGGACCACGACACCCCGCAACGACCGCCGCGACACCCCAGACGCCCCCGCCCACGTAGACGACCCCAACAGGCACCCCCTCACCACGACCAACCTCAGCCCCGACCCCCGGCCCCCAACCCGGCAATCATCGAATCGCTTCACCCGATCCTGCACAACCCATTGACGACCTTCAGAGCCCCCACATACGTTCCTTCGTCGAAGCGCTTCGACAGGGGGCGTCGAATCGAGTCGAATCGACGCCCCCTGCGCGGCGCCCCGCCCGAAGCGACCATCCGACTCCCCGGAGGTACGGGATGTTGACGGCACGAAGGCGTGCGACGGCGACGGCGACGGCGGTGATCCTGACCGGATCACTGCTGGTGACGTCCTGCGGAGGCTCGGACAGCGGGTCCTCCGACGGGAAGACGCTCCGGCTCTGGCACTACGAGGGGCCGGACAGCGCGATGGGCATCGCGTGGAAGGAGGCGATCAAGGAGTTCGAGGCCACGCACCCCGGTGTGAAGGTGGAGTTCGAGGAGAAGAGCTTCGACCAGATCCAGAAGACCGCCCCGATGGTCCTCAACTCCTCGGACGCGCCCGACCTCATGGAGTACAACAAGGGCAACGCGACCGCGGGACTGCTCTCCAAGCAGGGCCTGCTGACCGACCTCACGCAGGAGGCCACCAAGCGCGGCTGGGACAAGAAGCTCAGCCCCAGCGTCCGCACCACCAGCCTCTACGACACCAACGGCGTGATGGGCTCCGGCAAGTGGTACGGCGTCCCCAACTACGCCGAGTACACGCTGGTCTACTACAACAAGGACCTTTTCAAGAAGTACGGCATCGCCGAGCCGAAGACGTTCGACGAACTGACCGCCGCGATGGACAAGTTCGTCGACAACAAGGTCACCCCCCTCGCCAACGGCGGCGCCGCCTACCCCGCCCAGCAGTACCTCTACCAACTGGCGCTGTCGAAGGCCAACCGCTCCTGGGTCGACGCCTACCAGCTCTACAAGGGCAAGACGGACTTCCACGACGCGGCCTGGACCTACGGCGCCGAGACCTTCGCCGACTGGGTGAAGAAGGGCTACTTCAGCAAGTCCTCCAGCGGCCAGAACGAGGAGGCCGCCGGTGTCTCCTTCACCTCCGGCAAGGCGCCCATCCTGTTCTCCGGAAGCTGGTGGTACGGCCGCTTCAAGACGGAGAACAAGTTCGACTGGGGCACCTTCCGCTGGCCCGACTCCCAGCTCACCCTCGGCTCCGGCGGCAACCTCTGGGTCGTACCGCAGGGTTCGAAGAACAAGGACCTCGCCTACGACTTCATCGACATCACCATGTCGAAGAAGATCCAGAACCTGCTCGGCAACTCCGGCGGTGTGCCGGTCGCGGCCGACGCCTCCGCCATCACCGACCCCCAGTCGAAGACCCTGATCGACGACTTCAACACCCTGTCCAGGAACGACGGCCTGGCCTTCTACCCCGACTGGCCGGTCCCCGGCTTCTACGACGTCCTCGTCTCCGCGACCCAGAAGCTGATCACGGGCAGCGAGAAGCCCGACGGCTACCTCAGCGATCTCCAGGAGGCCTACGACAAGGGCGCGCCGAAGCAATGACGGCGACCGTCGAACGCGGTGCGCGGGCGGTCGGCAAGGGCGCCGGCGCCCCCCGGCCCCCGCGCCGCCCCCGCGACTCCTACGCCCTGTTCCTCCTGCCGGGCGCCCTCGCCTTCCTGGCGATCATCGTCCTGCCGTTCGTGATGAACACCTACGTGAGCTTCACGGACTGGCAGGGCGTGGGCTCCCCCGAGTGGTCGGGGCTCGCCAACTACCGCGAGCTGATGGACGATTCCGAGTTCTGGGCGTCCTTCCGGCACAGCCTGTTCATGGTCGTGGCGATGGCGGCGATCCCCACCGTCCTCGGACTGGTCCTGGCCGCCGCCCTGTTCGACTACGTCGGCAAGCACTTCGGGAGCCGGGTCGCCGCCGTCCTGCGCGCCTGCTTCTACCTCCCCCAGGTCCTGCCGATCGCGGTCGCCGGCATCGTCTGGAGCTGGATCCTCGCCCCCGACAACGGCTCCCTCAACGCCCTCCTCAAGGCCATCGGTCTCGGCAGCTGGCAGCAGGACTGGCTCGGTGACCCCGACCTCGCCCTGTACAGCGTCATGGGCGTCATGGTCTGGGTCCAACTGGGCTTCCCGCTGGTCATCTTCATGGCGGGTCTCCAGCGTGTGGACCCCCAACTCCACGAGGCCGCCGAGCTGGACGGCGCCGGCTGGTGGCGCCGCTTCTGGCACATCACGCTGCCGCAGATCCGCCCGGAGATCTACGTCGTGCTGACCTGGTGCTCGATCGCCGCGCTCAAGGTGTTCGGCGCGGTGTACGTCCTGACCAAGGGCGGGCCGGGCGGCGCCACGAACGTGCCCTCCTACTTCTCCTTCACCACCTTCTTCGAGAAGACGCAGGTCGGCTACGGCGCCGCGATCTCCACCGTGCTCACCGTCATCATCCTCGCGCTCTCCCTGATCGGTCTGAAGCTCCAGGAGAGGAGCGACTCATGACCACCGCCCTGCGCCGCTACCCGGTGCTGTTCGCCCTGTGCGTCGCGGCCCTGTTCATGGTCGTGCCGTTCCTCATCGTCACGCTCAACGCCTTCAAGTCCCCCGCGGAGTACGCCCAGAACGGCCCCCTCAGCCTCCCCGACGGCCTCTACACCCAGGACCTCAAGGACTTCTGGGAGCGCGTCGACTTCGGCCAGAAGCTCCTCAACTCGGTCCTGATCAGCGGCTCGGTGGCGGTACTGGCCGTGATCCTGTCGGTCCTCAACGCGTACGCGATCGGCATCGGCCGCATCAAGGGCCGTACCTGGGTGCTCGCCTTCTTCGTCCTCGCGAACATGCTGCCGCAGGAGGCGCTGGTCTACCCGGTCTACTACCTGAGCAAGGAAGTCGGCCTCTACGACACCAGGTTGAGCGTGATCATCGTGTTCACGGTGATCCAGGCGGCCTTCGGCACGTATCTGCTCTCCGCGGTCCTCGGCCAGTTCCCCCGCGAGATCCTGGAGGCGGCCCGGATCGACGGCGCGAACAAGTGGCAGGTCCTGTGGCGGATCGTCGTCCCCGTCAGCCGCCCCACCCTCGGTGTGCTGCTGGTCTTCTTCTTCATCTGGACCTGGAACGAGTTCCTGCTCCCCCTGGTCATGCTGATCTCCAACGACAACCAGACGGTGTCCGTGGCCCTCGGCGTCCTCCAGGGCCAGCGCCTGATGGACGCCACGATGACCAACGCGGCCGCCCTGCTCGGCGTGCTCCCCGCGATCGTGTTCTTCCTCGTGTTCCAGCGAACCCTCACCCGCGGTATCGCCGTGGGTGCCGTGAAGTAAGGACCCCCCACAGATGAAGTTCACCGACGGCTACTGGCTGCTGCGCGAGGGCGTCACCGCCGACCACCCGGCCGTGGTCCACGAGGTCGTCGCCTCGGACGGCGGGCTCGAGATCCACGCGCCGTCGCAGCCCATCCGCCACCGCGGCGACCTGTTGAAGGGACCGGTCGTGACGATCAGCGCCCACGCCCCGATGCCCGACGTCATCGGCATCACCTTCACCCACTTCGAGGGCGAGCAGCCGGACCGCCCCGAATTCCAGCTCGTGAAAGAGGAGTTCACCCCCCACGCCGGGTCCGACGAGGACTCCGCGACCCTCACCTCCGGCTCGCTGTCGGTCCGGTTCGCCCGCACCGGCCCCTGGCAGGTCGACTTCCTCGCCGACGGCCGGGTCCTCACCAGCAGCGGCACCAAGAACATGGGCATCCTGCGGGACGCGACCGGGGCTCACTACCTGCGCGAGCAGCTCAACCTGACCGTGGGCACCTCGGTGTACGGCCTCGGCGAGCGCTTCGGACCGCTGGTGAAGAACGGCCAGGTCGTCGACATCTGGAACGCCGACGGCGGCACGGCCACCGAACAGGCCTACAAGAACGTCCCGTTCTACCTCACGGACGCGGGCTACGGCGTCTTCGTCGACCACCCGGGCAAGGTCTCCTTCGAGGTCGGCTCGGAGGCGGTGTCGCGGGTCCAGTTCAGCGCGGAGACGCAGGAACTGACGTACTACGTCATCCACGGGCCCTCCCCCAAGGAGATCATCCGCAAGTACACGGCCCTCACCGGCCGCCCGGCCCTCCCGCCCGCCTGGTCCTTCGGCCTGTGGCTGTCGACGTCCTTCACGACCTCGTACGACGAGGAGACCGTGACGTCCTTCATCGAGGGCATGCGGGAGCGCGAACTCCCCCTCTCCGTCTTCCACTTCGACTGCTTCTGGATGCGCGAGTTCAACTGGTGCGACTTCCAGTGGGACCCGCGGGTCTTCCCCGACCCGGAGGGCATGCTCGCCCGGCTGCACGCGCGGGGCCTGAGGGTCTCCGTGTGGATCAACCCGTACATCGCCCAGCGGTCCCCCCTGTTCACGGAGGGCAAGGAGCTCGGCCATCTCCTCAGGCGCCCCGACGGCAGCGTGTGGCAGTGGGACCTGTGGCAGCCCGGCATGGCCCTGGTCGACTTCACCAGCCCGGCCGCCCGCGACTGGTACGCGTCCAAGCTGGAGGCGCTCCTCGCGCAGGGCGTGGACTGCTTCAAGACCGACTTCGGCGAGCGGGTGCCGCTGGACGTGGAGTGGTCCGACGGCTCCGACCCCGAGCGGATGCACAACTACTACACCTACCTCTACAACCAGACCGTCTTCGACGTGCTGCGCAAGCACCGCGGTGAGGAGGAGGCGGTGGTCTTCGCCCGCTCGGCGACCGCGGGCAGCCAGCAGTTCCCGGTGCACTGGGGCGGCGACTGCGAGGCGACCTACGAGTCGATGGCGGAGTCCCTGCGCGGCGGACTGTCCCTGGGCCTGTCCGGCTTCGGCTTCTGGAGCCACGACATCGGCGGCTTCGAGGGCACCCCGACACCGGCGCTGTTCAAGCGCTGGCTGGCCTTCGGACTCCTCTCCTCCCACAGCCGCCTGCACGGCAGCTCCTCCTACCGGGTGCCGTGGCTGTTCGACGAGGAGTCCGTCGACGTCCTGCGGCACTTCACCCGCCTCAAGCTGAAGCTCATGCCCTACCTCTACGAGGCCGCGCGCACCGCCCACGCCGAGGGCGTGCCGGTGATGCGGGCGATGGTCCTGGAGTTCCCGGACGACCCCGGCTGCGCGCACCTGGAACGCCAGTACATGCTCGGCCCGGATCTCCTGGTGGCACCCGTGTTCAGCGACTCCGGGGAGGTCTCGTACTACGTCCCCGAGGGCACCTGGACCCACTTCGTGACCGGCGAGACGGTGACCGGCCCGCGCTGGGTGCGCGAGCGGCACGACTTCATGAGCGTGCCGCTGCTGGTACGGCCGGGTGCCGTGCTCCCCGTCGGCGCGGTGGAGGACCGCCCCGACTACGACCACGCCGACGGGGTGACCCTGCGGGCGTACGGCCTGGCCCGGGGCGAGCAGGTCACGGTACGGGTCGGCGAGGTCGCCTTCACCGTCGTACGCGAGGGGGACACGCTGCGGGCGTCCTGCGGTGACCCGTCGGCGCCCTGGGGCCTGGCGGCCGGGGACAGGGCGGCGCGGGCGCAGGCCGGCACCGGGTTCCTCTCCCTGGAGCTGGGCTGATGGTGAAGATCACGGATGTGGCGCGGCGGGCCGGGGTCTCCCCCAGCACCGTCTCCTACGCCCTCAGCGGCAAGCGCCCGATCTCGGAGGAGACCAGGCGGCGGGTCGAGGACGCCATCCGCGAGCTGGGCTACCGTCCGCACGCGGGCGCCCGCGCCCTGGCCGGGCGGCGCTCGAACGTCCTGGCGCTGGTGGTGCCCCTGCGGAGCGGGATCCACGTCCCGACGGTGATGCGGTTCGCGGTGTCGGTGGTGACGACGGCCCGGCGCCACGACCACGACGTGCTGCTGCTGACGCAGGAGGAGGGCGAGGAGGGACTGCACCGGGTCGCGGACACGGCACTGGTCGACGGGCTGATCCTGATGGACGTCCAACTGGACGATCCCCGGCTGCCGTTGCTGCGCTCGCTGGACCTGCCGTCGGTGCTGATCGGCTTCCCTGCCTCTGGTGCGGGTCTGACCTGCGTCGACCTCGACTTCCAGGCGGCCGGTGAGGCGTGCGTGGAGCATCTGGCGCGGCTGGGCCATCGCTCGGTCGCCCTGATCGGCTCCCCGCCGGAGGTGTACGTGCGCCGGACGGCCTTCGCCCAACAGGTGGTCCAGGGCTTCACGGCCGCCGCGGACCGCAGCGGCATGTCGTCGACCGTCCACCCCTGCGAGCCGGGCGGCGCCCGCTCGCTGGCCGAGCAACTCCTGCGGGAGCAGCCCGCGTTGACGGGCGTGGTCGTCCACAACGAAGCCCTGCTGGAGCCGCTGCTCGACGCCTTCGAGCAACTCGGTCTGCGTGTCCCGGCCGACCTCTCCGTCACCGCGATCTGCCCCGACGAACTCGCCGAGTCGACCCGCGTCCCGATTACCTCGGTGGCCCTGCCGTCGACGGAGGTGGGTGAGCGGGCCGTGGACCTCCTGATGAAGAAACTGGACGGAACAGCCGTACCGGAGTCGACGCTGCTGCCACCGCGGATCACGGAGCGGGCCAGTACGGGGCGGCGGACGGTGTCCTGACCCACGGCCGGAGACCACAAGGACGGAAGGCCCGCACTCGGTCGAGCACGGGCCTTCACACTTTTTCCGAGGGAGTCGCTAGGCGAGTCCGCCGTAGGTGACCGTCCTGGCCGGGCCCGCTTCACGGGCCACGCGCGCGGCCAGGTCACGGCCTCGCAGGTCCAGTTCGGCGCGCCTTTCGTCGTCCTTCTCTTCGTCCCGGTCCTTCAGGTACTGCTCCATGCCGGCGTTGAAGTCGGCCGCCCACCTGTACAGGTCAGCGACCAGTTCGTCGGACAGGTCCAGTCCGGCGGCGGGGTCGTCGGGAGCGAAGTCCCCGAACCCCTCCGCGCGGAGCGGGTGCCACTTGTACTCGCCCTCGACGGTGATGTGGAGCGGATAGGGCGGTGTGTCGTGCTCGTGCAGGGACCAGTGCAGTCGCCGGCATCCCCAGCAGACGAACTTGTCGGTGGCGTACGCGTCGTCCCAGTACCGCACCATCCACTGCGGCCCGAGGTACCGGGCCAGCGCCTGGGCGACCTCCAGACCCTGCTTCGCATGCCTGCGCGCAATCTGGCGGGACACGACCCCTCCCCGGGGGCGGGCCCGCGACCAGGACGTCAGCCGGTCGGCCAGGGACTCGGTCAGCCCGAGCCCCGGATCGTCGAGTGCGACGGGCCGGGTGAACCGGGAGAGGTCGTCGTCGCCCTCGTTGTCCGCGGTATAGAGCGGTGAGTCGTCACCCTGCGCGTGGATGAGAAGTCGTCGTGGAGCCGAGGTCCAGGTCATGTTGTGTATGTATGACGAAGGCCCCGCTGCCATCAAGCAGCGGGGCCTTCGCCCACATGGGGTTGTCCCCGGAGGGACGAGTGGAGATGGCGGGAATCGAACCCGCGTCCAACGGTGCAGAACCAGGGCTTCTCCGTGTGCAGTTCGCTGCGCTTTTCTCGGCCCCGGCGATCACGCGAACAAGTCGCCGACGGGCCCAGTCACTGTTTGGTTTCCCATCGAACCCCGTGACCGGGCTCAATGGTTTAGTCCCCTAGATTATGCCAGGATCCGGGTCGGGAACACTCCCGGGCTGACACCCGTTAGGGCCTTCGCTCACTGCTTATTAGGCAGCGAGGGCGAAGACGCGGGAATCGCTCTTGGAATTGGCGATTATTGGTTGCGACATATGGTTTACGAGATCATTGCCGCTTCCTCGACACGCTTCCCCTGCCTCAACAGCCGCTGTCGAAACCGATCATCCCCATGTTTTGTTTTCAATCAGCCCACCGACCGCGGCCGGTGTTGACTCCATCGTACGTGACCAACGCACGCCGATGCCACTGTATTCCGGGCGGCCCCGTCCTACAGGCCCCGCTCCTTGCGCTTCACCGCCGCGATCGCGCGGTCCGACTCCCGCCGGTCCTGCTTCTCGCGCAGGGTCTGCCGCTTGTCGTACTCCTTCTTGCCTCGGGCGAGGGCGATCTCGGCCTTGGCCCGGCCGTTGGTGAAGTACAGGGCGAGGGGCACGATCGTGTGACCGGTCTCCTGCGCCTTCGTCTCCAGCTTGTCGATCTCCTCGCGGTGCAGCAGCAGCTTGCGCTTGCGGCGCGCGGAGTGGTTGGTCCAGCTGCCCTGGCTGTACTCGGGGATGTGGGCGTTGTGCAGCCACGCCTCACCGCCGTCGATCTGGACGAAGCCGTCGGCCAGCGAGGTGCGCCCCTGACGCAGCGACTTCACCTCGGTACCGGTGAGCACGATCCCGGCCTCGTAGGTGTCGATGATCGCGTAGTCGTGCCGGGCCTTCTTGTTCTGGGCGACGAGCTTGCGCTTGCCACCCTTCTCCCCGTCCCGGGCCTTGCCGCCCCCGCCACCCTGCTTCGGCTGGGACTCCTTCGGTACGTACATTCCCTTGCTCATAGTGCTGACCATTTTCGCACTACGGAGGGGGGCCGGGGCCAGCCCTTAATCAAGCGGTGCGCAGACCTCGCGCACGCGAGGTCGGCGGGCTAGGCGCCCAGCCCCGCGATCACCGTCTCCGCCTGCTGAAGGGCCTGATCGTCCGTCTCCAGGTCAGGGGTGATCCCGCGCCCGTCGACGCCTCGCCCCGACGGAGTCCTGTAGTGCCCCACCGTCAGCTCGGCCACGGACCCGCCCGGCAACGCGCTGGGCATCTGCACCGACCCCTTGCCGAACGTCCGCGACCCCACGACCACCGCCCGCCCCCGGTCCTGGAGGGCCCCGGTGAGCAGCTCGGCCGCGCTCATCGTCCCGCCGTCGACCAGCACGACCAGTGCCCTGTCGGTGTCCCCGCCGGGCTCGGCGTGCAGGGCCTGCTGGGTCCCGTCGACGTCGTAGGTCGCCACCAGTCCCCCGTCGAGGAAGGCGGACGCCGTGGTGACGGCCTCGGTGACCAGGCCGCCGGAGTTCGCGCGCAGGTCGAGAATGATCCCGCCGTCGGCCGGGGCCTGCCGCACGGCGTCCCGGACCTCGTCCCCGACGCCCTTGGTGAACGAGTCGATCCTGATGACGGTGATCCCGCCGGCGAGTTCTCGAACGCTGACCGAGTCCGTGGACAGCCGGGCACGCCGGACGGTCTGCGTCCACGCGCGCGTACCGCGCTCCAGGCCCAGCCGGACCGCCGTACCGGCGGCCGCGTCCGTGGCGTCGCCGCGCAGTAAGGAGACCACCTCGGTGACGGGGTGCCCGTCCACCCGCTCGCCGTCGACGCTGCGCAGCCGGTCGCCCTCGCGGATCCCGGCGGCGGCCGCGGGCGAGTCCGAGCTCACCCGGGTCACCTCGATACGGCCGTCCCGCTCGCGCCGCGCCCACAGGCCGACGCCGGTGTACCGGCCGTCGAGGGCCTCCTCGAACTCCTCGTACTCGCCCCGGGAGTAGACGGCTCCCCAGCGGTCCCCGCTGCGGCTGACGGCACGCTCGGCGGCCTCCACGGGGGACGCGCCGTCGGCCATGGCCTCCTCGGCCGCCTCGGCCACGTCCTCGTGGTGACCCGCGGGGGCGGCCGAACGGGCCGTGTCGGACGTGGATTTACGGTCGCCGCGGTCGGCCTCGGGGAAGGAACCGGTCGCCGCGCCTGCCACCAGCACGCTCGCGAACACCAATGTCAGGGCCGCCCCGCGGCGAATGCGGCGGGGCTGACAGAACAGATCTCGGCCCGACATGCCGGTGAGTCTAGGACAACGCAAGAGGGCCGCACGGCCGGTTGACCGTACGACCCTCTTGGCATGCGTCACACCTTCAGGTACTTGCGCAGCGCGAAGAACGCGGCCAAAGCGGGCATCAGCACGCTCGCGGCGAGGATGAGCGGCAGCTTCGTCAGGACGGCGTCCCAGCCCACGAAGTTGATCAGGTTGAGCTTCGTGGCCAGGGCCATGCCGTGGTCGACGGTGAAGTACCGGCCGACGACCAGGAAGACACAGGCGAGCCCGCCGCCGATCGCGCCGGCGACGGCGGCCTCCATGATGAACGGCGCCTGGATGTAGAAGCCGGACGCGCCCACCAGCCGCATGATCCCGGTCTCCCGCCGACGGCTGAACGCCGAGACGCGCACCGTGTTGACGATCAGCAGCAGGGCGACGATCAGCATGAGCGCCATGACGCCGAGCGCGGCCCGGTTCATCAGGTTCAGCATCGTGAAGAGGTTGTCCAGGATGCCCTTCTGGTCCTGCACGGACTGCACGCCGTCACGGCCGTTGAAGGCGGTCGCGATGACCTGGTACTTCTCCGGGTCCTTCAGCTTGATCCGGTACGACTCCTGCATCTGGTCCGGCGTGAGGGAGGCGGCCAGCGGGGAGTCGCCGAACTGCTCCTTGTAGTGCTTGTACGCCTCGTCCTGCGACTCGTGGACGACCGTCTCGACGACCGACATCTTCTTCAGGTCGGAGAGGATGTCCTTCTTCTGGTCCTCGGTCACCGCGCCCTTGGCGCAGTTGGGGTCGGACTCGGCGTCGCTCTTGTTGCAGAGGAAGATCGAGACGTTGACCTTGTCGTACCAGTAGCCCTTCATGGCGCCGACCTGGTCGCTCATCAGGAGCGACCCGCCGAACAGGGCGAGCGACAGGGCGACGGAGACGATGACCGCGAACGTCATCGTCAGGTTGCGACGGAGACCGACACCGATCTCGGAGAGTACGAACTGGGCGCGCATGGCGTCTTCTTCAGGCCTTTCCGGGGACTCTACGAACGGCGGTCAGTGCTGGTAGCCGTAGACGCCGCGTGCCTGGTCGCGGACGAGGCGGCCCTTCTCCAGCTCGATGACGCGCTTGCGCATCTGGTCCACGATGTTCTGGTCGTGCGTGGCCATGACGACGGTCGTGCCGGTCCGGTTGATCCGGTCCAGCAGCTTCATGATGCCGACGGAGGTCTGCGGGTCGAGGTTGCCGGTGGGCTCGTCGGCGATGAGCAGCTTGGGCCGGTTCACGAAGGCGCGCGCGATGGCCACGCGCTGCTGTTCACCACCGGAGAGCTCACCGGGCATGCGCTCCTCCTTGCCGCCGAGCCCGACGAGGTCGAGCACCTGCGGCACGGACTTGCGGATCTCGCCGCGGGACTTGCCGATGACCTCCTGGGCGAAGGCCACGTTCTCGGCGACCGTCTTGTTGGGCAGCAGCCGGAAGTCCTGGAACACCGTCCCGAGCTGGCGCCGCATCTGCGGCACCTTCCAGTTGGACAGGCGGGCGAGGTCCTTGCCCAGCACGTGCACCTGTCCCTGGCTGCACCGCTCCTCGCGGAGGATCAGCCGCAGGAAGGTGGACTTTCCGGAGCCGGAGGACCCGACGAGGAACACGAACTCGCCCTTCTCCACTTCGAGGGAGACATCCCTGAGTGCGGGGCGGGTCTGCTTGGGGTAGACCTTGGATACGTTGTCGAATCGGATCACGGATGCACCACGGTAGGCCGGGGGTAGATGAGCGTGACCATACGCGAACCGGGTGCGCGAGCGCAGGCGCCGGTTCGGGTTGCGTATCGGTTGGGCGGTTTTGTGCCCACCTGTGAACCCCGTCTCCGGCAGCGCACAGGCGACCCTCAGTGGAACCTGGCACAGTAGGGAGGGGAACGTTCTCCGACCCGGGGGCGTTCTCCCCGTGGAACGTATTCGCAAGAAGGGTGACGCGCATGACGTACGACCGCCTGGTGTGCGCAAACTGCGCGGCGCCCGTGAGCGAGGGCCGGTGCCATGTGTGCCGCGCGAACCGCGAGCGGCTGCAGCAGGAGAGTCTTTTCGCGGGCCTGAACCCGATGACCCTGATCGCCCTGCTCGCGGTGCTGATCGCGGCGGTGGCCCTGCTGGCGCACCAGACCGCGTAGGCGGCGGTCGAGGACATACGAAGGGCCCGGAGCTGACAGGCTCCGGGCCCTTCGTCGTACAGCATGCGCACGCTAAGCGGATGCGCGGCTACCGGGCGTCACCGTCAGGCGGCGGCGCCACCGCGGCCGCCCGCCAGGCGCGGCAGGAGACGGAAGCCGACACCGCCGGCGATCATCGTGGCGGCACCGATGACCAGGAACGCGGTCTGACCGGCACCGGTCTCGGCGAGCTCCTGGCCGTTGCCCTGGGCCGACGTGTTGGACGTGGTGTCCGTGCCGGTCTCGGTGAGGGCCGAGGAGCCCTCCTCCTGGGTGGAGGTGTTGGAACCACCGTCGGGGCTGGTGTTGCTGTTGCCACCGCCCCCGGCGTTGCCGTGGCCGTTCCCGTTACCGTTGCCGTTTCCGTTGCCATTCCCGTTCCCGTTGCCCGGGTCGGTCGGGTCCTCGGTGGGCTCGGTGGGCTCCTCGGTCGGGTCCGTGGGCTCTTCGGTGACCGGCGGCGTGGTCCCCGGGTCCGTCGGCACCTCGGTGCCGGGGTCCGTGGGGAGCTCGGTGCCCGGGTCGGTCGGGATCTCCGTGCCGGGGTCGGTCGGGTTGCCCGGGTCGTCGTCGCCGAGGCCGGTGTCGACGTTCACGCCGACACCGCTCTCGCCCACGCTTACGCCGATCTCCAGCGCGGAAGCGGCGCCGGCGGCGGTCAGCGAGGCGCCGGCCGCGATCACGGCACCGGCGGCTATGCGCGCGATACGGATCCGCGTCTTCTTCGTCATGTGGTTGCTACCCCCAGTAGCTCATCGTCAATGAGGCGGCGCTCGGGGCCGTGATCGACGGAGGAAGGTAGCTGTGCTGAAGTCCCCCGGTTCACATGCGCCCCAGAGATACGCATGCCACGCTTTACCCTTCCCATTTTTCAAAGCAACGTCAAGGCCGTTGCGGGCGTGATGTCCTGGTAAGCGCTCTTTGCCGGGGAAAGCGGTCTGTGAGTGTGATGTAAAACCCAGACATAAAGCAAACTGCCGCCCGATGGGCGGCAGTTGCGGACCGGTGGTCAAGTCGACAAAGTTACTTCTCCTGCTGCTTGCGCCAGCGAATTCCGGCTTCCAGGAAACCGTCGATCTCGCCGTTGAACACAGCCTCGGGATTGCCGACCTCGAAGTCGGTGCGCAGGTCCTTGACCATCTGGTACGGGTGCAGGACGTACGAACGCATCTGGTTGCCCCAGGAGTTGCCGCCGTCGCCCTTGAGGGCGTCCATCGCGGCCTGCTCCTCCTGGCGGCGCCGCTCCAGCAGCTTGGCCTGGAGGACGTTCATCGCGCTCGCCTTGTTCTGGATCTGCGAGCGTTCGTTCTGGCAGGAGACGACGATGCCGGTGGGGAGGTGGGTCAACCGGACCGCGGAGTCGGTGGTGTTGACGCCCTGACCGCCGGGACCGGACGACCGGTACACGTCCACGCGCAGCTCGGACTCGTCGATCTCGATGTGGTCGGTCTGCTCGACCACGGGGAGGATCTCCACACCCGCGAAGGAGGTCTGCCGGCGCCCCTGGTTGTCGAAGGGCGAGATGCGCACGAGCCGGTGGGTGCCCTGCTCGACGGACAGGGTGCCGTAGGCGTACGGCACCTGCACGGCGAAGGTGGTCGACTTGATGCCGGCCTCTTCGGCGTACGACGTCTCGTAGACCTCGGTCTTGTAGCCCTTCTGCTCCGCCCAGCGCAGGTACATCCGCTGGAGCTTCTCGGCGAAGTCGGCGGCGTCGACGCCACCGGCCTCGGCGCGGATGTTGACGAGCGCCTCACGGGAGTCGTACTCGCCGGAGAGGAGGGTGCGCACCTCCATCTCGTCGAGCGCCTTCTTGACGGAGATGAGCTCGGACTCGGCCTCGGCGAGGGTGTCCGAGTCGTCCTCCTCCTCGGCCATCTCGAACAGCACGGCGAGATCGTCGATGCGGGCGCGCAGCGCGTCCGCCTTCCTGACCTCCGCCTGGAGGTGGGACAGCTTGCTGGTGATCTTCTGCGCCTCGTCCGGGTTGTCCCACAGGGACGGCGCGGCCGCCTGCTCCTCGAGCACGGCGATGTCTGCCCTCAGCTTGTCGAGGTCCAGAACGGCCTCGATCGACTCCATGGTCGAGGAGAGGGACTTGAGCTCTTCGGATACATCGACGACTGCCACGCCCTCCAGCCTAACGGCTGTGGCAACCGACGTCGGTCGTCCCCCGGCCGCCGCCCCCTCAGGGGGAGGCGGGCGCCGAGTTCTTCGTGTCCTGCGGTGACGCTCCCGCGTCGTCCGATGTGGCCGCCCAGATCCCGACGCCCGCCGCGGCGACCAGCACCAGCCCCGCGACCCCCACGACCAGCCTCCGCCGCCGCGTGGTCGCCCGGTGCCGCGCGGATCCGGGCCGGGGCGCCCCCGCGGGCCTCGGCACCCTGGCCGTCCCCCGCGCGCCTCCGGCCAGCTCGTCAGGCCCGGGCACCCTCATCGACGTGTGCGTGTCCCGATTGGAGTCCGCCGGTTTCGCCCCCGGCACCAACGGCACCGCCCCCCGCCGCGCCGGCCGCCCGGACGGCGCCGGCTCCCCGGAGGACTCCGCGGCCGCGTCCTCGGCGCCCTGCTCCTCCTCCGACTCCGCGTCCGGCTCGTCGACGTCCAGCGGGGGCATCCCGGCCAGCAGGGGCAGCAGCTCCCGCAGCCGTACGCCCAGCTCGGAGGCGCGCAGGCGGGAGGCCGGCGCCTTCGCCAGGCACTGCACGACGAGCTGCCACAGCTCGTCGGGGATGCCCGGAAGCGGAACCACCGTCTCCGTCACGTGCCGTCGCAGCACCGCCCCGGGGTGCCCGCCCCCGAACGGCGTGAAGCCGGCCAGCAGCTCGTACAGGACGGTCGCGAGGGCGTAGATGTCCACGGACGCCCGCGGGGGCAGGCCCTCGACGATCTCCGGGGCCAGGTAGTCCGGCGTCCCGATGATCTTCGTGGCCCGGGTGCGGCGCGGCGAGTCGATGAGCTTCGCCACACCGAAGTCGGTCAGCAGGGCGGGGTGCGCGCCGCCGGGGCCGAGCGGCCCCTGCATGTCCAGGAGGATGTTCTCCGGCTTCACGTCCCGGTGCACGACCCCCTTGGCGTGCGCGGCGGCCAGGCCGTCCGCGACATCCGCGACGATCGCCACCGCCGCCTCGGGGGCGAGCCGCTTCTCCCGGTCGAGCCGGGTGCGCAGGTCCGTGCCCCGGACCAGGTCCATGACGAGCGCGAGGTCGTTGCCGTCGACCACCAGGTCGCGCACCGAGACCACGTGGGGGTGGTCCAGGCCGAGCAGGGCCGTGCGCTCCTGGACGAAGCGGCCGACGAGTTCCTGGTCGGACGCGAGATCCTCGCGCAGCAGCTTGACGGCGACGGGACCCTCGGGTCCCTCACCCAGCCACACCGTGCCGGCGCTGCCCCGCCCCAGGATCTGGTTGGCGGTGTACCGGCTGCCGATCTTCCGTGCCAAGACTGCTCCTACAGACGCGTGTTGTCGCTAAAACTACGCGCCGGAAGAGCCAACCTTCACCGCGGAGACGGAAATCACCCGCCGGGTGTCGACAAATCGCCAGAGTTACTACTGACCTGAGGCTTTTCCGCTGAGATCCCCGATCCATCCGCTCACGGTGTCGACGAGGTCCCCGATCTGCTGCCAGTAGCTCTTGCCGGTGCCGATCCACTCCTGGAGCGGGCTCAGCTCCCAGATCAGCCAGCTCGCGACGAACAGGATGACGATCGTGAACAGACACCCCTTGAGGCAGCCCAGACCCGGGATCTTCATCGGGTTGGCGCTGCGCTGCCGCGGCTGCCGGGGCTCGCGCGCGGGGCGCTCGGGCTGCGGCGGGGGCGCGTACCGCTGCGGCTGTTGCTGCTGCGGGGCGTACTGCTGGCGCTGGGGCGGCTGCTGCTGCGGCTGACGGCCGTAGCCGCCCTGCTGCGGGCGTTGCTGGGGTTGCTGCTGCCGCTGGGGCGGCTGCTGCGGCCTGGCGACCTGCCGCTGGGGGCGGCGGCGCAGCGGGTCCTCGCCCGGGTCGAGGTACTGGACCTGGGTCTGTTCGTTGCGGTCGCGGGCCGCGCGGAGCTGGTTCTGCCAGGGGTGCGGGTCCTCGGGCCCACCGGGCTGCTGGCCCTGCTGCCCTTGCTGCCCGTACTGGCCCTGGCCCGGCTGTCCCGGCGGTACCGGCGGCATGACGGCCGTCGGATCGGCCGCGCCGCGGTGCGGGAGTACGGCGGTGGGGTCGGCGGCGCCGACGGGGTTCCCGGGACCGGTGTGCGGCAGGAAGCTGGTCGCGGCGTTCGGGTCGTAGGCACCCGCGGCACCGGCACCGTGCGGCAGGACCTGCGTCGGGTCGGCGGCGCCCGGGGTGTCCGGCACGGCCGCCGGGTCCGGGTCGGGCAGCAGCAGCGCGCCGACGTTGTCCGCCGCGGCGATCTGCGCGGAGTTCGCGTGCACGCCGATGCCCTCGGCGACGACCCGCAGCCCGCGCGCGAGGTTCTCGGCGCTGGGCCGCCGGCCGGGGTTCTTGCTCAGACAGCGCTCTATGACCGTCCACAGCGGCTCGGGGACCGTGGAGGGGCGGCGCGGCTCGGCGCTCAGGTGCTGGTGCAGGACCTCCAGGGCGGAACCGCCGGCGAACGGCGGACGGCCGGTGACCAGCTCGTACAGCAGGATGCCGGCGCCGTAGATGTCGACCGCGGAGGTCTGCGGGCGGCCCTCGGCGGACTCGGGCGCGACGTACGCGGGCGTGCCGACGAATTCCTGGGTCCGGGTCAGGCCCGGGGAGTCCGCGAGGCGTGCGATGCCGAAGTCGGTGAGCAGGGGGTGCATCTGGCCGCCGTGCTGCCGCAGCAGCACGTTGGCGGGCTTGAGGTCGCGGTGGACCACGCCGTCGGCGTGGCTGGCGGCGAGCGCGTCGGCGATCTGGGCGGTGATCAGGGCGGCGCCGACGGGGCTGAAGGGGCCGTTCTCGCGCAGGTAGCGGTGCAGGTCGGGGCCCTCGACGAGGTCCATGACCAGGGCGAGCAGATCGCCTTCGACGACCAGGTCGCGCACCCGCACGATGTTCGGATGGGTCAGCCGCAGAAGGACGGAGCGCTCGCGCAGGAACCGCATCACGATGTCCGGATCGCTCGCGAGCTCCTCCTTGAGGACCTTGATCGCGACGGTCTCGCCGGGCTGTCCCGGAACGGCGGCCTCGGCGCCCGCGGTCTCCCGCTGGCGGGCTCGCCACACGGTCCCCGTGGCACCGCGTCCGAGCGGCTCCTCGAGGAAGTACTTGCTGCCAACCGGCCGCACGTCATGCACTCCCTGCTGCTTGCTGTCGTTCCCGACCCACTTCCGACCCACTGTAGTGCCGCTCCTGCGGGCACCACGTGAGCGTTGCCAAGCACGTTCCGGAGAAAGACGCTCCGTCCGGGTCTCCTGGTTGCCGGACATTGACGTGACCGATCTCAAGTGATCGCCGACGCTGCACTGGTCAGGCACTTTTGGGGGCAGAGCTGACCAATCAAGATCACTTGCCCTCGGGCGGCGGGCGCGTTGTCAGTGGCAGGTGCGAGGATGCGTGCAGTACTGGCCGATGGTGCTCGTGCGGGGTGGGGATGTCCGCGTCCGAGCAGAAGGGACCGCTGACGGCGATGCAGATCCGGCTGACCGTCGTAGACCCGCTGGGCCCGCCCGACCGGACCCGGGGCCGCGCCGCGAGCCGCGACGTACTGGTCACCGCCCCCGTCGGCACCGCACTGGCCGCGGTGGCCACGGCACTCGCCTCGGCGGTCCCCGGGGACAGCGGCGCCTCCCGCGCGGGTGAGGCCGAGCGCGGCGGCGGTCCGGTCGTGCTGTACGCGGACGGCGAGCGGCTGGACGCCCAGCGCGCCACCCTGGGCGAGCCCCCGCTGATCGACGGCGCCGTGCTGTCCCTGGGCGCACCGGCGGCCCCCGAGCCCCACCCCGAGCTCGACGAGGCCCCCACCCAGCTCCACGTGGTCGCCGGCCCCGACGCCGGCGGCGTCCATCTCCTGCACGGCGGCCAGATCCACATCGGCCGCTCCGCCGACGCCGACGTCCCGCTGGACGACCCCGACGTCTCCCGCCTGCACTGCGCGGTCACGGTCGCGCCCGACGGCCGCGTCTCGGTGGCCGACCTCGACTCCACCAACGGCACCACCCTGGACGGCACCCGCGTGGGCACCCGCCCGGTCCGGTTCCCTCCGGGGGCGCTCCTGAGGATCGGCGAGTCGGTGCTGCGGCTGTCGCCGAGCGGGGGGCCACGGCTCGGGACGGAACCGGACGGCGAGGGCCATGTGCGCGTGACCTCGGGCGAGACCGGACCCGTGCCGGGGGACGACCGGGGGCCCGGGGGTGTGCAGGCCGGTGTCGGCCGAGCCGGGCCCACAGCGAGCGGAAGCCGCGCACACGGAGGTCCGGCACCGGCCGGTGGGCCGGGCGGCGGCCACGGACCGGGCGTGCCCGGGGCGCGCCACAGCTCGGAGACCGGCGCGTCCGGGTATGCGGCGGGCGCCGGACAGGGACACGGGACTTCAGGAGCTCACCAGGACGCCCCAGGCGCGTCCGGATCCGCCCCCGGACAGGCCGAGCCCCCGTCACGCGCGCGGGGCAGGGTGTCGGCGAGGGCCGCGTCGGCCTCGGGCACGGCATCTGCCGAGGGCCCGGCAAGCGCGCGGGGCGACCGTGACAGCGGCGACACCTCGGCCCGGCCGCCCGCCGACCGGACCCATCACGCCTACGGTTCCGCCAGCTGGGGCGCGTCGGGCGGCGGCCCCGACACGGCGGGAGCACAGGGCCACGGCCGCTCCGAGCCACCGGTCGTCGTACCGGGCCAGGGCGGCGCGCCCCGGATCGAGCACCGGGGAGGCCTCGGTGGCGGACGTCCGGACACCGACGCCGGCCCCCGCACCGGAGCCGTCTCCGGTGCGGGACGCGCCACGACCTCCGACGGCGACACCCATGGCGGCCGGTCCGGGATCGGCTCCTTCGAGGTCACGCGCACGACCGCCGTGCCCCCGTCTCCTCCGGCCGACCGGGACCAGCCCTCCCCTTCTACCGCCCGCACGCCCTCCGACGCCCCGGACGCCCCCGCGAGCGGCCGCCGCAAAGGCACCCCCCTGCGCGGGACCGATGTACCGCAGGGAGTGCGGCGGCGCGGCGGGCTCTCCGCGTGGGCCCGGCGGCTGACCGGGGGCCGGGGCGAGCAGGAGACGCCCGGGCGGGACGAGGCGTACGACGAGACGACCGCGCCCGTCACCGCGGTGCCGTCGGCCGCCGCAGCCCAGGTGCCCGAGGTCTGGCCCGACCCGGCCGCCCTGCTGCTGACGGCGCTGGGCCCCGGCGCGCGCCTGTGGGAGCGCGGGCCCGGGCATCCGGAAGCCCTCACCGTGCGGCTCGGCACCGCCGACCGGGCGGCCCCCGACGGCTCGGGGCTGCTGCCGGCCGTTCCGGTCACCGCGGATCTGCGCGAGGCCGGTGCGCTGGGGCTGGCCGGTCCGCGCGCGCGGCTCGCCGGGCTGGCCCGCGCGGTGGTGGCCCAACTCGCCGCGCTGCACGCGCCCGAGACGCTGGAGATCGTGCTGATCAGCACGGACCGTTCCCGGCCCGCGCAGGAGCGCGTCGCCGAGTGGTCCTGGCTCGGCTGGCTCCCCCATGTCCGCCCGAGACACGGCCAGGACTGCCGGCTCCTCCTCGCCCACGACCGCGAACAGGCCGCGGCCCGTACCGACGAACTCCTGCGGCGCCTGGACGACCACCTGGCCGACGCGGAGCTCGCCGCCGCCCGCGGGACCGTCCCGGCGGCCCGCTCCGCCACCCCGCAGGACCGCCCCGGGAACCCCGCCCGACGGCCCTCCTGGGCCCGGGACGACGTGGCGGACGGGACGGGCGGCGGTTTCCCGGGGCCGTACACCGTGGTCGTCGTGGACGGTGACCCCGGCGGCGCGGATCTGCGCAAGGCGGTGGCGCGGCTGGCGGCGGAGGGTCCGCGGGCCGGCATCCACATCGTGTGCCTGGCCGAGACGGCTCCGGCCTCGCCCGCCTCTCCGGTGACGGACACGTACGAGGCGGCGTGCGCGGCGGCCCCGACGTTCCGCGAGTGCGGGGCGGTGGGCCTGCTCAGTGGGGACGTGGCGACGGCACTGCGGCTGATGCGGGTGGCGCGGGCGGGGGTCCCCGCGCAGGCGGCCCCCCAGACCGACGGCACCGGCACCGCGCACGATCGCCCCGATCCGGGCCGCCCCGGCAATTCCCGCAACCGCACCGGGGCCGACCACCCCGGAACCGACCGCACCGGCGCCTCCCGCCCCGGCACCACCCCGCCCACGGCCGACGCACGCCACGCGGACGCGTCCCGCACCGGTTTCGGCGCCGAGGCCCGCCCCACCGGCGCGGGCGCCCGTACCGACGTCGACACCGTCCACCTCACCGCGGTCCCCGCCCCGGCCCCCGTCGGCCACGGCACGATCGCCGCCGTGGACGCCGTCTCCGCGGCCTGGGCCGAGCGGTTCGCGCGGGCACTGGCGCCGCTGCGGACGGACGGCACCGCCGCCGCGGGGCACACGCGTGTGTCGTCGCCGTTGCCCCAGTCGGCGCGGCTGCTGGACGAGTTGGGGCTGGCCCGGGCCACCCCGCCGTCGCTGATGACGCGCTGGGCGGACGCGGCCGACGACCCGGAGTCGCTCGGCGGCCGGGCGTGGGCGGTGCTGGGGGCCGGCCCGCGCGGGCCGGTGTGCGCGGACCTCGTGGCCGAGGGCCCACACCTGCTGATCGAGGGCCCGACGGGCAGCGGCCGTACGGAACTGCTGCGGGCGGTCGTCGCCTCGCTGGCCGCGGCCGAGCGCCCCGACCGTCTCAGCGTCGTCCTGATGGACGGCCGGGACAGCGTGGCCGCCGGCAGCCACGGCGAGGGTCTGCGCGTGTGCACGGACGTACCGCACGTGACCACCCACCTCACCGCCAACGACCCGGTCCGCATGCGGGAGTTCGCCCAGTCCCTGAGCGCCGAGCTGAAGCGGCGCGCGGAGCTGCTGGGCCGCTGCGACTTCACGGAGTGGCACACCGGCCGGGAGCTGTCGGGCCGTCTGGTCGCCCAGCGCGCACCGTCCCGCCGGGCCACGACCGGCACCGCGGGCGCCCCCGGCGATCCGGCGCCCGGCGACCCGGCCGCCGGCGACCTCGACTCGCCGCCCAGCTCCACGATCCGCCTGCGCCCGGCGGCGGCCAGGCGCCAGACGGAGACGGCGCCCCCGCTCCCCCGTCTGGTCGTCGTCGTGGACGACCTGGACGCCCTGGTCTCCCCGCCCCTCGGCTCCCCCGGCCGACCGGCCGCCGGCTCGGTCATACGCGCGCTGGAGGCGGTCTCCCGGGAGGGCGAGCGCCTGGGCGTCCACCTGGTGGCCGCGACCGGCCCGGGCGGCCGTACGGCGGAGTCGGAAGCGGCCCGCCGGGCCACTCTCCGCGTCACCCTGGACACCCCGGCCACCGGCCCGGAGGAACCGGCTCCCGGCCGCGGCCGGCTGACCTGGCCCGACGGCCGGGTCACGGCGTTCCAGGCCGGCCGGGTCACCGGTCGTATCCCCCGCACGGCGACCCTGCGTCCCACGGTCGTCCCGCTGGAATGGGAGCGCATGGGCGACCCCCCGGCCCGCCGCCCGATCCGGGAACTGGGCAACGGTCCGACGGACCTGGCCCTGCTGGCGAGTGCATTGGAACGGGCAGCGAGGGAAGTCGCAGCGGCAGAGGTCCCGTCACTGCTCTAGACACCGAGGGGCCCGGGGGCGCCGCCCCCGATCGACGCGTGCCACAACGCACCGGCACTGGTCACGACGGCATCACGATCTTCCGCTTGACAGCGGACGCCCACTTGCCGACCTCGTGTCCCCGGCGTAGACCAGATCGCACGGGACAGCCCTCGAACGTTCGACGAGGAACGAAGAACGGGGTCGTGATGCGCAGCACGAGCAGCACACAGCGGAAGCCCAGGTCAGCGAACAGGGCTGCGAAATCGGCGGCAGCCGCCCTCGCGGCGGCCCTCGCCCTGTCGCTCACCGCATGCGGCGGAGACGACGACAAGAGCAGTGACAGTGGCGCGACAGGCGGCAAGGAGACCGGCACCACGGTCACCCTCCCCAAACTGAACGGTCAGAGCCTGGAGGTGGCCGCCGTCTGGAGCGGCGCGGAACAGGCCAACTTCAAGAAGGTCCTGGCGGAGTTCGAGAAGCGCACCGGCGCCAAGGTGACCTTCGTGCCCGCCCAGGACCCGATCGTCAACTTCCTGGGCTCGAAGGTCGCGGGCGGCCAGCCGCCGGACATCGCGATGCTCCCGCAGCCCGGCGCGATCAAGCAGGCCGTGGACAAGAAGTGGGCCAAGCCGCTGGGCGCGGAGGCCAAGGCGGAGTTGGCCAAGAACTACTCGCAGGGCTGGCAGGACATCGGCAAGGTCGGCGACACTCAGTACGGCGTCTACTACAAGGCCGCCAACAAGTCGCTGATCTGGTACAACGCCAAGGTCTTCGAGAACGCGGGCGCCACCGAGCCGAAGACGTGGGACGAGCTCCTGACCACCGCCCAGACGGTCTACGACTCGGGTGTGACGCCGTTCTCCGTGGGCGGTGCCGAGGGCTGGACCCTGACGGACTGGTTCGAGAACGTCTACCTCTCCCAGGCGGGCCCGGAGAAGTACGACCAGCTCGCCAAGCACGAGATCAAGTGGACGGACCCGTCCGTGAAAGACGCGCTGACCACGCTGGCGCAGGTCTGGGGCAAGAAGGACTACGTCGCGGGTGGCGCCAAGGGCGCGCTCCAGACGGACTTCCCGGCCTCGGTCACGCAGACCTTCACCGGCGGTGACCAGCCCAAGGCGGCGATGGTCTACGAGGGCGACTTCGCGCAGGTCAACATCCAGACGGCCAAGGCGAAGGTCGGCACGGACGCGAAGGTGTTCCCGTTCCCGAAGGTCGGTGACACCGCCCCCGTGGTCTCCGGCGGCGACGCGGCCGTGATCCTGAAGGACTCCAAGGCGGCGCAGGCGCTGGCCACCTTCCTGGCCTCCCCGGACGCGGCGACGATCCAGGCCAAGCTGGGCGGTTACCTCTCGCCGAACAAGAGCGTGGACATCTCGTCGTATCCGAACCCGGTGCAGCAGAAGATCGCCAAGGCGCTGATCGACTCGGGCGACGACTTCCGCTTCGACATGTCCGACCAGGCCCCCCAGGCCTTCGGCGGCACCCCCGGCAAGGGTGAGTGGAAGGCGCTCCAGGACTTCCTGACGAACCCGAAGAACATCGCGGGCACGCAGGCGAAGCTGGAGGCCGACGCGGCGGCCGCCTACGGGAACTGACGCGATGACATCGGCCACCGAGGCAGGGGTCCCTCCGGCCCCTGCCTCTCCCAAGTCGCGCAAGAGCGTGACCGGCACGCGCAGGACCGTGGCAGTGCTGTTCCTGCTGCCCGCCCTCGTGCTGCTGGGCGCGCTCGTGGTCTACCCGATCGGGTACTCGATCGTCCGCAGCTTCTACGACCAGTCCGGTGACGGCTTCGCCGGAATCGACAACTACAAGGCCCTGTTCACCGACGACGGCATCCGCACGGCCCTGAAGAACAACATCATCTGGGTCGTGTTCGCGCCGACGATCGCCACCGCGCTCGGTCTGATCTTCGCGGTGCTGACCGAACGGGTGCGCTGGGGAACGGCGTTCAAGCTGGTCGTCTTCATGCCGATGGCGATCTCGATGCTGGCGGCCGGCATCATCTTCCGGCTCGTCTACGACCAGGACCCGGACAAGGGGTTCGCGAACGCGGTGTGGGTGGGCGTGCACGACACGTTCGCGCAGTCCTCGGCGTTCCCGAAGGCCCACCCGGGCCGGAACTCGCCGCTGGTGGCCCAAGGGGGCGGCTTCATCACCAAGGAGGCCGTCCACACCGGCGGCACGGTCACCCTGCCCCTGGTCGGTGTCGCCCCGGACCAGATGCCCGGTGACGCCAAGAAGGCCGTGGCGCCGCAGGCTGACCCGGGCCGGATCACCGGGACGACCTGGCAGGACTTCACCCGCGGCAAGGGCGTCGGCAAGCTCGGCGGGGTCGACCCGACCGAACTCGGCTACCCCGGCATGAAGATCGAGGCGGTGAAGGACGGCAAGGTCGTCGAGACGGCGACGGCCGGCGACGACGGCACGTTCTCCTTCTCCGAGAAGGCCGACGGAGCCCAACTGCGGTTGCCGGCGAGCAACTTCAAGGAGGCCTACAACGGGCTCGACTGGCTCGGCCCGTCGCTGGTGACGCCGGCGATCATCGGGTCGTACATCTGGATGTGGGCCGGTTTCGCGATGGTGCTGATCGCGGCCGGGCTCGCGGGCATCCCCCGGGAACTCCTGGAGGCGGCCCGGGTCGACGGCGCGAGCGAGTGGCAGGTCTTCCGCAGGGTCACGGTCCCCCTGCTGGCCCCCGTCCTCGCGGTCGTCACGGTGACCCTGATGATCAACGTCCTGAAGATCTTCGACCTGGTCTTCATCATCGCCCCGGGCTCCTCGCAGGACGACGCGAACGTCCTCGCGCTGGAGCTGTACCGCAAGGGCTTCGCCGAGGACCAGCCCGGCATCGCGAGCGCCATCTCGGTGTTCCTGCTGTTGCTGGTGATCCCGGTGATGTGGTTCAACATTCGTCGGCTCAGGCGGGAGGTACGGCGATGACGACCCAGGCCGAAAGGCTCCCCGAGACGGCACCCGCCGACGGGACCAAGGCGAAGCAGTCGCTCGGCTCACGGCTCGTCGAGCGGGTCAGCGGCGGCCTGATCAGCGTCTTCCTCGTCGTCGTCGGCCTGTTCTGGCTGGTGCCGACGATCGGGCTGCTGATCTCCTCGCTGCGCAGCCCCGGGGACCTCGCCGCGACCGGCTGGTGGAAGGTCTTCACCAAGCCCTCCCAGCTCACCCTCGACAGCTACGACAAGCTGCTCCAGAACAGCGACATCACCGGCTCCATCGTCAACACCGTAATGATCACGGTCCCGGCGACGCTGCTGGTGATCATCATCGGCGCGCTCGCGGGCTACGCGTTCGCGTGGATGGAATTCCCCGGCCGCGACTGGTGGTTCATGGGCGTGGTCGGTCTGCTGGTGGTGCCGGTACAGGTGGCGCTGATCCCGATCGCCGAACTCTTCGGCAAGATCGGCCTGTTCGGCAACATCCTCGGGGTGATCCTCTTCCATGTGGGCTTCGGCCTGCCGTTCGCGGTGTTCCTGCTGCGGAACTTCTTCGCGGAGATCCCCCGGGAACTCCTGGAGGCGGCCAGGCTCGACGGCGCGGGCGAACTGCGCCTGTTCGCACGGGTGGTGATGCCGCTCGGCGGGCCGGCGATCGCGAGCCTGGGCATCTTCCAGTTCCTGTGGGTGTGGAACGACATGCTGATCGCGCTGGTGTTCACGGACGCCGACAGCCAGCCGATCACGGTCGCCCTCCAGACCCAGATGCGTGCCTTCGCCGACAACGTCGACGTCCTGGCACCGGGCGCCTTCATCTCGATGGTGATTCCGCTGATCGTGTTCTTCGCGTTCCAGCGGCAGTTCGTGTCCGGCGTGATGGCGGGCGCGGTCAAGTAGCGCGCAGGGCAACCGATTTGAGGGGGCGGGCCGGTACCGGTCCGCCCCTTCGCGTTCGCCCGAATGCCGTAGGGAGCGTAACCAAGTGCCTTCATGGGGCGTTCCCGGGCAGACCGCCCGCGCCGACCCTTGGATGTGCCGTGCCCAGGTTCAGTGTCATCGTCCCCGCGTACAAGGTCCAGGCCTACCTGCCCGCTTGCCTGGAATCGGTGCTGTCACAGTCGTACGAGGATCTGGAGCTGATCGCGGTCGACGACCACTCCTCGGACGCGTGCGGAGAGATCATCGATGAGTTCGCGGCCCGCGATCCCCGGGTCCGGGCGGTCCACCTGGCGCGGAACGGGGGGCTCGGTGCCGCCCGCAACGCCGGTGCGGCCGAGGCGACGGGCGACTACCTGCTGTTCCTCGACGGCGACGACACGCTCGCTCCGCACGCGCTGCGGTCGATCGCCGACCGGCTGAAGGAGACGGGAGAGCCGGACGTCCTGGTCCATGACCACGTGCTCGTCGACTGGTCGGGCGAGAGGGTCCGCGACGCCTTCGCGGGGCAGCTCACCGAGCGGGGCGCGGCGCCGTTCCGTCTGGAGGACCGCCCGGGGCTGCTGCGGGTGCCGTCGGCGGCCTGGAACAAGGCGTACCGCAGGGAGTTCGTCGAGCGCGGCGGCTTCGCCTTCCCGCCCGGTCGGTACCCGGACCCGGCCTGGACCTACCCGGTCCTGATGACCGCCGAGTCGATCGCCACCCTGGACCGGGTCTGCGTCCACCACCGGCGGCACCGCGAGGGCGAACCCCTCGAAGCGCACGGCCACTTCGACCTCTTCGAGCAGTACGACAGGGTCTTCGGGTACGTCGACCCCCGCCCCGAACTCGCGCGGTGGCGCCCTGCGTTGTTCCGTCGCATGGTGGACGACCTGTGGGCGGAGTTCAGCGGGCGGGGCCGTCTCCCGCACGGCGTCCGCGCCGAGTTCCTGCGACGGGCCCGCGCCCACTACCGCGCCCACCGCACCCCGGGCCACCCGGTCCCGGTGCGCTCCCGACCGCGCCACACCGTGATCCGCCTGGGCCTGTACCGCACGCACCGGCTCGCGGAGCTGGTCCGGAGCCTCGGCCGCCGGACCGCCCGCCCGGTCGTACGCCTCGCCAGGTCCCTGCACGCGGCGGCCCTGCGCCTCCACTACCGCGTCCAGCTCCGCCTGCCCCTGCGCGCGGACCGGGCCGTCTTCTCCGCGTACGGGGGCCGCGGCCACGGCTGCAACCCGGGCGCGCTGGAGGAGGCGTTCCGCACCTTCGCCCCGCACATCCGCACCGCGTGGATCGCCCACCCCGAGCACCACCACACCCTCCCGACCGCGACCCGCCGAGTGCGCCCCGGCACGGCCGCCTACTGGACGGCGCTGGCCCGCTCCAAGTACCTCGTCGACAACACCGACTTCGACCGCCGCCTGGTCAAGCGCCCCGGCCAGATCCTCCTCCAGACCCAACACGGCACACCGCTCAAGCACATGGGCCTGGACCTCCAGGAACACCCCGCCGCGGCGAGGGACTTGGACTTCGCCGCGCTGCTGCACGGCGTCGACCAGTGGGACTACCTCCTGTCCCCCAACCGCCACACCACCCTGACCTGGGAGCGGGTCTACCCCGGCGGCTACACCACGCTCCCCTACGGCTATCCCCGCAACGACGTGTTCCAGCGGGCGACTTCGGAGGACGTACGGCTGCTGCGCGAGTCCCTGGGCATCCCCGCGGGCTCGGTGGCGATCCTGTACGCGCCCACCCACCGCGACTACCGCCGCACCCAGCGCGTCACCCTCGACCTGGACCGTCTCGTGCGCCGCCTGGGCCCCCGCTTCGTCGTGCTGGCCCGCGCCCACCACCGCCACGGCGGCCCGCTCGTCTCCCCCGCGGCCGGCCGGGTCATCGACGTCACCGACCACCCGAGCGTGGAGTCCCTGTGCCTCGCCTCGGACGCCCTGGTCACCGACTACTCGTCCCTGATGTTCGACTACGCCAACCTGGACCGCCCGATCGTGATCCACGCCGACGACCGGGAGGCGTACGAGGCGGCCCGCGGCACCTACTTCGACCTGCGGTCCTTCGCGCCGGGCGCGGTCGCGCGCAGCGAGGACGAGCTGATCGACATCTTCGCCACGGGGCACTGGCGCGGCTCCCGCTCCACCCAGCTCCGCTCGGCGTTCCGCGAGCGCTTCTGCCCGTACGACGACGGCCGCGCCGCCGAACGGGTCGTACGCCATGTCGTGCTGGGCGAGACCGAGTCGCCGGCGGTGATCCCGCTCGCGGAGCGCCGTCCGGTGCCGTCGGCGGCGGCCGCGCTCGACCGCACCCCGCTGGCCTCCGTGCCCCGCCCGGCGACGGACTCGCCCCTCACCGAGACCCGTTAGGAGGGTCCGTGCCGTCCAGCGCGTCCCATCCCACGCCGACCCGCCCCTCCACCTGGCGCCCGGTGGGACGGCCGGGGCGCCGACCGCGGCTTCGGCTCTTGACCGGCTTCGTCTCTTGCAGGATGGCCGGCATGAACACGGAAACCTGCGACCCGGCCTAGGCGACCGCCCTCCGCGAGATCTTCGCCTCCCGTCCCGAGGCGGTACCACCGGCCGGTTGGGAGGCGGTGCGGTCCTTCGAGAGCGAGCACGGCATCGTGCACCCGGATCCGTACCGCACGTTCGTGGCGGAGATCTGCGACGGGCTGCGCGCGGGACCGCCGTACTATGGCCTGCTGCCCCTCGCGGAGACGCCCTCGGACTGGGGTCCCGGCCGTCCCGAGCGTTGCTCGCCGAGCCCTTTCCGCTCACGGCGGCATGGCTGAGCGACTTCATCCCGCCCGGCCCCACGGGGACCACCGTCGTGGACGAAGCTGTCACCCTCATGGTCACCCGCTACGGCACCGCGCACTAACCCCGAGCCGCCTCCGGATGCGTCCGCACCCACCCCTCCCACGCCGACGTGATCATGTCCTGCACGTCGTGCTTGGCCTTCCAGCCGAGCTCCGTGGCCGCCAGGTCGGCGGAGGCGACGACTCGGGCCGGGTCTCCGGGGCGGCGGGGAGTGACGGTCGGGGGACGGTCGTAGCCGGTGAGGGCGTTGATGTGGTCGATCATCTCGCGGACGGAGACGCCCTCGCCTCGGCCGATGTTGACGGTCAGGTCGCGCCCAGGGGAGGACTGCAGCGTGCGGGCCGCGGCCACATGGGCCTCGGCCAGGTCGACGACGTGGATGTAGTCGCGGACGCAGGTGCCGTCGGGGGTGTCGTAGTCGTCGCCGAAGATGCGCGGGGCCGCGTTCTCCGTGAGCTTCTCGAAGACCATCGGGACGATATTGCAGACGCCCGTGTCGGCCAGTTCGGGGCTCGCCGCGCCGGCCACGTTGAAGTAGCGCAGGCAGGCCGTGGCGAGGCCGGTCGCGCGGCCCGTGGCGCGGACCAGCCACTCTCCGGCCAGCTTGGTCTCGCCGTACGGGGACATCGGCGCGCACGGGGTCTCCTCCGTCACCAGCTGGACGTCCGGCATGCCGTACACCGCCGCGGAGGACGAGAAGACGAAGGAGGGGACCCCGGCCGTCGTCACCGCCTCCAGGAGGACGCGCAGGCCCTCGACGTTCTCCCGGTAGTAGTGCAGCGGCAGGTCCACCGACTCGCCGACCTGCTTCTTCGCCGCGAGGTGCACCACACCGGTGACCTCGTGGTCCGCCAGGGTGTGCGCGACCCGCTCGGCGTCCAGCGTGGAGCCCACCACCAGCGGCACGTCGGCCGGGACGCGCTCGGCGACGCCGGTGGACAGGTCGTCGTACACGACCGCCTGCTCCCCCGCCTCGGTCATCGCCCTCACGACATGCGCCCCGATGTAACCGGCGCCGCCGGTGATCAGCCAGGTCATGTACGGCCGTCCCCTCTTCGGTTGACCCGTGTCCGCGTATCAGTGAACCAGGCGGCCTGGCCCGGCGGGTGTCACCGGGGGCACGGCGTGTGACCTGAGCGACACGGGGGGTGGCGGGGCCGAGCCCCCGGAGGTGGGCTTGCCTTTCGGCATGCGTCCGCCCTCGGCCAGTCTGTCCCCAGTCCTCCGCCATTCCGCCGCCGACTCTCGGGCGGGGTTCGGTCGGGCTTTGGTCGGGGTCCGGTCGAGGTTCGGTCAGCCTTCGGTCGGGGTTGCGTGAGCCCTACGGCCCCTCGGTCAGTCCTCGTCGGGCAGCTCGGCGTGCACCGCCGCGTCCAGTGCCGAGGTGAGCTGGTCCAGGCGGGCCCGTAGAGCACGGATCTCGTCCACGTCGAAGCTGGTGGCCGAGACGATCCGGCGGGGCACCTGTTCCGCGCGTTCGCGCAGGGCGACACCCTCCTCGGTGAGCCGCACCTCCACCGAGCGCTCGTCACGGGCGCTGCGTTCGCGCCGGACGAGGCCGGCCGTCTCCAGTCGCTTGAGGAGCGGGGAGAGGGTGCCCGAATCGAGCCGCAGGTGCTCGCCGAGCTTCTTGAGGGGCAGCGCGCCGTGCTCCCACAGCACCAGTAGCACGAGGTACTGCGGGTAGGTGATCCCCAGATCCTTGAGGATCACGCGGTAGACGCTGCCGAAGGCACGGGAGGCCGCGTTCAGGGAGAAGCAGATCTGCTGGTCGAGGCGGAGCCAGTCGGTGGCGGCGGGAGGGGCGGTCGGTGCGCCGGTCGGGGACGTGTCCATGAGTCCAGGATAGCCCTTGCGGACCATTTAGTTGTGCACAATTAAATTGTGTGCTCTACTTATGGCCGTGAGGCGGCCGCGGAAGAGCCGCCGGAACGTGACTTCGAGAGGGATGGGTATCCATGGACGCGCTCTACACCGCTGTCGCCACCGCCACCCACGGCCGCGACGGCCGCGCCTACACGAACGACGGCAAGATCGACGTCGCGCTGGCCCCGCCGGTGGAACTGGGCGGCAACGGACAGGGCACCAACCCGGAGCAGCTCTTCGCCGCCGGGTACGCCGCCTGCTTCGGCAGCGCCCTCGGTCTCGTCGGCCGCCAGGCCAAGGTGGACGTCAGCGACGCCGCCGTCACCGCCGAGGTCGGCATAGGCAAGCAGGGCGAGGGCTTCGGCCTCAAGGTCGCCCTCCGCGTCGAGCTCCCCGACACCGTGGACGCCGAGACCGGCCGCAAGCTGGTCGAGCAGGCCCACCAGGTCTGCCCGTACTCCAACGCCACCCGCGGCAACATCGAGGTCGAGCTGGTCATCGAGTAGGGCCTGCGCGGCAGGAATACCGGAGGGCGGGACGCCGGAGGCCGGGGGACGGGTCGTCGGAGGACGGGACGCCGGGAGGGCGGGGACGGGTCGTCGGAGGACGGGACGCCGGGTGTAGCCGCCCGAGGTGCGGGCGTATCGGGCGGGGCTTGCCCGCGGGAGTCGGCGACCTGCGCTTCCCCGCGCGGGCGGGTCACCTCGCCCGCCCGCGCAGGGGGCTTCCCTCAGCCCCCGACGATCGGCACCCACTCACGGATCGCCCGCACCTCGACCCCGGGAGTGGACCGGTAGTACGGATCCGCCCCCAGAATCTCCTCCAGCCCCGCCCGCTCCACCGCGAACACCAACAGCGCCCCCCGGTCGTCCGCCCACGGCCCGGCGGCGAACAGCTTCCCCTCGGCGTGCAGACGGGCCAGCGCCTCACGGTGAGCGGGCCGGGCGGCAAGGCGTTCGGGCGTGGACGTGGGCGTGAAGGCGAGTTCCACGACAAGCACAAGGTCCCCTTCCCAGGACAACAGACCGACGCGACGACGCTAGGCTCGGCCCGCCGCGCCGGTCTGTATCAGCCGATACAGCGAGGGAAGGAGCCGTCGGCATGTCCCCACCCGACTGGCGCCGACTACGGGACGTCCCGCTGTTCGCCGCCCTCCCCGAGCCCGGCCTGCGCCGCCTGTGGGACACCTCAGTCCCCCGCCGGTACGCCCCCGGCGAGACCCTGCGCGGCCAAGGCACCCCCGCCGAACACCTGCTCGTCCTGCTCGCCGGCACCGCCTCGGCATCGGCCACGACCGCCGGCGGACGCGTCCTACGGTTCGGGGCCTTGGACGGGCCCTGCGCCCTCGACAAAGTCGCGCTGCTCGACGGAGCCGGCCACACGGCCACCTTCACCGCGCTCACCCTGTGCGCCGTACGGGCCGTCCCGCGCGCCCGCTTCACGGCCCTGCTCGACGACTCCGCGGCCGTGCGCGCCCACGTCCTCCGGCTCCTCGCCGCCCAGGCCCGCGCCCAGCAGGAACGCCTCACCGACACGGCCACCCTGCCCTGCGAGGCCCGCCTCGCGTCCTGGCTCCTGGACGGACTGAGCCGAGACGGAGCCGACGGCCACGTCCCCCTCCCCGGCGGTCAGCGCGAACTCGCCGACCTCCTCGGAGTCACCCGCGTCACCGTCAATCGCGCACTGTCCCGGCTCCGACGGGACGGGCTGATCGGGCCCACGCAGAGCGGCGGCGGCAACGGCCGGATCCGGGTGCTCGCCCCGGAACTCCTCGCCCTGCGCGCGGCACCGCACACCGACCCCGGCCACCGGCCCGGCCGCTGAGGGCCCCCGGCCACCAGCCGGGCCGCTGAGCGCTCAGAGCGCCTTCAGCGCCTCCGTCGTCGCTCGGGCCAGCGCCGCGAGATACCCCTTGGGCAGCTTCGGGCTGCGGATGACCACCGAGCGCCAGTACAGGGGGCCGGAAATCAGATCGAGGGCCAGTTCGTCGTTGAAGCCCGTGCGGAGCTCCCCGCGCTGCTCCGCCGCCGAGATGATCTTGCTGGCGACGCCCTCCTGACCCTTCTGCAACGCGTTCTGCAACGCCTCGGCGATCTCGGGGTTCCGGGCGGCCTCGGCCTGGAGATCCGGGATGATCTGCGAGGCCACCGGGTGCCGCAGCGCCCGGGACGTCACCTCGTACAGCATCCGCAGGTCGTCCTCAAGCGAACCCGTCTCCGGCACCGGCAGGCCCATCACCGCGATCTCCGACACGACGTCGAGGACCAGGTGCAACTTGGAACGCCACCGGCGATAGACCGCGGTCTTGCCCACGCCCGCGCGGCGCGCGATGCCCTCTATGGACATCCGCGCGTAGCCGACGGCCGCAAGCTCCTCGAAGACGGCCGCTCGAATGGCGTCCGTCACATCCTCACGGAGTACGGCGGCCCCTGCCGGGGCACGGCGGCGCGGACGGGTCTGCGGCGCGTCGGCGTTGGTCGTCATGCGGACAGCATAGGGCGTAGCGACGAAACGGTTGCGTTCCGACGCGAAGTCGTCGCGACGACGAAACGGCGCCGCCCCGACGAGGCGCGTCAGGACGATACGGTTGCGTCCCGGCGTGGGACGTCAGGACGATACGGCCCCGCCCCGACGTCGGGCGTCACGACGACACAGTCCCGTCCCCGCGCCGCACGCCACGACGACACCGTTCCGTGCCAACGCCCCTACGCCCGCGACGGCCCGGTCACGTTCCAGCATCATTCGTCACGACGAAACGGTTGCGTTCCGACGCTCCCTCGCCTTACGCTCACGTTGCGACGATACGGTCCCGTCCCGACGTAAGAAAACGTGAAGAGTCACGTAAGGAAACGCCGGATGACGAGACGCGCCGGCCGCACGCGCCCCACCCCCACCCTCGAGCGAAAGCAGCGGATGTGAGCCAGGTCCTCGACACACCGCCCCCGACAGCGCCCCCCGCCGACGAAGACCTGTCGGCCCTGGCCGCCCGGCACGGCCTCGCGGTCAGCGGCGCCCGTCCCTCCCTGCCCGACTACGTCCGTCAGCTCTGGGCACGGCGTCACTTCATCACCGCGTTCTCGACCGCCAAGCTCACCGCGCAGTACAGCCAGGCGAAGCTCGGCCAGGTCTGGCAGGTGATGACCCCGCTGTTGAACGCGGCGGTCTACTACTTCATCTTCGGCGTGCTCCTGGGCACGAAGAGGAACGTGCCGGACTATGTGCCGTTCCTGGTCACGGGCGTGTTCATCTGGACGTTCACGCAGAGCTCGATCATGGCGGGCACCCGGGCGATCTCGGGCAACCTCGGCCTCGTGCGCGCCCTGCACTTCCCGCGGGCCGCGCTGCCGATCTCGTTCGCCCTCCAGCAGTTGCAGCAGCTGCTCTTCTCGATGGCCGCCCTGGTCGTGATCCTGCTCTGCTTCGGTGTCCCCGTCGCCGCGTCCTGGCTGCTGGCGATCCCGGCGCTGGTACTGCAGTCGACGTTCAACGCGGGCGTCTCGATGATCATGGCGCGGATGGGCGCCAAGACGCCGGACATCGCGCAGCTGATGCCGTTCGTCCTGCGCACCTGGATGTACGTCTCCGGCGTGATGTGGAGCATCGACAAGCTCGCCAAGGGCCACCACGACTGGCCGTCCTGGGTGGTCCCCGTCCTCCAGGCCAACCCGGCCGCGGTCTACATCGACCTGATGCGCTACGCCCTGATCGACAGCTTCCACGCGAGCCAGTTGCCTCACCACGTGTGGGCGATCGCGGTGGGCTGGGCGCTGGTCGCCGGCGTCGGCGGCTTCATCTACTTCTGGAAGGCTGAGGAGACGTACGGCCGTGGCTGACATCGAGAACGACCAGACCCCCACCGTCGTCGTCGACGGAGTCGACATCGTCTACCGCGTGAACGGCACCGGCGCGGGCAAGGGCTCGGCCACCGCCGCCCTCAACCGCATGCTGCGCCGGGGCCAGGCCGAGAAGGCGGCGGGCGTACGCAGGGTGCACGCGGTCAAGAACGTGTCGTTCGTCGCCTACAAGGGCGAGGCGATCGGCCTGATCGGCACCAACGGCTCCGGCAAGTCGACCCTGCTCAAGGCGGTCGCGGGCCTGCTGCCGGTGGAGAACGGCCGTATCTACACCCATGGTCAGCCCTCCCTCCTCGGCGTCAACGCGGCCCTGATGAACGACCTCACCGGCGAGCGCAACGTCCACCTCGGCGGCCTCGCCATGGGCATGTCCCGCGAGCAGGTCAAGGAGCGCTACCAGGAGATCGTCGACTTCTCCGGGATCAACGAGAAGGGTGACTTCATCACCCTCCCGATGCGCACCTACTCCTCCGGCATGGCGGCCCGCCTGCGCTTCTCCATCGCCGCCGCCAAGGACCACGACGTCCTCCTCATCGACGAGGCGCTCGCCACCGGCGACCGCTCCTTCCAGAAGCGCTCCGAGGAACGCATCCGCGAACTCCGAAAGCACGCGGGCACGGTGTTCCTGGTCAGCCACAGCAACAAGTCGATCCGCGACACCTGCGACCGGGTGCTGTGGCTGGAGCGCGGCGAACTGCGCATGGACGGCCCCACCGACGAGGTCCTGGCGGCCTACGAGGACTTCACGGGCGGCCCGGACAAGGCGAAGCCGCAGCCGAAGGCCGCAGCCTGAGACTCCGTCCCGGCGGACAACCGGACGAGGGCGCCCCGAGCCATACGGCCCGGGGCGCCCTCGTCGTCGTACCGGCTACGCCGCCGAGACGGCCGTACGGCTCAGGAATGCTGCCGCAGCAGTGTCCTCATCGTGCGCATCGCCACCGACAGGTTGGCCAGGTCGAACGCGTCCGAGCTCCGGATCTCCTCCAGGGTGGTGCGCGCCCGGCTCAGGATCGGGGCGTTCTTCTCCTCCCAGGCCTTGAAGCGCTGCTCGGGCGTGGACGTGCCGTTGCCCACCGCCAGTACGTCGGCCGTGAGCGCCGAGTGGGCCGCGTAGAGGTCCTCGCGGATGGAGGCGCGGGCCATGGACTGCCAGCGGTCGGCGCGGGGCAGCTCGATGATGCGGTCCATGAGCTGCGTGATGTGGAGACGGTCGGCGAGGTCGTAGTACACCTCGGCGACGTCCATCGGGTCCCGGTCCATGCGGTCGGCCACCGAGACGATGTCGAGCGTCGGGAAGGCCGAGGAGAAGCCGGCCACGCGCGCGGCGAGTTCGTCCGGCACTCCGGCGCCGCTCAGCTCGTCGTAGATCTTCTGGTACCACTCCAGGTCGGCGCCCCGCAGCAGCTTCGGGAGCTGCGACCACACCTGTTCGACGCGGCCGCCGAAGAACTCGACGGTCTCGGCGAGCTGGAGCGGCTGCGGCCGGTTGTTGAGCAGCCAGCGCGTGCCGCGCTCGACGAGGCGGCGCGAGTGCAGCCGGATCCGGGTCAGTACGGCGGCCTCGACCTTGTTGTCGAGCGCCTCGACGCCGTCCCAGACCACGCCGGAGCGGAAGATCGCGCGAGCCACGGTCTGCGCCCGGACGATCTCCTCCAGCGACGCGCCGGTCTCCTCGCGCAGGCGGTGCAGGTAGGTCGTACCACCCGTGTTGACCGTGTCGTTGACCAGGACGGTCGTGGTGATCTCGCGGTGCAGCGGGTGGTTGTCGATGTGCTCGGGGAACTTCTCGCGCAGCGCGGCCGGGAAGTACGTGTGCAGCAGGCCGTGCAGATAGGGGTCGTCCGGGAGCGAGGTGTGCAGCAGCTCCTCGGCGACCGTGATCTTCGTGTACGCCAGCAGGACGGCCGTCTCCGGGCTGGTCAAGCCCTGCGCGGCCCCGAGACGCTCCCGGATCTGGCGGTCGGTGGGCAGGAACTCCAGGGCCCGGTCGAGGTGGCCCTCGCGCACCAGGTGGCGCATGAAGCGCTGCTGGGCGTGGAGCATGTCCTTGGACTGGGCGAGCGCGTTGGCGATCGCGGTGTTCTGCGCGTAGTTGTTGCGCAGGACCAGGCGGCCGACCTCGTCGGTCATCTCGGCGAGCAGCTTGTTGCGCTGCTTGACCGTCATGTCGCCCTCGGTGACCAGGCCGTTGAGCAGGATCTTGATGTTCACCTCGTGGTCGGAGGTGTCCACGCCCGCGCTGTTGTCGATGGCGTCGGTGTTGATCTTGCCGCCGTGCAGCGCGAACTCGATCCGGCCGAGCTGGGTCAGGCCCAGGTTGCCGCCCTCGCCGACGACCCGCACGCGCAGGTCGGCGCCGTCGACGCGGATCGGATCGTTGGCCTTGTCGCCGACGTCCGCGTGGGTCTCGGTGGACGCCTTCACGTACGTGCCGATGCCGCCGTTCCACAGCAGGTCCACCGGCGCCTTGAGGATGGCCTTCATCAGGTCGGCCGGGGTCATCTTGGTGACCTTGTCCTCGATGCCGAGGGCCTCGCGGACGTGGGCGTTGACCGGGATGGACTTGGCGGTACGGGGGAAGATGCCGCCGCCGGCGGAGATCAGCTCGGTGTTGTAGTCGGCCCAGCTGGAGCGGGGGAGCTCGAAGATACGGCGGCGCTCGGCGTAGGAGGTGGCCGCGTCAGGCTTCGGGTCGATGAAGATGTGCCGGTGGTCGAAGGCGGCGACCAGGCGGATGTGCTCGCTGAGCAGCATGCCGTTGCCGAACACGTCACCGGACATGTCGCCGATGCCGACGACGGTGAAGTCCTCGGACTGGGTGTCGAGGTCCAGTTCGCGGAAGTGCCGCTTGACGGACTCCCAGGCGCCGCGGGCGGTGATGCCCATGCCCTTGTGGTCGTAGCCGGCCGAGCCGCCGGAGGCGAAGGCGTCGCCGAGCCAGAAGTTGTACTGCTCGGCGACCCCGTTGGCGATGTCCGAGAAGGTCGCGGTGCCCTTGTCGGCGGCGACGACCAGGTAGGTGTCGTCCTCGTCGTGCCGGACGACGTCCGCCGGGGGCACGACCTCGCCGGCCACCATGTTGTCGGTGATGTCGAGCAGCGCCGAGATGAACGTCTTGTAGCTGGCGATGCCCTCGGCCAGCCACGCGTCCCGGTCGACCGACGGGTCGGGCAGCTGCTTGGCGACGAAGCCGCCCTTGGCGCCGACCGGCACGATGACGGTGTTCTTCACCATCTGCGCCTTGACCAGGCCGAGGATCTCGGTACGGAAGTCCTCACGCCGGTCGGACCAGCGCAGTCCGCCGCGCGCGACCTTGCCGAAGCGCAGGTGCACACCCTCGACGCGCGGCGAGTAGACCCAGATCTCGAACGCCGGGCGCGGGGCCGGGAGGTCGGGGATGGCCTGCGGGTCGAACTTCATGGAGACGTAGTCGTGCGGCTTGCCGCCCGCGGCCTCCTGGAAGAAGTTGGTGCGCAGGGTCGCCTTGATGACGGTCAGGAAGGAACGGAGGATCCTGTCCTCGTCCAGCGAGGCCACCTGGTCGAGCGCCGCGTCGAGCTCCTCCAGGAGGGCGTCCACGAGTTCGTGGCCGGCGCGCTGGCGGTCCGGCGACATCCGCGCCTCGAACAGGGAGACGAGCAGCCGGGTGGTGTGGACGTTGTTGCGGAGGGTGTCCTCCATGTAGTCCTGGCTGAACGTCGAGCCCGCCTGGCGCAGGTACTTGGCGTACGCCCGCAGCACCATCGCCTGACGCCAGTTCAGGCCGGCGCTCAACACGAGGGCGTTGAAGCCGTCGTTCTCCGCCTTGCCGGTCCAGCTCGCGGCGAAGGCCTCCTGGAAGCGCTCGCGGCCGTCGTCGCCGAGGTAGTCGCCGGTGCCGTTCTTCGACTTGGGCATGCGCAGGCCGAAGTCGTAGATCCAGGCGATGCTGCGGTCGGAGCAGCGCAATTCGTAGGGTCGCTCGTCCATGACCTCGACGCCGAGCCGGTTGAGGACCGGCAGGACGGCGGACAGGGAGATGGCGTCGCCCTTGCGGTAGATCTTGAAGCGGCGCTCCTCGGGGGCGGCGCCCACCGGCTCGTACAGGCTGAGCGCGAAGTCGTTCTCCTCGCCGAGCCGCTCCAGGTGGACCAGGTCGGCGACCGCGGCGCGCGGGGTGTGGTCGGCCTTGTAGCCCTCGGGGAAGGCGTTGCCGTAGCGGCGCGTCAGCTCGGCGGCGCGCTCCTCGCCGAGCTCTGCGTTCAGCGCCTCGGCGAAGCCGTCGGCCCAGGAGCGGGCGGCCTCGACCAGGCGGGCCTCGATGCGCTCCTTGTCGCTGTCGCTGAGCTGCGGCAGTTCGGTGCCCTGTGGGACGCGGACCACGAAGTGGAGCCGGGACAGGATCGACTCGGTGTTCCAGGCGGTGAAGTCGACGCTGATGCCGTCGAGCTCCTCCTTCAGGATGTCGATGATCCGCAGGCGGACACCGGTGGTGTAGCGGTCGCGGGGCAGGTAGACGAGGGCCGAGTAGTAGCGGCCGTACTCGTCCTGGCGCAGGTAGAGGCGCAGCCGCCGCCGCTCCTGGAGGTACAGGACGGAGGTGGCGATGGACTCCAGCTCGTCGGCCGGGGTCTGGAAGAGCTCGTCGCGCGGGTAGGTCTCCAGGATCTGGAGCAGGTCGCGGCCGTCGTGGCTGTTGGGCGAGAAACCGGCCCTTTCGAGCACCTCGTCCACCTTGCGCCGAATGACCGGAACCCGGCGCACCGACTCGGTGTAGGCGGCGGAGGAGAACAGTCCGAGGAAGCGCCGCTCGCCGACGACATTGCCGTCCGCGTCGAACTTCTTGACCCCGATGTAGTCGAGGTACGACGGCCTGTGCACCGTCGCCCGGCTGTTCGCCTTGGTCAGCACGAGCAGCTTGTGCTCTCGGGCCTTCGCGCGCGCGTCCGCGGGCAGCCGCTCGAAGGACGGGCTGACCGGGTGGCCCTCCTCACCGGCGTGGTGCGGGTCGGAGCGCAGGATGCCGAGGCCGGTGCCGGGCACGGCCGCGAGGGAGTCGTCCGGCCTGAGCTGGTACTCCCGGTAGCCGAGGAACGTGAAGTGGTCGTCGGCCAGCCAGCGCAGCAGCTCGCGGGCCTCCTCGATCTCCATGTCGCGCAGATCGGGGGCGACGGGCTCTGCGGGCAGTTCGTCGGCCATCCGCAGGGCCGCGTCCCGCATCTTCTCCCAGTCCTCGACGGCCTCCCGGACGTCGGACAGCACGCGCAGCAGATCGGCGGTGATCTGCTTCAGGTCGCCGCGGTCGGTCTCGCGGTCGATCTCGACGTGGATCCAGGACTCGGTGTGCGCGTCGTGCGGGAGGTCACCGGCGGACGGGACGGTGAGGATCTCGATCAGCTTGCCGGTGAGGTCGCGGCGGACGACGACCTGGGGGTGGATGACGACATGGATGCCGCGTCCCTGCCGGGTCAGCTCATTGGTGACGGAGTCGACGAGGAAGGGCATGTCGTCGGTGACGACCTCGACGACCGAGTGGGTGCACGTCCAGCCGTTCTCCTCCACCGTGGGCGTGTGCACCCGCACGTTGGCCGTGCCCTGCGGGCGCGTCTCGCCCAGCCGGAAGTGGGAGAGAGCGGCTCCGTAGATGTCGACCGGGTCGCGGTCGGCGAGGTCTTCCGGTGCCGTGTGCAGGTAGTAGCGCTGGAGGAACGCGAGCACGGTCTCGCTGTCCGGGGTGTCCGGGGTGCGGGAGGTGTCGTCGTCCGTCGTCCCAGTCGGTAGGTGCCCCCCGGCCGGGCTGTTCTCAGCTACCCGTGCGGCCCTCTCGAGCAGCTCGGCCTTGGCTTCGTCCAGCTTGGTCTGCATTGTCCTCTGACTCCTGTCGCGCGCCGTTGCGTGACGTAGAAGGAAGTACGGTCTCTTCCCCTGCGGCTCGACGCCACGGCCCCGGGGTCTCCGGTCTGCTCCGACGCTATGCCGCAAGGTGAGATGAGCGGGGGTATATCGGCCATTGTCGACACGCCCGCCAGGTGTGACGCTGCTCTCTGCCGCGCCGGTGACGAGGGTGTGCTCGGCGTCATGAGGGCCCCTACGGCCCCGTCCCGCCCGCGAGGACCAGCGGCCGCCGCCCGGCCACGGAGGTGTTCCGTGCGCACCGGGCGCGGGGCGGGGGCCACAGTGCCCCCGCGAACTATCGCGCTGATCACGCCACCAAGGCTATCGCTCCTTACAGGGGCGCCGTCATGAGCCGTATGTGTACAAAACCGGGGGTGGAACTTTGACACTCTGCACAGTGTCTGCGCCGCATCCGGGCCATGACCTTCTTCCCTCCTCTTCTTCGCGCGCCCTCTTGGCAAGCACGCCCCGCCGGTGCACTTTGCCGACATGACCGCAAAAATCCTCATCGTCACCGGTGACGCAGCAGAGTCACTGGAGGTCCTGTACCCCTACCAGCGCCTCCGCGAGGAGGGCTACGACGTCCACATCGCCGCTCCCGCCCGCAAGAAGCTCCAGTTCGTCGTCCATGACTTCGAACCCGGCTTCGACACCTACACCGAGAAGCCCGGCTACACCTGGCCCGCCGACCTGGCCTTCGCCGAGGTCGACGCCGGTCAGTACGCCGCTCTCGTCATCCCGGGCGGCCGCGCCCCCGAGTACCTGCGCAACGACCCCGAGCTCCGCAAGATCCTCAAGTCCTTCTTCGACGCGGACAAGCCGGTCGCCCAGATCTGCCACGGTCCGCTGCTCACCGCCGCGATCGACAGCCTCCGCGGCCGCCGCGTCACGGCCTATCCGGCCCTGGAACCCGAAATGCAGTCCGCCGGCGCGGCCTTCCAGGACGCCGAGGTGGTCGTCGACGGCACCCTGGTCTCCTCCCGCGCCTGGCCCGACCACTCGGCCTGGATGCGGGAGTTCCTGGAAGTGCTCAGGGCGAAGGCACCGGTGACTTAGCCGACGTGGTGCCGTCTGGCGTCTGCCGGCTGCCGCCTGCCGCCTGCCGCCTGCCGCCTGCCGCCTGCCGCCTGCCGCCTGCCGCCTGCCGCCTGCCGCCATGGTCGCGGAGCCGGCGCGAACAGTCACGCCGCTATTCGCTCAGCCTCCGCGACCGCCTCCGCCAAGGTGTCCACCACGGGCACCCCGACCCCCTCAAGGCTGGCCCGGCTGTGCGACCCGCCGGTGTACAGCACGGCCCGCGCCCCGACCCGCATCGCGGCCACCGCGTCGTCCGCGGCGTCCCCGATCACCACGGTCCGGCCGGCCTCCACTCCCGCCAGTGCGGCGAGATGCCGCTCCATGTGCTCCGCCTTGCTCCCCCCGGACGGTCCCGTCCGCCCGTCCACACGCAGGAAGTGCGCCTCGATCCCGAACCCGCGCACCAAGGGCACCAGCTCGTCGTGCACGTACATGCTGAGGATGGACTGGCTGCGCCCGGCCGACCTCCACCCCATGAGCAGTTCGACTGCCCCCTCAGTGAGCCCGCACCCCACCCGGTGCTCGGTGTAGTACCGGTGGAAGGTCTCGTCCATGAGCTCCCACTCGGCGTCGGTCGGCAGCCGGCCGAGCAGTCGCTCGTAGAACTTCGGCACCGGCACGCAGTACAGCGCCCGGTACTGCTCCATCGTGATCGGCGCGAGTCCCAGCTCGCCGAACGCCGCGTTCGTCGCCCCGATGATCGCGTCGTTGTCGTGGAACAGCGTGCCGTTCCAGTCCCAGACGATGTGCGCCCCTGCCGCCCCTGTCAGCTTCCCCATGCCAAAAACGTACCCGCCCCCACTGACAATCAAGAGACCAGCAGGTCAAGTCGGGTAAAGCTACGACCCGGCACGGCGGAGAACGGGCTCAGCCGCCCAGCCCCACCAGGTTCGGGATCTCCTGCGTGGCGTACCACATCAGCTCGTGGTCCTCGGCTCCGTCCACGACGAACTGCGCGTCGTCGTCCCCGGCGTCCGCCGCCTCCAGCGCGTCCACGGCGGCGGTGACGTCCTCCACCGCGTCGTCCGAGTCGACGTGCACCGCGGCCGCCTTGGCCAGCCTCACCGTCCCGGCGACCCGCACCTCGCCGAGCGCCGCGGGGTCCAGCGCCCGGTCGGGATCGGCGACCGCCGCCCCGTCGGCCACGTCCACGGCCACGACGACCCGGCGCCGCACGGCCCCGGCGTCCGCCGCCAGCAACCGCAACGAGGCCAGCGCGGCTCGGTTCAGCGCCGCGTACTCCAGCTCCTCGATGTCGTCGGAGAGGTACCACTCGCGCAGGGCGGGCGTGACGGCGTAGGCGAGGAGCGGTCCGGCCCCCAGCTCACCCGTCTTGTACGCCTCGGCGAGACCGGAGAGGGTCAGGGGGACGTAGACGCGCATGACTGGCCGCTTTCGTGGTCGGAGAACATCATCGGAGGGGCTCCGCGAAGGCCTTCAGGATACGTGCGGCGTCCCCTTTCGAGTCCCTGCCCAGACCTCGGCAGGCGTCCACCCCGGGCCCGGAATTCACCCGCCCCACCCCCGGATTCACGGGCTTTTTCCCCCTCGGATCACCCTGATAGGTGAACATTCCGGCCGCCCGACCCGGCCCGCCGCTTCCTTGCCGACGCGGTCCGCGGCCCCGTACAAGATCCTCAACCAGAAGTTACTGCCCGGTACTTCCCGGGCCAGCTGAACGGGGATCCCATGAACAAGGTCATGACCAGGGCTCAGCACCACTCCGGCGCCCGCCCGCCGGCCCGCCGCGACTCCCGCCGCCCCGCCGGCACCCCGCCCCGCACACCTGGCGGCAGCACGCCCCGCACCGCCCCGGGCGACGGCCGCCCACCGGGCTCCCCGGGCAGCGGCCCCCGCACCCGTACGCGCCCCGCGGACAGCCGCCCGCAGAGCATCCCGGGCCCGAACGAGACGACGCCCGCAGTCGCGCGACGCGGTGGGACGGCCGGTTCTACGACCCTCGCCCCGCACGGCACCCCGAGCACCACCACGGTCGGCACCGCAACCACCGGCACGAGCAGCACCACCACGGCCGTCACCGCAACCACCGGCACGAGCAACACCACCACGGCCGGCACCGCAACCACCGGCACGAGCAGCACCACTACCGGCCGGAGCCGCACCGCCACCGCGACACACGCCCCCGCACCCGCACCCGCACCCGCACCCGCACCCGCACCCGCGATCGTCCCGGCCCAGACCCCGCGGCGCCCCGCCGTCCCCCAGCCCCGGCCCACCGACCTCTTCGCCGATCTCCTCCTCGCCGTCCTGAGCGGCCAGCGCCCCGTGCACTCGATGCTCCGACACACCGCCGGCCGCGCCTACGACGAGCTGGCCCGGCTCGCCGAACGCGGCCCCCTGCGCACGCGCGGCACCCGCCCGGTCGTCCGGGACATCGGCTACTACGTCCCGCGCCAAGGCGCCCTGGAGGCCTTCGCCCGCATCGGCGCCGGCGACCAACTGCGCGCCATGGCCTTCCGCCTGGAACAGGGCCAGGACCTCCGCTGGCGCTGCACCGCGGTCGAACTGGGCGGGCCCCGCTCTCCCCGTCCGGACGACGACTGACAGGCCCGGAGAAGCCCACGAGGCCTCACCCGCCGAAGGGCCGGCCACCCCCGAGGTGACCGGCCCTTGCTTCGCTACGGCGCCCAGGGCACCGCCATATCGGCTGCTACGGCACTCCGGGTGCCGTCACACCGACCGCCACGGCGCCCATCGCGCCGTAGCCACTACTTCTTGCGCCGCCCCCGACCACGGGACTGCTTGCGCCGCTCCGCGCGCGTGAGGCCGTCCGCCTCGGAGCGCACGGGCTCGTCGTCGTCGGCGAACTCGCCCTCGATGACGCCGCCCTCGCCGTCCACGGTCGGCGCGGAGAAGTGCAGGTCCCTGCGCTGCGGAGCGTCGAGGCCCTTCGCGCGGATCTCGGGACGCGCGCCGGCCTGCGCCGGAACGGAGTCCTGCTTGGCGAGGGACGGCTTCTCGTCCTCGACCGGGACCTCCTCGACCTGCTGCTCGACCTGGACCTCCAGGTTGAACAGGTAGCCGACGGACTCCTCCTTGATGCCCTCCATCATGGCGGTGAACATGTCGAAGCCCTCGCGCTGGTACTCGACCAGCGGGTCCTTCTGGGCCATCGCGCGCAGGCCGATGCCCTCCTGGAGGTAGTCCATCTCGTAGAGGTGCTCGCGCCACTTGCGGTCCAGGACCGACAGCACGACCCGGCGCTCCAGCTCACGCATGATCTCGGAGCCGAGCTGCGCCTCGCGGGCCGCGTACTGCTCGTGGATGTCGTCCTTGATGGACTCGGAGATGTACTCGGCGGTCAGACCCGCGCGGTCGCCCGCCGCGTCCTCCAGCTCCTCCACGGTGATCTTCACCGGGTAGAGCTGCTTGAACGCGCCCCACAGGCGGTCGAGATCCCAGTCCTCAGCGAAGCCCTCGGCGGTCTCCGCCGCGACGTACGCGTCGATCGTGTCGTCCATGAAGTGCACGATCTGCTCCTGGAGGTCCTCGCCCTCCAGGACCCGGCGGCGCTCGCCGTAGATGACCTCGCGCTGGCGGTTGAGGACCTCGTCGTACTTCAGGACGTTCTTACGGGTCTCGAAGTTCTGCTGCTCGACCTGCGACTGCGCGGACGCGATCGCGCGCGTGACCATCTTGTTCTCGATCGGGACGTCGTCGGGGACGTTCGCCATCGACATGACGCGCTCGACCATCTGGGCCTTGAACAGCCGCATCAGGTCGTCGCCCAGCGAGAGGTAGAAGCGGGACTCGCCGGGGTCGCCCTGACGGCCGGAACGACCGCGCAGCTGGTTGTCGATACGGCGCGACTCGTGCCGCTCGGTACCGAGGACGTAGAGGCCGCCGAGCTCCTTGACCTCCTCGAACTCCGCCTTGACCGCCCGCTCGGCCTTCTCCAGGGCGGCCGGCAGAGCGGCGGCCCACTCCTCGATGTGCTCCTCGGGGTCGAGGCCGCGCTGACGCAGCTCCGCCTCGGCGAGGTCCTCGGGGTTGCCGCCGAGCTTGATGTCGGTACCACGGCCGGCCATGTTCGTGGCGACGGTGACGGCGCCCTTGCGGCCGGCCTGGGCGACGATGGTCGCCTCACGGTCGTGCTGCTTGGCGTTCAGCACCTCGTGCTGGACGCCGCGCTTGGACAGCTGCTGCGACAGGTACTCGGACTTCTCGACCGACGTCGTACCGACGAGGATCGGCTGACCCTTCTCGTGCTTCTCGACGATGTCGTCGACGACCGCCTCGAACTTCGCGACCTCGGTGCGGTAGATCAGGTCCGACTGGTCCTTGCGGATCATCGGCCTGTTCGTCGGGATCGGGACCACGCCGAGCTTGTAGATCTGGTGGAACTCGGCGGCCTCGGTCATCGCCGTACCGGTCATGCCGCACAGACCGGGCTGTTCCTTGCCGTTGTGGTCGTGGCGCTTGTACAGGCGGAAGAAGTTCTGCAGGGTGATCGTGGCGAGGGTCTGGTTCTCGTCCTTGATGTCCACCCCTTCCTTCGCCTCGATCGCCTGGTGCATGCCCTCGTTGTAACGGCGGCCGGCGAGGATACGGCCGGTGTGCTCGTCGACGATCATGACTTCGCCGTCCATGACGACGTAGTCCTTGTCCTTCTTGAAGAGCTCCTTCGCCTTGATGGCGTTGTTCAGGTAGCCCACCAGAGGGGTGTTCACCGACTCGTAGAGGTTGTCGATGCCCAGCCAGTCCTCGACCTTGCTGACACCGGACTCGTGGATGGCGACCGTGCGCTTCTTCTCGTCGACCTCGTAGTCGCCGGTCTCCTCGATGCCCTTGAGCGGGTTGCCGGCCTCGCCCTTCTTCAGGCGGGTGACCAGCTTGGCGAAGTCGCCGTACCACTTGGTGGCCTGGTCGGCCGGGCCGGAGATGATCAGCGGCGTACGGGCCTCGTCGACCAGGATGGAGTCGACCTCGTCGACGATGGCGAAGTTGTGGCCGCGCTGGACGAGTTCGTCCTTGGACCACGCCATGTTGTCGCGCAGGTAGTCGAACCCGAACTCGTTGTTCGTGCCGTACGTGATGTCGCAGGCGTACTGCGCGCGGCGCTGGGCCGGCGTCATGTTGGCGAGGATGCAACCGACCTCGAGGCCCAGGAACTTGTGGACGCGGCCCATCATCTCGGAGTCGCGCTCGGCCAGGTAGTCGTTGACCGTGATGAGGTGGACGCCCTTGCCGGACAGCGCGTTCAGGTACGCGGGCAGCGTGCCGACGAGCGTCTTGCCCTCACCGGTCTTCATCTCGGCCACGTAGCCGAGGTGGAGGGCGGCGCCGCCCATGATCTGCACGTCGTAGTGGCGCTGGCCCAGCGCACGCTTGGCGGCCTCGCGCACGGTGGCGAACGCCTCGGGCAGCAGGTCGTCCAGGCTCTCACCGTCGGCGTACCGCTGCTTGTACTCCTCGGTCAGGGCCCGCAGCTCGGCGTCGGAGAGGTCGACGAAGTCCTCTTCGATGGAGTTGACCTGGTCCGCGATGCGGTGCAGCTTGCGCAGGATCTTGCCTTCGCCTGCACGCATGATCTTCGAGAGGACGGACACGGGGGTTGGTCTCCTTGCCGGTCGGGCCTGGGACGGTCGGTTTCCATTTGACTTACTGAGCAACGGCCATCGTATGCGAGGACCCCGCCGCGTCGGGAGGCCTGGCGGGTAGGCCGACTGTCAGCTGCTTCAAATCTGTTTCAAAGGGGACAACGGACGGAGAACGCCGATGGTGCCGCACCCCGCTCACGAATTGCGCGAATTGTGATCACCCGCTCACTCACAGCTAAAACGATGGCGTCCGCCCCGAACACCTGAGCAGAATCGGCCGATGGAACCCGTCACGCTGACCACGGACCGTCTCCTGCTGCGCCCACCCGCCTCGCAGGACACCGAGACCGTCCTCGCCGCAGCACAGGACCCCGACATCCTGCGCTGGACCACGATCCCCTCGCCCTACCTGGTGGAGCACGCCCAGAGCTTCACGGAGCAGCTCGTCCCGACGGGCTGGGCGAACGACACGATGTTCACGTGGGGGCTCTTCCTCCCCGAAGGGGAGGACCTGGTCGGCATGCTGGGACTGACCATGCGCGCACCCGGCACGGCCGAGATCGGCTACTGGGCCACCAAGGAGCACCGCGGCCACGGTTACGTCACCGAGGCCGTGCTCGCCGCCTCCCGCTGGGCCTTCACCGAGCTGTCCATCGACCGCGTGGAGTGGCGCGCGGAAGTGGGCAACCAGCCCTCCCTCGCGGTGGCCGAACGCGCCGGTTTCGTCATCGAGGGCGTCCTGCGCTCCTGTATCGCCCACCAGGGCGTGCGCCGGGACTGCTGGGTGGGCGCGCTGCTGCCGTCGGACCTGGGCCTGCCGTCGACGGCGCAGTATCTGCCCGCTCCCCGGTAGATCCGCGGATCACCTCGCGTTGTCAGTGCCGGGCCCTATCTTCGAACCCATGACGACCGCGCGCCCCACCACCGACCTCTCCGCCGACGAGGCCCGCCGTATCGCCCTGCGTGCCCAGGGCTTCCTAGGCACTCCCGACCGCCGGGCCGGAGTACGCGGCGTCCTCCGTCACCTCGGCGCGGTCCAGCTCGACACCATCTCGGTACTCGCCCGCTCCCACGAGCTGATCCCGTACGCCCGGCTCGGCGCGGTGGGCCGCAAGAAGGTGGAGGACGCCTACTGGACCACCGCTCCCGTTGGCGCGCCTCCGGCGCGACCCCACGCCTTCGAGTACTGGTCGCACGCGGCGTGCATCCTCCCCATCGAGGAATGGCCCCACTTCGCCTTCCGCCGCCGCGCCTACCGCAGCCGCCCGCACTGGAACCACCAGCTCCCGGACGGCACCTACGACCAGGTCATCAAGCAGCTCCGCACCGAAGGCCCCCTCACCGCCACGGAGTTGGGCGGCGCGAAGAAGACCAGCGAGTGGTGGGACTGGTCCGGCACCAAGGTCGCCGTCGAGCGCGCCCTGATGTACGGCGAGGTGGTCTGCGTGGAGCGCCGCAGCTGGAAGCGTGTGTACGACCTCGCCGAGCGTGCCGTCCCCGCGGACCTGCTCCATGACGAGCTGGACGACACCGAGTGCGTACGCCGCCTGGTCCAGCTGGCCGGCCGATCGCTGGGCGTCGGCACGCGCGCGGACATCGCCGACTACCACCGCCTCAAGGGCGAGCAGGTCGACGCGGTGATCGCCGACTCGGGCCTGGTGCCGGTCACGGTCGAGGGCTGGAGCAAGCCCGCCTGGGCCGACCCCGCGGCCCTGGAGACACCCCCGCGCGGCCGCCACCGCACCACGCTGCTGTCCCCGTTCGACTCCCTGATCTGGGAACGCGCGCGCACGGAGCGGATCTTCGGCTTCACCCACCGCCTGGAGGCGTACGTCCCCAAGCCCAAGCGGGTCTACGGCTATTTCGCGATGCCGGTCCTGGCAGGTGGCCGTCTGGTCGGCCGCGTCGACCCGGCCCGGGAGGGGGCCACGCTGGTGGCCAGGCAGGTCACTCTGGACGGCCCCAAGGCGGTCCCGGCGGTGGCCCAGGCTCTGGTCGAGGCGGCGAGCTGGGTGGACTGCACGGACATCCGGGTCGAGCGGGTGGACGCGCCGGAGCTGCGCGAGCCCCTCATGAAGGAGCTAGCGGATCTCTAGGATCTTCTCCCGCATCGCGTAGACCACGGCCTCCATCCTGGAGTGCAGTTGCAGCTTCTCCAGGATGTTGCGCACATGGTTCTTCACGGTGTTCTCGGAGATGAACAACTCCTTCGCGATGTCGCGGTTGTTCATCCCGGTGGCGACGAGCTTGAGGACTTCCAGCTCCCGGTCGGTCAGCCGAGGGGCCGGCACGAGACGGCGCTCGTCCGTCCGCTGGATCATCGACTTGAACTCGGTGAGCAGTTTCGACGCCATGGAGGGGCTGATCTGCGACTGGCCGTCGGCCACGGCGCGAATGGCGGTGGCCACCTCGTCCGTCGAGATCTCCTTGAGGAGATATCCGGTCGCGCCCGCCTTGATCGCGTCGTAGAGGTCGGCTTCCTCATCGCTGATCGTCAACATGATGATCTTGGCGCTGGGTGCCACTTCCTTGATGGAGGTACAGGCCTCGATCCCACCCCGCTTGGGCATCCGCACGTCCATCAGGACGATGTCCGGCAGCAGGTCGGCGGCCTTGTCGACGGCCTCGGCGCCGTCGCCCGCCTCCCCCACGACCTGGATGTCCTCCTCGGCCGCGAGCACGATCTCCAGTCCGCGCCGGAAGAGGGCGTGGTCGTCCACGACGAGGACCCGGATCGGTTCCTTGCGTGGAGAGCCCGTGTCCGCGCCCATGCCGACGACGCCGTCGCCGGCGTCCTCGCCGTGCAGCGGTCCGAAGCTGTCCGCCATCGTTCCTCCCCCTGAAGGCTGTGGCTGGTCCTGTGCCATCGCCAACCCAAGGCAACGACCCACCGGTTGGGCCGGTGGCCTCATGATTTCATGCCCGGACGACAGTGAGGTGACAGAGCGGTGCGCGAAGTGGTCGCACGCGGGTGCCCCTGGGGGCGCACACGCGCTCCAGGGGCACCGGCTCATCTGTCATCCGGCAGGGTCAGCTACCCGTCGTGTCGCCGGCCGCGGGAGAGTGCGCCCGGGCGACCATCGGGTCCGTGCTCAGGTGGATGACGCCGTAGTCGTAGGCGTGCCGCCGGTAGACGACACTCGGTTCCTTGGTCTCGGAGTCGACGAACAGATAGAAGTCGTGCCCGACCAGTTCCATCTCGTAGAGCGCCTGGTCGAGGGTCATCGGGGAGGCGACGTGGGTCTTCTCACGGACGACGAGGGGGCCTTCACCCTTGATCTCCAGCGAGCCGATCCTCTTGGTGGGCACGCCGTCCGACTCTTCCTCGTGGACGGGGAGGCCGTTGCCGTTGAGCGTCGCCGCGTCCGGGACGTGGTCGGCGACCTCGGCCGCCGTGAGCCGCCGTGCGCCCCTGCGTGTGTGGCGCTTGTCGTGCTGCTTGCGCAGCCGGGCGTCCAGCTTCTCCGCCGCCAGGTCGAGTGCCGCGTACGGGTCGCTGGCTGCCGCTTCCGCCCGGATCACCGGACCGCGGGAGCGGAGCGTGATCTCCACTCGGTCACAGCGGTCGGCCTGTCGGGGGTTCGGCTCCTTGGACACCTCGACGTCGAGGCTGATCACCTTGCCGTCGAGCTTCTGGATCTTCTCCAGCTTCAGCTTCTCGGCCACGTGCTTGCGGAACCGCTCGGGCACCTCGGTCTTGCGGCCCTTGACGACGATGTCCACGCAGAACTCCGTTCCCGGATCGCTCCGCCTCGATGCGGAGCATCTCCCTTTTGCACCAGGCTCCGGTGAGCCCCGGAACCTACGGACTCGGTGACGTCCACCTCCTCCCCCGCGGGCAAGATCTCCATTCCACCGTCGCGGGTGATGGTGGAAATCCCGCGGGCACGGCATTCGGATTTGCGAGGTGTGGCCTGCGCCTTTCTCTCACAACCGAACATATCTCGCCTGGACGGATGTCGTCACCCTCTACCGCGGCGTACCTCCGTTCAGGTGAATTGACTCTCTCGTAACCTGCAACGATGCAACTACGCAGTCAGTTCCGGTTTATTTCGAAAGAATCCGGCGAGGCCGCGACCACGGCCGCGCAGATGACGTCACCGACGCCATGGCTGCCCGTCGTTGACGCCCAGCAGCGCTCCCGGCCCATGTCCTCCTCCGCCACTGCGATCATCCGTTCCCCCATGCCTTCCCGAGTTGGGGCGGTGTACACGAGGCTCGGCGCTTCATCGCCGCATCCGGCCATCGCTCGTCCACCATGACGCCCGCTGCCCTCCCACGGCCGTTCGCCATGACGTCCGTCCGTTCTCCACTGCCCGTCCGTTCTCCACTGCCCTCGGGCCCGTTGCCCCGCTGTCACCGGCCTCCGACACTCCGGCCTCCCATGCCCCTGCCACGCACCCGCGTCCGGCCGTCGACCACCGGACCACGCTCCCATCTCCGACGGCCCACGACCTCTGTGCTCTTCTCCTCCCCGTTGCCGATGATCACGGTGCCCGCCGGTCGTCCGATCACCGCGGTGCGCGATGTCCTGCCGCGCGCTCACTGCCCGGTTCTCCCGAGCCATCTCCTCCCGGTTTGCCGCCACCACCCGCTCCCGGTTCTCCCGAGCCCTCGCTTCCCGGACGGCCCGCGCCGCCTCGGTCAGGGACGCACCCGTAGTCATCAGGTCGTCGACCAGCACGACCAGCCCCTCGGCCAGGAGCCGTCCGCCGCCGGGCACCACGGTCAGCGCGCCCTCGAGATTGTCCCTGCGCTGCCGGGAGTTGAGCCCCGACTGGTCGGCCACCCCCCGCCGCTGCCGCAGTACGGCCACCACTCGTGCCGACATCCCCGCCCGCCGCAGCTCACCTGCCGCCGCGAGCGCGATCCGCCGCGCCGGATCATGCCCCCGAGCCCGAACCGCCCGCCGCGCGGACGGCACGGGAACGAGCAAGACCGGCACACCGAGCCCCTCCGTCGCCCAACCATCACCGCTGAATGCACGGGACTGCGGGCCACCGACCCCGGCCAACGTCTCGCTATGCCGTAGGCCACCTGCGACCGGGGCTTCACCACCGGACATGTCACCCGCAGGTGGGGCTTCACCACCGGACACGCCACGCGCGGCCGGAGCCTCACCACTAGACACGTCACCCGCGCCCAGAGCCTCCGCCCCCGCCACACCGCCATCGCCATCGCTGCCGGTGCCCCTGCCGCTGCCGCTGCCGCTGCCGCTACCCAACGCACCCACACCCGCCGCGTACCCGCCCCTGCCCAGGCGGCCCCCTACAGCTGCCGTGCCACAGCCCCTACCAAAGACCTCCGCCTCCGTCGACACCTCCCCGCTGGGCACGACCACACCCCCACCCGCGCCCGCGCCCGCGCCTCCACTCAAGGCCTCTACACCCGCAGCACCTCCACTCCCAGCCCAAGCCCCCTCACCGACCCCGCCGACCGTCCCCGACCACCCGGTCCCACCGGCAGAGACCCTCGACACCCCCGTCCAACCGGTCCGGCTCCCAGACACCCCCGCCCGGCCAGCCCGCACCCCCACCCCGCCAAGCCCCACAGCCCCCGGCTCGAAAACCCCGCCGCCCTCCAACTCCCCATGGGCCCCCTCCAACTCCCCGCCCCCCGCCAAAGCCCCACAACCCGGCTCCCAGCTCCCCCGAGACCGTCCCAGCACCGACCCCTCACCCCCCGCCTCACACACCTCCCGCACAGCCGCCCGTACAGCCCCCGCCAGCGCCGTACCGAGTGGCCCCGCAAGGCCCAGCACCCCCCTCTCCTTGTGAGCCAGCAGTACCGCCCGTACCGAGTCCGCATACCGAGCCGCCGCATGTACGGCCGGCAGTCCGGGCGGTTCCGGCACCGGTCGCACCCGGCTCGGCGCGGCCCCGTCCAGGGCGGCACGGCACTCCGGACAGAGCACCGTGCGAGGCTTCCCGCAGCCTCCGCACTCGGCCGGCAGCACCAGATCAGTGAGGTCCTGCCACCACCCCCGCATGCCCACCACTGTGCCAACGCCGAAGTCGACCGACCACCCCTGTGGATAACTGCCTGTGGAAAACCCAGGGACCTTCCAACACGAACAGGAGTTCCCATTTACAAATCCCGGCCCTATACAGCTAACCGGCTGGTCGACACGCCCCCCGATTCACCCCCGTGCGCCGATTCCGGCCCACGCACCCAGCGAATCCGCGCAACCCCGAAGCCGCGAATGCCCCACCCGCCCCAAACAAAAGCGGCCACCCTCACCAGGGCCTCACCCCGGCAAAAGCGGCCGCTCCCGACAGCGCGGTCCCGTCACCTCACCCCGGATAGACCGGAGCCGTCCCGTCCGCGTCCACCTTCTGCCACTGCGCCCCGGCCGGCAGTCGTACGATCCCGTCCTCCGAGTAGGCCACCAAGGGCATCTCGTCGTCCTCGGACGCCGCGATCTCCTTCACACCCGTGAGCGCGGCCGGCGGCGGCCCCTCCGGGGTGGAGCCGTCGACCTGGACGTACCGCGTCTGCTGCACACCGCCCCGCTCGCGGCCGACCACCACGAGCCTGCTGTCGCCGGCCCACGACATGGTCGCGACCTCCTCCAGATCCGGTGTCGTGGAGCGCAGTTCCCGCACCGAGACGCTCTGCGGGTCGCCGGTCCTGCCCTCGCGCTCGATCCGCCCGATGAACAGCGACTGCTTGCCGCCCTTCTCCACGACGAGCGCGATCCGCACCCCGTCGGCGGCCACGCGCAGGTCCTTGATACGTCCGTCCAGGCCGGGGGTCTCCACGACCAGCGGCTTGCCCGCGCCCTCCTTGAACATCAGCAGTCGGGGATCGGCGGGGTTCCGGTCGGCCACCCACAGGTCGCCCTCGGTGTCCCAGCTCGGCGTGGTCAGCCGGTCCGCGTCCGTCTTGCCGCCGCTGACCAGCATCGGCTCCCCGAGCGACCCGCCCGACACCAGTGATCCGACGTACAGCTCCTTGCCGTCGACGGAGACACCGGCCGCCGTGTGCTCGTCACGAGAGACAGCCACCGACCGCAGGTCCTTTTCACCGTCGCCCAGCGCTCCTGGGACCGACACCGGCTGAGCCTTCGTACCGCTGCCGTCCGACTCGGCCGAGACCCGCACCAGCCGGTGCTCACCGTTGACGAAGTACAGGAACTCGGGGCGCTCGACCGATCCGCGCGTGGCGTCCCCGTTGGCCTCGCTCTCCGCGGCGGTACACAACTGCTTGCCGCCCGCCTGCAGTTCGACGTCGTCCACGGCAGGGGTGAGATTCTGCAGGGTGAACAGCAGTTGGGCCGCCATCGCCTTGCACTGGTCCAGGCCGACGTTCCTGGCCTTGGCGTTGAGCGGCACCGTCAGCGTGCTCCGGTCGTCGGGAGCCAGCGAGGAGACGCCGCTCCTGAGGGCCGTACCGGTGGGGAAACTCGTCCTGACGACGGGGTCGAGCCAGCTCGTCGGCCCGCTGAGCAGCGACCGCACCAACTGTGTCATCGGGTCCACGCGCTCGCGCACGTACACCGGGTCGGCGACCGCCACGGTCTGCGGGGCCGTCGCCGACCTGGTGTTCGAGGCGAAGTAGTACTTGTTGACGGACACGTAGTTCCGCTGGAAGTCCGACTTCCCCATGACGACACCCCGCGGAGGGCTGTCGATCCGCCACTGCTTGGTCTTCTTGTCGTGGACGAGGTGCACGGTCTCCCGGTACTCGCCCGACGCCGGCGTGTACGACTGCTGCGCGTCCACCACGGCCACCTTGGTGCCGACCAGCGTGAACGACGTGTCCTCACCCTGCTCCCGGTCCACGGGCGGCACGACGTCGGCACCGGGCCCGTCGTCGAGCACGGTGGTGGAAAGCCCAGGCTGCCACTGCTTCGCCGCGCTCGGGGTCAGGTACTGGCGGGCCGTCTCGTAGTTCGGATCGTCGCTGGTCAGCGCCTCCAAGAAGCCCTGCACGATGTCCGTGGGCTCGGCGTCCTCCTGCGGCGGCATCGCGAAGACCCGCACCTGCGTGTCCTGGCGCGGCGTGGAGTCCACCCCGCGCAGATCCCCGCTGTCCGGCATGGAGGCGCACCCCGCCAGCAGTACGACGCCACAGGCGACGTAGACCGCCGCGCGCCCCGGCGTGCGCCGGCCGCCTCCCTCGCGGTCAGCGTCCACGGAATGCCTCCCCCTGCTGTTCGTACGACTCCTGCGCCCCGGAGTCCGAGCGGCCGCCGGTCTCAGCACCGGGCGTGTCCCCCGCGGCCGAACCTTCCGGCCGCCGAGCACCTGACGTCGGCCGGGGCACCACGCGCGCGCCATTGCCGGGCAGCGCCGTCGGATCGGCCGTGGGGGTCGCCGTGCCCGCCCGGGGCACTATCGGATCCCGCGCGGTCACCTGATCGCCCTTCGGCTGGACCGGAACGGTGGCCGCCTTGTCACCGCCCCCGCGCGGCAGGCCGGCGTCATCGAGTCCACGGTTGCGCCGCGAGTCCTTGGGCTCCAACGGTATCGGCGAGCCCCGCAACGGCTCGTCCGCCGTCCTGGGCAGCGTCAGCCGGAACTGGGAGCCGCCGCCCGGCTCACCCCACGCCTGGAGCCAGCCTCCGTGCAGCCGGGCGTCCTCCAGGGCGATGGACAGGCCGAGCCCCGTGCCGCCTGTGGTACGCGCGCGTGCCGGGTCGGCCCGCCAGAAGCGGCTGAACACGCGCGTGGCCTCGCCGGGCTTGAGCCCGACCCCGTAGTCGCGCACCGCGACCGCGACCGCCCCGCCCGCCGCGGCCAGCTTGACCACGACGTCCTTGCCCTCACCGTGCTCCACGGCGTTGACGACGAGATTGCGCAGCACCCGCTCCACCCGACGGGCGTCGGCCTCGGCGACGACCGGCTGCTGGTCGCCCACGATCCGGACCGTCGTGCCCTTGCGCTCGGCGAGCGGTGCGGCCCCGCTGACGACCCGCCGCACGACCTCCCTGAGGTCTATCGGCTCGGCCTCCAGCGCCGCCGCACCCGCGTCGAACCGGCTGATCTCCAGCAGGTCCGCGAGCAAGGTCTCGAACCGGTCGAGCTGGTCGGCGAGCAGTTCGGCCGACCGCGCGGTCATCGGATCGAAGTCCTCGCGCGCGTCATGGATGACGTCGGCGGCCATCCGTACGGTCGTCAGCGGCGTCCGCAGCTCGTGCGACACGTCCGACACGAACCGCCGCTGCATCCTCGACAGGTCCTCCAGCTGCTGGATCTTGAGCTGAAGGTTCTGCGCCATCTTGTTGAAGGCCTCGCCGAGCCGCGCGATGTCGTCCTCGCCGGTGACCTTCATCCGCTCCTGGAGGCGCCCGGCGGACAGCCGCTCGGCGATCCCGGCCGCCATCCGCACCGGCGTCACGACCTGCCGCACCACGAGCCAGGCGATGGCTCCGAGCAGTACGACGACGAAGAGCCCGGCGGTCGCCAGGGTGCCCTTGACCAGGCTGAGCGACTTCTCCTCCTGGGTGAGCGGGAAGAGGTAGTAAAGCTGGTACGGGTCGCCGTTGGGGTCGTTGACCTGCTTGCCGATGACCAGGGCCGGCTGGGACTCCTCGTCGGCGTCGTAGACGATGCGGGTGTAGCTCTGCGCGGCGGCCGTACTGTCGTCGACCTTCTCGCGCAGCGCCTCGGGCACGCTGGCCGTCGGATCGACGTCGCCGGAGGCGCGCGGCCCGCGCCCGCTCCCGCTGTCGCCGCCCACCGGCAGGGTCACCACGTCGAAGGCGCCCTGACCGCCGCTGGAGAGCGAGTAGACGAGGTTGCTCATCCACTCGATGACGAACTGGTCGGACCGACCGTCCGCCGCAGCCGTGTCGTCGGTCCCGGCGTCGGCCTCCTCCGCCTTCTGCCTGGCCACCGCGAACCCGCCGGTGGCCTGGCTCTGCGACGCCTTGACCTTGGCGTCGAGGAGACCATTGCGCACCTGACCGATGACGACGAAACCCAGCAGAAGGACCACGCCGAGCGACATCAGCAGGGTCGTGACGACGACCTTGAGCTGGATGTTGCGCCGCCACAACCGCATCACGGGCAGCAGCGGCCGACGTACCCAGCGCATGAAGAGCCTCAGGACCGGGCTGCCCTGGACGCCGCCCTGGAGCAGGCCGCCCTCGAGGAACCGCCCCCAGCGGGAGCCGGCCCTCTTCCGCCCGACAGGCCGCCCCGTACTCACCCCGGTCCGCCCGGGCGACGAAGCGGCGCTGTCTCCGGACATGTCAGCTTGGCCCTGCCTTGTAACCCACACCACGGACGGTCACCACGATCTCCGGCCGCTCCGGGTCCTTCTCGACCTTGGAACGCAGCCGCTGCACATGCACGTTGACGAGCCGGGTGTCGGCGGCGTGCCGGTAACCCCACACCTGTTCGAGCAGCACCTCACGCGTGAACACCTGCCACGGCTTGCGCGCGAGCGCGACCAGCAGGTCGAACTCCAGCGGCGTCAGCGCGATCGACTGCCCTTCCCGCTTCACGGAGTGGCCGGCCACATCGATGACCAGGTCACCGATGGCCAGCTGCTCGGGAGCCGGCTCCTCCGACCGGCGAAGCCGCGCCCTGATCCGGGCCACGAGCTCCTTCGGCTTGAACGGCTTCACGATGTAGTCGTCGGCACCGGACTCCAGGCCCACGACGACATCCACGGTGTCGCTCTTGGCCGTCAGCATCACGATCGGCACCCCGGACTCCGCCCTGATCAGACGGCACACCTCGATACCGTCCCGCCCGGGCAGCATCAGATCCAGCAGCACCAGATCCGGCTTGGCCTCTCGGAACGCGGCCAGCGCCTTGTCACCGTCGGCTACGAAAGACGGCTCAAAACCTTCACCACGCAGCACAATGCCCAGCATCTCGGCAAGTGCGGTGTCGTCGTCGACGACAAGGACTCGTCCCTTCATAAACGACATCATCCCATTCTCATAACAGTGGTGAAGGCAGTGGTGAGACAGCTCACCGACCAGTGACCTTAGTCGTACCGGACGGTCACTGTCTGCCTCGACCGCCGCCATGGACGCGGCCCGCGATGTCGGGCGCGATGCGTGGCCACCGCACCCGCGTCAGCTCATCGTCACCTCCCGCGCCCTCGCACACAGCTCGGCAAGAGCCTCAGCCGTCACCGGCGACACCACGCCCTCCTCCGTGACGATCGCCGTCACCAGCTCCGGCGGCGTCACGTCGAAGGCCGGGTTGTACGCCTGCGTCCCCAGCGGCGCCACCGGAATCCCGCCGCCCGCCTCGGCCCCCGCCACCGGCGCCTGGGGCGCCACGATCTCGGTCACCTCGTGCCCGGCCCGCTGCTCCACCTCGATCGACGCCCCGTCCGGCGTCTCCGGATCCACCGTGGTCACCGGCGCCACCACGATGAACGGCACATGGTGGTACCGCGCGAGCACCGCCAGTGGATAACTCCCCACCTTGTTCGCCACCGAGCCGTCGGCCGCGATCCGGTCGGCCCCGATCAGCACCGCGTCCACCTCCCCCGCCGCGAACAGCGAGCCCGCCGCGTTGTCGGTCAGCAAGGTGTACGCCATCCCGCTGCGCGCCGCCTCGTACGCCGTCAGCCGGGCGCCCTGGAGCAGCGGACGCGTCTCGTCCACCCACAGCCGCCGCAGCCGCCCCGCGCGGTGAGCCGCGAGCGCCACCGCGAACGCCGTGCCCTCGCCGCCCGACACCAGCGAACCGGTGTTGCAGTGCGTCAGGATCCGGTGGCCGCCGCCCGGCAGCAGCTCGTCCAGCAGGGCCAGCCCACGCTCGGCCATCGCGGCACTGGCCGCCGCGTCCTCCCGGTGCAGCCTGCGCGCCGCGGCCAGCGCCGCCCCGGCCGCCAGTTCCTGGTCACCGCTCTTGCCGAGCTCGGCCCGGTAGGCGGCCTCGGCTCTGCGTACCCCGACAGCGAGGTTCACGGCAGTCGGACGCGCACCCGCCAGCCCGGTCGCCGCCTCCTCCACGTCGAACCCGCGCGCGGCGGCAAGCGCGACCCCGTACGCCCCCGCGATGCCGAGCAACGGCGCCCCGCGCACGGCGAGCGAACGGATCGCCTCCACCAGCGCGGACGCGTCCGTACAGACCAGTTCGACCTCCTCGGCCGGCAGCCTCGTCTGGTCGAGAAGCACCAGCACGGGGCCTTCGGGTGGCTCCTCCCAGCGGATCGCCGGGATCTCGGTGGGCTTGCTGTCCTCGCCGGTTTGCACGTACTGATCAGCCATGCGATCAGTCTGCCCCTTGTCCGCCGGAGTATTGAAGGTGCGCAGCCCATACCGCGGCTGGTCCCTCGCCGACCACCCCATGGCACGATGGCTGCCAACCTGCCGCCGCGACCGCGGACGGGCACCGTGAAGGAGCGACGATGAACGACACTCCGGGCTGGGCCTCGCCCGGATCCGCCCCGTCCGACGGGCACGAGCCCGGCACGTCCGGTCCCGCCGAGCCCGCCGCCCGGCCAGACACTGAGAAGCCCGCGCAGCAGCCGGAGGACAACCCGCAGGGCGCCGGCTCGAAGTGGTCCCAGGAGCAGCCCCCGGCCGGTCAATGGTCCGCCCCCACCGGCCCCGCCGCTCCTCCCGGACAGGCCCCTCCGCCCCCACCGCCCGGCCCGGGCTGGGGCACACAGCCCCCTGCGGGCCCGCCCGGTGGCTACAGCCCTCCCCCGGGCTGGGGCGGCGGCTACGGCGGCTGGGGCGGCCCCCCACCCGCGGCCAAGCCCGGCGTGATCCCGCTGCGCCCGCTCGGCGTGGGCGAGATCCTCGACGGCGCGGTCTCCACCATGCGCACCTACTGGCGGACGGTCCTCGGTATCTCCCTGACCGTCGCCGTCGTGACCGAGGTCCTCGTCATCCTGCTCCAGGGCTTCGTCCTGAACGACAGCGCGGGGACCGAGGCCCTCAACGACCCCAGCGCCAGCGCCGACGAGCTGACCCGCGCCCTGGGCGAGACCATGCTCGGTTCCACCGTCGTCTTCCTGATCTCCCTGATCGGCACGATCGCTGCGACCGCGATGCTGACGACCGTCACCAGCCGGGCCGTCCTCGGCAGGCCGGTCACCACCGGTGAGGCCTGGCGTGACGCCCGCCCGCAGGTGCCCAGGCTGTTCGGCCTGATCTTCCTGCTGATGCTCATCGCCTTCGGCCTGTTCGCCGTCGGGGCGCTGCCCGGCATTCTCGTGGCCGCCGCGGGCTCCGACGGCGGCGGTATCGCCCTCGTGATCCTGGGCGTCCTCGGCGCCGGCGTCGTCGCGCTGTGGCTGATGATCCGCTTCTCCCTGGCCTCGCCCGCTCTGATGCTGGAGAAGCAGAGCATCGTGAAGTCGATGAGCCGCTCCACGAAGCTGGTCCGCGGTTCCTGGTGGCGGGTCCTCGGCATCCAACTGCTGGCCGGGATCATCGCGAACATCGTCGCGGCGATCGTCGTCATCCCCTTCACCTTCCTCGCCGCGGCGCTCAGCGGCGAAGGTGTCGGCGGCTTCGTCAACGGCACTGGCGACCTCGGCTGGACGTTCCTCATCATCAGCGGCATCGGCTCGGTGATCGGCTCCACCATCACCTTCCCGATCTCGGCGGGCGTCACCGTGCTCCTCTACATCGACCAGCGCATTCGCCGCGAGGCCCTCGACCTCGAACTGGCCCGCGCGGCCGGCGTCCAGGGCTACGGCACCGGCGCCACTCCCGGGAGCTGATGCGGTGAACCTGCCGGGGGGAGTGCTCACCATGCTGCGCGCCGTCGACACCTCCGTGCTGTCCCTGGCGCGGTCCGCCGACGAACCGCCGCTGACGACCCCGCGCGACCCCGCGCGGGAGGCGGCCCGCCGCGAACTGTCCAAGCGCATGTACCACGAGAACGACCCCAGTTGGTTCCAGCGCGCCCTCAACGCGTTCTGGGACTGGGTCGACAAGTTGTTCAACGCCGCCTCGTCGGCGACACCGGGCGGAGCACTCGGGCTGGTCGTCGTCATCGCCGCGATCATCCTGGTCGTCGGCGCACTGTGGTGGCGCCTGGGCACCCCGAGCCGCGGGCCCGCCTCCTCAGCCGCCCTGTTCGACGACCGCCCCCGCAGCGCCGCCGACCACCGTTCGGCCGCCGAGGCACACGCAGCCCAGGGCCACTGGAACCAGGCCGTCCAGGAGCGCATGCGCGCGATCGTGCGCTCCCTGGAGGAACGCGCCCTCCTCGACATCCGTCCCGGCCGCACCGCGGACGAGGCCGCCGCGGAAGCGGGCCGCGCCCTGCCCTCCCACACCGACCGGCTGCGTTCCGCCGCCCGGGACTTCGACGACGTCACGTACGGCGGCAGGGCCGCGACCGAGCAGTCGTACCACCGCATCGCCGAACTCGACCGCGACCTGGAACGCACCAAGCCAGTACTGACGAACAGCACGAGCAGCCACAGCGCGGACCACAACGCCCGCCAGGGAGCCGCCGAATGACCACCGAGGCCACGCTCCCGTCCACCTCGGCCTCGCCCACCGCCCGTCAGGTGTGGACCCGCGCGCGAGGCGTCGCACTTGCCCTCGTCCTGCTCCTCGTCGCGGCTGTGGTGATCGCGGCGATCCGCTCCACCGAACGCCACGGCAGCCTCGACCCGCGCTCCGCGGACCCCTTCGGCAGCCGTGCAGTCGCCGAACTCCTCGCCGACCGAGGCGTCGACACCCGCGTGGTCACCACCCTGGACGAGGCGCGCGCCGCCGCCGGCCCCGACACCACGCTCCTGGTCGCCGTACCCGACCTCCTGACGCACCGCCAGCAGAGCCGACTGCACTCCGCGACCTCCGACTCCGACGGGCGCACCGTCCTCGTCGCCCCCGGCAGCTGGTCCGTCGAACGGCTGGCCCCCGGCGTCGTCGCCGACCCCGCCACCAGCCTCGACTCGACACTCTCCCCCGACTGCGACCTGCCGGCGGCCCGGCGCGCGGGCACCGCCGACACCGGCGGCATCCGCTACACCGTCACCCACCCCGGCAACGACGAGTGCTACCCGAGCGAACGCCTGCCCACCCTGGTGCGCGTCCCGGCGGCCTCCGGGGACGGCGACACCGTCGTACTCGGAGCGCCCGACATCCTCTACAACGACACCCTCGACGAGCAGGGCAACGCCTCGCTCGCCCTCCAACTCCTCGGCTCCCGCCCCCATCTGGTCTGGTACCTCCCCTCGCTCTCCGATTCCTCCACCGCCGACCCCGGCGAGGAAAAGGGCTTCCTCGACCTGCTCCCCTCGGGCTGGCTCTGGGGCACGCTCCAGCTCTTCTTCGCGGCAGCACTGGCCGCCCTGTGGCGGGCACGCCGACTCGGCCCCCTGGTGCCCGAGAAACTTCCCGTGGCGATCCGCGCCTCCGAGACCGTCGAAGGCCGCGCCCGCCTCTACCGCAAGGCCAACGCCCGCGACCGCGCGGCCGCCGCTCTTCGCTCCACCACCCGCACCCGCCTCGCCCCCCTCGTAGGCGTCCCCGTCACCCAGGCGCACGCACCCGAAGCCCTGCTCCCCGCCCTGTCCGCCCATCTCCGCAGCGACGGTGACGGGCAGCCCCTGCACTCCCTGCTCTTCGGCCCGCCGTCCGGCGACGACGCAGCCCTCATCTCCCTAGCCGACCAACTCGACGCCCTCGAAAGAGAGGTACGCCGTTCATGATGGACCCGACCACTGACAACGCCGGGAGCACCGGGAACCCGGACACCGCCCGGGCCGCACTGGAAGCCCTGCGCGCCGAGATCGCCAAAGCCGTGGTCGGCCAGGACCCCGCCGTGACCGGTCTTGTCGTCGCCCTCCTCTGCCGCGGACACGTACTACTGGAAGGAGTCCCTGGGGTCGCCAAAACGTTGCTCGTCCGCGCCCTCGCATCCGCACTGGAACTCGACACCAAACGCGTCCAGTTCACTCCCGACCTCATGCCGAGCGACGTGACGGGCTCCCTGGTCTACGACACCCGCAGCGCCGAGTTCTCCTTCCAGCCCGGCCCGGTCTTCACCAACCTCCTCCTCGCGGACGAGATCAACCGCACCCCACCGAAGACCCAGTCGTCCCTCCTGGAAGCCATGGAGGAGCGCCAGGTCACGGTCGACGGCACCCCACGCCTCCTTCCCGACCCCTTCCTCGTCGCCGCCACCCAGAACCCGGTGGAGTACGAGGGCACCTACCCCCTCCCCGAAGCCCAGTTGGACCGTTTCCTCCTCAAGCTCACGATCCCGCTCCCCTCCCGCCAGGACGAGATCGACGTCCTCACCCGCCACGCCGAGGGCTTCAACCCCCGCGACCTCAAAGCCGCCGGCCTACGCCCCGTGGCAGGGCCCGCCGACCTCGAGGCCGCACGTGCGGCAGTCGCGAAAACGACCGTCTCCCCCGAGATCACCGCGTACGTCGTCGACATCTGCCGAGCCACCCGCGAGTCCCCGTCCCTCACCCTGGGCGTCTCCCCGCGCGGCGCCACGGCCCTCCTGGCCACCTCGCGCGCGTGGGCATGGCTCACCGGCCGCGACTACGTCATCCCCGACGACGTGAAGGCCCTGGCCCTCCCGACCCTCCGCCACCGCGTACAACTGCGCCCTGAGGCCGAGATGGAGGGCGTGACGGCCGACTCCGTCATCAACGCGATCCTCGCCCACGTCCCGGTCCCCCGCTGATGGCCTTCACCGGACGCGCCGCACTCCTCGCAGCTCTGGGCTCCCTCCCCGTCGGCATCTGGGAACCAAGCTGGACAGGCATCCTCGCGGTCAACGCCCCCCTCGCAGTGGCCTGCGCCTGCGACTTCGCCCTGGCGGCACCCGTACGACGCCTCGGCCTGACCCGGTCCGGCGACACCTCCGCCCGCCTGGGCGAGACGGCCGACGTCACCCTCACGGTCACAAACCCGTCCGCCCGCCCACTCCGCGCCCAAGTCCGCGACGCCTGGCCCCCCAGCAGTTGGCAGCCCGGCACGGAGGTGGAAGCCTCCCGCCACCGGTTGACGGTCCCGGCCGGCGAACGCCGCCGCCTCACCACTCGCCTACGCCCCACCCGCCGCGGTGACCGCCACGCGGACCGAGTGACGATTCGCTCCTACGGCCCCCTCCGGCTCTTCTCCCGCCAGGGCACACACAAGGTCCCCTGGACGGTCCGCGTCCTGCCCCCGTTCACCAGCCGCAAGCACCTCCCCTCAAAGCTCGCCCGCCTACGCGAGCTCGACGGCCGCACCAGCGTCCTCACCCGCGGCGAGGGCACAGAATTCGACAGCTTGCGCGAGTACGTCCCCGGCGACGACACCCGTTCCATCGACTGGCGAGCGACAGCCCGCCAGACCTCCGTCGCCGTGCGCACCTGGCGCCCCGAACGCGACCGCCACATCCTCGTCGTCCTCGACACCGGCCGCACATCAGCAGGCCGTGTCGGCGACGCCCCCCGCCTCGACGCCTCCATGGACGCGGCCCTGCTCCTGGCAGCCCTCGCCTCCCGCGCCGGCGACCGCGTGGACCTCCTCGCATACGACCGCGGAGTACGCGCCCTGGTCCAGGGCCGAACAGCCAACGACCTGCTCCCCTCGCTGGTCAACGCGATGGCCACTCTCGAACCCGAACTCGTCGAAACGAACGCCCGGGGCCTCACCGCCACGGCCCTGCGTACGGCCCCTCGCCGCTCTTTGATCGTGCTGCTCACCAGTCTCGACGCCGCGCCCATCGAGGAAGGCCTGCTACCTGTCCTTCCTCAGCTCACCCAACGGCACACTGTCCTTCTGGCCTCAGTGGCGGATCCCTATATCGCCCGCATGGCCACGGCTCGCGGCAACGCTGACGCTGTCTACGAGGCCGCGGCCGCTGCCCAGGCCCAGACGGAACGCCATCGCACGGCGGAACAACTCCGCCGCCACGGAGTAACTGTCGTCGACGCGACACCGGACGACCTGGCTCCAGCTCTGGCCGACGCATATCTGGCGCTGAAAGCAGCGGGTCGCCTGTAAACAAAGAAGGGGGCGCAAAGCGCCCCCTCAAGAAAAATACACCTAACCCGTAACACAAAAGGGCCCACACCATGAGGTGTGGGCCCTTTCATTAAAAGGAGTTCGGCGGTGTCCTACTCTCCCACAGGGTCCCCCCTGCAGTACCATCGGCGCTGTAAGGCTTAGCTTCCGGGTTCGGAATGTAACCGGGCGTTT
>NZ_JBEXQX010000015.1:0-229750 GCF_040612795.1 Streptomyces sp. NPDC006335
ACGCCCGCCTCCGCCAGCGTCGACACCACCGGGTTGTCGACGATCAGGACATCCGCGGAATTGCCCTGCTGCGCCGCCAGCAGCGCCTTGTTCGTCAGATCACTGGTGTCGAAGCCGGTCCGCTTGACCTTCACCCCCGCCTGAGTACCGCACTTGTCCAGCAGATCCGTCCACGCCGAACCCTTGGCGAACTGCGGGTACGGGTCCCAGACCGTGTACGTGCCGCTGTCGGCGCCCTCGGTGCCACTGCTGCCCGAGCCGGAGCCGCAGGCGGTGACGCCGGTGGCGACGGCCAGGGAGATCAGGACTGCGGCGGCCGGGTGGTGTCGTCTGGAGAAGCTGTTCATGGCGGGTTCCTTCGGTTCGTGGCATGCGGGTGCCGCGGCGGTGGGTCGCGAGGGGAAGAGGGCACCGCGAACGACGCCGTCGGGTGGTGTCCGGGCGTGCGGCGGTGTGACGGGTGCGCGGGGGAAAGGATCAGGTCTGCGGTATGACGGGTGCGCGGGGAAACGGATCAGGTCTGCGGTATGACGGGTGCGCGGGGAAACGGATCAGGTCTGCGGCGTGCCCGCGGGCCCGGTGCTGGCCCGGAGCGAGATCGGTGGCGTGAGGAGGTGCTGCCGGGGCGGCGCGTCGGAGTGGTCCAGCCGCTCCACGAGCAGGTCGACGGCGAGCCGGCCCATCTCGGCCGCCGGTACGTCCGCCGCGGTGAGCTGCGGGGTCACCGTCTCCGCCCACCGGTTGGCGACGACCCCGGTGACGGAGAAGTCGCGCGGCACATGGCGGCCCGCGTGGGCGAGCCCCCGGTAGAGGCCGCCCAGCGCGGCCTCGTTCAGGGTGACCAGGGCCGTGGTGGCCGGGTCGTCGTGCAGGATCCGTTCCAGACAGGCCTGGCCCGCGGCGGCGTCGTCCGCGCAGCAGTACGTGCGGACCGTCAGTCCGCGTTCGGCCGCGGCCTTGGTGAAGCCGTCCAGGCCGCGGTGCGCGGACTCGTACCCGGTCCTCAGGAGTTGTTCGGGCCGGTTGACGAAGGCGATCCGGCGGTGGCCGAGGTCCGCGAGGTGGTGGACGCAGGCCGCCGCCAGCGCGGTGTGGTCCAGGGCGACGTACCAGCCGTCCTCCGGGTGGGCGGTGCGGCCGATGGCGACCGAGGGAAAGCCGAGCGCGGCCAGGTGGTCGGCCCGGTCGTCCTCCAGCCGGATCTCCATCAGGATCGCGCCGTCGACCCGCCGCTCCCCCAGCAGCCGCTGGAAGGAACGGTCGCTGTCGACGCCACTGGGCGACAGCAGCACGTCGTAGTCATGGGCAGCGGCGGCCTCCACCACGCTGCCGATGAAGTCGAGCTGCATGCCGGTGTAGTGGTTCCCGGCCGGCGGGAAGACCAGACCGATGGTGCTGGTCCGGCCGTTGGCCAGGGCGCGGGCGCTGGCGCTGGGCTGGTAGTCCAGTTCGTCGACGATCCGCTGGATCTTCCGGCGCGTGTCCTCCGACACGGGGCGCTTGCCGCTCAGCGCGTAGGACACGGTGCTCCGCGAGACACCGGCCCGCCGGGCGATCTCACCGATGTTCACGGCGACTCCTTGGGACGGGACGACCGGCTGTCGAACCGGTTCGCGTGAAAGTGAACGTAGGAACTGCCCGGGCGCCTGTCAATACCCCTGCCGTAATCCCCGTGCAGAGCCGGACGGGCGGTCAAATCACCGTGTCGAGGGGATTGCTGGCCGGATGCCCCGGTGCTAGCTTCGCCGAACCGGTTCGGCGCCGTCGCCCATGGTGACTCCCGCGCCCCTGCCGTCCCAGAGCCGCCCCCACCCCTTCCCCCACCACACGCCTCTTCCCCCTGCACCCGCCTGGATCGAATCGGTTCGACGGCGACCCGAGGCGGGCCGACCAGAACCCGATACCCGACGATTGAGGACGCATCGATGTCATCCGCTGACAGATCCACGCGCCGCCGGGCGCCGGCCGCCATGGCGCTGGCCCTCGGCGCGGGCCTGCTGGCCGCTCCCGCCGTGCCCGCGCAGGCGGCCGAGGCGCCCGGGCCCGCCGCCCGCTACACCTTCGACCAGGACGACCTGTCCTCCGGAAAGATCACCGACAGCTCCGGCAACGGCCTGACGGCGAGCCTGGTGAACGCCGCGACGGCCCAGTCCGTCGCCGGCCCGGACGGCGGCAAGGCACTGGCCCTGCCCGGCGGGGCCCCCACCTCCGACGGCGCCTACGTCCGACTGCCCCGCGAAGTGGTCGGCGACGCGAGCGACCTGACCGTCTCCGCCCGGGTGAAGTGGAGCGGCGACACCTCGTCCTGGCAACGGATCTTCGACCTGGGCACCGACACCAGCAGGTACCTCTTCAGCACCCCGTACAACGGCAGCGGGCTGTTCCAGACCTCCGTGACCACCGGCGGGGGTGGCGCGGAGAACCAGGTCCGCGGCTACGCGGCGCTGCCCGCGAACGCGTGGCGCACGGTCACCGTCACCCTCGACACCTCCGCGGGCCGCCTCACCACCTACCTCGACGGCGTGGCCGTGTCCTCCGCCGCGACCGCCATCAAGGCCAAGGACCTGCTGAGCGGTTCGGCCACCGCCGCCGGCTACATAGGCAAGTCCCTGTACCCGGACCCGCTGCTCAAGGGTGCCGTCGACGACTTCACGGTGTGGCACTCGGCGCTCAGCGCGGAGCAGGTGGCCGGCCTGGTCGGGACCGTGCCGACCCTCCAGGACCTCTCGAAGACCTCCTTCGACGTCCGTACGACCGACGGGACCGCCCCGACCCTGCCGGCCGCCGTCCGCTCGACCTTCTCCGACGGCTACGACCGCGACGCGTCCATCGTCTGGGACGCCGTACCGCCCGAGAAGTACGCCAAGCCCGGGACCTTCACAGTGGCGGGAACGGCGGCCGGACGCGCCGTTCAGGCGAACGTCACCGTGGTCCGCGAGGGGCAGCTCATCGTCGACCTCGGCTCGGACACGGGCGCCTTCCACGGCGGCGCCTCCGGCACCCTCTACGGCGTCTACGGACCAGACGTGCCGACCAACAACCTCATCGAGGGCATGGGGCTGCGCACGGTCTCCACCAAGGCACAGGACGGGCCGCAGCACCCCGGCGCCGACGCGCTGGACGTGGTGAAGCCGCTCGCCGACTCCACCGACGGCGACGTGTACATCTACATGACCGACATCCACCGCGGCTTCCCCTACGAGTGGCCGGGTGACACCCCCGCGGAGAAGCTCAAGCTCTACGAGGAGAAGATCGCCAAGCAGGTCGACCAGGTCCTGAAGCTGCCGAAGGAGTACCAGGACAACATCGTCTTCGTGCCGTTCAACGAGCCCGAGGGCAACATGTTCGGCACCGGGCAGTGGAGTTACAACAAGGTCAGCTGGCTGAGCGACCCGGACGACTACTTCGCCGCCTGGGACTCCGCGTACAAGCTCATCAAGGGCAGGATGCCCGACGCCCGGATCGCCGGGCCCAACACCAGCGTCCTGTACGACCAGGTCAAGGGCTTCCTCACCCACGCCCTGGCCGTCGGCACCCTCCCGGACGTCATCACCTGGCACGAGCTGAGCCACCCGGAGGCCGTGCGCGCGAGTGTCGCCAAGTACCGGGTGTGGGAGAAGGAGTTGTTCAGGGGCACCTCACGCGAGGGCACCCAACTCCCGATCAACATCAACGAGTACGCCTTCAACTACCACACCTCGGTCCCCGGGCAGATGATCCAGTGGGTCTCCGCGATCGAGGAGTCCAAGGTGGACGCCGACATCGCCTACTGGAACATCGACGGCAACCTCTCCGACTCCGCGGTGCAGTCCAACCGCGGCAACGGCCAGTGGTGGCTGCTGAACTCGTACGCCTCGATGAGCGGGCACACCGTGACGGTGAACCCGCCGTTCCCCGGCGAGAACTACACCATGCAGGGCGTGGCCACGCTGGACGAGAAGAAGAAGCAGGCCCGGCTGCTCTTCGGGGGCTCCACCGGCAAGGGGCACATCACCTTCTCCGGCGTCCAGAAGAAGCTCTTCGGCAAGAACGTGCACGCCTGGGTGCGGGAGATCGAGTGGAGCGGTCAGGTCGGCGACAACTCCGGCCCGAAGCTGCTCACCGAGAAGAACCTGAAGGTCGGCGACGACGGCACCGTCACCGTCGACTTCGGTGACGGCCCGCTGCCGAAGCTGAAGGAGTCCTCGGCGTACGAGATCGTCCTCAGCCCGGCCGGGAAGGCGGCGAACACCCAGTCCCCGTCGGTCCGTTGGCAGGGGTTCTACGAGGCGGAGGACGCGGCCCACACCGGGTCCGGCTACTCGAAGAACGGCCCGGAGGGCTCCACCTCCGACGTGTCGAAGTTCTACACCTCCGGCGGCTACGACGTGGGCGGGCTGCGCACGGGCTCGGACGTCACGCTCGACTTCACGGTGGACGTGCCCGAGGACGGCACCTACGACCTGAGCGTCTTCGCCAACTCCCTCAACACCTTCGACAAGGTGAAGGAGCAGGGCCCCACCAACGTCTTCCTGCGGGTGGACGGCCAGGCCGGCAGCGAGCAGCAGCTGTATCTGCCGCTCGGCTACAAGTGGGTGGTGTGGGACCACACCGACACCAAGGTGAAGCTCACCAAGGGCAAGCACACCCTGACGCTCGCCGCGAAGAGCCTGGACGGCACGCGCGTGACGAAGGGCGACGCCATCGTCGACCGCCTCACCCTGGCTCTGGCGAACCCCTCGGCCGCTACGCAGGTGTACGAGGGCGAGCTGGCCTGGCTGAGCGGTGGAGCACAGCCCGTGTACGACACCCCGGGCTCGGGGGCGGCCCGGCTCGCCAAGGGGCAGAGCGCCACGTTCTGGGTCTACTCCCCCGCCGACCGTGAGGCCACCCTCAAGGTCGACACGCTCGGCGGCACCGGCGCCCGGGTCTCCGTCAACGGCCACGACGTCCTGCGCCTGGCCAAGGACAGGAGCAGCGTCGCGGTCTCCCTCTCCGGCGGCGTCAACAAGGTGACGGTCACGGGCGGTTCGTCCGTCACCCTCGTCGACCGCCTCACGGTCACGCCGGGCGAGGGCGCGCTGAAGGCCCGTACGTACGAGGCCCAGGACGCCGTACTCGCGGGCTCGGCCACGCTCACCCCGCTGTCCCTGGCCACCGACGGCACGGCGATCACGGGCATCGGCGGCGACCCGGGCAACGGCAACACCGCCACGTTCACGGTCACCGCGGACCGGGCCGGCCTGTACGCGCTGCGTGTGCGCTACTCCAACCCGGAGCAGTCGGAGGCCACGCATTACAACCCGGACCCGCTGGCCCGGCACGCCGACATCAGCGTGAACGGCGGCGACATGCGGCGCGTCGGCTTCCCGCACAGCTTCCACCAGAACAACTTCTGGGAGCTGACCGTCCCGGTCACCCTGAAGAAGGGACAGAACACGATCACGTTCCGCTCCGAGGAGCTGCCGAACTTCGACGGCACGACCTACGCCTCGGACACCTTCCCAGGGGTGCTGCTCCGCTCCCGGTACGCGCCGCTGATCGACCGGATCACCGTGGCGCCGTACGCGCGGGAGGTGCGGTGAGATGAGGTGAGCGGTACCGGCGGCGCCCCGGGGCGCCGCCGGTACCCGGCCGTCGTTCACCCGGCCGGGACGAGCCGCCAGTCCTGCGAGCCGTCGGCGACGGCGTTCTGGAGGGTCAGCGGCGCTCCCGCGGACGCGCCGGTCAGGTACACGCTGGTGTTCTTGACCGCCTGGAACCGGTAGTAGCCGTCGGCCGTCGTGACGAGGTTCCAGCTTCCCGTCGGGCTGTTGTCGACCCACTGGCCGATCCGCTGCCCCACGGTGGCGTTGCCCGTCCAGATGGCCGCCGCGCGGCCGCCCGACTTGTTGAGCAGGGTCGTGCCGCCGTTCGGCTCGGTCACCACGTGCCAGTACTGGGTGTCCTTGTTCGCCGGCGCGCCCGCGTTCTCCAGGACGACGTCGGGCACGTCGCCGTTGCCGATGTTCGCGTCGCTGGTCTTGTTGCCGGTACCGATCACCTGCCCGGTCTTCCGGTTCACCAGCTGGTAGTAGGTGCCCTGGGTGCGGCCCAGGTCGACCTCGGCGTAGGCGATCGTGGAGGTGTCCTGGTTGTTGAGGATCGCGATCCGGCCGGTCCCGGCGACGTACTGGAGGTTGCGGCTGTAGCCCGCCCGCGAGGTGGTCTGGTACTCCTTCCAGACACCGGTGCTGCTGCCGCTGTCATTGACCCAGACGTTGCCGCTGCCCGCCGCGTTGTACACCAGGCGCCCGTCGGGCAGCCGGATGATCACGGGGCTGCCACCCGTGGCGAGCGGGCGCGAACCGGTGTCGAGCGGCAGGGAGGTGACCGCGCCCGAGGTGCCGGCGCGGAACTTCAGCGGGTCGGCGGCGAGCGCGTACCGGACGTTCGCCCCACCGCCCCAGTACTCGTACGTCAGCAGCCACTTGCCGTCGGTCGTGGGCACGACGTTGGTCATGCCGGGCCGCCCGCCCCCGATCTCCGTCTTGCCGCCGCCCATGTCGTCGGTCAGTCCCGCGACGTCGACGACGGGTGAACTCCAGGCCGCGCTGCGGCCGTCCCAGGTCTTATGGGCGAGGATCTGGCCGTGCGAGTCGGTGGCGGTGGCGTTCGCGGGGTCCGGTATCGGAGCTCCGGTGGTGGGGTCGACGCCGAGGTAGTCGTTCTCGTCGGAGTAGTAGCAGACGAGTTGGCCGTTGTGGACCATCAGGTAGGGCTCCCAGAGGGGGTCCACCTGCTTGTTGGTGTTGGCGGCCGAGATGTTCTGGCCGACCGCGCCCGCACTGCCGCCCTGCCAGCCGCCGGTGGCGACGACGTTGACGACCTTCCAGGTTCTGCCCTCGTCGGTGCTGGAGTACAGGGCGATGGCAAGGTCCTTGCGGTCGCCGTCGTTGGAGGGCGTCCAGTTCGGGTCGGCGGCCTTGTGCTCCTTGTAGTAGTAGTCGTCACCCGAGACGACGCTCGCCAGCAGCAGGGTCCCGGCCTGCAGGTTTCCGACGGTCTGCGGCAGCGTGTAGAGGTACGCGTTGGTCCAGTTGCTGGTGTACTTCGCGTACTTGGGGTCGGTGGAGAGGTAGGCCGGGGCCTTCACCTCCGACAGCGGCTGCCAGGACGTGCCGCGGTCGTCGCTCTTGTAGACCGGGAGGGTCTCTCCGTCGGCGCTTCCCGACTGCGGTACGACGGTCGCCTTCTCGAAGGACGCGACCAGGCGTCCGCTCGGCAGTTGCGCCGACTTGGGGTAGACGGCGCAGTTGCCCCGCCCCTTCAGGCAGGGTTCGCTGCCGAGCTGGTAGAGGATTCCTCCGGTCGGGTTGTACGCGTGCGCGCTGCTCAGGGGGATCGCCGCCAGCGCGGTCGCCGCGGCGAAGGTGCCCAGTGTCTGTCCCAGCCGTCTTCTCTGCATTGCCTCTCCTTTGAGGTTTTTCAGGGTGCCCACGGGCGATGCTCAGTCGTCCGCGGTGACGAGCACGCGCACGTCCCAGGCGCCGAGCTCCAGTTCGGCTCCGGCGGGGACCGGGGTGTCGTTCAGGACGTCGGTCAGGTCCACGGGAGCCACGACACTGGCCGGCTCCCAGCTCCAGTTGTGGACGATGTGCAGGCGGCGCCCGTCGGACGCGGTGCCGGTGGTCGCGGTGACCGTGTCCGGGAGGTCCTGCCAGCCGTGGCGGGCCGAGGGTGCGAGCCACTGCGCCAGTCCTCGGGCGAGGGCGCGGTCGGGGACCGTGCCGACGCAGGTGACGCGGCCCTCGCCGTGCCGGCGGGTGGTGATCGCGGGCCAGTTCCCGAAGTGCGGGTGCCGGTAGCCGGCGAGCACGTCGGCGTCGGTGACGGTCAGGGCGTCGGCCCAGTGGGTCGCCGTCGCGCCCTCCGGCAGCCTCAACGGGCCCACGGAGTGCACGGGGATGCCGTGCGGGAGATTGCTGAACTCGTCGTACGACACCCCCGCGGCCTCGGTGAGGCGTCCCGGTGCCTTCTCGTGCCGGGCGCGGGCCTCGTGGTCGGCGTATCCGGTGCGGGGGCCGAGGACGAGGTGACCGCCGGCGTGGGCGTAGGCGGCGAGCCAGTCGAGGGTCGCGTCGGGGGCGATGTACAGCGCCGGTACGACCAGCACGGGATGGAGGCGGGCGGCCTCCTGCGGGGTCGTCCCCTCGTGCAGCTGCCGGGCGTGCACGATCCGCACCTGGCGGCCGGACTCGAAGGCGCCCCGGTAGAAGGGGTCGAAGATGCGGTGGTAGGCGGCGGGGTCGGGGGTGCCGTCGGGCTTCGCGAGCGGCGGGTGCTTCTGCATGAGCCACTTGCTGGGTGTGGAGTAGACCAGCGTGAGGTCGGCGTCCGGTTCGAGTCCGGCGACGAGCGGTCCCGCCTTCGTGAACTCGGCGCCCAGGCGAGAGATTTCCGCGTAGGTGCGGCCTGGCTGTCCGCTGTGCGGGAGGACCCCGCCCCAGTAGGTCTCGGCGCCGAAGCGCAGGGTCTGCCACTGCCAGTACTCGATCATCCGGGCGCCGCGCGCCACGTGCGCCCAGGCGGCCTGGCGCCACTGGCCGTCGTAACCGGGCCGGTTGTCCCAGGCGAAGCCGATGGAGTTCGCGTTGGTCTCGGTGACGAGGAAGGGCTCCTGGCGGGAGGAGAACATCCAGTCGGCGGTCTGGTACATCGACCAGACGCCGGTGGTCTTCCACCTCTGCTCGTGTGTGTCGGGGGTGGGGTCGGGCAGCAGGAGGCCGTCCTGCATGTCGTAGTACGGGTTGCCGGAGGCGATGTCGAGCCGGGCGGACAGTTCGTCGTCGGCCACGCCCTGGCGTGTGTAGGAGATGCAGGTGGTGACGAAGTGGTCGGGCCTGGCGTACTCGCGGACGATGTCCGCCTGCCGGCCGATGAAGTCGGTGACCTGCCGGGCCTGGAACTCCCGCCAGGCCACGTCGTACTGGGGCTGCTCGTTGCCGTCCGGGGTCCACAGGTCGGCCCAGCTGGACAGGCGGTGCGACCAGTACACCAGCCCCCACTCGCGGTTGAGGGTCTCGACGTCGCCGTACTTCTCGCGCAGGTGGTCCACGAACCGCTGGAAGACGCCGTGGTTGTGGAGGAGGTGCAGGCCCGGTTCGTTGTCGACCTGCCAGCCGATGACCGCCGGGTGGTCGGCGTAGCGGGCGACGATCTTCCGGATTATCCGTTCGGCGTGGAAGCGGAAGGCGGGGTGGGTGAAGTCCACCTCCTGGCGGGCGCCCCAGCCGATGCGTTCACCGGTACGGCGTTCGCCGGTGATCTCCGGGTACTGGCGGGCCAGCCACGGCGGCACGGCGTAGGTCGGGGTGCCGAGGATGACGGAGATGCCGCGTTCGTGGGCGCCGTCGAGGACCGGCTGGAGCCAGTCGAGGTCGAAGCGGCCGTTCTCGGGCTCCCAGGTCGACCAGACCGACTCACCCACGCGGATCACGGTGAAGTGCGCCTCCGCCATGAGGTCGAGGTCGGTCTTCAGCTGTTCGTCGGGCCGCAGGTCGGGGTCGTAGGCGGGCGTGTACTCGTGGTAGTACGCGGCACCGAACAGGACGTGGGCGGGCAGGACCGCCATTGATGAACCTCCAGGGGAACAGGGGGAGTTACTGCTTGACGCTGCCGGTGGCCAGGCCGCTCTGCCAGTAGCGCTGGAGCACCAGGAAGGCGACGACGAGTGGCACGATCGAGAGCAGGGAGCCGGTGACGACCAGCGGGAGCATGTCGCTGCTGGCGCCGGCACCGCCGTTCTGCGCCTGGGCGGCCCAGGACGAGAGGCCGACCGTGACGGGGTACAGGTTCGGGTCGTTCAGCATGATCAGCGGCAGGAAGTAGTTGTTCCAGGTCGCCACGAGCGTGAACAGCAGGACGGTCACCAGGCCGGGCGCGAGCAGTCCGAGGGCGATCCGGAAGAAGATCCGGGCCTCCCCCGCGCCGTCGATGCGGGCGGCCTCCAGGAGGCTGTCCGGGACGGCGTCGGCCGCGTACACCCGCATCAGGTACAGGCCGAAGGGGTTGACCAGCGAGGGCAGGATGATCGCCCACGGCGTGTTGACCAGGCCGACCTTGGCGAACAGCAGATAGGTCGGGATCGCCAGGGCGGTCGCCGGGACCATGATGGCGCCGAGGACGAGGTTGAAGGCCAGCCGGTCGCCGCGGAAGCGGAACTTGGCGAAGCCGTAGCCGGCGGCCGCCGCGAGCAGGGCGGCGCCGAGCGCGCTGACGACGGCGTACAGGACGGTGTTGAGCAGCCAGTGCACGAAGACGCCGTCGTCCTGGGTGAAGGTCGCCTTGATGTTCGTCAGGAGCTGCGGGGCGTGCGAGAACCACAGGCCGAAGCTGTCGAACAGGTCCTGGGTGCTCTTGGTCGAGGCGACCAGCAGCCAGCACAGCGGGAGCAGGAAGTAGGCCAGGGCCGCGAGCATGGCGATCGTCAGCGGGGTGCTGCGGCGACGGGCGGCGGGACGGTGCCGTACGGGTGCGGCCGGGGTCTTCGCGGTCACCGGTGGCTGCCGCAAGGTGGTCGTCATGCGGACCTCCTGCGGTTCGCGGTCAGGAGTACGGCGTAGGAGGCGACGACGATGACGAGGCCCAGGAGGAAGGAGACCGTCGCCGCGTAGTTGAGCTGGTCGCCGGTGAACGCGAGGGAGTAGGCGTAGAGGTTGGCGGTGTAGGAGCTGCTGATGACGTCCGGGGCGAGGGCCATCAGCAGCTTGGGCTCGTTGAAGAGCTGGAAGCTGCCGATCACCGAGAACAGCAGGGTGAGCAGCAACGCCGGGCGCAGCGCGGGGAGTTTGATCGACCGGGCGATCCGCCAGGCGCCCGCTCCGTCCATGGCGGCCGCCTCGTACAGGTCGTGCGGGATCGTCCGCAGGGCCGCGTACAGGATGATCATGTTGTAGCCGACGAACTCCCAGGTCACGATGTTCGACAGGCTGCCCAGCATCCAGCCGCCGCTCAGGAAGTCCGGGGCCGGCAGGCCGAGTTCCCGGCTCAGTTGGGCGAAGGGGCCGAAGTCGGGGCCGTAGAGGTAGCCCCACATCAGTGCGGCGACCACGCTCGGGACGGCGTACGGCACGAAGATGCCGAGCCGGATCACACGGGCGAGGCGCAGCAGGCCGCTGTCGAGGGCGAGGGCGAACGCCAGGGCCAGCAGCAGCATCAGCGGGACCTGGAGGAGGAAGAACAGGGCCACGCGGCCGACGCCGTGCAGGAGCAGGGGGTCCTTGAGGGCGGTGACGTAGTTGTCGAGGCCGACGAAGACCGTGCCGCCGACGAGGCGTTGCTGGAAGAGGCTGAGGTAGGCGGCGTAGCCGAGCGGGGCGAGGAAGAGCGCCAGGAAGAGGATCAGGAAGGGGGCCACGAACAGGGGCCCGGCCCTCCTGGAGTGGGCGGCGGCCATCTCAGGCCTCCTTGACGGTGAAGCCCTGCTTCTTGGCGTACGTCGTCAGGCGCGACTGCCACTGGCCGAGCGCGGCGGTGGTGTCGGACCTGTCGGCGAGGGACTTGCCGACGGTCTCGGTCCAGTCGGTCGCCGCCTGGTCGAGGAACGGCGGCCACTGGAAGGCCGGCGAGACGGTGTCGCCGATGTCGGCGAAGACCTGGTTGACCTTCTGGCCGCCGTAGAAGGCGGGCGCCTCTCCGGTGAAACCCGGGTCCGTGAGCAGGGACTTGGTCGCCGGGAAGAAGAACTGCTTGGTCGCGAACATCCTGGCGCTCGCCGGGTCGCTGTTGAGGAACTGGGCGAACCGGGCCGCCGCGATGGGGTTCTTGGTGGAACGCATGGCCGCGGTGGTGGAGCCGCCCCAGTTGCCGGAGGCGGGCTTGGCGGCGTCCCACTGCGGGAGCGGGGCCGCGCGCCAGTCGCCCGCGGTGGACTTGGCCGAGCCGGACAGGAAGGACGGGCCCCAGGCCGCGGTGAGCCAGGTGGCGTACCTGCCCTTGGTGAAGCCCGCGTACCAGGCGTCGACGAAGTCGGGGTCGGTGCTGATGACGCCCTCCTTCGCGAGCCCGCCCCAGTAGTCGGCGAGCTTCCTGGAGACCGCGTCGTCGACGTCGATCGCCAGGGTGCTCTTGCCGGAGGTGGCGTAGGGCTTGGCGCCCGCCTGCCACAACAGGCCGTGCCAGGCGGCGGGTTCGTTGGCCGCGAGGTTGGTGAGGTAGACGTCCGGGTCGGCCTTGTGGAGCTTGCGGGCCGCCTCGGCGAACGCGTCCCAGGTCGTGGGGACGTCGATGCCGTGCTTGTCGAAGATGTCCTTGCGGTAGAGCATCCCCATCGGGCCGGTGTCCTGGGGGATCGCCCAGACCTCGCCGTCGGGGCCGCTGACCTGTCCCCAGGTCCAGTCGACGAACGTGTCCTTGAGCGCCGAGGCGCCGTACGGGCCGAGGTCCAGCAGGCTGTCGGTGATCGTGAAGGTCGGGATGGCCTGGTACTCGATCTGCGCCAGGTCCGGTGCGCCGCTGCCGGCCTTCAGCGCGGTGCGCAGCTTGGTGTAGTGCGTGACGCCCTGGCCCGCGTTGACGACCTTGACCTTGATCGCCGGGTACTTCTTCTCGAAGAGCGCGACCTCCTGCTGGATGTCCGGCACCCAGGTCCAGAAGGTCAGTTGGGTCGGCGTCTTCATCGCCTTGTCGATGTCGGCCTGCCCGACCGGCTTCGCGGAGCCGGAGGAACCGCCCGAGTCACCGCCGCCGCAGGCGGTGAGCGCGGCGCCGAGGGAGAGGGCTCCGGTAGCGGCGAGGAACCGCCGACGGCTCATGGCGGACGTGGGTACGAAGGATCTGGGCATGGTGAACTCCCGCCGAGGGGCATAGGGACGGCACGCCTGGCGAGGGCGCGTCGTGAGGGTGGGAAAGGAGAAGGAAGGGGCGGTACGGCTCCGGCGTCCCCACCGGGGTTCTGGTGGGCGGCGCGGGGTCGGGGTCGGCACGCGCGGGGTGTCCCGCGCGGCGGAAGTCCACGGTCGTGGAAGGGGGTTGGGAGCGACGAGCGCGGCTCGGGCTCCTGTCCCGGCCCCGGGAGGCTGCTCAGGGAGCCGGGAAAGCGTGGGTCAGTCGGTGGTGGTCGGGGGTGCGTGCGCCGCGCCGCGCGAGCCGGAGGCAGGACGCGGCCCGCCTGTCGGCGGGGGTGCCGTGGAGGCGCGTACGACGAGTTCGACCGGTGGGTCGCTCGCCGGTGCCGGCTCGGCGTCCGGTTTCTCGATGGCCTGCACCAGGAGCCGGAGCCCTTCGCGGGCGACGGCGTCGAAGGGCTGGCGGACGGTGGTCAGCGGTGGGGTGACGTAGGCGGAGACAGGGATGTCGTCGAACCCGACGACACTGACGTCCTCCGGCACCCGCAGGCCCGCCTCCAGCAGGGCGCGGATCAGGCCGACGGCCATGTCGTCGTTGGCGGCGAACACCGCGGTGACGTCACCGGCGGCGGCGAGTTCGTGGCCCGCCGTGTAGCCGGACGCGGCCGACCAGTCGCCCTCGATGACGGCCGGCTGCTCCCGGTCGCGTGCCGCGAGCGCCGCGCGCCAGCCCTGGAGACGGTCCCGGGCGGCGAACCACCTCTGCGGACCGGCCAGGTGATGGACCGTCATGTGTCCGAGGTCCAGCAGGTGTTCGGTGGCCGCCCGGGCCAGCGACTCGGCGCCGACGCCCGCGGCCACGGCCCGTGGGCCACCGAAGGCGGCGGGCGCGCCGAGGATCAGGACCGGGACGTCGACACTGAGCGAGACCGAACCCTCGTCGATCGGTTCGGACACGACGATGCCGTCCACGCCCTGTTCGAGGAGGGACTCCACGGCCCCGGCGACGCCCGCCGGATCGCCCTCCAGCGTGTTGACGACCCGCAGGGCGTACCCCGCGTCACGGGCGGCCCGTTCCACTCCGATGAGCAGGGAGGCGGGGCCGTACAGGGCGGTGCCGAGGGCGACCACGCCGATCGAACGGGTGCGTCCCGAGGCCAGGGCGCGGGCGGCGCCGTTGAGCCGGTAACCGAGGTCCTCAGCGGCCCGGAGCACGCGCCCGCGCACCTCTTCGGACACGTACTTCTCGCCGTTGAAGACCCGGGAGACCGTCTTCTGCGAGACGCCGGCCAGCCGGGCCACGTCCACGGCACGCGGCGCGCCGGGGCCGCTGCCCTGTCCTCCCACTGGCGTCATTGCTGTCTCCCGATGTCCGGCGGCTCAGATCCTAGCCAGAGCGGTCCGTCGAGGGCTTGTCCACCCTCTATGACTGCGCTGTCATGACTGCGCAGTCATATCTACGCAGTCGGCTGGGACGTGTCAAGGGTTCACGCAATATCAAGGGGCTGAGCGTGTGGAGCCGCCCCGGTGCCCGGCGGGGCCTCGGGGCGGCGGTGGAGTCGAGGGGACCTGCTCAGGCGGCCGCGAGGGGACCTTGCTCAGGCGGTCGTGTTCAGGGCGAGGAGTACGGCCGTGTCGGGGCGCGGGAGGCCGACGGTGAGCTTCCCCTCCACCGCGTCCCATGCCACCGTGGCGTCGGCCGTCGTGGGCTGGAGCACCTGCGGACGCAGCGCGACGCCCCGCAGCTGGGGAAGCGGGAGCGTACGGCTCTGCGGGGCGCCGGGCCGCTCCCGTCGCCACACCGCCAGGTGCGTCGCGTCGCGTCCCCGCAGACCGTGCGCGATCCAGGCGTCCTCCCAGCCCGGCAGGCCCAGTGGCCAGAAGGGGCGGGCGTGCGCGATCTCCGGCCGGATGTCCTTGTACACGCGGATCGCCGACCGCACGAGGGCGAACTGCTCGTCGTTCATGCGGTCGAGGAAGCCGGAGAGGTGGATGCGGCCCAGCATGGCGCCGGTGAGGGTGAAGGCGATCCGGTCGGCGGTGTGGTCGGGCTGGGGGTAGGCCCACACCGCGGCCTGTTCGGGGGCCACGGCGGTGGCGGCGGCCGCCGCGATGGGCGGGTAGCGCAGAGGGTCCTGCTGGTCGCTGGTGGACTGGAGCTGGGCGACGGAGAGTTGGGCGTAGTCCATGCGCAGACCGCCGGAGCCGCAGTTCTCCAGGACCAGGCCGGGGTGCCGGTCGAGGAGGCCGGACATCCAGTCGAGGTGGGCGCGGTGGTGGCCGAGCAGGCCGGCGCCGGGGCTCTCCGGGCCGTTCTCCGTGCCGGGTCCGCTGTTGATGTTGTAGTCGAGCTTGAGGTATCCGACGCCCCACTCCCCGACCAGCCGGTCCACCACCGCGTCGAGGTGGGCCCGGGCGGCGGGGTGACGAAGGTCCAGGTGGTGGCGTCCGTGTTCCGTCAGGCGCACGCCGCCGCGCCGGAAGAACGCCTCGGGCGGCAGGGTGCGGGCCAACGGGCTGCGCACGCCCACGACTTCGGGCTCCAGCCAGAGCCCCGGGACCATGCCGTGGTCCCGGACGGCGTCCAGGACCTCCTGGATGCCGCCGGGGAATCGCCCCTGCGCGGGCTCCCATGCGCCGACCGCGTCCCACCAGCCCTGGGCGTCGTCGTCGTACCACCCGGCGTCGATGACGAAGATCTCGGCACCCGCTCGCGCGGCCGCCGCGACCAGCGGCAGGAGCTTGTCGGTGGTCGGGTCGCCCATGAGGGTGTTCATGTAGTCGTTGTAGATCACCGGCAGGGCGCGGTGGTCCGGGTGGTCGCGGCGGATCAGCCTGCGGTGGTCGGTGAGTTCACCGAAGGCGGTGTCGAGGCCGCCCGTCCCACCGCGGACGAGGACCGCGGGGACGGTGGTGAACTCCTCGCCGGGCGCGAGGGTGTGCCACCACTGGTGGTGGGCGTCGTCGGGGCCGAACAAGGCGACATAGGCGGCGCCTTCGCGTTCGCCGGTCTCGAAGCGCCAGCCCGCGCTGGACTCGATCTGCCACAGCCAGGACCGCCCGGAACGGTCGGTGAGCGCCCCCATCGGCAGGTGGCGGCCGGTGGACCAACTCCCTTGCGAGCAGCGCTCGAAGCAGCCGCGTCCCTCGTGCCCGTGGGCGGACCGGCTCAGCGGGGCGATGTGCTCCCGGAAGGGGGCCTCGTGCCAACGGCATTCGGCGAGCCAGTCGTTGTCCGCCCAGTGCAGGGTCAGTCCGTCGAGGCCGCCGTCCGCGTCGGTGACACCGCCGAGGGTCAGGGTGCTCACGCTCTCCAGTCGCAGCGGCGCGGCGCCCTCGTTGACCAGGCGCACCCGTGAGCGCAGGGAACCGGCGCCCACGACCGTCTCCAGGACCACCTCGGCGACCAGGCCCGTCCGCGGATCCGCCAGCCGGATCGTCGTACGCGCACGGTTTCCGTGCTGGACCGTCTCGTGGTCGCGGTAGGCCAGTCGGTCGCCGATCGCCGTCTCGATGAAGCGCTCCCCCGACCACAGGCGTCCGTGGCCGGTGGCGGTGACCTCGACGAGCGGCACCAGGGCGGCCCAGTCCTGGCCGGGCGCGCCCAGCCGGACCGATCCCATGGCCCCCAGGACGGCGTGCAGACCGAGCTCCGGATGCGACCAGAGACGTGATCCTTCGAGCGTGCCGACGGTTGCGGTCAACGCGGTTTCCCCTTCCGGGACGGTGGGTGTGCCGGAAGGGCACGAAGTGACCGCTCACGATCCTCACACGCGCGTGACCGGTCGTACAAGCGCACCTGTTCCCTGTCACCGTCCCGGGAGCGGGCCCTTGACCGGGGGCGGCCACAGCCGGGACCATGTTGCGTATCAGTCGCACTGTTGCGTAATGCGCAGCCTTCGGGAGGACTCAGTGTCTCTTCGACCTCACCCCGACCGCGAGTTCGTCCTCACCTTGTCCTGCCCGGACCGCTCCGGCCTCGTCCACGCCGTCACCGGCTTCCTGGTCCGGCACTCCGGGAACATCCAGGAGAGCCAGCAGTTCGACGACCGGCTCCAGGACCGCTTCTTCATGCGCGTCCACTTCGACGTCTCCGACCCGGGCACCACCCTGGAGGATCTGCGCTCCGGCTTCGCGCCGGTCGCCGAGGCGTACCGGATCACCTGGCAACTGCGGAACGCCGCCACCCCGACCCGAACCCTGATCATGGTGTCGAAGTTCGGCCACTGCCTGAACGACCTGCTCTTCCGGCAGCGCACCGGCGCGCTCGGCATCGAGGTGCCGGCGATCGTCTCCAACCACCCGGACTTCGCCCCGCTCGCCGAGAGCTACGGCATCCCCTTCCACCACATCCCGGTGACCCGGGAGACGAAGGCGGACGCGGAGGCGCGGCTGCTCGACCTGGTCGACCGGCTGGACATCGACCTCGTGGTCCTCGCCCGCTACATGCAGATCCTCTCCAACGACCTGTGCAAGCAACTCGAGGGCCGGGCGATCAACATCCACCACTCGTTCCTGCCGAGCTTCAAGGGCGCGCGGCCCTACGTCCAGGCGCACGAGCGGGGCGTGAAGCTCGTCGGGGCCACGGCCCACTACGTCACCCCGGACCTCGACGAGGGGCCCATCATCGAGCAGGACGTCATCCGCGTGAACCACGCCCAGAGCGCCGAGAGTCTGGTCACCCTGGGGCGGGACGTCGAGGCGCAGGTCCTCGCCCGGGCCGTGGAGTGGCACAGCCAGAGCCGCGTCATGATCAACGGCCATCGCACGGTGGTCTTCCGCTGACCAGCGACGACCTGTTCGCATAGGGTTCCGCCATGAGCAGCTACGGCACCGAGTCCGGGGGCACGTCCGGCGGCGGGGTGCAGTCCGTCGACCGGGCCGTCACCGTGCTGGAGATCCTCGCCCAGCGCGGCGAGGCAGGCGTCAGTGAAGTGGCCGAGGCGATCGACGTCCACAAGTCCACCGCGTTCCGTCTGCTCGGCGCGCTGGAGGCGCACGGCATGGTCGAGCAGGAGGGCGAGCGCGGGAAGTACCGCCTCGGCTTCGGCATCGTGCGGCTGGCCGGCGCGGTCACCGGGCGCATCGACGTCACCAAGCACGGCCGCGGGATCTGCGAGCGCCTCGCCGACAAGCTGGGCGAGACGATGAACATCGCGGTCCTGGAGTCCCATCACGTGATCAACCTCGACCAGGTGCGCGGCCGGTCCGCCATCACCGCGCAGAACTGGGTCGGCCGGCTGACGCCGATGCACTGCACGTCGAGCGGCAAGGTCCTGCTCGCCCATCTCACCGACGAGCGCCGGGACGAGCTCGTCGCCGCGGCCGGGCTCGAGCGGATGACGGCCCGCACACTGACCTCCCGACGGGAACTGGAGGCGGAACTGGTCCGGGTGCGCGAGCAGGGCTACGCCATGACGGTGGAGGAGTACGAGGAGGGCCTCAACGCCATGGCGGCGCCGGTGCGTTCCGGCGAGGGCAGGGTCGTCGCCGCCCTCACCGCCTCGGGTCCCGCCTTCCGTCTCACCGAGGAGCGGATGCACGAGCTGGCGCCGGTGCTGGTGGAGAGCGCCGACGAACTCAGCCGCCGACTCGGCCACTTGGGCTGAGGCCTGGGGTAGGGAGGCCCCTGTCAGCCCCGCAGCCGGGCCATCGCCGCCAGACCTCCGCCAGGCCGCGCTGACCCCTCGCAGCCGGGACATCGCCGGATCGAACAACGGCTCCTCGGCCACGACCGCCTCCACCCACCGACCGAAGCAACCGATACGCAGCACCCGCCCGACCTACCCGCGCTGAGCCCGAACTCCCGCCGGCCCCCGCTCACCCCCGCAGCCGGAACATCGCCGGACCCCACGGGTCGTAGCAGCCGATGTGCAACACCCGCCCGGCCCACGTGGGGAGAGCCCGGACCCTCACCAGGACACGCTCACCTACGCGGGCTGAGCCCGGACTCCCGCCAGCCCGCGCTCACCCCCGCAGCCGGGACATCGCCGGATCGAACAACGGCTCCTCGGTCACGACCGCCTCCACGCGCTGGTCGAAGTAGCCGATGTGCAGCGCCCGCCCGGGCTCCGCGAGCTCCGCCGGCAGCCAGGCGTAGGCGATGCCCTTGCCGATCGTGTAGCCGAAGGCCGCGCTGGTGACGTAACCGACCGCGCGCTGCCCGTCGTACACCGGCTCCTTGCCCATGACGACGGACCGCGGGTCCTCGATCGTCAGGCAGGTGAGCCTGCGCCGTACGTCGGCCGCGCGCCGCTCCAGTGCCGCCTTGCCGACGAAGTCCTCCTTGTCGGCCCTGACGGCGAAGCCGACGCCGGCCTCGTAGGGGTCGTGCTCGTAGGTCATGTCGGTGCCGAAGGAGCGGTACCCCTTCTCCAGGCGGAGGCTGTTGAAGGCGCCCCGGCCGGCCGCGATGCCGCCCAGCGGCTGCGCCGCCCGCCACAGGGTGTCCCACAGCTTCTGGCCCAGGTCGGCCGTGGTGTACAGCTCCCAGCCGAGCTCGCCCACGTAGGAGAGGCGCATGGCCGTCACCGGGACGGATCCGATGTGGGCGCGCTTGGCGCGGAAGTATTTGAGGCCCGTCGCCGAGAAGTCCTCGTCGGTGAGGGGCTGGAGGACATCGCGGGCGAGCGGTCCCCACAGGCCGATGCAGCAGGTGCCGGGGGTGATGTCACGGACCTGGACCGTGCCGTCGGCGGGGAGGTGGCGGGTGAACCAGTCGAGGTCGAGGTTGCCGTTGGCGCCGACCTGGAACACATCCCGATCCAGCCTCGCGACGGTGATGTCGCTGCGGATGCCGCCGTCGTGGTCCAGGAGCAGCGTGTACGTCACCGAACCGACGGACTTGGCGACCTTCCCGGTGCACAGCCGCTCCAGGAAGTCGGCCGCTCCCCGTCCGCTCACCTCCAGGCGCTTGAGGGCCGTCATGTCGTACATCGCGACGGTCTCGCGCGTGACCTGGGCCTCGGCGCCGACGATCGGCGACCAGTACCGGGCGGCCCAGTCGTTCGGGGTGACGATCGAACGGCCTTCCACCAGGCCCGCGTTGGCCTCGTACCAGTGCGGGCGCTCCCAGCCGTTCGCCTCCAGGAAGAAGGCGCCGAGCTCCTGCTGGCGGGTGTGGAAGGGGCTGGTGCGGATCGGGCGCGGGTCACCGGACGGCTGGAGCGGGTGGAGGATGTCGTAGACCTCGACGAAATTCTGGCAGTCGCGGGCCAGGACGTACTCCGGGGCGAGCTGGTGCGCCTCGAAGCGGTTGACGTCGCACTCGTGGAGGTCGAAGGAGGAGCAGTGGCCGTCGACCAGCCACTCGGCGACGGCCCTGCCGACACCGGCGGAGTGGGTGACCCAGACCGCCTCGGCGACCCAGAAGCCCTTGACGTCCGGGGACTCGCCGAGGAGGGGCAGGCCGTCGGTGGTGAAGGAGAACAGGCCGTTGATCCCCTCCTCGACCTTGGCGTCCCTCGTCGCGGGGAGCAGTGACTGCGTCTCGGTCCAGGCGTCCGCGAAGTCGTCCTCGGTGAACTTCAGGACGGACGGCATCTGGTCGGCCTCGTCGACCGAGAGGATCTCGTCGGCGGTGATGGGCATGGGGCGGTGGCCGTAGGAGCCGATGCCGAGGGTGTCGTAGCGGTCGCGGTAGTAGAGGTCGGCGTCCTGGTGGCGCAGGATCGGGCGCACCGCCTCCTCGGTCTGGCCCGCGAGCGCCGGAACCGGGCCGGTCCAGGCGAGCTGGTGGCCCAGCGGGGTGAGCGGGAGGTTCATGCCGACCATGCGGGCGATCTTCGGGCCCCAGATGCCGGCGCAGCACACGACGATGTCCGCTTCCAGGTCGCCCTGGTCGGTGCGCACGCCCGTCACCTCGCCGTCGGACCGGAGGACGTCCAGGACCTCGTGGCGGGCCAGGAAGGTCACTCCGCGTTCGGTGGCGCGGCGGATCTGCGCCTCGACGGCGAGGACCGCCTTGGCGAGGCCGTCGGTGGGGATGTGCAGGCCGGCGAGGACCCGGTCGCGGTTGACCAGGGGGTGCTTCTCGACGCACTCGTCGGCGGTGAGGATCCGCGACTCGACGCCCCAGGAGGTGAGCCAGCCGTGCCTGCGGTGGAGCTCGGTGACGCGCTCCGGGGTGGTCGCCACCTCCAGGCCGCCGACCTGGAGGAAGCAGGGCTGTCCGTCGACGTCGAGGGAGCAGAACTTCTCGACGGTGTATCGGGCCAGCTCGGTCATGGTCTTGGAGGGGTTGGCCTGGAAGACCAGGCCCGGGGCGTGCGAGGACGACCCCCCGGTGGCCGGGAGCGGGCCCTGGTCGACCACGGTCACCTCGGTCCAGCCGCGCGCGGAGATCTCGTCGGCGAGTGCCGCGCCGACGACGCCCGCTCCGATGATGACCACTCGGGGTCCCGCCATCGCCGCACCTCCGCTGAAGTTGCTTTGTACGCAACACGATTCAGGCTGCGCAACTCAATGTGCCCGCCGTGCGGGTGGGTGTCAAGAGCCCCCGTGACGTCGGGGAAAGGGCCGGAGAACAGGCCGGAGAACAGGCCGGGAAACGGCAACGCCCGGTGGGCGACGCGCACCGCGCGCGCCGCCCACCGGGCCTCCCTGACAGGACTGCTCGATTGAGGCGTCCAGGACTACTTGATCCAGGCGTCGACCTTGGCGCGGTTGGCGTCGACCCACTTCTTGGCCGCCGCCTCCGGCGTCATCTTGTCCACCGCGATGTACTTGGCCACGGTGTTCTGGTCGTCGTTGGTCCAGTTGAACTTCTTCACCAGGTCGTAGGCGGGGCTGCCCGACTTGGCGAACTTCGCGCTGACGATCTTGTCGAGGTCGTAGACGGGGTAGTCGCAGGCGACCTTGGCCGGATCGGCGTCACAGCCCGACTTGTAGGCGGGCAGCTCGACCTTGACCAGCGGCACCTCGGACAGGAACCACTGCGGCTCGTAGAAGTAGCCGATCACCCACTGCTTGTTCTTCTCGGCGTTGCGGTACGCCTGGATCAGCGCGGTCTCGCTGCCCGCGTACACCACCTTGAAGTCCAGCTTCAGGTTCTTCACCAGCGCCTCGTCGTTGGTGACGTACGACGGGTCGCCGTCCAGGAGCTGGCCCTTGCCGCCGGACTCCGAGGTCTTGAACTTGGCGGCGTACTTGTTGAGGTTCTTCCAGTTGGTGATGTCCGGGTGGGCCTTGGCCAGCCACGGCGGCACGTACCAGCCGATGATGCCCTTGTTGCCGGTCGAACCGGCCTCCACGGCCGTCTTCTGCTGGGTGATGTACTTCTTCTTCAGGTCGTCGTGGCCCCAGTTCTCCAGGACGGTGTCGACCTCGCCCGTCCCGAAGCCCTGCCAGGCGATCTCCTCCTTGAGGTCCTTCTTGGTCACCTTGCACTTCAGGTCGTGCTCGGCGACGTACGCGACGACCGCGGCGTCGGCCTCGTAGCCCACCCACGGGTTGACCGCGAGGTTGAAGGTGCCGCACTTGCCGGAGCTGCCCGAACCGCCGGCCTCCGAGGAGTCACCGACCTTCGCGCCGCCGCAGGCCGTGAGGGTGAGGCCGAGGACGGCCAGGCCGGCCGCGCCGGCTCGCCAGTGTCTTGCCATCGTGGAGTGCTCCTTATTCATGCGCTGGTGCGGCGAGCCGCTGCCTGAGTGATCCGGTCGAACATGACGCCCAGCAGGACGATGGCGAGTCCGGCCGCCAGGCCCTTGCCGTAGAGCTGTCCCTGGGAGAAGCCGGCCACCACGTCGTAGCCGAGGGCGCCCGCGCCCACCAGGCCGCCGACGACGACCATCGACAGCACGTAGATCAGGCCCTGGTTGGTGGCGAGCGTCAGGGCGCCGCGGGCCATCGGCAACTGGACCTTGGTGATGATCTGCCAGGTGTTGCACCCGGCGGAGGTGGCCGCCTCGACGGTGGTCGCGGGCACGGTCCGCACCCCGTCGGCGATGATCTTGATGGCCACGGGCGCCGCGTAGACGATCGCGGCGACGATGGCGGTGAAACGGGTCGCGCCGAACAGGGCGAGGAACGGCACGAGGTACACGAACGGCGGCATGACCTGGGCCGCGTCGAGGGTGGGCCGCACCAGCCGGTCCACCAGCGCGCTGCGCCCCATCCACACCCCGAAGACCATGCCGAGCAGCATGACCAGGACGGTCGCCACGACGGTCGAGGCGAGCGTGGTCATGCTGTCCGACCACAGCCCGGTGGCGACCAGGAGCCCCACGCACACGGTGGTGGTGATCCCCGCGCGCCAGCCGCCCAGCACCACCGCGATCCCGATCAGGGCCGCGCCGACGAGCCACCACGGGGAGTCGGTCAGCAGGCTCTGGAACGGGTTGAGCAGGCCGTTGGTGATCACGTCACGGAAACCGTTGGTCAGGCCCGACAGGTTGTCCTGCGCCCAGGTGGTCACGTCGTCCGCGGCCTTGGCGATGGTGCTGCCGGTGCCGCCGTCACCGGGGAACTCGGCCGCCCACACATAGGTGTGCGACAGGTACACGAGTACGGCCGCCACCACTCCCCCGGCGGCGAGCAGGTGCCGCCGCCACTTGAGCAGCGGGTTGCCGGAGCGCCGGGCGGCCTCCGCGCGTCCGCTCGCCGCGGTGGTGACCCGGTCCAGGACGATCGCCATGACGACGATGGCGAGGCCCGCGTTGAAGGCCGTGCCGACGTCAAGGGACTGGAGGGCCTGGACGACGGTCTTGCCGAGTCCGGGGGCGTCGATCAGGGCCGCGATGGTGACCATCGCCAGGGCGGCCATGATGGTCTGGTTGACGCCCATCACCACGGTCCGCTTGGACATCGGCAGCAGCACCTTGAGCAGTGACTGCCGGCGGGTGGCGCCCAGGGAGTCGGCGGCCTCGACCGTCGTCGCGGGCACGGAACGGATGGCGTGCGCGGTGATGCGGATGGCCGGGGGTGCCGCGTAGATGACGGTGGCGATGGTGGCGGAGGCCCCGCCGATGAGGAAGATCAGGGTCAGCGGTGCCAGGTAGACGAAGGTCGGCATCGTCTGCATGAAGTCGAGGAACGGGGTGACGATCCGGTTGACCCGCTCCGACAGGCCGGCCCACACGCCCAGCGGAAGGGCGAACAGCAGCGCCACCAGGACCGCGGAGAGGGTCAGGGCCAGGGTGTCCATGCTCTCCTGCCACAGCCCCTGGAGCCCGAGGAAGGTGAAGCCGGCGACGGCCAGCAGCGCGACCCGCCAGTTGGCCACGGCCCAGGAGACGTAGCCGGCGAGGCCGACGACACCGAGCCAGCCGATCTGCGGGAGCGGGCGGTCGCCGGACGGCTGGGAGATCAGGTCCTGCACGAAGGTCACCAGGTTGTCGATGACCAGCCGGATCTCGTTGAAGAAGTACAGGAACAGCGGGTTGGAGTTGCGGTTGGCGCCGATGGAGTCGTTGACGTCGTTGAGCCAGCGGTGCAGATCGGTGAGGTCGGCCGCGGCCAGCGACAGGGTCTGCTTTCCGCGCAGTACGGCGAACAGGACGAGCCAGACCAGCAGGATCGCGCCGACCACCATGGACCGGCTGACCCGGCGTACGGGGGCGGCGGGCGGGGGTGGGGCGGCTTGTCGCGCCTCCCCCGATGTCTCGGGTTTCTCCATGGCGAGGGTCATCAGGCGTCGCCTTCCTGTCCGGCGACCACCGCGAGGATCTCCTCGTCGCCGACGATGCCGAGCAGTTCGCCGTTCTCGACGACCTTGACGGGCTTCTCGGCCGCGAGCACCGCCCGGGTGGCCTCCTTCACCACGACGTCCGGTCCCAACTCGGGTCCGTCCAGGGGATCTTCCGGTGTTGCCGGGCGCATGATCCAGCGCAGGGTCAGCACATCGCCGCGCGGCACGTCCTTGACGAAGTCGCGTACGTAGTCGTCGGCGGGGGCGCCGACCAGTTCGTCACCGGTGCCGCACTGGACCGTCTTTCCGTCCCGCATGATGAGGATGCGGTCGCCGAGCTTGAGCGCCTCGGAGAGGTCGTGGGTGATGAACACCATCGTCTTGCCGACCTCGTGGTGCAGCCGGATGACCTCGTTCTGCATGTCACGGCGGATCAACGGGTCGAGCGCCGAGAACGGCTCGTCGAAGAGGAGGACGTCCGGATCGCCCGCCAACGCCCGTGCCAGGCCCACGCGTTGCTGCATGCCGCCGGAGAGCTGGTCGGGGTAGGAGTTCTCGTAGCCGGACAGGCCCACGAGTTCGACGACCTCCAGCGCCCGCCTGGTGCGCTCGGCCCGGCCCATGCCGCGGATCTCCAGGCCGAACGCCACGTTGTCGACGACGCGGCGGTGGGGCAGCAGACCGAAGTGCTGGAAGACCATGGAGAACTTGCTGCGCCGCAGTTCGCGCAGCCGCTTCTCGTCGGCGTCGCGGATGTCCTCACCCTCGAAGACGATCTCACCGGCGGTGGGCTCGATCAGCCGGGTCAGGCAGCGCACCAGGGTGGACTTGCCGGAGCCGGACAGCCCCATGACGACGAAGACCTCGCCGGGCGCGACCTCGAAGCTCACGTCCCGCACGGCGGCGGTACAGCCGGTGCGGTCCATGAGTTCGCGGCGGGTGAGCCCGCGCAGCTCCTCGGAGTCCGGTACCTGGTCCGCCTTCGGCCCGAACACCTTCCACAGCCCGCGCACGGATATGACGGGTGTGGGGACCGCGTCCTCGGGGGTGCCGCGGCGCGGCGGCACCTCGGTCTGGGTTGGGGTCATGGTCGACCTCTTCTCGGCGTTCAGCCGCGGAACCAGTGCTGCGGCCGGGGTTGGATGTTCTGCCAGATGTGCTTGGGCTCGCGGTACTCGTCGAGGCCGGTCGGTCCCAGTTCCCGGCCCACACCGGAGTGCCCGAAGCCACCCCACTCGGCCTGCGGCACATAGGGGTGGTAGTCGTTGATCCACACCGTGCCGTGCCGCAGTCGGCGGGCGACCCGCTGGGCTTTCCCGGCGTCCTGCGTCCAGACGGCGCCGGCGAGTCCGTACTCGGTGTCGTTGGCGATGCGTACGGCGTCGTCCTCACCGGTGAAGCGCTCGACGGTGAGCACCGGCCCGAAGGACTCCTCGTGCACCACCCGCATGTCCTGGCGGCACCCGTCGAGCACGGTGGGCGGGTAGTAGTGGCCGCCGGCGAGGGCCGGGTCGGTGGGGCGCGCGCCCCCGCAGCGCAATACGGCACCCTCCTCCAGGCCGGCCGCGACATACGCCTCGACCTTCTCCAGGTGCCGCGCCGAGATCAGCGCCCCGGTCTCGGCCTCGGGGTCGAAGGGCCCGCCGAGGCGGATCCGCCGGGCGCGGCGGACCACCTCGTCGACGAACCGGTCGTGCAGGGAGTCCTCGACGACGAGCCGGGCACCGGCCGAGCAGACCTGCCCGGAGTGCAGGAAGACGGCCGTGAGCGCGAAGTCCACGGCCGTCTCGAAGTCGGCGTCGGCGAAGACGACGTTGGGGTTCTTGCCGCCGAGTTCCAGCGCGACCTTCTTCACGGTCGCGGCGGCCGTCGCCATGATCCGTCTGCCGGTCTCCACGCCCCCGGTGAAGGAGACCATGTCGACACGGGGGTCCTCGGCGAGCGGCGCACCCGCCTCGGGCCCGGCGCCGAGGACGAGGTTGGCCACGCCGGCGGGGAGTCCGGCCTCCGCCAGCGCCCGCATCAGCAGGATCGAGGTGGAGGGGGTGAGCTCGCTGGGCTTGAGGACGATCGTGTTCCCGGCGAGGAGGGCCGGGGCGACCTTCCAACTCGCTTGCAACAGTGGGTAGTTCCAGGGTGTGATCAGTCCGCACACACCGATCGGCTCGTAGACCACGCGGCTGACGGCGTCGTCCCGTCCGGTGTCGATCACACGGCCGGCGTCGGTGCCGCCGAGCCCGCCGTAGTAGCGGAGACAGGAGACGACGTCGGCGATGTCGTACTCGCTCTCCACCAGCCGCTTGCCGGTGTCCAGCGACTCGGCGCGGGCGAACTCCTTGGCGTCGCGCTCGATCAGGTCGGCGGTGCGCAGCAGCAGGGCGCCCCGCTCCCGCTCGGCAGTGCGCGGCCAGGGCCCTTCGTCGAAGGCCCGGCGGGCGGCGGCGACGGCCGCCTCGGTGTCCGGGCGGGTCGCCTCGGACACGGTGGCGGAGAGGGTGCCGTCGGCGGGACAGCGGATCTCCCGGCGTCCCCCGGCCACCGGCTCCCGCCATTCACCGTCCACGTACAGGTCTGCCACGTCGGGAGCCCTTCGAGCGATTTCGTTGCGCATGACGCATCGCATTGCTTGTGGTGGAACACTCTGGAGAACGCGGCAACCCACGTCAAGGGGTTGGGGGATGACGGTTTGGGCACGCGGACGCCGTGTGCGCGGCGGGAACCCGGCCGGTTTCCGGTACAAGCGGCCCCGCGATAAATCCGCGTTACCCGGCCTGCGTACGAGCGTCCCGGTGCCGGTAGTACACGGCCTCGGAGGGCGCGAGCGGCTCCTTGCCGAGGATGAGGTCGGCCGCCTTCTCCGCGATCATCATCACCGGCGCGTAGATGTTGCCGTTGGTGACGTAGGGCATCACCGAGGCGTCGACGACACGCAGCCCCTCGACCCCGTGCACACGCATGCTGGCCGGGTCGACGACGGCCATCTCGTCGGTGCCCATCTTGCAGGTGCAGGAGGGGTGCAGGGCGGTCTCGCCGTCCTTGGCGACCCAGGCGAGGATCTCCTCGTCGGTCTCGACGGACGGGCCGGGCGAGATCTCCCCGCCGTTGAAGGGGGCCAGCGCGGGCTGGTTGAGCAGCTTGCGGGCCACCCGGATCGCTTCGACCCACTCGCGGCGGTCCTGTTCGGTGGACAGGTAGTTGAAGCGCAGGGCGGGGTGCTCCTCCGGGTCCCTGCTCCTGATCTTCACCGAGCCGAGGGCGTCGGAGTACATGGGCCCCACATGCACCTGGTAGCCGTGTCCGCCGGCGGGCACCGAGCCGTCGTAGCGGACCGCGATGGGCAGGAAGTGGAACATCAGGTTGGGGTAGTCCACGTCCTCGTTGCTGCGGCAGAACCCGCCGGCCTCGAAGTGGTTGGTGGCGGCCGGGCCCTTCCTGAACAGCCATTGCAGGCCGATGAAGGGGGCGCGCCATTTCGCGAGGTACGGCTGCATGGAGACGGGCTGCTTGCAGGCGTACTGGATGTAGACCTCCAGGTGGTCCTGCATGTTCTCGCCGACGCCCGGCAGGTCGTGGACGACGTCGATGCCGAGGGCGCGCAGCTCGTCGGCGTTGCCGACGCCGGAGAGCTGGAGCAGTTGCGGGGAGTTGATGGCGCCGCCGCAGAGGATGACCTCCTTGGCACGGACCTGCTGGACGGCTCCGCGGCCGCGCCGGTACTCGACGCCGACGGCCCGCTTGCCCTCGAACAGGACGCGGGTGACGAGGGCGCGGGTCCTGACGGTGAGGTTGGGGCGTCTGCGGGCGGGCTTCAGATACGCCTTCGAGGCCGACAGCCGCCGCCCGCGGTGGACGTTGCGGTCGAACTTGGCGAAGCCTTCCTGCCGGTAGCCGTTGACGTCGTCGGTCGGCGTGTACCCGGCTTCCTCGGTGGCCTTGAGGAAGGCGTCGAAGAGCGGGTTGGTGGCCGGGCCGCGCTCCAGGACGAGCGGGCCGTCGTGGCCGCGGAACTCGTCGTCGGGGTCGGCCGCGAGGCAGTTCTCCATGCGCTTGAAGTACGGCAGACAGTGCGCGTAGTCCCAGGTCTCCATGCCGGGATCGGCGGCCCAGCGCTCGTAGTCCATGGGGTTGCCGCGCTGGAAGATCATGCCGTTGATGCTGCTGGAGCCGCCCAGCACCTTGCCGCGGGCGTGGTAGACGCGCCGGCCCCCCATGTGCGGCTCGGGTTCGGACTCGTACTTCCAGTCGTAGAAGCGGCTGCCGATGGGGTAGGTCAGCGCCGCGGGCATGTGGATGAAGACGTCCCACGGGTAGTCGGGCCGGCCGGCCTCCAGGACCAGCACCCGGTTGCCCGGGTCGGCGGAGAGCCGGTTGGCCAGTGCGCTGCCGGCCGATCCACCACCGACGATGACGAAGTCGTACTGCTGAGGAGCCATGGTGCCTCGTCTCGCTCGCGCCGTCGATACGCGCGGCATGCTAGTACGGGTATCGCGATACGCACCAGGTTGCGAAGCGCGCAACTTCCACGACACATGCACGGGGTCCGCGAAACAGAGTCACGCCCTTGTTGTTTACCCCCCGTATAGTTGCGTTGTGAGCAACTACAACCCGGATAACGAAACGACAGGGTCGTCGAGCGGTGGGGTGCAGTCCGTCGACCGGGCCATTCACGTGATGGAGATCCTGGCCCAGCGCGGCGAGGCCGGCGTCAGCGAGGTGGCCGCCGAGATCGACGTTCACAAGTCCACGGCGTTCCGGCTGCTCGGCGCCCTGGAAGCGCGCGGCCTGGTGGAACAGGCGGGCGAGCGCGGCAAGTACCGGCTCGGTTTCGGCATCGTGCGCCTGGCCGGCGCGGTCACCGGACGCATCGACATCACCCAGCAGAGCCGCCCGGTCTGCGAGGACCTGGCCGAGGAGCTCGGCGAGACCGTGAACCTCGCGGTCATGCAGGAGCGCTACGCGGTGAACCTCTACCAGGTGCGCGGCCCGGGCGCCGTCACGGCCCAGAACTGGGTCGGCCAGCTCACCCCGCTGCACGCCACGTCGAGCGGCAAGATCCTGCTGGCCCACCTGCCCGCCAAGGAGCGCTCCGCGCTGCTGACCGAGACCGGCCTGAAGAAGGTCACCCCGCGCACCATCACCGCCAAGACCAAGCTGGAGAAGAACCTCGCCGAGGCCCGGGAGCGGGGTTACGCCTGGGCGCTGGAGGAGCTGGAGCTCGGCCTGCACGCCATGGCCGCGCCGGTCCGCGACCGGGACGGGGAGGTCATCGCGGCGCTCAGTGCCTCGGGGCCCGCGTACCGGCTCTCCGAGGAGCGCCTGCACGAGCTGGCCCCGGTCCTGGTGAAGGGCGCCGAGGAGATCAGCCACCGCATGGGCTACCTGGGCTGAGCCCCCGGTCCGGGCCGGGCCCCCAGCCGTCCCTGGACCCAGTCGTGGAACTCGCCGATGTGGTGCTCGCTGGGCACCAGCACACCGCCCTTGGCGTACAGCCGTGAGCTCATCCCGGGCTGCGTGCGCTCGCACGCGTCGAAGTCCTGCCGGTTGACCCGGTCGAAGAGCTCCACCGAGCGGCTGACGTCCTTCCCGCCCCGGACGACGTGCGGCAGGTACAGCCAGTCGCACTCCACGATCGTGCGGTCCGCGGCGACCGGGTACATCCGGTGGAAGATCACGTGGTCGGGCACCAGGTTGACGAACACCTGCGGCCGCACGGTGATCGCGTAGTACCGGCGGTCCTGGTCCTCGGAGACCCCCGGGATACGGTCCAGCCCCTCCGAGCCGTCGACGGTGAACCCCCGGACGTCCTCGCCGAACTCCGCGCCGTGCCCCACGTAGTACTGCGCCGCGTATCCGTCCGCGAACTCCGGCAGCACCTCCGTGAGTTCGGGATGGATCGTCGCGCAGTGGTAGCACTCCATGAAGTTCTCGACGATCAGCTTCCAGTTGGCCTTGACGTCGTAGACGATCCGCCGGCCGACCTCCAGCCCCGCGATGTCGTAGCGCTCGATCGACTCGGTGTCGCCGAGTCGCGTGACCACGTCCTGGACGACGTCGTCGAAGGGGGGCGGGTCCTCGGCGAGGCACACCCACACGTAGCCGAGCCACTCGTGCACCGCCACGCTCGCCAGGCCGTACTCGGTGCGGCCCACGTCCGGCATCTTCGTCAGGTTCGGCGCCGCCACCAGCTTGCCCGTCAGGTCGTAGGTCCAGGCGTGGTACGGGCACTGGAACGCCCGCTTCACCTCCCCCGACTCCTCCGTGCACAGCCTGGCGCCCCGGTGCCGGCAGACGTTGAAGTAGGCGCGCACCGAACCGTCCCGCGCGCGGGTGATCAGGATGCTCTCCCGGCCCACCTCCACGGTCCTGAACGAGCCCGGCCTGGGCAGGTCGGAGGCGCGGACGGCGCAGAACCACATCGCTTCGAAGATGCGTTCCTGCTCCTGGGCGAAGATCGCGGGATCCGTGTAGGAGATGCCGGGAAGGGTGGCGATCAGGCTGTCCGGCAGGCTGGTCGAGGTCACAGTGCACTCCTCGGGGACGTCGTGGGCCGGTGATGCACGCACGCCGGGGCGAGCGGACGGCGTTCTGTGCGGAGCGACAGCGGCGGCGCTGTCGGACCGTGTGGGCAGGCGGCTGGCGAGTGCTGTCAGGCCGCGGCGGCGAGCTGCTTGCGCCAGCGCGTGAACAGCCGCGGCTGGTTCATCCCGAGCACGGCGACCGGGTGCCCGGAGCGCCGGTAGACGGCCAGGACGTTGCGCTCGTCCCGGGCGCCCTCCTCGATGGTCACGCTGTCGGCTGCGGCCGCGTGACCGGCGAACTGGATCTTCACGCCGTACTGGTCCGACCAGAAGTACGGCGGCCTCGGCGGGCTCGGTTCCACCGCGCCGCCCGCAAGCAGCGCGGTCACGGCCGCGTCGGGCCGCTCCCGGGCGCCGGTCCAGTGCTCGACGCGGCGGTGCAGGCCCACGCGCGGGTCGTACCAGGAGGCGCAGTCACCGACCGCGACCACACCGGGCAGGCCGGTGCGGCCGTCGGCGCCGCAGGTGACGCCGTCGTCGAGTACGAGCCCGGAGCCCGCGAGCCACTCCACGCACGGGCGCGCGCCGACCCCCACGACCACGATGTCGGCCGGGAGGCTGCGGCCGTCCTCCAGCAGGACGGCGTCGACCCGGCTCCCACCGCGCAGCCCCTTGACACCCACCCCGCACAACAGCCGTACGCCGTGGTCGGCGTGGAGGGCGGAGACGATCCCGCCCATGGTCTCGCCCAGCGGTCCGGCCAGCGGGGTCGGGGCCGCCTCCACGACGGTCACGTCGAGCCCGAGGGCGTACGCGGTGGAGGCGACCTCGGCGCCGATGAAGCCGCCGCCGATCACCACCAGCCGTCCCCCGAGGGCGAGTTCGTCGCGCAGGGCGCGGGCGTCGTCCAGGGTGCGCAGGGTGTGCACCCCGGCCAGGGCGTCGGTGCCGGGAAGGGTGCGGGCGGCGGCGCCGGTCGCGATGACGACGCCGTCCGCCCGTACCTCGCTGCCGTCGGCCAGCCGTACGGCGCGCCCCGGGCCGTCGAGGCCGACGGCGCGGACGCCGAGCAGCCACTCGGCCCGCAGGTCCTCGTCGCCCGGCTCCAGCGCGAGATCGGTCTCGGCCAGGGAGCCGGCCAGGAACTCCTTGGACAGCGGGGGCCTGTCGTACGGGCGGTGGAGTTCGTCGCCGATGACGACGAGCCGCCCGTCGTAGCCCTGCTTGCGCAGGGCGCGGGCCGCCGACAGGCCGGCGAGCGAGGCGCCGACCACGGCGACCGTCCTCACGCGGGTCCGCCGGCGAGCCGGGCCGTGACGCAGGGCGGCAGGTTGGGGGCGTCCAGGGAGAGCCGGACGTAGATCATGCCGTCCTCGACGTGGACCTCGTGGGTGCGGACCGGGCGCTTGGCCGGCGGGGCGTCCACGATGCCCGTGCGCAGGTCGAACTTCGAGGCGTGCAGCGGGCATTCGACCTCGCAGCCCTCCAGCCAGCCGTCGGCGAGCGAGGCGTCCTGATGGGTGCAGGTGTCGTCGATGGCGAAGACCTCGCCGTCGTCGGTGTGGAACACCGAGACCGGCGGATCGATGTCGAGCCGGTAGGCCTCGCCTCGGGGAAGATCCACGAGACGGCACGCGGGAATCATCATGACACCTCGGTGCGTATAGCGAAACGGATTGCGTTGAACGCAACGTCAGTTTGAGGGCGCCCGCAAACCCTTGTCAAGGCGTCCAGAGACCGGAGCCGCACGGAAATCACCGTTGCTCTTTGCGCAACGTCATGCGACATAGGCAACTCAGTGTGCCCTCTCACAGGACCACCACGGAGCGCAGCACCTCGCCGCGGCGCATCTTCTCGAACGCCTTCTCCACGTCCCCGAGGCCGATGGTCTCGGAGACGAACGCGTCCAGGTCGAAGCGCCCGTCCAGGTAGAGGTCGACGAGTGCCGGGAAGTCCCGGGAGGGCAGACAGTCGCCGTACCAGCTGGACTTCAGGGCGCCACCGCGCCCGAACACGTCGAGCAGCGGCAGCTCAAGTGTCATCTCCGGGGTGGGCACGCCCACCAGGACGACGGTGCCGGCGAGGTCGCGGGCGTAGAAGGCCTGCCGGTACGTCTCGGGGCGGCCGACGGCTTCCACGACCACGTCGGCGCCGAAGCCGCCGGTCAGTTCGCGCACGGCCGCGACGACGTCGGTGGCCGAGCCGTCGACGGTGTGGGTGGCCCCCATCCCCCGGGCCCGTTCCAGCTTGCGCGGGTCGACGTCGACGGCGATGACCTTGGTCGCGCCGGCCAGCCGCGCCCCGGCGACGGCGGCCATGCCGACCCCGCCGCAGCCGATGACGGCGACGGAGTCCCCGCGGCCGACGGCGCCGGTGTTCACGGCCGCGCCGAAGCCCGCCATGACACCGCAGCCGAGCAGTCCCGCGGCGGTCGCCGGGGCCGCCGGGTCCACCTTGGTGCACTGCCCTGCGGCGACCAGGGTTTTCTCCGCGAAGGCCCCGATGCCGAGGGCGGGCGCGAGCGGGGTGCCGTCGAGCAGGGTCATGGGCTGGGTCGCGTTGTGGGTGTCGAAGCAGTACCAGGGCCTGCCCTTGGCGCAGGCCCGGCACTTGCCGCACACCGCACGCCAGTTGAGGACGACGAAGTCGCCCGGCTCCACGCCGGTGACCCCCTCCCCGACGGCTTCGACGCGCCCGGCCGCCTCGTGGCCCAGCAGGAAGGGGAAGTCGTCGTTGATGCCGCCCTCCCGGTAGTGGAGGTCGGTGTGGCAGACCCCGCAGGCCTCGACCTTCACCAGGGCCTCGCCGGGACCGGGGTCGGGGACCACGATCGTCTCGACGGAGACGGGGGCGCCCTTCGCGCGGGCTACGACAGCACGAACCTCATGAGCCATGGGTCACTCCTCCGACTGCACTCTCGGTTGCCTCATTCGCGACACGTATCGCTATGCGCAACTGAGCATCGAGGAGGGTGGGCCAAGGGTCAAGAGGTCGGTTCCGGCCGGGCGGCAGGCGGGGGCACGGGTCGCTTCCGGTCTCCCCGTCCCCGGCCGGATCCCGCCGTCACTCCCCCACGTACGCCGCCAGATGCTCCGCCGTGAGCGTGCCCCCCGTGGCCACGAGCTCCGCCGGCGTCCCCTCGAACACGATCCGTCCGCCGTCGTGGCCCGCGCCCGGACCGAGGTCGATGATCCAGTCGGCGTGGGCCATGACCGCCTGGTGGTGCTCGACGACGATGACGGACTTGCCGGAGTCGACGAGCCGGTCGAGCAGGCCGAGGAGCTGCTCGACATCGGCGAGGTGGAGCCCGGTGGTCGGCTCGTCGAGGATGTAGATCCCGCCCTTCTCCCCCATGTGGGTCGCCAGCTTCAGCCGCTGCCGCTCACCGCCGGACAGCGTGGTGAGCGGCTGGCCGAGGGTGAGGTAGCCGAGCCCGACGTCCGAGAGCCGTTCCAGGATCTTGTGCGCGGCCGGCGTGCGTGCCTCCCCGGTGTTGAAGAACTCCTCCGCCTCCGTCACCGGCATCGCGAGCACCTCGCTGATGTCCCGCCCGCCGAGGTGGTACTCCAGCACGGAGGCCTGGAACCGCTTCCCCTCGCACTCCTCGCAGGTCGTGGCGACCCCGGCCATCATCGCCAGGTCCATGTAGACGACCCCGGCGCCGTTGCAGGTGGGACAGGCCCCCTCGGAGTTGGCGCTGAACAGGGCCGGCTTCACGCCGTTGGCCTTCGCGAACGCCTTGCGGATCGGCTCCAGCAGTCCGGTGTACGTCGCCGGGTTGCTGCGCCGCGAGCCGCGGATGGCGCCCTGGTCGACGGAGACGACCCCCTCCGTGGCCGGGATCGACCCGTGCACCAGCGAGCTCTTGCCGGACCCGGCGACCCCGGTGATCACGGTCAGCACCCCGAGCGGGATGTCGACGTCGACGTCCTGGAGGTTGTGCGTGCTCGCGCCGCGGATCTCCAGGGCGCCGGTCGCCTTGCGGACCGTGTCCTTGAGTCCGGCCCGGTCGTCGAAGTGGCGGCCGGTGACGGTGCCGCTGGCCCGCAGCCCCTCCACGGTCCCTTCGAAACAGACCGAGCCGCCCGCCGTGCCGGCACCCGGGCCGAGGTCGACGACATGGTCCGCGATCACGATCGTCTCCGGCTTGTGCTCCACGACGAGCACCGTGTTGCCCTTGTCCCGCAGGCGCAGCAGCAGGTTGTTCATGCGCTGGATGTCATGGGGGTGCAGCCCGATGGTCGGCTCGTCGAAGACGTAGGTGACATCGGTGAGCGAGGAGCCGAGGTGCCGGATCATCCTGGTGCGCTGCGCCTCGCCGCCGGACAGCGTGCCCGAGGGGCGGTCGAGGGAGAGGTAGCCGAGCCCGATCTCCACGAACGAGTCGAGGGTCTCCCCCAGCGCGGTCAGCAGCGGTCCGACCGACGGCTCGTCCAGCGCCCGCACCCACTCGGCGAGATCGCTGATCTGCATCGCGCAGGCGTCGGCGATGCTGATCCCCTTGATCTTCGAGGACCGGGCGCCCTCGTTGAGTCGGGTCCCGTCGCACTCGGGGCAGACCATGAAGGTGATCGCCCGGTCCACGAACTCGCGGATGTGCGGCTGCATCGACTCGCGGTCCTTGGCGAGCATCGACTTCTGGATGCGCGGGACGAGACCCTCGTAGGTCATGTTGATGCCCGCGATCTTCATCCGGGTCGGCTCGCGGTACAGGAAGTCCTGGAGCTCACGCTTGGTGAACCTCCGGATCGGCTTGTCCGCGTCGAAGAAGCCGGACTCGCTGTAGAGGCGGTAGTTCCAGCCACCGGCCTTGTAGCCGGGGATGGTCATGGCGCCCTCGTTCAACGACTTGGAGTCGTCGTAGAGCTGGGTGAGGTCGATGTCGTTGACCGTGCCGCGGCCCTCGCAGCGCGGGCACATGCCGCCGACGATGTTGAAGCTGCGGCGCTCCTTCACGGTCTGTCCGCCGCGTTCCAGGGTGACCGCGCCCGCCCCGCTGATCGAGGCGACGTTGAAGGAGAACGCCTTGGCGGAGCCGATGTGCGGGGTGCCGAGCCTGCTGAAGAGGATCCGCAGCATCGCGTTGGTGTCGGTGACGGTGCCGACGGTGGAGCGCGGGTCGCCGCCGAGGCGCTGCTGGTCGACGGTGATGGCGGTGGTCAGACCGTCGAGGACGTCGACCTCGGGCCGGGCCAGGGTCGGCATGAAGCCCTGCACGAAGGCGCTGTAGGTCTCGTTGATCAGCCGCTGCGACTCGGCGGCGATGGTGTCGAACACCAGCGAGCTCTTGCCGGAGCCGGAGACTCCGGTGAACACCGTGAGCCGGCGCTTCGGGATCTCGATGCTGACGTCCTTGAGGTTGTTCTCGCGCGCCCCGTGCACGCGGATCAGGTCATGGGTGTCAGCGGCGTGCGGCGCGTCGGTCCGCGGGGCCTTGCTCATGGTGACTGGTCCTCCCGTTTCGACAACTTCGAACACTATGTCGACGCGCGTGTCTCAGCGCAGCTCCTGGACGCGGATCATGTGGCCCGCGGGGTCCAGGAAGGCGCAGTCCCGCAGGCCGTACGGCTGCTCGATCGGCTCCTGGATCACCTCGGCGCGGGCCTGGAGCCGCTCGAAGACGGAGTCGAGGTCGGGGGCGGCGAGCAGGAGCCCGGGGTCGTCTCCCGCCGGGCGCAGCACGACCGACATACCGGCCCGGCCGAGGGGCCCGACCGTGATCCGGCGTGTCCAGCCGCGGCCCACGTCACCGCGCACCTCGAAGCCCAGCACGTCCCGGTAGAAGGCCAGGGCGGCCTCCGGGTCGTCGTACGGGAGGAGGCTCGCCCGAATCCGGATGTCCATGTCCGTCACGCTAGCCACGCACCCCGGCCGGCGCTTCTCGAATCCTGATCGGTCCGGCTCGGCCGGGCTCAGCGCACCAGGCCCGCGATGTGCGCCGTGACCGTGTCGAGGATGTCCGTCCAGGCGGCCGCGTCGCCGAGGACGAGGTAGTTCAGGGTGAGCCCGTCGGTCATGGCCGCGAGATAGCGGGCCAGGACGGGCACGGGCACCCGCAGCTCCAGGTCCATGTCCTTGCGGAGCAGCTCGATGAGCTCGGCGTAGGCCTCGCCGTAGAGCTCGTACTGGCGCCTGGCCAGGTGCCCGAACCCGGGCTCGCGCAGGGCGTACTGGGTGAGCTCGTAGGTGAGCATGTGCGCCTCGGGGTTGGCGCGGACATGGTCCCAGTAGGCCCGGAAACCGGCGGCGACGGTCTCCTCCAGGGTGCCCTGGGGACGCAGTGCCTCCTGGACCACGCTCACCGAGTGGTCGGTGAGCGTGGTGATCACGGCCTCGATCAGGGCCTGCTTGGAGTCGAAGCAGTAGTGGAAGACGCTGAGGGAGACGCCGGCCTCGGCGGCGATGGACCGGGTCGTCGTCCTGGCGACGCCGTCCCGGGCCATCGCCCTGATCGCCGCTTCCGTCAGCTGTCTGCGCCGCTCGGCCGACGGCATGCGTGCCATGGAAGAACCCCTGTCTCAGCCGCTGTGGACGCCCACCTCGTGGAGCGAGTATCCCCAGTCGGTGCCACGCCCGAGACCGTGGACCCGGACGTGACGGGCCGGTGTGCCCGCGAACTTGGCGGTGTCCAGACCCCCGTCCCCGGAGGTCGTGGCCCACACGCTCCGCCAGTTCGTCCCGTCCGTCGACAGCTCGATCCGGTACGACTTCCCGTACGCCCGCTCCCAGTCGAGCGTGACCTTGGAGACCAGGTGGGTGGAGCCCAGGTCGACCTGCCACCACTGGTCGTCGCTCCAGTCGCTCGCCCAGCGGCTGGAGTCGTCGCCGTCCACGGCACGGCCCGGCTGGTAGCTGGTGAACGGGTTGGACTCGGACGAACTCGCCGTCGCCGCCCTGCCGCTCGCGAGGTTCACGGACGCCTGGTGCCGCTCGGAGGCGCCCCAGGTGTCCAGGTAGGACTCGGCGCCCCGGAACAGGTCGTCGACCACGTCCTGCCCGCCGACGAGCCGGATGTCCTCGATCCAGTCGGGGATCATGCCGACATGGGCGGCCCCGTCGGTGTTGAAGTCGAAGGTGCGCTGCCCGGAGACCTGCTTGTCGATCACCGATCCGCCGTCGACGCTCTTGAAGGGGTACGTCACCTTGTTCGCGGCGTCCGCCCCGCGCGGGGCGGGGTGGTCGCCGATGCCGTTGAAGTCGGTGCCGTAGCCGTATCCCACGCCGTACTTGTCGCGCAGGGCGTTCGTACGCTTCGCCTCGGCGGCGAACCCTTCGGAGCCGTGCATGTACTGGGCGACGAAACCGCCGAGGGAGTAGACCCGCTCGGTCCAGTTGAGGTCCATCCAGCTGTGCGAGGAGAGCACGCCCGGGTAGTTCGCGGCCTCGAAGATGTCGAGGACCTGGCCGGTCGCCTTGACGCTCATGTGGTCGATCTCGAGCATCATCTTGCGTTTCATCATCCCGCGCACGGCGTACTCGCCGAGATCGGTGAGCCCGCGGACATTGCACTGCGCGGCCTTGTCGTACTCCGGGACCTCGACGCCGGCCGGCAGGTCGGCCTCCGCCTCCGAGGCCGCCGTACCGATGGGGTTGTCGTGCTGCGGGCCCTTGCATGCCTCGGTCTGCCAGAAGGTGCCGGTGGACAGGAACTGCCCGACGTTGATGGCGGTTCCGAGGCCGCCCTCGTCGAAGCGGACCCCGCACAGGGCGTTGTCGAACTTGTGGCACAGGAACATCGAGCGCACGCCGAGCCCGTACAGCTCGTCGAGGCCCTTGTCGATGTCCGCCTTGCTGCACTGGCCGATGTCCAGGATCTGCTTGCAGCCGAAGGGCTCGGAGGTCTCGACGCCGAGGACGACGGCCAACTTGCCCTGCTGGACGACCTGTCGGGCCTGCGCGCTGTCGGTGACGATCCGGAACCAGCCCTTGCCGGGGCCGCCGTACATCTTGTCGATGAAGGCCTGGAGGTCGTAGGTGAGCTTGGCCTGGAGGCGGATCGAGGTCATCTCGTCACAACCGCGGTCCTTGAAGGGGTAGACCGAGCAGATCATCCCGTTGGTGACGAGGTCGTTGACGAGCACCCGCTGGCCGCCGCGCCACGCCCGCTCCACCCAGGCGTAGTAGTTGGCCTGATGGGTCATCGAGTCGTACGCCGGCCAGTCCTTGAAGGTCGGCCAGCCGGTCGGGTCGTGCTTGCCGTCGCCGCCGTGGGTGATGTAGTCGAAGATCGCGAGGGTGCCGTCCGGGTAGTGCTCGGGGCAGTCCTTGAGCGCGTCGGCGACTCCGGACTCGGAGAACACCTTCCCGCAGATCAGCCGCCCGCCGAAGGCCTCGTTGGAGAAGAGGTGGTTGTGGGCGTCGACGAACCCGCGCACCTGGCCCGCGGAGTCGGTGCCGGTGAAGGGCGCTCCGGTGACGTTGGGCTGGGCGTCGGGCGTGGGCCGTGCGGTCGGTGTCCACCAGTCGGTGGCCGCCGAACTCGGCGTGGGGCCCAGGATCGTGGCCAGCACCAGGAAGAGCAGGGAGGTGACGGTGATGTTCTTGCGTCGGCGGCAGGTGCGTCCGGCCATGGCCCACGTCCCTCGGTCGGCGGGAGGCGCCGTCGACCGAGGGCGTTTTGACTGCCCTTGGAATTGTCATGACCGGCGCAATAGATGCGTCGAGGATCGCGACCGAGCGCGTTCCGAGTCAAGAGTCCGGGACAGTTGACCTGATAACTGGGGGACATCAACCGTTCACGCAGGCCGCTCCGTTGAGAGTGAAAGCGGCGGGCGCGGTGTTCGTGGCGCCCTTGCTGCCGATGAATCCGAGGGTGACCGAGCCTCCGGCGGCGATGGTGTTGGTGTAGGAGGCCGGGGTGACGGTCACCGAGCCACCGCTCTGCGCGGCGGTCCCGCCCCACATGTTGGAGACGGTCTGCCCGTTGGCGAAGGCGAAGGCGAGCTTCCAGCCGGTGACCGCGGCGGTGCCGGTGTTGCGGATGACGATCTCGCCCTGGAAGCCGCCGGGCCAGTCGCCGACCACGCGGTAGCCGACCGAGCAGCTTCCGGCGGGCGTGGCGGTGGTGGTGACGCTCACCGTCGCCGAGCGGGCCGAGCGGTTGCCGGCCGCGTCACGGGCGTACACGGCGAAGGAGTACGCGGTGTTGGCGCTCAGGCCGGTCACCGTCACCGAGGTACCGGTGGCGGACGCGACCGTCGTCTCGGTGGAGCCGCTGACGCGCACGACGTCGTACCCGGTGACGCCAACGTTGTCAGTGGACGCCGTCCAGGTCAGGCGGGCGGAGGAAGCCGTCACCGCGGAGGCGGCCGGGGTGCCGGGAGCGGTCGGCGCCTGGGTGTCGGCGGAGCCGCCGCCGAAGATCGTGGCCTCCTTGGCGGTCTGTGCGATGCCGTTGACGCCGGTGAAGATCCGCTTGCCCCACGCCGTCATCTGCGCCGGGTCGAAGTTGAGGACCAGGTCGAGGATCGGATCGGTGTTGCCGCTCCAGGACCAGGCCAGATAGCCGATGTCGAGCTGCTCGGCGGTGGCCATCATGGTGTCCTCGTCCGGATCGCCCCACTGGTCGGCGGGGCCGCCGAACTCCCCGATGAGGATGGGCAGTTTGGCGCTCACGAACGCGTTCAGGTAGTCGGTGATCTCCGCCGCGGTGTCGAAGACGCTGTACATGTGGATCGAGAAGATCAGGTTGCCGGTGGTGTCGGCCGCGTACACGGACTTGGCGTTGGTGCGCATGACCTGCTGCCAGTCCTGGCCCCAGTTGGGCGCGTCGACCATGATCGTGTGCTCGAAGCCGGCGGCCCGGAGCTTCTGGATCGCGGCGATGGTCGGGGCGGTCCAGCCCGCGGGGTCGGTGTTGCCCCAGGGCTCGTTGCCGATGTTGATGATGATGTAGTTCTCCTGGCCGGCCAGCACGTTCTTCAGGCCGATCCAGTAGTCGGCGGCCTGGTCGAGGGTGCCGGCGGCGCTGTCCTCGCCGTAGCCGGTGGTGTCGTGCACCTCCAGGACGCAGATGAGCTTGTTCGCCTTGCACTGCGCGATGACGTCGGCCACGTCCGCGGCGCTGTTGGCGGTCCAGCGGTGGCCGTCGGCGAGGACCACCCGGACGGTGTTGGCGCCCTGCGCCTTGATGTCGGCCAGCGAGTCCAGTTCGTTCGGGTACCAGGTGTGGGCGTGGTTGACCCCGCGCATGACGAAGTCGTTGCCGTTGGCCTCGACCAGTCGGCCGTCGCTGATGTGCAGACCGGCGGCCCGGGTGGCGGGCTCCTCGGCGGCCTGGGCCGTGCCCGGGCAGAGGGCGCCGAGCACCACGAGTCCGACGAGGGCGGCCAGCCGGGCCAGAAGGGTGGCTAAGGGGCTCTTTCCGGTTCTTCTCACTGCGGCTCCAGAGGTGGGTGAGGCAATCGACAGGGAGGAGTATGGGAGCGCTCCCATGGAAGCCAATGCGTCAAGTACACGTCAAGATGCGGGACGGCAAAGGGTGGTGGCCGCGCATAGAGTTCCGAGCCTCGACCACCGCACCCGGGAGGCACGTTGACCACGCGACCCGTCGGCCCCGACACCGTCAACGCCGAGGCCTGGCGCGCCTACGGCGACCACCATCTGCGGCGCGGCACCGTGCTGCCGGAGCTGGAGCGGTTCGACTGGGGGCTGTGGGGCACCGGCCCGGGCGCCGAGATCCTCGGCGAGCTCACCGGGCGGCGGGTACTGGACCTCGGCTGCGGCCCGGGCCGGCACGCGGCGCACCTCGTCCGGTCGTACGGCGCCTCGGTGGACGCGGTCGACTCCTCCCCCACGCAGGTCGCACGTGCCCGTGCCCGCTACGACTCCCTGTCCGGCCTGCGCCTGATCAACGCCGACGCCGTCGACCACCTCGGCACCGCGCAGCCGTACGACGTCGTCTACTCCGTCAACGCGGTGCCGTACATCGACCCCCGCCGACTGCTGCCCGTCCTCGCCGGGGCGCTCCGGCCCGGCGGAACGCTGTGCTTCACCGTGCTGCACACCAACTCGCGCGGTGACGGGCCCTCGTCGGTCGTCGAGTCCCGGCCCGAGATCCTGCGGCTGGCCGGGGGCGGGGAGGTGGCCGTGCGGATGTGGGTGCTGACTCCGGAGCTCTGGACGGACCTGCTCGGCGAACACGGGCTGCGGGTCGAGGGCGTGGACGTCCTGGACGCGCCGGAGGAGGGCAACCACGCCTCGTACCGGATCTTCCGGGCGACCCGTCCCGTCCGGGTCTCCTCCCGCCCGCGCACGAACCGAGGGCCGGTGCCGCACGCGGCCATCGGCGTCGGCGCCATCCTGTACGGCCCCGAGGGGCTGCTTCTCGGCCGGCACCGACGCGGCACCTGGGAGCTGCCCGGCGGCACGGTGGAACCCGGGGAGTCACTGGAGGAGACGGTCGTGCGCGAACTCCGCGAGGAGACCGGGATCGAGGCCCGCCCCGCCGACGTCCGGCTCCTCGGCACGCTCCTGGACGACGTCGACGGCGTGGTGCGGATGACCGTGGCCACCCAGGTCACCGCCTGGTGGGGCGAGCCCTGCGACCAGCCGGACGAACGCGTCGGCGACTGGCGCTGGTTCCCCCTGGACCGGCTCCCCGAGAACCTCTTCGTGTGCAGCGCCCAGGGCCTGACCGCCTGGCGCCCTGACCTGCCGATCGACCACACTCCGGCCCACTTCACGGCGTACGCGGACCAGTAGTGCTTCGGTACCTCCAGAGCCTCAGGGTCGCCCGGCGCGGCCGGGAAACTTCCGTCTCCCCACCGCGCCAGGCACTCAGAGGCAACCAGTCGGCGTCACAGCAGTTGTCTGTTCAGCGCGTCGGCCTCCTCGGGGGTGAGGGCGTAGTTCCAGGCTTGGACGTGGCTGACGGCGCCGGGAGTGAAGTCGGTGGCCGCGCCGTTGTACTCGCCTCGGCCGACGGTGAAGGGACCGGAGGCGCTCCAGGAGGCGACACCGGTGGCGGTGGCGGCGAGGGTGCCGTTGACGTACAACTTGGCCGTGTGGGTGGTGGCGTCGTAGGTGCCGACGAGGTCGGTCCAGGTGCCCGCGGTGACACCGGAGGCGTAGGCGTTCCAGAACTGGGCGTCGGCGGTGTCGCTCTTGCTGAGACTGAACGACCAGCCGGGGGTACCGCCGGTGGCGTTGTACTGGAGCATGAAGGGGCTGGTCTGGTTGCCGTCCTGGGCGGCGATGGTGGCGTTGTGGGTGGGCAGCGAGGACAGCTTGACCCACGCGGAGACGGAATAGCTGCGGGTGGTGTCCAGTGCGCTGGTGCCGGAGGCGGCGTAGCCGCTCGTCCCGTCGAGGTTCAGCACCTCGCCGCGGGTGGTGTCGTTGGTCCAGCCGGTCCCCCCGCTCAGGGTGAGCGCGTCGTTGCCCACGGTGGGATCAGGCATCGCGTAGGCGGTATCGGTGGGTGCCGTGTCGTTGGCGAAGGTGTATCCGTCACCGTCGTCCAGGTTCCAGCTGTGGTGCGGTGAGTCGTAGACGCCGACGATGGCCCCGAAGCCGGCCGGCTTCGGGTTGAGGTGGTCCCAGCTGTCCGCGCCGGGCGCGAGCTTCTCCTCGCCGTTCGCGGTGTCGATCGTGGCCAGGGTCGTGTCGATGTCGGTGACGAAGATCGGCGGGGTGTCCCACCACCCGCCGAGGTTGTAGCTGCGCAGCCAGTCGTTCACGGCCGAGCGGTACTGGTCGACGGTCGTGGTGCACGGGTCGTTGACCGGGGACGTCGTGGAGGTGCCGCCTCCGGTGTAACCATCGCAAGGGGTGAGAGTGCTCACCGTCGTACCGATGCCCCAGGCGGTGAGCTGCTGGACCAGGGCCGTGTAGCCGTTGGTCTCCATGTCGACGTCCGTGCGGCCGCTCTCCAGCACGTCCTCGAGGCCTTCGTAGACGAGGACGCTGTTCATGCCCGGCTGGTCGAGCACGTCCCGGTCGATACGGGACAGGAGCGAAGGGCCGCTGGCAGGCAGGGGGCCGTCGGCGTAGTCGCTCATGATCTGGTTCGCCGAGATGCCCTCGTTGATCTCGCCGAGGTTCTGGTCGGTGGAGGCGTCGGCGCGCTGGAGCACGTCGTCGATCTGCGTGCCGCTCGGCAGGGAGTCGGGGCGCGAGGTGTCGAACTCGCCGTCCCCGATGATGCCGCGCGTGGGCGCGCCGGCGGTCGTGACGTCGAGGTCGGTGAGCAGATGCGTGACCGGGGTGCCTCCCCACTTGGAGCTGGTGAAGGGGGTCCCCGTGGTGTCGGTGGTCTTGTCGCCGGTACCGGGGTCGGCGAGATACTCCAGGCCGGTGTTGGCCGCGGTGTGCCAGACGATCGAGCTGACCGAGTTCGTCAGGAAGTACGAGACGAGCAGGAACCTGTTGCGGGTCACCGTGAAGGGCAGCGGATCGCTGTAGATCATGCCGCCCGCCGGCACGGTGACGCTCTGACTGCCGGAGAAGGTCAGCGAGGTCGGGGCACCGGCGGGCACCGAGGAGGGCTCGCCGGGATCGGGCACGGTGTCGGACGATGTGGCGACCGTGACGTGTCCGATGGACAGCTTCGAGGAGCCCAGCGCGTTGTCCAGCTTGATGCGTACGGTGCTGCCGGACACGGAGGGGCGCAGCGCGACCCGGAAGGTCTGGTTGCCGAACGGCCCCATGCCGCCGTCCTCGCCCTCGCTGGGGCTGCCCCAGGCGCCGGTCCAGGTCTGACCGCTCGGTGCGGCCACGTTGGTGCCGTTGGACTCCGTCGTACGCACGGTGGTGTTGCGTGTGGCCAGGGAGAAGACGTGCAGTGAGGGCGTGTGGTTGCCGATCTTGTTGCCGACGTCGGGCAGGGTGACCGACGCGATGGTCCTGGACGGGTCCAGGGGGACGGAGAACGCGTACAGCCGCCGCTTGCCGGCGGTCTGGCCGCTCGCGTTGTTGCGGTGCGGAAGGATCACCGCGGCGATCGAGTCGTCGGTGACGGTCCAGCCGGGCACGGTCAGGGCGTACGACGTGGAGGTGCCGTCGGTGTAGTTGACCGTGCCGGTGGCGGCGCACGGCCCGTCGGGCGTGGTGCCGGTGAAGCAGTAGGTGCCGGTCACCGCGCTGCCGGCGGGCACGTACGGCGCGGTCGCCTGGCCGTTGATGGCGCCGGGGTCGGTGAAGTTGGAGTACGAGGACGAGGCCAGGAACTCCAGCGCGTTGCCCGAACCGCTGTAGGTGACGGTCTGGTTGGCGGCCAGCACGTTGTCCTTCTGCCCGGATCCGAAGGCGGGCAGCGTGAACGTGGCGCCGTCGATGGTGACCTTGCCACCGGAGGTCCAGCCGACGTTGTTCAGGTCGGTGGCGGAGTAGCTGCTGCCGGTGCCGTCCATGTCGGCCTGCGAGGGTGTGGCGTCGGCGCTGATGCCGGTGTTGTTGTAGCAGGCGGTCAGGCTCGCGCAGGTGGTCGGGGTGTGGCCGGTGGCCAGGAAGCGGTACGGATGGGTGGCGGAGAAGTCACCGGCCGCGTCGATGGCGTAGGCGTACAGGGTGTGCGGGCCGGGGGCGTACGGGGTGACGGTCACCTTCGCCGCGTTGCTGGTGGCCGTGACGGTCTGGGAGGCCGGCGGGCTGACGGTGGGGTCGAGGCCGACGTCGAGCGAGTAGACGAATTTCGTGGCGCTCGCGCCGCCGCTGGTCGCCACGTCGAAGGTGCCCGCGGTGCCCGCCACCGCACCGGCCGCACCCCCGTTGTCGGTGTCGGGGTAGAGGCTGTTCTCCGAGCTGACGGTCGGCTCGTCCGGGGCGGTGGGCTGGGCGACGAAGTGGCAGATCGATGAGTAGCCGGTGGTGTCCTCGCCGTCGGTGACCTTGGCCTGCCAGTCGACGATCTTGCCGTTCGTCAGGGCACTGGTGAAGCTCGACGGCAGCGAGGCGGTGGCGTAGCTGCCGCTGGCGAGGTTGTCACCGCTGAGCACGGTGGCCCTGGTGGTCGAGCCGTCCACCCAGTACTGGAAGGTGGCCTGGAGCTTGTCGCCGTCGCCGTCGCTGACCTTGGCCTTGAGCACCGGCGGCGTGGAGGCGATGGTCTTGCCCATGTACGGGTACGGGGCGCTGGTGTCGCAGCCTGCCGAGTGCGCTCCGGAGACCGCGGACATGGTGCTGACGGCCGGCGTGTTCGGAACCGTGTTGTAGAAGATCTCCAGGCTGGGGTTGTCGGCGAAGCGGGAGAAGCCGGACGCGTTGTGGGCGTCCTCGGCCGAGTCCTCCTTGAGCGTGACGGCGAAGGTGGACGAGTGCCCGAGGGCATCGGCCTTGATGGGGGTGAGCACGTTCAGCCCGTGCGTGACGTCACCGTTGGAGGGGCAGTAGGTGGGATTCCAGGCACGGGCGTACGAGGCCGAGGTGGAGTAGCTGTTGAAGCCGGGCCGGTTCGACCAGTCGGTGCCCTTGCCGAAGCCGCCGGACCAGTGCAGGTTGACGGTGTAGCTGCTGGAGCAGGAGGCGGAGTAGACCTCGGTGGCGTTCACGGTGGCGGTGTTGATGTGCGCCCCGTAGAGGGTGGACGACAACTTCCACTGGTACAGGGCGTGTTCCAGGCCGGCGGCGCAGTCGCCCTCCGACCAGCCGTTGTAGCCCACACCGAGCCGGCCCGAGTCGGACAGCGCGTCGGTCTTGTCGTAGAACGACGTGTTGGGGCACCCCTGCTTGATCTCGTCGAAGTGCGGGGCGGCCGGGTCGTACGGATGCCAGTTGAACGTCGGATCCACGTACAGCGGGAACACCGTCGAACGGCCCGTCAGCAGCCGCGTGTCCGGGGTCAGGGTGAGCGACGTGGCGGAGGTGTTCAGCCCGACCGGGGCCAGGCGGGCGGCGAGGCCCGGGTGGCCGGCGTCCGAGGCGTCGGCCGCGACCTTGGCGCCCGGGGTCACACGGGCCGCGTGGGCGGGTCGCAGGGTGGTGTTGGAGTCCCACATCTGCGCGGCCGGGGCGTCCAGCACATCACGGCCGCGGGTGTCCAGCAGGCTCAACCCGCCGTCCGGGGCCCGGCGCAGTCCGCCTCCGGTGACCGTGGTGCCCAGTCTCAGGGCCTTCACCGCGGGATCGTAGGCCGCCGCCCTGTTCTTGACCACCAGCGTGTCGGTGAAGCCGCCGGCGGCGGTCGCGGCCACCACCAGGTCCACGCCGGGCAGTGCCTCACGGTAGGTGGCCGTCGTGCCCTTCACGACCGGGGCGGGCAGCCGCCGGGGCCAGGCGACGGTCATGGTGGCGTGCCCGTAACCGGTGCTGACGAGAGGCGCGTTGCCGCCCGCGGAGAACGAGACGCTGCCGTACGCGGTCGCGGCCGGGGCCAGGCGACCGCCCGCGGCGGGGCGCAGCCGCAGGTCGATCGGCACCCAGCGGCCGTGCTGCCTGGTGCGCACCGGCTTGGGATTGCTGTCGAGTTCGAAGCCGCCCCGGGGGAGCGCCCTGACCTGCTGCACCGGGGTGGTCAGGGCGGCGACCGCGACCTTGTTCCCGGAGCTCCGCGCGGCGGCGCCGGCCCGCTCCATGGCCCGGCGCTCGGCCGGGGTGGGACCGAACCCGTCAGGGAGCGCAGGAAGGTTGGGGTCCTTCACGGGATGACTGGCGCGCGCCGCTGCCGTCCTGTCTGAGGAGGTCGGGGCCGACGAGTCGCCGGCCCGTCCCTGACCGGCGGTGAGCGCCTGCGCGGGCACGACGCCGACCGCCACGGCCAACGCCACGAAGCCGGTCAGCGCGACCCGTCTCGCGCGCCATGACCCGTGACGACCGCCGCGCATGCGGTGAAGGTGCATGAAGAATCCTTTGCTCGCTGCTCCCGGGTGACAGCAGACGAACGTAGGAAGTGCGGCGCCTTCCGACTAGATGGAATGAGGCAGGATTTGAGCGACCTTGCCAGCAATCCTGCCCATATTCGATCACATAGCTTTCGCAAAGCTATGCCCACGAACTGGTTCTCGCGGCTCGCCCTGTCATTCCGCCGGGATACGTTCCCGCTCGTTTCGAACACAGCGGCAACACAGTCAACTTGTGGGGGGCGCGACCGTGGCGGTCACCAGAGCGTGGGCAAGTCGGGCCATGAGACCCGGAGTCGGGACGCGGTTCAGGAGCGGTCGGATCACGGCGCGCTGGCCCGTGCTGCTCGTGCTCGCCCTCCTGACACCGGCCCTGCCGGGTACCGGCCCGGAGGCGGTCGCGGCCACCCTCCGGCATGCTCCGACTCCCGCGCACGGCAAACCCGTTGCCGTGCACGAGGCCCCCTCGCACTACCACGCGCCCCGGCCGATGCCGGCCTACAGGACCCCGCACGTCAGCTGGCCCGACGGCACCGCCTCCCTCACCGTTCCGCGCGCGGACGGCAAGACCGTGAACGCGGGCTCCCTGCCGGTTCGGATCGGACGGAGCGGCCACAGCGGCGCCCCGGACCGGCTCCGAGTACGGCTGCTTCCGCACCGATCCGCCACCGCCGCGGGCGTGCACGGAGTGCTGCTGAACCTCACCGGCACGGCTCCCTCCGGCACAGCGGCCCGGGCGGCCGGCGGCAAGGTCTCGGTCAGCCTGGACTACTCCGCCTACGCGGGGGCCTTCGGCGGTGACTACGCCTCCCGCCTGCACCTGGTCCGGCTGCCCGCCTGCGCCCTGACCACCCCCGAGGTCCGGTCGTGCCGTACCCAGACGCGGCTGGCCTCCCGCAACGACACACGCGGCCACACCCTGCACGCCGACGTGACCCTGCCCGGCACGCAGCCGGCCGGCTCGCCGACCGCCGGGTCCGGCACCAGGTCGGCCATGCTGCAGACCGCGAGCACGGCGGTGCTCGCGGCGACCTCGGACAGCGGCGGCGGAGGCGGTGACTTCTCGGCCACCTCCCTGAGCCCGTCCGGTTCGTGGCAGGCCGGCGGCAGCTCCGACGCCTTCACATGGTCGTATCCGATGTCCGTCCCCGGGGTGCCCGGCGGGATGGCGCCGAAGCTCGGACTGAGCTACAACTCCCAGGCCGTCGACGGCCTCATCTCCTCCACCAACAACCAGGCGCCCGTCGTCGGTGACGGCTTCGGCCTCCCGGCCAGCTTCGTCGAGCGGTCGTACAAGTCCTGCAACGACAACCCGGCGGGCACGACCAAGACCCGGGACTACTGCTGGTCGGACGACAACCAGCTGACGCTCTCGCTCAACGGCCAGACGTCCACGCTCATCAAGGACGACAAGACGGGCACGTACCACCCGGCCGGCGACTCCGACGAGAAGGTCGAGTACCTCACCGGCGCCGCCAACGGCGCGCAGAACGGTGAGTACTTCCGGGTCACCACCGACGACGGCACCCAGTACGACTTCGGCCTCGACGAGCTGCCCGGCTGGGCCACGGGCGACACCAAGACGAACTCCGTCCTGACCGAGCCCGTCTACGCCACCGCGTCGGGCCAGCCCTGCTACAACGCCACGTTCTCGAGCTCCTGGTGCCAGCAGGCCTACCGCTGGAACCTGGACTACGTGAAGGACACGCACGGCGACGTGATGTCCTCCTTCTACACGGTCGACACCGCCTACTACGCGCGCGATCTCGGCACCACCGCGAACACCCCGTACAGCAGGGACTCCCGCCTCACCCGCATCCAGTACGGCCAGCGCGACAACTCCGTCTACACGTCCAGCCCCGCCGCACAGGTCAGCTTCACCTACAACGGCCGCTGCAAGACGTCCGCGACCGGCTGCGCGACCTCCACGCTGTCCTCGTCGACGGCCGCGGACTGGCCGGACGTCCCGTACGACCTGAACTGTGCCAGTGGCGCCTCCTGCAACGTCAACTCGCCCACCTTCTGGTCCGAGTACGAGCTGAGCACGGTGCAGACGCAGGCGCTGGCCGGCACCACCGAGACCAACGTCGACAAGTGGGACTTCACCTACTCCTTCCCTGCGACGGGTGACTCGACCTCTCCGGCGCTGTGGCTGTCCACCCTGGTGCACACCGGCCAGGACACCACCGGCGGAGGCTCCACCGCGCCGATCGCCATGAAGCCCGTCACCTTCACCGGCACACCGCTCTCGAACCGGGTGAACGTCACCAACGGCTACCCGCCCATCACCCGCCACCGGCTCAACACGATCACCACCGAGACCGGTGCGATCATCAACGTCGACTACTCCGCGCCCGACTGCGCCTCCGGCACCCCGTCCGACCCGAGCACCAACACCAAGCGGTGCTACCCGGAGTACTGGACGCCCACCGGGCAGACCAGCCCGATCATGGACTGGTTCAACAAGTTCATCGTCACCGGCGTCACCCAGCAGGACCCCACCGGTGGCGGCGTCAACGACACCATCTCCACCCACTACGCCCCCATCGGCGGCGGTGCCTGGCACTACGACACCAACCCGCTGACGAAGTCCTCGCAGCGCACCTGGAACCAGTGGCGCGGCTACCAGGGCATGACGGTCACCACGGGTACCGCTCCCGATCCGGTCACGCAGACCGACACCACGTTCTTCCGCGGCATGGACGGCGACACCCTGCCCGGCGGCGCGACCCGCTCGGTGAGCGTCACCGACTCCCACGGCGACGCCCCTGTCAAGGACTCCAAGCAGTTCGCCGGCCAGACGTACGAGTCGATCACGTACAACGGCAGTGGCAGCGGCAAGGTGGTCAGCGACGCCGTCACCACCCCGTGGACGTCGGCCGCCACCGCCACCCACGCGGTCTCCGGGCTGCCCGACCAGCAGGCGTTCCTCACCGGCGCCGCGGACAGCAAGGTCTACACCCCGCTGGCCGCCGGCGGCACCCAGGTGACCGAGACCGCCTTCACCCATGACGCGTACGGTCGCGTCACCAGGACCGACGACCGCGGCGACGTCTCCACCACGGCCGACGACCTGTGCACGACGACCAGTTACGCGGACAACACGGCGAAGTGGATCCTGGACACCGCCGACGAGGTCCGCACGGTGTCCGTCGACTGCGACACGACGCCGACCCTGCCGAAGGACGCGGTCTCCGACACCCTGACCTTCTACGACCTCTCCACCACCCTGGGCGCGGCGCCGAGCGTCGGCGACCCGACCTCGACGCAGAAGGCCACCTCCTACTCCGGTTCCACCCCCGTCTACACCACCGTGGCCAGCTGCACCGTCGACCAGTACGGGCGCCCCGCCACCTCGACCGACGCCGACAAGCGCACGGTCAAGACCACGTACTCGCCGACGACCGGCGCCGAACCGACGTCCATCACCGAGACCGACCCACTCGGCTACGCCACCGTCAAGACCTACGACCAGGTGCGCAATCTCCCGCTGTCGGTGACCGACCCCGCCGGCTACAAGGCCTCCGGCACCTACGACGCACTGGGCCGCCTCACCCAGGTCTTCAACCCCGGCATCACCTCGCCGGTCACCAAGTACGTCTACACACTGAGCAACACCGCCCCGTCGACGATCACCACCCAGTCGCTCAACGACGACGGCACCTACCGCAGCGCGACCATGCTCTACGACGCGCTGCTGCGGGTGCGAGAGACCCAGACCCCCACCCCGGACGGCAGCCGGGAGGTCAGCGACACGGTCTACAACACCATCGGCCAGGTGGCGAAGACGTCCAGCCCGTACAACGCGAGCGGCGCCCCGGACAGCACCCTGGTCCAGGCGCAGGACGGCCAGATCCCCTCGGAGACCGGCTACACCTACGACGGAGCGGGCCGCAGGACGGTCAGCACCGCGTACAAGCTCGGCTCCGAGACCTGGCACACGAACACGGTCTACGGCGGCAACTTCACCACCACGATCCCGCCGTCCGGTGCCACGGCCCAGACCCTGCTGACCGACGCCCGCGGCCGTGTCACGCACCTGTACGAGTACCACACCGGTGCGGCCGCCGATCCGGTCAACGACACCGCCTCGGACTACTCGGACACGAAGTACACCTACTACCCGGACGGGAACCGGGCCTCGGAGACCGACGCCGCCGGCAACACCTGGTCCTGGAAGTACGACCTGCTCGGCCGGCAGACCTCCGCCTCCGACCCCGACAGCGGCACGGGCACCACCGCCTACGACGACGCCGGGCTGGTCCTCAACACCACCGACTCGCGCGGCAAACAGGTCTCGTACAGCTACGACGGCGACGGACGCAAGACCGGCGCCTACGACACCACCGGAGGCGTCGCCCAGTCGGCCGCGAACCAGATCGGCGCATGGACGTACGACACCCTCAAGAAGGGCATGCCCACCGCCAGTACCTCCTACCAGATGGGCACCGGCAGCCCCTCCGTCACCACGACGGCCCTGGCGTACAACTCGCTGGGCAAGGTCGCCGCGGAGAAGACCACCCTGGCTAACCTGCCCGCCGACGAGGCTGCGCTGGCCCCCGCCGCCGGCTACACCACCAGCTACACCTACAAGCCGACCGGATCACTGGCCACCGAGGCCGACCCGGCCGAGGGCGGTCTGCCGGCCGAGACGCTGACCACCGGCTACGACGCGGCAGGAGAGCCGACCAGTCTCAGCAGCAGCGGCACGAACGCCTGGACCTACGTCAGCGCCATCGGTTACTCCGAGTCGGGCCAGCTGTTGCAGTACACCTTCGGCCCCTCCACCAACTGGGTCGCGCTGTCCCTCGGCTACGACGAGCAGACGGGCGCGCTGACGGACGCCCAGACCACGGACTCCACGAGCGGCACCGTGGTGGACCACACGCGCTACACCTGGGGTGACGCGCGGATCTCCAAGGGCGCGGGCCTGCTCACCGCGGTGAGCGACGCACAGGACGGCGGAGCCGTCACCGACACCCAGTGCTACACCTACGACTACGCCGACCGGCTGAGCAGCGCCTGGACCGCCACCGACAACTGTGCCGCCGTCCCCACGGCGGGCGCGAGCAGCACCGTCGGCGGCGCCAACCCGTACTGGCAGAGCTGGACCTACACCGCCGACGGCCTGCGCAGGACGCAGACCGATCACGCCACCACCGGCGCCACCGCCGACGACACCACGACGACCTACAACTACCCGCCCGCCGGCTCGTCGACCGACCAGCCGCACACCCTCACCAGCACCACCGCCACCGGCCCCGGCGCCGCCGCGAACACCGCCTCGTACACGTACGACTCGGCGGGCGACACCCAGAGCATCAGCGGCGGTGCGGCCGGGAAGCAGGACCTCACCTTCAACGACCAGGGCAAGCTCGCCACCGACACCACCAGCAGCGGCACGACCAGCTATCTGTACGACGCGGCCGGCGGTCTCGTCCTGCGCACCGACCCCGGCAAGGCCACGCTGTTCATCGCGAACGCCCAGCTCGTCGAGGACACGACGACCCACACCCTCTCGGGCACCCGTTACTACTCGGTCGCCGGCCACACCATCGCTCAGCGCTCCAGCTCGGGCGACGTCCAGTACCTCATCCCGAACCGGCAGGGGTCCGACACCCTCGCCGTCGACTACCAGACCCAGTCCGTGACCCGCCGCCAGTACCTGCCCTTCGGCCAGACCCGTGGCGGCTCCGCGAGCACCTTCCCGAACGGCACGGGCTTCGTGGGCGGCACCCCGGACCCGGCGACCTCGCTGGTCAACCTCGGGGCCCGGGAGTACGACCCGTACACCGGCCGGTTCCTGTCGGACGACCCGGTGTTCGAGTCCATGGACACGAACGAGCTGCCCGGCTACGACTACGCGGGCAACGACCCCGTGACCCTGTCCGACCCGACCGGTGAGGACAACTGGTGGGCCGACCCCACCATGAATGTGCCGGTCACGCCGGACGCTCCGCCGATCTCGCAGAGCCTCGCCGAAGAGCAGGGCTTCGGCAGCCTGTGCAACGCGCACAACTGCTCGGACTATCACCCGCATCCCGTCTTCATCTCGCCCCACTTCGGCTTCAGCGCGAACACCCCGAACATCAAGCAGCTGGCCGCGGCGTTCGCGAAGGAACTGAAGACGCACTACGACAAGATGTTCGACCCCCGTGCGGCGACGTACAGGATGCCCGACAAGTTGCTCTCGTACGGCACCGAGGTCGGCACCTGGGACGACGTGTGCAACGGGAAGCCGGGGCTGTGCTCCAAGTCGTTCGCCGAAGAGGTGAGCGGGCTCCATGCGGCGCTCGACAAGCAGGCCAAGGCGAATGAACGCGGCACCATGTGCATCTTCTTCGGTGAGTGCCATTGGTGGAAGGTGACCGCGGCGGGAGCCATCTACTTCCGCACGATGCGCGCCGGTGCGGACGGAAAACCGATGCTCGGCAACTCCGCCCGCACCCTGGGCGGCCGGGAGAGGGACTACGAGGAGAACCTCGACGAGGACGGGAACATCGTCGTCGACGAGGAGGGAGCCACCCCACCCGGCCTGTCCACCAACACCAATCTGCCGAAGATGTTCAGGGTGGCACGGCCGAACTGGCTTCCCGGCGGCCAGTCGAAGGACCCGTTGTGGGCCATCAAGGACGACGCGCTCGCCGCGCGTGGCCTCAGCGCGCGGCCGGACCCCGGGGACAAGTTCCATATCATGCTCGGGCCGGACGAGAACGGCGTCTCGCCCGACGAGTACAACGCGAGGATCCAGTCGACTCAGGACGACTGGATCAACACCCAGGCCGAGTCCATGGAGGACGTCCAGGCGTTCCTCGCGGAAGCCGAGGGCGAGGAACCCTGATGAGGACGGTTGACAGCATGGAACTCAAGGACGTCCTGGCCGATTGGCGGGACTACGACGACGCGGCCTTCCGGCTCGGGATCTTCCTCGGTGTCTTCCCGCCGGACCAGAAATTCTCCTCGGTGAAGCGGATGTTCTGGGTGGACGGATATCCCCTGGGCGACATGCTCGTGGACATCCTGGACCGGATGGCCGAGGCGGGCGTTCTCCTCAAGGACGAGGACGACGCGCGGTACAAGTGGAACCCGGCGCCCATCGACCTGTCCTGAGGCCGGCCGCCCGAGCACCGGACCGTGCAACCCCTTCGCAACCTTCCCCGTGCTGCACTCGACGGTCATGGACGAGGATTCCGCACGTGCCGGGTACGACGAGGTGCCGCGTGTCGAGCTCACGCCCGCGGCCGTCGCGCTGCTGCGACGGTTGCGCGAGGCGCACGGGCCGCTGATGTTCCATCAGTCGGGCGGTTGCTGCGACGGCAGCGCGCCGATGTGCTTCCCGGCGGGTGAGTTCCGCACCGGCGGCTCGGACGTGCTGCTCGCCGAGCTGGCGGTGCCGGGAGTCGGGGAGCCGGTGACCTTCTGGATGTCGAGGAGCCAGTACGAGGTGTGGGCCCACACCCGGCTGATCGTCGATGTCGTCGCCGGGCGGGGCAGCGGATTCTCCCTGGAGGCACCCGAGGGGGTGCGTTTCCTCATCCGTTCGCGTGTGGTCGGCGCCGAGTAGCTGCTCGGCTCGTCGTCGTCTGGTGCACTTCCCCTGAGTTCTGGGACAGTTGGCAAGACCTCAGGGGAGAGCTGTGACGCACCGTCAAAGACGTTTCGGCGCAAGCAGATCGGTACTCACGTTCCTCGCGGCACTCGGCACGCTGGCCGGTGGCGCCCTGGTCGGGGCGGCACCGGCCGACGCCGCGCCGGGGTGGACACGGCTCGCCACGGGCGTGCACTACGAGCAGTTCGACATCTCCGCGGCCGCGGGGCCGGCCCACGCCCATGTGCTCCGCGTGAACCTGCGCGAGCCGCGGGTGCGGGTGGAGCTGCTGTATCCGGGTGCGGTGGCCGCGCGGGCCACGGTGTCCCGGCTGGCCACCGCACAGGGTGCCCTCGCGGGGGTGAACGGCGACTTCTTCAACATCTCGGAGACTCAGCACCCCGGCGTCGAGGCCACCGGCGCGAGCGTGGGCCCGGCGATCGCGCGGGGCCGCGTGCTCAAGGCGGCGGTGCCGGGCGGCCAGCGCTTCGGACCCGCGCTGCCGCCCGGCACCACCACGAAGGACGTGTTCGGCGTGGGCACCGACCGGCGGGCCCGCCTCGACGACCTGGCACTCGACGGGTCGGTGCGGACGCCCGAGGCAGAACTGCCGCTCGGCGGACTGAACCAGTACGCGCTGCCTGTGGGTTCGGTGGGGGCGTTCACCTCGGACTGGGGCGCGGTCTCCCGGGTGCGGGCGACCTGCGGGACGGACACGGACCGGGCCGCGCCGTGCAGTACGGACACCCACGAGGTGACGGTCCGTGACGGGAAGGTGGTCGCCACGGCCGACACCCCGGGCCGCGGGCCGATCGCCGGCGGCACGACCGTGCTGGTGGGCCGGGAGGCGGGGGCGCGGCAGCTACGGAAGCTCCCGGTCGGCTCGACGGTGACCGTGCGGCACCGGCTGGTCGCGGCCACGGCGGGAACCCCGTACCGCTTCGCGCTCGGCGGCTACCCGGTGCTCGAGAACGGCCGCCCGCTGCCCGGCCTGGACGACACGACGTCGGCCGTGCGCACGGCCGTGGGCATCGCGGACGGCGGCCGGCGGCTGTACCTGCTCGCGCTGGACGGCGCTCCCGGCTACCGCGGTGGGCTGACGATCTCCGAAGTCGCCGCCACCATGCGGACGTTGGGCTCCGTCGACGCCTTCAGCCTGGACGGGGGCGGCTCCACGACCATGGCCGCCCGTACTCCGGGTTCGGCCGCCGTGGCCGCCCTCAACCACCCCTCGGGCGGCGCCGAACGGCCCGTCCCGAACGGCATCGGTGTCTTCTCCACCGGCTGAGGTCAGGGGCGCAGACCGCTGACGATGCCGGCCGTCGCCGTGAGGCCGCTGTGGATGGTCGGCGCGAGGCTCGTGCCGGCCAGACAGAAGCCGAGCAGCACGCACACCAGCGCGTGGGAGACCTTGAGTCCGCCGCCGCGCAGGAAGACCACCGCCAGGATCAGCAGCAGCACCACTACCGAGATGGAAATCGCCATGGCCGGCCTCCTCAGCCACGCCGCCTGGTCCGTTTCGCGGCGTTCGGCCGCAAGTGTGGCGTAGCGGAGGGCTCGTCCGGGCGGCTGACGTGTCCTCCGAACGAGTGGTGTCCGCGCCCGCTCGAAGGCGCCTATCGGTGGGCGTCCAGGAAGGCCTCCAAGCCCGCCAGGTCGTCGGTGTTGAAGTAGTCGACGCCGGCGGCGAGGAGCTCGGTCCACAGCGCGTCGCGGGCGGGGCCGGCCAGGTCCGGGGTGGCCCAGAACCGCACCTTCTGACCGCGCGCGTGGGCCTGCTGGACGATGCTCCGCAGCTTCTGGCGCTCGGCGTCGGGGAAGGCCCCCACCCCGAGCCAGGTGAAGTGGAGCGTCCAGTTGTCGCTGATCAGCGGGATGAGGGAGGCGGGCGCCGAGGTGCCGAGGTCGGCGAGCCGGCCGTCGTAGAAGGCCCGGCGCACGGTCTGGGCCTCCATCGGGACGCGAGCGGCGCGGTCGCCGGAGATCACGGCGGTCACGGGGCCGGGGACGACCTTGCCGTGGACGTACGTCGTGAACAGGTGCCTGTGGCGCCGCAGATGACGGTCGAGTTCGAGGTACGTCGAGGAGCCCTCGGTCTTGATGTCGATCAGCAGTTGGAGGGGGCGGTGGTGACCCCGGTACACGGAACCGTGGTTGGCCTTGACGATCCTGGCCAGCGGGTCGAGGTACAGGGACTCCAGGGTGCGTGCCGGGTCGAGGTCGTCCACGGTGTGGCCGACGAGGAGTTGGTCCCCGACGAGGAAGATGTCGGCCTCGACGCTGCCGAAGCGGTGGTCGAGCGCGTCGAGGAGGGGGCGCGGGTGCTCGTAGTCGTTGTGGGCGTGGGCGCGCCACAGCGGGCGGGGGCGGTGCTTGCGGCCGTCGGCCCAGGCGCTGCCGGCGGGCAGCGCGAGCGTCGCGGTGACCGCGGCGCCGAGGGTGGTGAGGGCTCTGCGACGGGTGATGAGGGCCATGTTCTGCCTCCCTGCGGGGCGGGTCGGAACCACAGGGAGTATGGGGCCCTTGGGCCCTCAATGGACCTGTACGTGCCAGGAGTTGGCCGGACTGCCGCCGCCCGTTCACTCCTTGCGCGCAGGGGCACGGAAAAGCCCGCCCCAGGTGGGGCGGGCTTCACCGGCGTTCACCGGGTGGTGCTCAGGGCGCCTGGAGGTCGACGAGTTCGGCCAGTCGGGCGCGGTGCGTGCCCGCCGTGCCGTAGGCGATCGAATCGGCCTTGGCCCGCTTGAGGTACAAGTGCACCGGGTGCTCCCACGTCATGCCGATCCCGGCGTGCAGTTGGAGCGCCTCCTCGGCGGCGTGCACGGCCACGGAGGCCGCGTAGGACTGGGCGACGGCGACCGCCACGTCGGTGTCCTGACCCGTCGCGAGCGCGTCGGCCGCGTTGCGGGCGGCGGCACGGAGGTTGACGACCTCCAGCCAGAGCTGGGCGAGCCGGTGCTTGAGCGCCTGGAATCCGCCGACCGGGCGGTTGAACTGCTTGCGCTCCTTGAGGTAGCGCACGGTCTCGGTCAACGTCCATTCGGCGAGGCCGAATTGTTCGGAGGCGAGCAGTCCGGCGCCGGCCCGCAGGGCGCGGTGCACGGCGACTTCGGCGTCGCCCAGCAGGCGGCCCCGGGCCCCGTCGAGGGTGACGGTCGCGAGCGGCCGGGTCAGGTCGAAGGCGATCTGCGGGGTGACGGTCGCGGCGGAGGCGTCCACCGCGTACAGCCCGCCGTCGTCCGCGGGCACGAGCAGCACGTCGGCCGCCTGGGCGTCCGCGATCGCCGTCAACTCGCCGTGCAGGGCGCCGCCTTCATGGCGTACGACCTTGTAGGCGCCGCCCGGAGCGACGTTCAGGGCGACGGCGAGGGCGCCGATCCTCCGCCCGGACGCGAGCTCGCCGAGCAGGTCGTCGGCGTCGCAGGCGAGCAGGGCCTCGGTGGCGACGACCGCACTGGTGAGGTAGGGCACGGGAGCGACAGCGCGGCCCAACTCCTCCAGGACGACCGCTACTTCGCGGTGCGAGGCGCCCTGGCCGCCCTTGTCCTCCGGGACCAGGAGCCCCGCGAGGCCCATGCCGTCCGCGAGGGCCTTCCAGGCCGCGAGGTCGTGCGGGGTGTCGGACTCGGTCCGGGCGATCACGCCGGGCGCGTCGCAGTGGTCGGCGAGCAGGTCCCGTACGGCGGCCCGGAGCGCCTCTTCCTCCTCCGAGTACAGCAGATCGCTCATCGGGACAGGTCCTTCCAGGCGACGTCCTTGTCGGTGCGCGGCTCGGCCGGGAGGCCCAGGACGCGCTCGGCGACGATGTTCAGCAGGACCTCGCTGGTCCCGCCCTCGATGCTGTTGCCCTTGGAGCGCAGGTAGCGGTAGCCGGCGTCGCGGCCGGTGAAGTCCACCAGTTCGGGTCGACGCAGGGTCCAGTCGTCGTACAACAGGCCCTCCTCGCCGCGCAGTTCCACCTCCAGGCCGCTGATCTCCTGGTTGAGGCGGGCGAAGGCGAGCTTCATGCCGGCGCCCTCGGGTCCGGGTTGTCCGGCGACGAGCTGCTGGCGCAGGCGCTCGGCGGTGAGGCGGGCGACCTCGGAGTCGACCCAGAGCTTCAGCAGGCGCTGGTGCAGGTCGTGGGTGCGCAGTTCGGGGCGTTCGCGCCAGGTCCTGGAGACCGGGCCGATCATGCCGCCCTCGCGGGGCAGGCGCATGCCGCCGATGGCGACGCGCTCGTTGTTCAGCGTGGTCTGCGCCACCCGCCAGCCGTCGCCGACCTCGCCGAGGCGTCGTGAGTCCGGGATGCGGACGTCGGTGAGGAAGACCTCGTTGAACTCGGCCTCGCCGGTGATCTGCCGCAGCGGGCGGACGTCGACGCCGGGGTCGGTCATGTCGCAGATGAAGTAGGTGATGCCCGCGTGCTTGGGCACGTCCGGGTCGGTGCGGGCGATGAGGATGGCCCAGCGGGAGTTGTGGGCGCCCGAGGTCCACACCTTCTGCCCGTTGACCACCCAGCTGTCGCCCTCACGCACGGCCCGGGTGCCGAGCGCGGCGAGGTCGGATCCGGCGCCGGGCTCGCTGAAGAGCTGGCACCAGACCTCCTCCCCCACCCACAGCGGCCGCAGGAAGCGCTGCTTCTGCTCCTCGGTGCCGTACTTGAGGATGGTCGGCGCGGCCATGCCGAGGCCGATGCCGTTGCGCCGCGGGTCGTTGTCGGGGGCGCCCGCGGTCTCCAACTCGGCGTCCACGACGGCCTGGAGGGATCGGGGCGCGTTCAGTCCGCCGAGGCCCTCCGGGTAGTGCACCCAGGCGAGCCCCGCGTCGAAGCGGGCCTTGAGGAAGTCGAGCCGGTCCGTGCCGGCGGGCGGGTGTGCGGCCAGCAACTCGGCGGTGCGGCGCTTGAGTTCGGCGGCGTCGGTCATGCCTGTGCTCCTGTGGGTACGACGGCGATCCGGCCCGTGGTCACCCCGTCGCCGAGACGCTGGACGGCGTCGGCGGCACCGGCGAGCGGCACCCGCTCGCTGATCAGCGGCTTGATCGCGCCCCGGGCGGCCAGTTCGGTGAGCTGCTCGTGGCAGTGCTGGACCAGCTTGGGGTTCTTGGTGTTGTACAGGCCCCAGTGCAGGCCGAGGATCGCGTAGTTCTTCACCAGGGCGTGGTTGAGGCCGGGGCTCGGGATCGTGCCGCTGGCGAAGCCGACGACCACGATCCGCCCCTCGAAGGCGACGACCTTGGTCGACTGCGTGTAGGCCTCGCCGCCCACCGGGTCGTAGATCACGTCCGCGCCCCGGCCCCCGGTGGCCTCCTTCACGGCGGCGACGACGTCCTCGCTCCGCCGGTCGACCACCACGTCACAGCCCAGCTCGCGGGCCACGTCGGCCTTCTCGGCGCCGCCGACGACACCGATGACGGTGGCGCCGGCGGCCTTGCCGAGCTGCACGGCCGCGCTGCCGACCCCTCCAGCGGCAGCGTGGACGAGCAGCGTCTCCCCGGCCTCCAGGCGGGCCCGGCGGTGCAGTCCGAACCAGCCCGTCTGGTAGCCGATGTGCAGCGCGGCGGCCTCGGCGTCGTCCAGCGCGTCCGGCGCGGACAGCAGGGCGGCGGCGTCCGCGACGGCGTACTCGGCGAAACCGCCGTACGGCAGCGCGGGGTTGGCGATCACGCGCCGCCCGTCCTCGGTCTCGCCGCAGATCTCCACGCCGGGGGTGAAGGGCAGCGGCGGACGGACCTGGTAGTGGCCGCGGCACATCAGCACGTCCGGGAAGTTGATGTTCGCGGCGCGCACCTTGAGCAGGACCTGGCCGTCGCCGGGCACGGGCTGCGCCACGTCCGCGAGGCGCATCACCTCGCACGGCTCACCGTTCTCGTGTACTTGCCAAGCCTGCATGGGGGGCCTCCACGGGACTGCGTCGTCATGCCGGGGTCTGACCGGGGTCCTCCGCATACTAAGCGGTCGCTTGCCGATCAGGGAACAGTCCGCCGGAAAGTGTGGGCATCGGGACAGGGGCCCGGGTCAGAGGGCCCTGAACAGGAGCGCACCGAGCCGGGACGGCCCGGTCGGTCGAAGGACGCGGCCCGGCCGCTCAGTGCGCGAGGCGGTGCGGGTGCGCCGGGTACACGCCCAGGACGCGCACCTCGGTGGAGAAGAACCGCAGTTCGTTCAGGGCGAGGGCGACGTGTCGCTCGTCGGGGTGGCCCTCGATCTCGACGTAGAAGCGGCTGGCGTCGAGGCCCGCGCCGACCTGGTAGCTCTCGATCTTCGTGAGGTTCACCCCGCTGGTGGCGAACCCGCCCAGCGCCTTGAAGAGGGCGCTCGGGATGTTGCGCACGGAGAAGAACAGGCTCGTCATCGTCGGCTCGCCGGTGTCGGGGCCCACGACGGCCTCCCGGGACAGGACGACGAACCGGGTGGTGTTGTCGGGGTCGTCCTCGACCCCGGCGCGCAGCACGTCGAGGCCGTACAGCCCGGCCGCGGCGGGCGGGGCGAGCGCCGCGTGCCGCGGGTCGCCCAGTTCGGCCACCTCGCGCGCCGCTCCGGCGGTGTCGTCGGTGACGAGGGTGCGCCAGCCGCCGTCCCGCAGCACCTTGCGGCACTGCCCGAGGGCGTGCACATGGCTGCGTACGCACTCCACCTGGTCCACCGTCGCCCCGGGCACGCCCATCAGGTCGAAGCGGATGGCGAGGAAGTGCTCGGCGATGATGAACAGCCCCGACTCCGGCAGCAGGTGGTGCACGTCCGCCACCCGTCCCGCCGCGGAGTTGTCCACCGGGATCACGGCGACGTCGGCCGTGCCGAGCGTCACCGCGTCCAGGGCCTGCTCGAAGCCCGTGCAGGGCTGCTCGGCGCACCCCGGGTACAGGGCGTGCGCGGCGGTCGCCGAGTTGGATCCGGGTTCACCTTGGTAAGCGACGGTCGTCACGGGCTGCGGTCTCTTGTCGTCGGGCGGCAGAAGCTCCGTAACGTACCAGGAACGCCCGATCCGGGATCAGGGTGTCCGGCGACGCCCCCGTGGCCGGTGCCGCTCACGCTTTCCGGGGACGCGCCCGTACGTGCATCCGCTCCCCCTGCGGTCCGAAGAGGCTGAGGAACTCCGCCGGGCCCTCCCCCGTCGAACCGAACCAGTGCGGCACCCGGGTGTCGAACTCCGCCGCCTCCCCCGCCGCCATCACCACGTCGTGCTCACCGAGCACCACCCGCAGCCGGCCCGACAGGACGTACAGCCACTCGTACCCCTCGTGGGTGCGCAGCTCCGGCTCCTCCTCGCGGCGCGGTACCAGCACCTTGAAGGCCTGGAGGCCGCCGGGTTGCCGGGTGAGCGGCCAGAAGGTGCGCCCGTGCCGTTCGAGCGGTGCCGACCGCACCCGGGGATCGCCGACCGGCGGGGCGCCGACCAGTTCGTCCAGCGGTACTTGGTGGGCCTGGGCGATCGGCAGCAGCAGCTCCAGGCTGGGCTTGCGCAGGCCGGACTCCAGCCGGGAGAGCGTGCTCACGGAGATGCCGGTGGTCTCCGATAGGGCCGCGAGGGTCACCTCCCGGTCCTTGCGCAGCCGCCTGAGCCTGGGTCCCACTTCGGCGAGAACGTCGTCGGTACTCATACCCGTATTGCAGAATCGGCAAAGTTGTTTGTCAATCCCGCGTCCGCGGAGCGACTGTGTCGGCATGACCGAGACATACGGCGAGACCTATGAAGTGATCGTTGTCGGTGGCGGCGCGGCGGGCCTGTCCGCCGCCCTGGTCCTGGGCCGGGCCCGGCGTCGCACCCTGGTCGTCGACGCGGGCGAACCACGCAACGCGCCCTCCGCGCACATGCAGGGCTTCCTCAGCCGCGACGGCATGCCGCCCGCCGAGTTCCTGGCGATCGGCCGCGAGGAGATCAAGGAGTACGGCGTCGAGCTGGTCCGGGACCGGGTGACCGAGGTCGCGCCGGGCTTCGCCGTGACCCTGGCGGGCGGGCGCGTGGTCCGGGCCCGCCGCCTGGTCGTCGCGACCGGCCTCAAGGACGAGCTGCCGGACGTGCCCGGCGTGGCCGAGCGCTTCGGCAGGGACGTCCTGCACTGCCCGTACTGCCACGGCTGGGAGGTCCGCGACCAGGCCTTCGGCGTGCTGGCCACGAGTGCGCTCAGCGTGCACCAGGCGCTGATGGTGTCCCAGTGGTCGAAGGACGTGACCCTGTTCCTGCACACGGTCGCCGAGTCCGCACTCGCGGACGACGACCTGCGCAGGCTGGCCGCGGCCGGCGTCCAGGTGGTGCCCGGCGAGGTCGCCGGGCTGGTGGTGACCGACGACCGGCTCACCGCCGTACGGCTGGCGGACGGCACGACGCACGCGCGCGAGGTCGTCTTCACCGCCCCGCGGGCCGTCCCGCAGAACGGCCTGCTGGAGCGGCTCGGGGCCGAGTTCCAGGAGACGCCGTACGGCAGCTATCCCGTGGTCGACGCGACCTGGCGGACGACCGTGCCCGGTGTGTACGCCGTGGGCAACGTGGCCGGCTTCGGCGAGCAGGTGATCAACGCGGCGAGCGCCGGGTACCGGGCGGCCGCCACGATCAACGGCGAGCTGCTGATGAGCGACCTCGACGCGGCCGTGGGCGCGTAGTCGGGTGCGTAGTCGGAGGCGGCCGGGGTGTAGACCGGCCGCCTCCGGTACACCCTGGAAGCATGTTGCTTGCCCGGCTGGCACAGGTGTCCCAGGACGTCGCCGCGACCTCGGCGCGTTCGAAGAAGATCGCGCTCCTCGCGGAGCTGTTCCGGGACGCCGAGGCGGACGACGTCCCGATCGTCATCCCGTACCTGGCGGGACGGCTCCCGCAGGGCCGGCTCGGCGTCGGCTGGAAGGTGCTGAGCCGCCCGGTCGCCCCGGCCGCCGAGCCGACCCTGACCGTGCGCGCGGTGGACGCCCTGCTCAGCGAGCTGGGCAAGGTCGCGGGGGCGGGCTCGCAGGCCGAACGTGCCCGACTGGTCGGTGAGTTGATGGGCGCGGCCACCGAGGACGAGCAGCGGTTCCTGCTCGGGCTCCTCACCGGCGAGGTGCGGCAGGGGGCGCTGGACGCGGTGGCGGTCGAGGGACTCGCCCAGGCGACCGGGGCGCCCCCGGCGGACGTACGCCGGGCCGTGATGCTCGCGGGCTCGCTCCAGACCGTGGCCGAGGCCCTGCTCACCGACGGCCCGCCCGCCCTGGACCGCTTCCGGCTCACCGTCGGCCGCCCGGTCCTGCCGATGCTGGCGCACAGCGCCTCCTCGGTGGCCGAGGCGGTCGACAAGCTCGGCTCGTGCGCGGTCGAGGAGAAGCTGGACGGCATCCGCGTCCAGATCCACCGGGACGGGGACGTGGTACGGCTGTACACGCGCACCCTCGACGACATCACCGACCGGCTGCCCGAACTGACGGCCGCCGCGCTGGAGTTGCGGGGCGAGCGGTTCATCCTGGACGGCGAGGTGATCGCCTTCGACGAGGACGGGCGCCCGCGTTCCTTCCAGGAGACCGCGGGGCGGGTCGGCTCCCGGGTGGACGTGACGACGGCCGCCGAGGCGGTCCCCGTCTCCCCCGTCTTCTTCGACGCCCTGTCCGTCGACGACCGCGACCTCCTCGACCTGCCCTTCGCCGAACGGCACGCCGAACTGGCCCGGTTGGTGCCCGAGCCGATGCGGGTCCGGCGCACGCTGGTGTCCGGCCCGCAGGACCTGGGCGCTGCGGAGGACTTCCTCGCCGAGACCCTGAAGCGCGGCCACGAGGGGGTCGTGGTGAAGTCCCTCGACGCCCCGTACAGCGCGGGCCGGCGGGGCGCGTCCTGGTTGAAGGTCAAGCCCGTGCACACGCTGGATCTGGTCGTCCTGGCCGCCGAGTGGGGTCACGGCCGCCGCACCGGCAAGCTCTCCAACCTGCACCTCGGCGCCCGCACGGCCGACGGCGGCTTCGCCATGCTCGGCAAGACCTTCAAGGGCATGACCGACGCGATGCTCACCTGGCAGACCGAACGGCTCCAGGAGCTGGCGGTGGACAGCAGCGGTTACGTGGTGACCGTACGGCCCGAACTCGTCGTCGAGATCGCCTACGACGGCCTCCAGCGGTCCACCCGCTACCCGGCCGGCGTCACCCTCCGCTTCGCCCGCGTGGTCCGCTACCGCGAGGACAAGCGCCCCGAGGACGCCGACACGGTCGAGACCCTGCTGGCCGCGCACCCCGAGGTGAGGCCGTGAGGACGAGCGCGGGCCTGCTGTTGTTCCGGCACACCGGCGACGGCCTTCAGGTGTTGCTGGGCCATATGGGCGGTCCGTTCTTCGCGCGACGGGACGCCGGTGCGTGGACGGTTCCCAAGGGCGAGTACGAGCCGGACGCGGAGTCGGCCTGGGACGCGGCCCGCCGGGAGTTCCAGGAGGAGCTCGGGCTGCCGCCGCCCGACGGCCAGGCCGTACCCCTGGGCGAGGTCCGCCAGACCAACGGCAAGGTCGTCACGGCGTGGGCGGTCGAGGCGGACCTCGATCCGGCGAGCGTGGTTCCGGGGGTGTTCAGCATGGAGTGGCCGCCGAAGTCCGGGAGGACGCAGGAGTTCCCGGAACTGGACCGCGTCGAGTGGTTCGGCCTCGACCGGGCCCGGTCCGTGATCGTCAAGGCGCAGGCCGCGTTTCTCGACCGGCTGGCTGAGCACTCGCCCTGACGTCCACGCGTTGCGGACGCCCCCGCCGCGCGGGAAGGTCGAAGCACAGTCAGCTCTTCAGGAGGTCGGTCATGCCCATCGCGACGGTGAACCCGGCGAACGGCGAGACGCTCAAGACGTACGAGGCCATGGGCGAGGAGGAGATCGAGCGCAGGCTCCAGCTCGCGGAGGCGACGTTCCGCACCTGGCGGACGACGTCCTTCGCCGACCGCGCCCGTCTCCTGAACCGGGCCGCGGGGCTGCTCGACGACATCCAGCAGGACATCGCCAAGGTCATGACGACCGAGATGGGCAAGCCGGTCAAGCAGGCCCGCGCGGAGGCCGCCAAGTGCGCCAAGGCGATGCGCTGGTACGCCGAGAACGCGGAGTCGCTGCTCGCCGACGAGGAGCCCGCCGAGCACGACGTCAAGGACTCCGGCGCCTCCCGCGCCCTGGTGCGCTACCGGCCGCTCGGTCCCGTGCTCGCGGTGATGCCGTGGAACTTCCCGCTGTGGCAGGTGGTCCGCTTCGCCGCGCCCGCGCTGATGGCGGGCAACGTCGGCCTGCTCAAGCACGCCTCGAACGTGCCGCAGACCGCGCTGTTCCTGGAGGACCTCTTCCATCAGGCGGGCTACCCGGAGGGCTGCTTCCAGACCCTGCTCGTGGGGTCCGGCGCGATCGACGAGATCCTGCGCGACGAGCGGGTGAAGGCGGCCACGCTCACGGGGAGCGAGCCCGCGGGACGGGCGGTCGCCGCCACCGCCGGGGACATGGTGAAGAAGACCGTGCTGGAACTCGGTGGCAGCGACCCGTACATCGTCATGCCGTCCGCGGACGTCGACCGGGCCGCCGAGATCGCGGTGACCGCCCGTGTGCAGAACAACGGGCAGTCCTGCATCGCCGCCAAGCGGTTCATCGTGCACACGGACGTCTACGACCGGTTCGCCGAGCGGTTCGTCGAGGGCATGAAGGCGCTCAAGGTCGGCGACCCGCTGGAGGAGGACACCGAGGTCGGGCCGCTCGCCAGCGAACAGGGGCGGACCGACCTGGAGGAGCTGGTCGACGACGCCCGGCGCAGCGGGGCGAGCGTGCTGTGCGGCGGGGAACGGCCCGAGGGGCCCGGCTGGTACTACCCGCCGACCGTGGTCGCCGACGTGAAGCGCGAGATGCGCATCCACCGCGAGGAGACCTTCGGCCCGGTGGCGACGCTCTACCGGGCGGCCGACCTCGACGAGGCGGTGCTGATCGCCAACGACTCGGCGTTCGGGCTGAGTTCCAACGTGTGGACCCGGGACGAGGCGGAGGTCGACCGGTTCGTACGGGATCTGGAGGCCGGCGGGGTGTTCGTCAACGGGATGACCGCCTCGCATCCGGCGTTCCCGTTCGGCGGGGTGAAGCGGTCCGGGTACGGGCGTGAGCTGTCCGGGCACGGAATCAGGGAGTTCTGCAACATCACGACGGTTTGGCACGGAGCGTGACACTTGCGCGGCTAACATCCCGGGTGTGAACCGCGAAGTGACACTGCCTCTGATCGTCGATGACCGCGGGACCCTTCAGGTGGCCGCGGCCGATGTGAGCAAGCTGCTCCGCAGTCTTGGCGGGCGGTGGCTGCACCTGGTCGAGGCCGGGGCCGACGGGCTCGACGAGGACACGGTGGCCGCACTGACCATCGAGCTCGCCAAGCTCGCCGATCGGATCGACGTCGCGTGCATCGCGCACAGCAGCGGTGGGGCGCCGTAGAGGTCTCGTGTCCCGCGTTCGGTGCAACCCGGCGCGACGCCGCCCGCCCCCCGGGTGATCGTGGACTGGACCAGGCTTCGGTACCGGGACGAGACGGTGTGGGATGAGCGAAGAGACGATCACCGAGATCCTGCCCCCGATCCGGCACTGGCCGGCACTCGACCTGTCCGGCGTCGACTTCGACCCGGTGCTGACCGAGCTGATGCGTGAGGGTCCCCTCACCCGGATCCAGCTCCCCCACGGCGAGGGCTGGGCGTGGCTGGTCACCCGGTACGACGACGTACGGACGGTGGCCGGCGACCCGCGCTTCGGTCGCGAGGCCGTGCCGGACCAGCCGGTCACCCGGTTCGCCCCGCACTGCGCGCCGCGGCGCCGCGCGGTCCCCTTCCTCGACCCGCCCGACCACACCCGGCTGCGCGGTGCGGTGGCCGCCGCGTTCACCGCGCGGGGCGTGGAGCGGGTCCGGGAGGAGTCCCGCCGGATGCTCGACGAGCTGGTCGACGAACTGCTCCAGGACGGCCCGCCCGCCGACCTCACCGCGGCGGTGCTCAGCCCCTTCGCCAACGCCGTGATCTGCGCGCTGATGGGTGTCCCGGCCGCCGACCGGCACACCCTGCACACCTGGACCGAGCTGATCCCGTCGTCCTCGCACGGTACGAAGGCCGGCGAGCGGGCCAGGGACGAGATGGGCGCCTACTTCGCCGACCTCATCGGCCTCAGGGAGGGCGGCACCGGCGAGGACGTGACCTCCCTGCTGGGGGCCGCCGTGGGCCGCGGCGAGGTGACGCTGGAGGAGGCCGTGGGGCTCGCGATCCTGCTCCAGACCGGCGCCGAGGCGTCGGCGAACAACAGCGGCCAGATGTTCTACCTGCTGCTGACCCGCCCCGACCTGGCCGAACGACTGCGTGCCGAGCCGGAGATCCGCCCGCGGGCCGTCGCCGAGCTGCTGCGCTACATCCCGCACCGCAACGCGGTCGGCCTGGCGCGGATCGCCCTGGAGGACGTGGGGGTCGGCGGCGTACGGATCCGGGCGGGCGACGCGATCTACGTGTCGTACCTGGCGGCGAACCGGGACCCCGACGTCTTCCCGTACCCGGAGACGATCGACTTCTCCCGCGGTCCGGACCCGCATGTGTCGTTCGGTGCCGGCCCGCACGCCTGCCCGGCCGGGACGCTGGTCCAGATGCAGGCCGAGTTGCTGGTCGAGGCACTGCTCGGCCGTGTCCCGGGCCTGCGGCCGGCGGTCCCGGCGGAGCAGGTGCCCTTCAGGAAGGGCACGTCCGTCCGCGGCCCCCAGGCGCTCCCGGTGACGTGGTGACGGCTCCGAAGGAGGGCTTCAGGTCCCTCCGGAGCCGCACCCACTACCGAATGGGCATCCCGGAGAGCGTCCGCGCGATCACCAGGCGCTGGATCTCGCTGGTGCCTTCGAAGATGGTGTAGATCGCCGCGTCGCGGTGCATGCGCTCCACCGGGTACTCCCGGGTGTAACCGTTGCCGCCCAGGATCTGGACCGCCTGCGCGGTGACCTTCTTCGCCGTCTCGCTCGCGAAGAGCTTCGACATCGAGCCCTCGGCGGCGGTGAACTGCTTGCCGTTGATCGCCATCCAGGAGGCACGCCAGACCAGCAGACGGGCCGCGTCGATGGAGGTGCGCATGTCCGCGAGCTGGAACGCCACGCCCTGGTTGTCGATGATCGGCCGCCCGAACTGCTCACGCGTCTTGGCGTAGTCGAGGGCGACCTCGTACGCGGCCCGGGCGGTGCCCACGGCCATGGCGCCCACGGCGGGACGCGAGGCCTCGAAGGTGGCCATCGCCGCGTTCTTGACCCGCTCGCCGCCGGCCTTCGCCCGCTCCCGGGCCCGGGCGAGGCGCTCGTCGAGCTTCTCCTTGCCGCCGAGGAGGCAGGAGCCGGGCACCCGGACGTTCTCCAGGACGACCTCGGCCGTGTGCGAGGCGCGGATGCCGTGCTTCTTGAACTTCTGGCCCTGGGACAGGCCCGGGGTGTTCGGCGGCACGATGAAGGAGGCGTGGCCCTTGGAGCCGAGCTCCGCGTCGACGACCGCGACGACGACGTGGACGTTGGCGATACCGCCGTTGGTCGCCCAGGTCTTGGTGCCGTTGAGCACCCACTCGTCCTTGGCCTCGTCGTAGACGGCACGCGTGCGCATGGAGGCCACGTCGGACCCGGCGTCCGGCTCGGACGAGCAGAACGCGGCGACCTTGACATCGTTCGCGTCGCCGTACATCTGCGGGATCCAGGTGCCGATCTGTTCCTCGGTACCGTTGGCGAGAACGCCGACAGCGGCCAGTCCGGTGCCTACGATCGACAGGGCGATGCCCGCGTCGCCCCAGAACAGCTCCTCCATCGCCATCGGGATACCGAGCCCGGTGGGGTCGAAGTACTGCTGGGCGTAGAAGTCGAGGGAGTAGATGCCTACCTTCGCGGCCTCCTGGATGACCGGCCAGGGAGTCTCCTCACGCTCGTCCCATTCGGCGGCCGCGGGGCGGATGACGTCGGCGGCGAAGCCGTGCAGCCAGTCCCGGACCTCCTTCTGTTCGTCGTTGAGCTCCATGGTGAACTCGGCCATGTCCCCTCCAGCGGCGACGCACGTGCATGTTACTTGCGGTAACCAGAGTCTGTTACCCACGGGTAGGAAAAGTCAACTCCCCATGACCAGTCAGCAGCCTGTTCGATGTCCGTCACCCGCCGGGTGTTAGTTTGCGCAGGCGTTACCGATTCAGCACGGGTGGGGAGAGCTCATGGACACCACACAGCGGACCGATCAGCAGCGGTCCGCCGACCGCCGCCGGCGCGAACTGCTGGAGGCCGCGGACAGAGTGGTGCTGCGTGACGGCCCACAGGCCTCCATGAACGCCATCGCCGCGGAAGCCGGCATCACCAAGCCGATTCTCTACCGGCACTTCGGCGACAAGGGGGGACTCTACGCCGCGCTCGCCAAGCGACACACCGACGCCCTGCTGGACTCGCTGCGGGCGGCCCTTGACGCACCCGCGGACCGGCGCGAGCGGGTCGAGGCCACGCTGGACACCTACCTGGCCGCGATCGAGGCCCGGCCCCAGGTGTACCGGTTCCTGATGCACCCCGCCGAGGGAAGCCAGGCCGGGGACCAGGGGTTCGACGTCGGCCAGCATTCCGCGCCGCTGCTGCGCAGGATGGGTGAGGAGTTGGGGCAGGTCATCGAGGACCGGCTGGATCTCGGGCCCGGGAGCCAGTTGCTGGCCCGGGTGTGGGGGCACGGGATCGTCGGGATGATGTACGCGGCCGGTGACTGGTGGCTGGGTGAACGGCCGTGCTCGCGGGCCGAGTTGGTGCGGAGCATGGCGGACCTGTTGTGGGGGCGGCTCGCCGCGGCGGGGGACAAGGTGGGGGGTCCGGGGTTCTGATCGCTGAATCCCGGGTGCGGGACCGTGGGGGCTGGTCGCGCCCACGCGGCGGAGCCGCACATTGACACAGCCCCGCGCCCCTAAGTCGGTCCACTCCCCCTGTGCCAGGAAGATCTGGCCACTTGTCGCATCAGCTTTCGGTGGCGGCGGCCCGTCAAGTGGTCCGCGTACACCTTGCCCTCCAGGTGGTCCGTCTCGTGTTGCAGGCACCTCGCGAAGAAGCCCGTGCCGTGGACCGTGATCGGGTCTCCCGTCATCGTGAACCCCTCCACCACCGCGTGGTCGTGGCGTTCCACCCCCGCCTCCAGGCCCGGCAGCGACAGACAGCCCTCGGGCCCCCTGAACACCAGACCGTCCGCCGCCACCAGCCGTGGGTTCACCACATGGCCGAGGTGGCGGACCTCCTCGTCGTCCGGGCAGTCGTACACGAACACGCTCAGGGGGACACCCACTTGGTTCGCCGCGAGGCCCACCCCCTCGTGCGCGTACATCGTCGCGAACAGGTCCTCCACGAGCGTCGCCAGTCGCGGACCGAAGTCCGATACCTCCCCGCAGGGTTCGTGCAGCACGGGGCTGCCGAGCAGGGTGAGGGGCCGGACCCGGCCACGGGTGCCCGGAATGGAGCCGTTTCGCATGGCCGCAAGGGTACGGCGATTCGGGAGTGCCTTCGGATCTCGATAGGCTGAGGTCCACACCACGTGGCCGGAGGCTGAGGCGCGGCGCGTACGCAAGGAGGATCGAGAACTGATGACAGGCAACTCGGACCCGCTCTCGCCGCGGGCCAAGCTGGCCGTGACGGCGGGCAAGGCCGTCGCGGCGGCATCCCGAGCCGCGGGTCGCGGCAGCGGTTCGGTCATCGGCGGCAAGGTGGCCCTCAAGCTCGACCCCGACCTCCTCGCCCGGCTCGCCCAACACCTGGACGTCGTCCTCGTCTCGGCGACCAACGGCAAGACCACCACGACCCGACTGATCGCGGAGGCGCTCGGCGCCGCCGGGCCCGTGGTCTCCAACGCCCTCGGCGCCAACATGCCGGCCGGCATCACCTCGGCGCTCGCCGGCGGCTCGGACGCCCGGTACGGCGTCATCGAGGTCGACGAGAAGTACCTCGCGGGCGTGGCCCGCGACACCGACCCCAAGTGCATCGCCCTGCTCAACCTCTCCCGCGACCAGCTCGACCGGGCCGCCGAGACCCGCATGCTCGCCGAGAACTGGCGCGAGGGGCTCGCCGGTTCGAAGGCGGTCGTCGTGGCCAACGCCGACGACCCGCTCGTCGTGTGGGCCGCCTCCTCCTCCCCCAACGTCATCTGGGTCGCCGCCGGGCAGATGTGGAAGGACGACGCCTGGTCCTGCCCGTCCTGCGGTGGCGTGATGCAGCGGCCGGGCGACGACTGGTTCTGCGGCGAGTGCGGGTTCCGGCGTCCCACGCCGAGCTGGGCGCTCTCCGGTGACCACGTGCTCGACCCGCACGGATCCGCCTGGCCGATCCACCTCCAGCTCCCCGGCCGCGCCAACAAGGCCAACGCCGCGTCCTCCGCCGCCGTCGCCGCCGTCTTCGGCGTGCCGCCGCAGGTCGCCCTGGAACGCATGTACCAGGTACAGGCCGTGGCCGGCCGCTACGACATCGTCCAGTTCCAGCAGCGCGACCTCAGGCTGCTGCTCGCGAAGAACCCGGCCGGCTGGCTCGAGACGTTCAGCCTGATCGACCCGCCGCCCACCCCGGTGATCCTCTCCGTCAACGCCCGCGGCGCCGACGGCACCGACACCTCCTGGCTGTGGGACGTCGACTACACGCGGCTGACCGGCCACCCGATCTGCGTGATCGGCGACCGGAAGCTGGACCTCGCGGTGCGCCTCGAGGTCGCGAACCAGAACTTCCAGGTCTGCGACAACCTCGACCAGGCCGTGCAGATGAGTCCGCCCGGCCGCATCGAGGTCATCGCGAACTACACCGCCTTCCAGGACCTGCGCCGCCGCGTCGGCAACTGAGACACAGGGGACTTTTGTGAGCGACAACCAACTGCGGATCGTCTGGATCTACCCCGACCTGCTCAGCACCTACGGCGACCAGGGCAACGCCCTCGTCATCGAGCGCCGGGCCCGCCAGCGCGGCCTCGACGTGGCCCGCCTGGACGTGCGCAGCGACCAGCCGATCCCGACCTCCGGCGACATCTACCTGATCGGCGGCGGCGAGGACCGGCCGCAGCGGCTGGCGGCCGAGCGGCTGCGCCGGGACGGCGGTCTGCACCGGGCCGTGGGCAACGGCGCGATCGTCTTCTCGGTGTGCGCCGGCTACCAGATCCTCGGCCACGAGTTCATCAACGACCTCGGCCAGCGCGAGCCCGGCCTCGGCCTGCTCGACGTGGTCTCCGTGCGCGGTGAGGGCGAGCGCTGCGTCGGTGACGTGCTCGCCGACATCGACCCGCGCCTCGGTCTCCCCCCGCTGACCGGCTTCGAGAACCACCAGGGCGTCACCCACCTCGGCCCCACCGCCCGCCCGTTCGCCAACGTCAAGCTGGGCAAGGGCAACGGCACCGGGGACGGTACGGAGGGCGCGTACAACGACACGGTCTTCGGGACGTACATGCACGGGCCCGTGCTCGCGCGCAACCCGCTGATCGCCGACCTGCTGCTGAAGCTGGCCCTCGACGTCAACGCGCTGCCGCCGACCGACGACCGCTGGTACGAGGCGCTGCGCAACGAGCGCATCTCGGCCGCGCAGCAGCCGGCCTGAGCAGGGAGTTCACCTCGGTTCCAGGCGCCTGTCAGCAGCCCGTCTGACGAGGTGTCCGCACAGGTGAGCGGGGCCGTCCAGCAGGCGGACGCATGCTTCGGCCCCGCCCCCTCCTGCCGCTAGGGTGTGCGGGGTTCCAGTCGGACAGCGTGGTCCGGACCCATGCCACGTCCCATCGCTGAAAAGGTTCCCGCGGCTATGCGCATTGGTGTCCTCACGTCCGGCGGCGACTGCCCCGGCCTGAACGCCGTCATCCGGTCCGTCGTGCACCGCGCCGTAGTCGACCACGGCGACGAGGTCATCGGGTTCCGGGACGGCTGGAAGGGCCTCCTGGAGTGCGACTACCTCAAGCTCGACCTCGACGCGGTGAACGGCATCCTGGCCCGCGGCGGCACGATCCTCGGCTCCTCCCGGGTCCAGCCCTCGCACCTGCGGGACGGCGTGGAGCGGGCCAAGGGGCATGTCGAGGAGCTCGGGCTCGACGCGATCATTCCCATCGGCGGTGAGGGCACCCTCAAGGCCGCCCGGCTGATGTCGGACGCCGGTCTGCCGATCGTGGGCGTGCCGAAGACGATCGACAACGACATCGCGGTCACGGACGTCACCTTCGGGTTCGACACGGCCGTCGGTGTCGCCACCGAGGCCCTCGACCGGCTCAAGACCACGGCCGAGTCCCACCAGCGGGTGCTCGTCGTCGAGGTCATGGGGCGGCACACCGGCTGGATAGCGCTGCACTCCGGGATGGCGGCCGGCGCGCACGCCATCGTCGTACCGGAGCGTCCCTTCGACATCGAGGAGCTGGCCCGGCGGGTCGGCGAGCGCTTCGAGGCGGGCAAGCGGTTCGCGATCGTCGTGGCGGCGGAGGGCGCCAAGCCGGCGCCCGGCTCCATGGCCTTCGACGAGGGCGCCAAGGACATCTACGGCCACGAGCGCTTCGCCGGGATCGCCCGCCAGCTCTCGATCGAGCTGGAGGAGCGGCTGGGGAAGGAAGCCCGGCCGGTCATCCTCGGGCATGTGCAGCGCGGCGGTACCCCGACCGCGTACGACCGGGTACTGGCCACCCGGTTCGGGTGGCACGCGGTGGAGGCCGTGCACCGGGGCGAGTTCGGTCACATGACGGCTCTTCGCGGGACCGACATCGTGATGGTGGCGCTCGCGGAGGCGGTCGAGACGCTGAAGACGGTGCCGGAGGACCGGTACGCGGAAGCCGAGTGCGTGCTTTAGTTCCGGCGACGGTGGGCCCCGGCTGAAAGATCAGCCGGGGGCGGTTCTAGTCTGTGTGGCGGACAGACTTGTACAACCCCCACGAATCAGGAGCCGCCGCGATGGACCACAGCGGGCACGGCATGACGCACGATCTGCCGCCGTTCACGCTGGGACGAGGGCTTCAGTGGTCGGCCGACCCGTTCTTCCTCGTCGCCTGCCTCCTCGCGCTCGGCCTGTACGCGTGGGGTGTCGTGCGGCTGCGGCGGCGGGGGGACTCGTGGTCCGTGGGGCGGACCGTCTCCTACGTCGTCGGTGTGCTGTCCATCGGGCTGATGATGTGCACGAAGCTGAACGACTACGGGATGGTCATGTTCAGCGTGCACATGGTGCAGCACATGGTGATCAGCATGCTGTCGCCCATCCTCGTCCTGCTCGGCGCCCCGGTCACTCTGGCTCTGCGGGCGCTGTCCGTCGCGGGCAAGGGGCGCAAGGGGCCCCGTGAGCTGCTGCTCGCGCTGCTGCACAGCCGGTACATGCGGATCGTCACGCATCCGGCGTTCACCATCCCGCTGTTCATCGCGAGCCTGTACGCCCTGTACTTCACGCCGATCTTCGACTTCCTGATGGGGTCGAAGACCGGGCACGTCGCGATGATGGTCCACTTCCTCGCCGTCGGTGTCGTCTTCTTCTGGCCGATCATCGGGGTGGACCCGGGACCGCACCGGCCCGGGTACCTGATGCGGATGCTGGAGCTGTTCGCCGGGATGCCGTTCCACGCGTTCTTCGGCATCGCGCTGATGATGGCGTCCGAGCCCATGGTGGAGACGTTCAAGAACCCGCCCGCCTCGCTCGGCATCGACGCGCTCTCCGACCAGAACTACGCCGGCGGTATCGCGTGGGCGTTCAGTGAGATTCCCTCCGTTCTGGTGCTCATCGCACTGCTGTTCCAGTGGTACGGCTCCGAACAGCGGCAGGCCAAGCGCACGGACCGGGCCGCCGACCGGGACGGCGACAAGGAACTCGAGGCGTACAACGCATATCTGGCCTCATTGAGCACCCGCGAGCGTTGAAAGGCTTCGCCTTTCCGGAGCATTCAGTAGCATGAAGCGCGTTGGGGGAACCGCTAGGGGGAGCGGTCATGACACTTCGCGCATTTATGCACAGGATCGCCGTCCTGGTGATTTTCTCACTGCTGCTGAGCGGCTGCGAGAAGGGGAATCCACTGCCGGTGGTCAAGGCGGTCGCCGTCGGTGTGCCCTCGCTCGCGCCGTTCTTCGAGGAGAACAGCGGACTGGGCAAGGACGCCGCCACCGTGCGGTCGCAGCCCGTCCAGGGAAGTCTCCAGCAGGGGGACACGCCCGGCCTGTACGGCGGCAGCAAGCAGCCGACCATCTGTGACGTCGCCAAACTCGAACGATTCCTCACCGATCCCAGGAATCACCAAAAGGCACAGGCGTGGGCCGACGTGCTGGACATCGGCACGGGCGAGATACCGGAATATCTGGATCGACTCACACCGGTCCTGCTGCGTCACGACACGCTCGTCAAGAACCACGACTACAAGAAGGAAAAGGCCGTCCCGTACAACTCCTTGCTCCAGGCGGGAATCGCGATTCTCGTCGATGAACAAGGGATTCCGGCTGTGAAGTGCTCGTGTGGAAATCCATTGCGGCCCTTCGACGGCGACACCAGGCGGATTTCCGTCCGGTTCGAGGACGGCAACAAGAAGTGGGCGGGATACGAACGGGAGTCCGTGGTGGCCGTGAAGCCCGCGCCGCGGACGCTGGAACGGGTCGTTCTCGTCGACGTTCGGGAGCCCGCCCGCGGCATCAGCCGTCCGGTCGGCACCACCGGTGAGAAGGACACCGCCTTCGACGCGGAGAAGCGGCGCACCGTGCCGGACGTCACCGGGCGGACCTTCGCCCAGGCCGGTCGGGAGCTGATCGAGGCCGGGCTGGCGGCCGGGTACGCCGGGCAGGGGACGCCGTCCGACGGCGCGAGGGTCACGGCGACCGATCCGCCCGCGGGGACCGAGCTGCCGTTCGGGCGGTACGTGACGCTGACCGTGGCCGGGGGCGGGGCCGGCACGGGTACCTCCGGCGGGGGGAACGGGCCGACGACCACTCCCCCACCACCGCCCCGGACGAAGACACCGCCGCCCCCGAGCACACCGCCGCCACCGCCGCCACCACCGTCATCGGGGTCGACGTCGCCCAGCGGCAGGCCCGGTGGTTCGCCCTCGGCGCCGCCGTCGTCGAGCACGCCGGCGCCCGGCTCGCCCTCGCCTGGCAGGTCGAGCAGTCCGCCGCCCTCCGCCCAGCCACCACCGGCCGGCGCCCCGACGACCAGCAGCGCGCCGCCTCCCCCTCCGCCGCCTCCGCCGCCTCCCCCGCCACCGCCGCCTCCGTCGACGACCAGCGCGCCCGTCACAGGCAGGCCCTCCACCAGCGCGCCCGCCTCCAGCCAGCCCGCCACCAGTGAGCCCGCCACCGACGGGCCGAGCACCACCGTCGCCACGTAGCGTCCCGCAGAACCGGGGAGTCACCGGATGCCTTCAGGATCACCGACGTCGGGAGTGGGCCGGGTCATCGCCGGCCGGTATCTGCTGCTGAACCCGCTCGGCAGCGGCGGCATGGGCCATGTGTGGCTCGCCCACGACCGGAGACTCGCCTGCGAGGTCGCGCTCAAGGAGATCGTGTTCCGTGACCCGGTGGAGGAGGGCCACGAACGGGAAGCCCGGGTGGCGCGGGCCCGCGCGGAGGCCCGGCACGCGGCGGGGCTGCGCGGCCACCCGCACGTGGTGACCGTGCACGACGTGCTGGAGCACGAAGGGCTGCCGTGGATCGTCATGGAGTACGTGGCGGACGCCGTGGACCTGCGTGACCTGGTCGACTCCCGGGGACCGCTCGCCCCGGCGGAGTGCGCCCGCATCGGCCTCGCCGTGTTGGACGCGCTGACCGCCGGGCACCAGCGGGGCGTGATGCACCGGGACGTGAAGCCGGCGAACATCCTGCTGGCGCCGGACCGCTCGGGATCGCCGTACGGACGTGTCCTGCTCACCGACTACGGCATCTCCGTGCAGCCGGACGCCGGGGAGACCCGGTACACGCTGGCGTCGGTGCTGGTGGGCACGGCGGGCTATCTGGCGCCGGAGCGGGCCACGGGCGGTACGCCCACGCCGGCCGCCGACCTGTTCTCCCTGGGCTGCACGCTGTACCACGCGGTGGAGGGCGTGGGTCCCTTCGAGCGGGAGTCCCATCTGGCCGAGGTGACCGCGGTGGTCATGGAGGAGCCGCGGCCCGCCGTGCGCGCCGGCGCGCTGGGCCCCGTGCTCCAGGCGCTGCTCGCGAAGGACCCCGGGCGGAGGCTGTCGGCGGCGGAGGCGGAGGCCGCGCTGTCGCGGATCGTGACACCGCAGGCCGAGCCGTACGTCCGGACGCAGACCGACCTCGGTTCCCAGCCGCCCTGGGCGGCCGTGCAGGCGCCGCCGCCCGGGACACCGCCTCCGAACGGGCACCGGCGCGAGCGCTCGCACGCCCTGCGGGCCGTCCTCGCCTGCGGTCTGGGGCTGCTACTGGCCCTGGGCGGTGTGTGGTACGCCATGGCCGACCGGTCGTCGGACGGCGGGGGCGGCCACCAGGGCGCGCGGCAGCCGTACGGCGAGACGGTCGGGCTCACGAAACCGCTGCGGGACGGCGACTGTGTGATCGCCGACTGGCCGGGGTCTAAGCGGTTCCGGGGGACTCCTCGGCTACGGCTGGACCCCACGTGCGGCACGGCCCCGGACGGCCAGGTGACGGCGTTCGCCACGGCCGCCTCGGCGGACGAGGCACGGCGGACGGGTGCGGCGCGGTGCGAGGAGCGGACGCGGGAGGTCCGGGAGCGGCTCGCGGACGTCCGAAGCCAGGCCGTCGTACCGACCGAGGGCGGCTTCGAGGCGGCGGGGCGGCGCACCGCCTGTCTGGTGCTGGGGGCGAGCGGGCCGTTGTACGGGCCGGTCGGGGCGCATCGGTCGCCGGGTTCGTCGTTCGCGGACACGGCGACCATGCAGCGGCGGGACTGTCTGGACGTGCGCACCAACCGGGACGCCCGGCTGGTGTCCTGCGCGGGCTCCTACGACGAGCAGGTGCTCGGATTCACCCGGCTGGCCCCCGACGTCACGCTGTCCGAGGCGCGCACCGAGTCGGACACGGCGTGCGCGCGTGACGTGCCGCCGGGCGACTACGGCTTCGATCCGTCCGTGTACACGGCGGGCTCCTGGACCAGCGAGGGGCCCTGGAAGAACGGCACACATTTCGTCGTGTGCACCGTCCGCAGGCAGAACGGGGGCACCATGGAGGGGGACGAATCCTGAGGAGGGTGTCGCGATGCCCGGTACCGGTTCCACGGACGGCTCGACCCGGACGATGGGGGTGCTCACCGTAGGCGGTCTCGTCGCGGTGACCGCCTACACGGTGGCGCTCGGCAGCAACGGCTGGCTGTGGTTCGGCTGGGTCGTGCTGGGCCTGATCACCCTCGGGATGGTGGCCACCCGCGGCTGACTCAGCCGCCCGTGAGGCGGCCCGCCGAGTGCACGCCCGGCTGGTACTTGGGCAGCCGGGCGGTGATCTTCATGCCCGCGCCCACGGCGGTCTCGATGACGAGGCCGTAGGCGTCGCCGTACACCTGGCGCAGCCGGTCGTCGACGTTGGACAGGCCGATGCCGCCCGAGGGGCTGACCTCGCCCGCGAGGATACGGCGGAGCAGGACCGGGTCCATTCCGGCGCCGTCGTCCTCGATGACGACCAGGGCCTCGGCGCCGGCGTCCTGGGCGGTGATCTGGAGGTGGCACTTCTCGGCCTTGCCCTCCAAGCCGTGCTTGATGGCGTTCTCGACGAGGGGCTGGAGGCACAGGAAGGGCAGGGCGACCGGCAGTACCTCGGGGGCGATCTGGAGGGTGACGGAGAGGCGGTCGCCGAAGCGTGCCCGCACGAGCGCCAAGTAGTGGTCGATGGCGTGGAGTTCGTCGGCGAGGGTGGTGAAGTCGCCGTGCCTGCGGAACGAGTAGCGGGTGAAGTCGGCGAATTCGAGGAGCAGTTCGCGGGCGCGCTCGGGGTCGGTGCGGACGAACGAGGCGATCACGGCGAGCGAGTTGAAGATGAAGTGCGGGGAGATCTGGGCCCGGAGTGCCTTGATCTCGGCCTCGATCAGGCGGGTGCGGGACTGGTCCAGGTCCGCCAACTCCAGTTGGACGCTCACCCAGCGGGCGACCTCCCCGGCGGCGCGGACCAGGACGGCCGACTCGCGGGGCGCGCAGGCGACCAGGGCCCCGTGGACGCGGTCGTCGACGGTCAGCGGGGTGACGACCGCCCAGCGGACCGGGCAGTCGGGCGCGTCGCAGGTGAGCGGGAAGGCCTCGCCGCGGCCGGTCTCCAGCGGGCCGGCGAGGCGTTCCATGACCTCGGTGCGGTGGTGGCTGCCCACGCCGTCCCAGACCAGGACCTGTTTCTGGTCGGTGAGGCACAGGGCGTCCGTGCCGAGCAGCGAGCGCAGTCTGCGCGCCGATTTGCGGGCGGTCTCCTCGGTGAGCCCGGCCCGCAGCGGAGGTGCGGCCAGGGAGGCGGTGTGCAGGGTCTCGAAGGTGGCGTGCTCGACGGGGGTGCCGAGGCCGCCGAGGTTCTGCGGGTGGGCCGTGCGCCGGCCGAGCCAGAAGCCTGCGGCGAGCAGCGGGAGGATCGCCACGCAGAGGCCGGCCAGGAATCCGCTCATGCCTTCAGCCACCTCATGCCTTTACCTCCGCCCTGAGCTCCTCCGGCAGGTGGAAGCGGGCCAGGATCGCCGCCGTGCCCGCCGGTACCCGGCCCGCGGTGGCCAGGGACACCAGCACCATGGTGAGGAAGCCGAGCGGCACCGACCAGAGCGCGGGCCAGGCGAGCAGGGAGTGCAGGGTGCCGGTCGCCGGGAGGCCCGCCATGGTCGCGGCCACGGCGAGGAAGGCGGAGCCGCCGCCGACCAGCATGCCCGCGGCGGCGCCGGGCGGGGTGAGCCGCCGCCACCAGATGCCGAGCACGAGCAGCGGGCAGAAGGAGGAGGCGGAGACGGCGAAGGCGAGCCCGACCGCGTCGGCGACGGGGAGTCCGCCGACCAGGACGCTCGCGGCGAGCGGGGCGCACATCGCGAGGACCGTGCCGAGCCGGAAGTGCCGTACGCCGCGTGACGGCAGGACGTCCTGGGTGAGCACGCCCGCCACGGCCATGGTGAGTCCGGAGGCCGTGGAGAGGAAGGCCGCGAAGGCCCCGCCGGCCACCAGCGCGCCCAGCAGGTCGCCGCCGAGGCCGCCGATCATGCGCTCCGGGAGCAGCAGGACGGCGGCGTCGGCGTCCCCGGTGAGGGTGAGTTCGGGGGCGTACAGGCGGCCGAGGGCGCCGTAGACCGGGGGCAGGAGGTAGAAGCAGCCGATGAGGCCGAGGACGGCGACGGTGGTGCGGCGGGCGGCGACGCCGTGCGGGCTGGTGTAGAAGCGGACGACGACGTGCGGCAGGCCCATGGTGCCGAGGAAGGTGGCGAGGATCAGTCCGTACGTGGCGTACAGGGGCCGTTCCTCGCGGCCTGCTGCCAGGGAGGTGGACATGCCGTCGCTGGTGCCGCGGTCGGCGGCGGGGACCGTGGTGCCCTTGGCGAAGGTGAGGCGGGTGCCGCGTTCGATGTGGTGGGTGCCGGTGGGAAGTTCGAGTCGCTCGTCGTCGTGCCGGCGGCCGTCGACCATGCCGGTGACCGTGACGGACAGGGGGCTCTCCAGCTTGAGGTCGAGGGTGGAGTCGACGCGGACCACCCGCTGTTCGCGGAAGGTGGCGGGTTCCTCGAAGGCGTGACTGGGGGCGCCGTCACCCTGCCAGGCGAGGATGAGGAAGAGGGCGGGGACGAGCAGGGCGGTGAGCTTGAGCCAGTACTGGAAGGCCTGCACGAAGGTGATGCTGCGCATGCCGCCCGCGGCGACGGTGGCGACCACGACGGCGGCGACGATGACTCCGCCGAGCCACTGGGGCGCGCCGGTCAGGACCGTCAATGTCAGTCCGGCGCCTTGGAGTTGGGGCAGCAGGTAGAGCCAGCCGACGCCGACGACGAAGGCGCCCGCGAGCCGTCGTACCGCTTGGGAGGCGAGCCGGGCCTCGGCGAAGTCGGGGAGGGTGTAGGCGCCGGAGCGGCGCAGCGGGGCGGCGACGAACAGGAGCAGGACGAGATAGCCGGCCGTGTAGCCGACCGGGTACCAGAGCATGTCGGGGCCCTGGACGAGGACCAGGCCGGCGATGCCGAGGAAGGAGGCGGCGGAGAGGTACTCGCCGCTGATGGCGGCCGCGTTGAGGCGGGGGCCGACGGTGCGGGAGGCGACGTAGAAGTCGGAGGTGGTGCGGGAGATGCGCAGGCCGAAGGCGCCGACCAGGACGGTGGCGACCACGACCAGGGCGACGGCCGGCACCGAGTAGCTGGAGTTCACCGGTCCTCGACCAGCCGCACGAAGTCCCGTTCGTTGCGTTCCGCGCGGCGCACGTACCAGCGGGCCAGCAGGACCATGGGGACGTAGAGGCCGAAGCCGAGGACGCCCCATTCGAGGCGGTGGGCGTCGGGCATGGCCGCGAAGAGCAGCGGGAGCGGGCCGATGAGCAGTCCGAGGAAGGCGAACACGGCGAGGGCGGCGCGCAGTTGGGTGCGCATCAGGGAGCGGACGTAGGTGTGGCCCAGGGTGGTCTGTTCGTCGATCTCGGTGCGCGGCCGGTAGTAGCCGGAGGTGGGCCGGCCACGGCGGGGCGGGCCGGTGACGACGACCCGGCGCTCGACGGGGTCCTGGGGCATGGCTACGGCCTCCTCATCAGCAGGTCCCGCAGCTCGCGCGCGTGGCGGCGGCTGACCTGGAGCTCCTCGCCGCCGACGAGGACGGACACGGTGCCCGCGTCCAGGCGGAGTTCGCCGATGTGGCGCAGGGCGACGAGGTGGCGGCGGTGGATGCGGACGAAGCCGCGTGAGCGCCAGCGTTCCTCCAGGGTGGACAGCGGGATCCGGACCAGGTGGCTGCCCTTGTCGGTGTGGAGGCGTGCGTAGTCGCCCTGGGCCTCGACGTGGGTGATGTCGTCGACGGCGACGAAGCGGGTCACGCCGCCGAGTTCGACGGGTATGTGGTCGGGGTCGGGTTCGTGCACGGGGATGCGGGGCGCGCTGTCGAGGCGCTCGGCGGCACGGCGGACGGCCTCCGCGAGGCGTTCTTTGCGGACCGGTTTGAGGACGTAGTCGACGGCCTTGAGGTCGAAGGCCTGGACGGCGAAGTCCTCGTGGGCGGTGACGAACACGACGAGCGGCGGTTTGGCGAAGCCGGTGAGCAGCCGGGCGAGGTCGAGGCCGTCGAGGCCGGGCATGTTGATGTCGAGGAAGACGACGTCGATCGCCTCGGGCCCGTGCGGCCCGGACTCCAGCGCGCGGTTGATGCGGCGCAGCGCCTCGGTGGCGTCGCCGGCGCCCTCCACACTGCCGATCCGCGGGTCGGCGTTCAGGAGGTAGAGCAGTTCCTCCAGCGAGGGGCGTTCGTCGTCGACAGCCAGGGCGCGCAGCATGAACCCGGAGTGTAGGAGCAATTCGTACGACTGGACACGTGCGGTGGTGTGGACGCCCCCGCTGGATACAGTGCCGACATGAACAGCAGGACCGCCGCGTTCGACGAGCTCGACCGGAAGATCATCACCGCGCTGATGGCGAACGCGCGGACCTCCTTCGCGGAGATCGGTGCGGCGATCGGGCTGTCCTCCACGGCGGTGAAGCGGCGCGTGGACCGGCTGCGGGAGACCGGGGTGATCACCGGGTTCACGGCCACGGTGCAGCCGTCCGCGCTGGGCTGGCGCACGGAGGCGTACGTCGAGGTGTACTGCGAGGGCGCGGCCCCGCCCCGGCGGCTCGCGGAGGTGGTCCGCAACCATCCGGAGATCACCGCGGCGATGACGGTGACCGGTGGCGCGGACGCGTTGCTGCACGTACGGGCGCGGGACGTGGAGCACTTCGAGGAGGTCCTTGAGCGCATCCGGGTGGAGCCGTTCATCCGGAAGACGATCAGCGTGATGGTGCTGTCCCACCTCATCCCGGAAAGCCCGGAGGCGGGGGCGACCCACGCCGCTCCCGAATAAACCTCAGGGGGCGCAGCGGTCGTGCGTCATATCCGTCGAATACGCAGCGTTCCTGCGCGGACACGCAATTCTCGTTCCTTGTCGGGCGTGACCGTCACTTCCTACCTTGGTGTCAACCCTCAGTCGACACCGCAGGAAGCGGAGGAACCCCTCTGTGTCCGACTCCCGTGTGCCGAGCCGTCGGCGTTTCCTCGTCTGCGAACCCAGACACTTCGCCGTGCGGTACGCGATCAATCCCTGGATGCATCCCGACACCCATGTCGACGTGGATCTCGCGCAGGAGCAGTGGCGGACCCTGATCCGCGCCTACGAGGCCCACGGTCACCGCGTCGAGGCCGTGGAACCGGTCCCCGGTCTCCCGGACATGGTCTTCGCCGCGAACTCGGCGGTCGTCGTCGGCGGCCGCGTCTTCGGCTCCCTCTTCCACGCGCCCGAGCGGCGCCCCGAGTCCACGCACTACGACCTGTGGTTCAAGAAGGCCGGCTATGACGTCCAGCGCCCCCGGGCGGTCTGCGAGGGCGAGGGCGACCTCGTCTGGACGGGCCGGTACGTGCTGGCCGGCACCGGGTTCCGCACGAGCCGGGAGGCGCACCGCGAGGTGCAGGAGTTCTTCGGGCACCCGGTGATCAGCCTGACGCTGGTGGACCCGCACTTCTACCACCTGGACACCGCGCTGTTCGTCCTGGACGACGACAACATCGCCTATTACCCGGAGGCCTTTTCACCGGGCAGCCGCGAGGTACTCGCCAAGCTGTACCCGCGCGCGGTGCTCGCGACCCGCGACGACGCGATGGCGTTCGGCCTGAACTCCGTGTCCGACGGCCGGCACGTCTTCATCGCCCCGCAGGCCGAGGCCCTCGCCCTGCGCCTCGACGACCACGGCTATGTCCCCGTCCCCGTCGACCTCTCCGAGCTCCACAAGGCCGGCGGTGGCATCAAGTGCTGCACCCAGGAGATCCGCTCATGACCGCACCCGTAGGCACGCGTTCCTCCGCCGATCTCATCAGCGCCGAGGAGCCGGTCCTCGCGCACAACTACCACCCGCTGCCCGTGGTCGTCGCCCGTGCCGAGGGCACCTGGGTCGAGGACGTGGAGGGCCGCCGCTACCTCGACATGCTGGCCGGCTACTCCGCCCTGAACTTCGGCCACCGCCACCCGGCGCTGGTCGAGGCCGCGCACCGGCAGCTCGACCGGCTCACCCTGACCTCCCGGGCCTTCCACAACGACCGCCTCGCCGAGTTCGCCGAGCGCCTGGCCGAGCTGACCGGCCTGGACATGGTGCTGCCGATGAACACCGGCGCGGAGGCGGTGGAGAGCGGCATCAAGGTGGCCCGCAAGTGGGCGTACGAGGTGAAGGGCGTCCCGGCCGACCGGGCCACGATCGTGGTGGCGGCGGAGAACTTCCACGGCCGTACGACCACGATCGTGTCGTTCTCCACCGACGAGACGGCGAGGGCGGGGTTCGGCCCCTTCACGCCGGGCTTCCGGATCGTGCCGTACAACGACCTGGCGGCGCTGGAGGCGGCGGTCGACGAGACGACGGCCGCGGTGCTCCTGGAGCCGGTCCAGGGCGAGGCGGGCGTGGTCATCCCGGACGACGGCTATCTGACCGGGGTCCGCGAGCTCACCCGCCGCAGGGGCTGTCTGTTCGTCGCGGACGAGATCCAGTCGGGCCTCGGCCGCACGGGCCGCACGCTGGCCGTCGAGCACGAGGGGGTCGTCCCGGACGTCCTGCTCCTGGGCAAGGCCCTGGGCGGCGGCATCGTCCCGGTCTCCGCGGTGGTCGCCCGCCGGGACGTCCTCGGCGTCCTGCGCCCGGGCGAACACGGCTCGACCTTCGGCGGCAACCCGCTGGCGGCGGCGGTGGGCACGGCGGTCGTCGAGCTGCTGGAGACGGGCGAGTTCCAGCGCCGGGCGGCCGAGCTCGGCGTACTGCTGCGGGACGGCCTGGCGGGGCTGCTCGGCAAGGGCGTCGTCGGTTTCCGCGCGAGGGGCCTGTGGGCGGGCGTGGACGTCGACCCGGCGATCGGCACGGGCCGGGAGGTGAGCAAGCTCCTGATGGAGGAGGGGATCCTGGTCAAGGACACCCACGGCTCGACGATCAGGCTGGCACCCCCGCTGACGATCACGGCGGAGGAGCTGCGTGAGGCGCTGGGGGTACTGGAGAAGGTACTCAGGCACTGACCTAACCAGGGGCGTGGGGAACTGCGCGATCAACCCCCACACACCCGCGCCCGCCACCCGACTCATGCACCCCTCCCCGTAGGCGCACTCCCGACGTACCGGGTGAAGATGATGCGAAGAGGTGATAGACCACTCTCAGCGACAGAGAGGTCGTCCGTGGGCGCTCACAAGGGGCAGGACACCGCGCGGCACCGGTTCGACGTGGCCGATGCCGCCCCCCTGCTGCTCGACGCCCACGGCACGGTGACCGGCTGGACCAGGGACGCCGAGCGCCTGCTGGACTACGGCGCCGCGGAGGCCGTCGGAATGGCGGCCTCCGCGCTGCTGGCCGCCGAGGAGGCCCACCGTCTGCCCGAGCTCGCCGAGCGGTGCCGCAGCGACGGCGGCTGGGTCGGACTGCTGACGGCGCTGCGCAGGGGCGGCCGGCCGGTCCGGGTCATGGCGCGGATCACCGCCGCCGACGACTCCGACGGCTCCGCCCGCTGGCTGGTCCTGCTCTCCGAGATGGCGGAGGCCCCCGGCTGGGACATGAGCCGCCGCGTGCTGGAGCAGATGGTCAGCCGCTCCCCCATCGGCATCGCGGTCGTGGACACGGACCTGCGCTGTGTGTGGTCCAACCCGGCGCTGGAGCAGTTCGGCAGTGCCCCCGCCCAGCAGCGGCTGGGACTGCGGTTCGCGGAGATCCAGCCGGGCCTGGACGCCGAGGCGATAGAGACGCAGATGCGGCGCGTCCTGGAGACCGGTGAACCGATCGTGGAGTACGAGCACGTCGGGCGGGTCCGCTCCGCCCCGCACCGCGAGACCGCGCACACGATGTCGTTCACCCGGATCGACGACGACCGTGGTCACCCGATCGGCGTCTACTACACGGTCGTCGACATCACCGAGCGGCACCGGGCCCGCCAGCGCCTCGCCCTGCTCGACCGGGCCGGCGAGTACATCGGCCGCAGCCTGGACATCTCGCGCACCGCGCAGGAGCTCGCCGACGTGGCGGTACCGGCGCTGGCCGACTACATCACCGTGGACCTGCTGGAGTCGGTGCTGCGGGGAGCGGAGCCCTCCACGGACGTGATGCTGCTGCGCGCCGGGCAGCAGTCGGTGAACGAGGGCGTCCCGGAGGCCGTCGTCGCGGTCGGCGAGGTGGCCGCCTACCGGTCCGGCTCCCCCCCGCTGAGGTGCCTGGCCGAGGGCACGTCCTGGCGGGAGGAGCGGCTCGACCCGCCGGCCGCGGAGTGGGCGAGCGACATACCCGGCGGACGCCGGGCCACCTTCCTGGAGCTGGGCCTGCACAGCGTGATGGTGGTGCCGATCCGCGCGCGGGGCGTCACCCTGGGCGTCACCACCTTCTTCCGCCGACGCCGTCAGGAACCCTTCGACGAGGACGACCTGAACCTGGCCGAGGACCTCGTCTCCAGGGCCGCCGTCTGCGTGGACAACGCCTGGCGCTACACCCGGGAGCGTGAGGCGGCGCTCGTCCTCCAGCGCAGTCTGCTCCCCCACCGGCTGCCCGAGCAGGACGCCGTGGAGGTGACCGCCTGCTACCGGCCCGCCGACGAGCTGACCGGCCTCGGCGGCGACTGGTACGACCTCATCCCGCTCTCCGGCGCGCGGGTCGCCCTCGTGGTCGGCGAGGTGCCCGGGCACGGGATCGGCGCCGCCGCGGCGATGGGCCGGCTGCGGACCGCCGTACGGACGCTGGCGGCGCTGGACCTGCCGCCCGAGGAGGTGCTGGGCCACCTCGACGACCTGGTGGCCCGGGCGGCGCGCGAGGAGGGCGCGGAGGCGGAGACGGAGGACACCGACAGCGCCCGGGGCTCCGGATGCGTGTACGTCGTCTACGACCCGGTCGACGGGCAGTGCACGATGGCCGCCGCCGGGCACCCCGCGCCCGCCGTGATCCTGCCCGACGGCACGGTCGCCTTCGTGGACCTTCCGCAGGGCCCGTCGCTCGGCGTCGGCGGGCCGCCCTTCGAGTCGGTCGAGCTGGCCCTGGCCGCGGGCAGCACCCTGGCGCTGCACACCGACGGGCTGCTGGCCCGCGGCGAGGAGTGGGCCGTGGACGCGGGCCGGCACCGGCTGCGCCAGGCGCTGGAGAGATCGGCGCCCTCGCTCGACCTGCGCTGCCGCGCGGTGGTCGACGCCCTGGCCCCGGACCGGCCGCACGACGACGTGGCCCTGCTCATGGCCCGTACCCGGCTGCTGGGCCCCGACCAGGTCGCGGACTGGGACGTGCCCGTGGACCCGGCCCGGGTCGCCGAGGCCCGCAAGACCGCGTCCCGGCAGCTCACGGAGTGGGGCCTGGAGGCGTTCGCGTTCACCACGGAGCTGGTCGTCAGCGAACTGGTCACCAACGCCATCCGGCACGCCGTCGGCCCGATCCGGCTCCGGCTGATCCGGGAGCGGTCCCTGATCTGCGAGGTGCTCGACAGCGGGGACACCGCGCCCCATCTGCGCCACCCGCGCACCACCGACGAGGGCGGCCGGGGGCTGCTGCTGGTCTCCCAGTTCGCCCGGCGCTGGGGCACCCGGTTCGTCCCCGAGGGAAAGGTCATCTGGGCCGAGCAGTCCCTCGCGGATCCGCCGGACTGACCGCCGGACCCCGCATACCGTGGGAAAATGGTGCGATCCCGGCGGGGAGGCGGCAGCCATGAGCGACAGATCCAGCGACACCGACTCCATCGACTACGCGGCCGTGTTCCAGGCCCTGCCCGGCATGGTCGCGCTGCTCACGCCCGACCTGGTGTACGCGGACGTCAACGAGGAGTTCCTGCGCATGGCCGGGCGCCGGCGCGAGGAGCTCGTGGGCCGCTACCTCTTCGACGTGTTCCCGGACAACCCGAACGAACCCGCGTCCACCGGCATGCGCAACCTGGCCGCCTCCCTGCGCCGGGTGCTGGAGACCGGGGAACGCGACTCCATGGCACTCCAGCGGTACGACGTCGAGGCGCCGGGCCGGCCGGGAGCGTGGGAGGAGCGCTACTGGAGCCCCTGCAACGCCCCGGTGCTCGGCGCCGACGGCAGGGTCGAGCTGCTGGTGCACCGGGTCGAGGAGGTCACCGAGCTGATCCGGAACCGTGGCAGCGCGAGCGGCGAACGGGACCACGTGCTGGAGGCCGAGCTGTACACCCGCGCCCGTGAACTCCAGGCCGTCAACGAGCGCCTGCGGCAGGCCCACGCCCGTGACCGCGAGGTCGCCCTCGCCCTCCAGGACGCCATGCTGCCCACCTGCCGGCAGACCCAGCACCCCAGGGCCGCCGTGCGCTACCGGCCGGCGGTCGGCGCCCTGCACGTGTGCGGCGACTGGTACGACCTGGTCGACCTGGTGGGCGGCCACCGTGTCGGCGTCTCCGTCGGTGACGTGGTGGGCCACGGTCTCGCGGCCGCCGGGGTCATGGGCCAGCTCCGCAGCGCCCTGAGCGCCGCCTCCCGGGTGGCCGAGGGCCCGGCCCAGGCCCTGGACGTGCTGGGCCGGTACGCCCATGTCGTCGACGGGGCCGAGTCCGCCACCGCGGTCACCACCTTCATCGACCTCGACCGCGGCACCATCACCTACAGCAGCGCGGGGCACCCGCCGCCCATGCTGGTGCACGCCGACGGCCGGGTGGAGTGCCTGGACAAGGCGACCGACCCGCCGCTCGACGCCCGCCCCGACCCGATGCCCCGGCCGCAGGCCGCGACCACCTTCACCAGCGGCGCCACCCTCGCGCTCTACACCGACGGCCTGGTGGAGCGGCGCCGCGAGGACATCGACACGGGTCTCGCCCGGCTCGCCGACTCCCTCGCCCGGCACCGCGAGGACGACCCCGAGACGCTCGCCGACGCGGTCCTGCTGGAGCTGCTTCCGCCCGGCGGCGCCACGGACGACACGGCGCTGGTGATCGTACGGCTGTGAACAGGCCAAGGTCCGGTGAGAGCTGCCTCGGCCCTGTTCCGGGGCCCGGCGCCTGCGCCTACACTGACACCCCCGCCTCACGCCGGTTGACCAGCCAGAACGCGGAGTTGAGCCGTCCGCCCGACAGAGGAGCGCCCCCTCTTGTTCTACTACCTGCTCAAATATGTACTGCTGGGGCCGTTGCTGAGACTGGTGTTCCGGCCTCGAATAGAAGGTCTGGAGCACATCCCGGAGTCGGGTGCGGCCATCGTCGCCGGCAACCACCTGTCCTTCTCCGACCACTTCCTGATGCCCGCGGTGCTCAAGCGGCGCATCACCTTCCTGGCCAAGGCCGAGTACTTCACCGGACCCGGCGTCAAGGGCCGGCTGACCGCCTTCTTCTTCCGCAGCGCCGGGCAGATCCCGGTCGACCGCTCCGGCAAGGAAGCGGGCCAGGCCGCCATCCGCGAGGGCCTCGGCGTACTGCGCAAGGACGAACTGCTCGGCATCTACCCGGAGGGCACCCGCTCCCACGACGGCCGCCTCTACAAGGGCAAGGTCGGCGTCGCGGTGATGGCGCTCAAGGCGCAGGTCCCGGTCGTCCCGTGCGCGATGATCGGCACCTTCGAGGCCCAGCCGCCCGGCAAGGTCATCCCCAACATCCACCCCGTGGTCATCCGCTTCGGCAAGCCGCTGGACTTCTCCCGCTACGCCGGGATGGAGAACGAGAAGGCGATCCTGCGGGCCATCACCGACGAGATCATGTACGCCATCCTGAAGCTGTCCGACCAGGAGTACGTCGACCAGTACGCGGCCGTGGTGAAGGCGGAGGAGACCGCGGCGCGCCAGGAGAAGGAGCGCAAGTTCCCCCGGATGCCGCTGAGCTGAGGTCTGCCGTCGGCAGAACCCTCTGGAGAAGGCGGAGTCGAGCGCCGTACGGTCGCCGCATGACACGACGTGCTGTGGTGGTCGGAGCGACGGGACAGATCGGGCGGGCGGCCGTGGGAGCGCTGGCCCGGGACGGCTGGGAGGTGACGGCCGTCTCCCGGGGCGGCGGACGCGACGAGAGCTGGCCCGACGAGGTGCGCACCGCGCGGGCCGACCGGGCGGACGACGACGCCCTGGCCGCCGCGGTCGGCGACGGCTGCGAGGTACTGGTGGACATGGTGGCCTACGAGCCCGCGCACGCACGGCAGTTGGTGTCGCTGGCCGACCGGGTGGGCTCGGCCGTGGTGATCTCCAGCATCTCGGTGTACGAGGACGACAAGGGCCGTGGCTTCGACACCCAGGGCGAGCCGGACGGCTTCCCGGAGTACCCGGTGCCCCTGACCGAGGACCAGCGGACCGTCGCGCCGGGCGACACCTCGTACAGCACCCGCAAGGCGGGGCTCGAACGTGAACTCCTGGCGGCCGGGGAGCGGTTGCCCACCACGCTGCTGCGGGCCGGCGCGATCCACGGACCGCACTGCCGAACCCCGCGTGAGCTCTACTTCGTCAAGCGCAACCTGGACGGCCGGTCCCGGCGCGTTCTCCCCTTCGGGGGCGTAAGCCGCTTCCATCCCGCGAGTGTCCACAACATCGCGGAGCTGATCCGGCTCGCGGCCGCCCGCCCAGGCAGCCGGGCCCTGAACGCCGTGGACCCGGACGCCCCGACGGTGGCGGAGATCGCCGCCGCGATCGACGCCGTCATGGGCGTGGAGACGGAGACGGTCCTGCTGGACGGACCGCCACCGTCGCCGACCGTGGGCGACACCCCGTGGTCGGTGCCCGTGCCGGTGGTCTGCGACATGTCCGCCGCCGAACGGGAGTTGGGCTACCGCGCCGTGGTGCGGTACGCGGACCGGCTGCCCGAGACCGTCGCCTGGATCGAGGCGCACCTGGCCGGGCGGGACTGGCGGGAGGCGTACCCGAGGATGTTCCAGACCTACGGCGACCTCTTCGACTACGCGGCGGAGGACGCGTATCTCGACGCACTCGGCGCATGAGGAAGGGGCGGCCCGTGGCTCGGGCCGCCCCTTCTTCTTGTCCTGCGGTGTACCGGTTACGGCTTCGGCGTGGCGTGCGGGGTGCAGGTCACGTCGGCCTTGTCCAGCTTGCCGGTGAGCAGGTAGGCGTCCACCCGCGCGTTGATGCACGGGTTGACCAGACCGGTCACGCCGTGGGAGCCGGCGTTCTTCTCGGTGATCAGGCGGGAGCCCTTGAAGCGCTTGTGCAGTTCGACGCCGCCCTCGTACGGGGTGGCCGCGTCACGCTCGGACTGCACGATCAGCACGCCCGGAAGGCCCTTGCCGGTCTTGACGTTCACCGGGGTCTGCTGCTTGACCGGCCAGGTGGCGCAGGGCAGGTTCAGCCAGGCGTTGGCCCACGTCATGAACGGGTACTTCTTGTGGAGCGCGGTGTTGTCGCGGTCCCACTTCTTCCAGCTCGTGGGCCACTTGGCGTCGGTGCACTCGACGGCCGTGTAGACGGCGTTGCCGTTCTCCGAGGAGATGTTGCCCGCGGTGTCGCTGAGGTCCGGGGCGGCCGCGTCGACCAGCGCCTGGGTGTCACCGGCGACGTACTTGCTGAACACCGTCGCGACCGGCACCCACGAGGAGTCGTAGTACGGGGCGCTCTGGAAGAAGCCGATCAGCTCGGCCGGGCCGACGACCCCGCCGATGGGGTTCTTCTTGGCGGTGGCCCGCAGTTGGAGCCACTTCGCCTCGACCGCGGCCCGGGTGGTGCCGAGGTGGAAGGCGGCGTCGTTGGCGGCGACCCAGTCCTCCCAGTCCTTCCAGCGGCCCTCGAAGGCGATGTCCTGGTCGAGGTTGGCCTCGTACCAGATCTTCTCCCGCGACGGGTTCACCACGCTGTCGACGATCATGCGACGGACGTGGGAGGGGTACATCGTGCCGTAGACGGCGCCGATGTAGGTGCCGTAGGAGACGCCCAGGAAGTTGAGCTTCTTCTCGCCGAGCGCGGCGCGGATGACGTCCAGGTCGCGCACGGTGTTGGGCGTGGTCATCTGCTGGAGCATCGCCTTGCCGGTGCGCTCGGCGCAGCCGTCGGCGTACTCACGGGCCAGCTTGCGCTGGGCGCGCTTGTCGGCCTCGCTGTCCGGCACCGGGTCCATCTTGGGCGCCTTCACGAACTCCTGCGGGTCCATGCAGGAGATGGGCGCGGAGTGGCCGACGCCGCGCGGGTCGAAGCCCACGAAGTCGTACGCCTTGGCCGCGTTGGCCCAGATCGGGTTCTTGGTGGTGACACGGAGCGGGAAGCGCATGCCCGAACCGCCGGGCCCGCCCGGGTTGTAGACGAGGGCACCCTGGCGCTCCGTCTTGGTGCCGGTGTTGCCGATGCGGTCGACGGCGAGCTTGATCTGCTTGCCGTTCGGCTTGGCGTAGTCCAGCGGCACGCTGACCCAGCCGCACTGGACCGGCTTGGCGATCCCCCAGTCGGCGGGGCAGTCCGCCCAGTCGATGCCGGCCTTCGCGGCGCGGGCCGCGGCGATGGCGGCACCCACCGCCTCACGGTCCTGTGCGTGCCGGCCCGTCCGGTCGGACGTGTTGGCGCCGGACGCGGGTGCCGCGACGGCACCGGATATCAGTGTGGCCGTGATGAGCACCCCGGCCGAACCGAGCGCGGTCGTCCGCCACTTCGGTCTCGTCTCCCTCAAGAGGGATCCCTCCCCGTACGTCGTTTCGATTCGTACGGGGATCCTCCTGGCTATGGAGACTCTGTGAACAGGGGCACGGGCCCTTCTTTGCCAATCCGATAAACGGAAGAGCTCGTTCGCTGGGCGGACTAGGCACCCAGAGCCGTCAGCGCCTGCTCCAGTGCCCGGCGCAGTCGCAGGGCGTCCGGGGCGACGGCGCTCACGAGAGCGGCGGGTCCGGCGAGCGGCATGAGGGCGGCGCCCTCGTCGAGGACCTGTGCCGTCACCGGCCGGTCCGCGAACTCCGGGCGTACGACGAGAAGTTGGCCGACCGCCCGTCGGCCCCCGAGGACCGCCGGGCCGTCCCAGCCGCCGGGTGCACCCGGGCCGCAGACCAACTCCTGGTCGAGCACGAGCCGCCCCGCGACCCGCAGCACGAGCCGGCTGCTGAGCCGCCCGGGCTCCTCCCCGACCCGCCCGAGGACCTGCTCCTCCCGCAGCACGAGGCGGCCCGTCGCCGCGACGTCGATCCGTGTGGTGACGTACAGGTCGCTGCCGCCCACGGAGATCAACTGCTCGGGCAGCCAGTGCAGTTCGCCTCCGTCGGCGACGGTGAGCCGGACGTCGTAGCGGGCCTCGCCCTTGGCCTGACCCGGCAGGGCGATGGTGGCGGCCGCAGATCCCACCCGCAGGCGCGCGCCCTCCTGGACGTCGGCCGCCACGGTGAAGTGGTCGCCGCCGAGGGGTCCGCTCATCGCGCCGACGAGCATGACGCGTGTCTCCGTGCCGCTCCCCCGGGTCCTCCGCAGCGCCAGCGGTCCGTCGCTCTCCAGCACCGGCAGGGCCGTGCCGCCGCGCCCGTCCTCCCGCGCGACCAGCCGCGCGGTGGCCCGCACCCCGGCCGCGGCCGTGGTCACGCCGTCCACGCGGTGAGCTGCGCCCGGACCCAGGCGGCGACGTCCTTGACGCCCGCCTCGCCGCGGAGGGACTGGAAGACGACGGGGAGTTCGGCGCGCTGGGCCTTGGCGTCGGCGGCCATGCGGGCGAGGTCGGAGCCGACGTACGGGGCCAGGTCGGTCTTGTTGACGATGAGCAGGTCGGCGGTGGTGACGCCGGGGCCGCCCTTCCTCGGGATGTCGTCTCCCCCGGCCACGTCGATGACGAAGATCTGGGCGTCCACCAGGCCCTTGGAGAAGGTGGCGGTGAGGTTGTCGCCGCCGCTCTCCACGAGGATGAGGTCCAGGGGGCCGACCTCGTCCTCCAGGTCCTCGACGGCCTCCAGGTTGGCGGAGATGTCGTCCCTGATCGCGGTGTGCGGGCAGGCGCCGGTCTCCACCGCGGTGATCCGCTCGGGGGGCAGCACGGCTTCCCTGAGCAGGAACTCGGCGTCCTCGCGGGTGTAGATGTCGTTGGTGACGACGGCGAGGGACAGTTCGTCGCGCAGGGCGCGGCAGAGGGCGGCCACGGTGGCGGTCTTGCCGGAGCCGACGGGGCCGCCCAAGCCGATACGCAGGGCTCGGTGGGAGCCGTCCGCGCGGTGGGCGTCGGCGCTTACAGCGGCGGGGCCGTCGTGGTGGTGGTCCAAGTGCATGTGCGGCTCCTGGGGTTCGTTGTCGGGTGCGGGTGCGTGGGGGCTTGTCGCGCGGTTCCCCGCGCCCCCGGGTAGGTTGCCTGCCGGGAGCCCCTTATGAGGCGAACAGTCGTACTGGCCATGCCGCGTGCAGCTCCGCTCCGATCTCCAGCAACGGTGCGGACGCCGAGGGCAGCGCATCGACGCCCTCACCGGCAATGACCCGCCTCGCCGCCTCCACCGCACGGTCCGCCACGCGATCCAACTCCGGTGCCAGCCTCGCCAGTACGCCCGTCGCGTCGAAGGGGTCCAGGCTCAGCAACCGGACGATCGCCGACGCGGGTCCGCTCACGCTCTCGTACGCCGCGCAGTAGGCCGCGTCCAGGGGATCCAGGCCCGCCGATCGAGCCGCCAGCCCCAACACGACAGGCTGGTGGGCGCCCTTGGGGAACTCCCGTGCCAGCGCGTCGAGTTCGACCGAAGGCCAGGTCGCCCGGGCCGCCCGCATCAACTGTCGGCCCAGCTTGCGTGCTGCCGTCCGCAGCGCCGGAGAGGGGGTGCGGGCGTCCGCGGCCTGGTCCAACTGCCGTGGATCGACGCCGAGCACGGCCGCCGCGGCGAGCGCCGCCGACACCAGGCCCGCCGTGTGCAGCCGCCCTCGGCAGAAGGATTCCAGGCCCTCCGCGCCGGTGATCCGCCCCGCCTTCACCGCCGCCTCCGCCCCGCCGGAGTGCGCGTGCCCCCCGGCGGGAAAGCGGCCGTCGGCCAGGACGAGCAGTGCTGCCCGTGACATCACAACCCCGCCATCAGAAGAGGAAGTAACGCTGGGCCATGGGCAGTTCGGCCGCCGGGGTGGCCTCCACCAGCTCCCCGTCGATGTGCACGGCGAAGGAGTCGGGGTCCACCCGTACGTCGGGCCGGGCGTCGTTCTCGCGCATGTCGGCCTTGGTGACCTGGCGCGTCGACTCGATCGCCACGAACCGCTTGCCGAGCTGGAGCCGCTCCGGCAGCCCGTCCTCCAGGGCGAGGGGGGCCACGAAGTTGAAGGAGTTCGCGGCGGGGGCCCGCCCGATCGCCCCGTACATCGGCCGGGGGAGGATCGGCTGCGGGGTCGGGATGGACGCGTTCGCGTCGCCCATCTGCGCGTAGGCGATCTGCCCGCCCTTGATCACGAGGTGCGGCTTGACCCCGAAGAACGCGGGCTCCCACAGCACGAGGTCGGCCAGCTTGCCCGTCTCCACCGACCCCACTTCGCGCGCGAGGCCCTGAGCGACGGCAGGGTTGATCGTGTACTTGGCGACATAGCGCCGTACCCGATGGTTGTCCGCGCGGCCGTCGCCCGGCAGCGCTCCCCGGCGCCGCTTCATGACGTGCGCGGTCTGCCAGGTCCGCATGACGACCTCGCCGACGCGTCCCATGGCCTGGGAGTCGGAGGAGATGATCGAGATGGCGCCCAGGTCGTGCAGGATGTCCTCGGCGCCGATGGTCGACGGGCGGATGCGGGACTCGGCGAAGGCGAGGTCCTCCGGCACGGCCGCGTTGAGGTGGTGGCACACCATCAGCATGTCGAGGTGTTCCTCGGCGGTGTTGACGGTGAAGGGCCGGGTCGGGTTGGTCGAGCTCGGCAGCACGTTCGGCTGGGAGACCACGGTCATGATGTCCGGCGCGTGCCCGCCGCCCGCACCCTCGGTGTGGTAGGCGTGGATGCCCCGGCCGGCGATCGCGGCGAGCGTGTCGCCCACGAATCCGGCCTCGTTGAGGGTGTCCGTGTGGATGGCGACCTGGATGCCGGTCCGCTCGGCGACGGTCAGCGAGGCGTCGATGACGGCCGGGGTCGAGCCCCAGTCCTCGTGCAGCTTCAGCCCGAGCGCGCCGCCGCGGATCTGCGACAGCATCGCCTCGTGCGAGACGGTGTTGCCCTTGCCGAGGAAGCCGATGTTGAGCGGGTACTGCTCCATCGCCTCCAGCATCCGGGCGAGGTGCCAGGGGCCGGGGGTGACGGTGGTGGCCTTGGAACCCTCGGCGGGGCCGGTACCGCCGCCGACCAGGGTGGTGATCCCCGCGGACAGCGCCTCGTCGGCGATCTGCGGGCAGATGAAGTGGACGTGCGCGTCGATGGCACCGGCGGTCAGGATCCGGCCGTTGCCCGCGATGATCTCGGTCTCGGGGCCGATCACCAGGTCCGGGTGGACGCCGTCCATGGTGTCGGGGTTGCCCGCCTTGCCGATGCCGGTGATCCGGCCGTCGCGGATACCGACGTCGGCCTTGACGACACCCCAGTGGTCGACGACGACCACGCCCGTGATGACGGTGTCGGGGGTGCCTTCCGCGCGCGTGGCACGTGACTGGCCCATCGACTCGCGGATGACCTTGCCGCCGCCGAACACGGCCTCGTCACCGGCGAGTCCGGGACCGCCGGAACGATCCTCCTCGATCTCGATCAGCAGATCGGTGTCGGCGAGCCGGATCCGGTCACCGGTGGTGGGGCCGAACAGGTCGGCGTAGGCGGCACGGGAGATCTCAGGCATCGAGGGCACCTCCGGTCTCCCCGCGCAGTCCCGGCACCACGCGGGCGCCGGCGAGCGGGACGAGTTCCACCTCGACCGGGATGCCGGGCTCGAAGCGCACGGCGGTGCCGGCGGGGATGTTCAGGCGCCTGCCGCGGGCCGCCGGCCGGTCGAACTCCAGGCCGGGGTTGGTCTCGGCGAAGTGGTAGTGGGAACCGACCTGGACCGGCCGGTCGGCGGCGTTGAGGACGGTCAGCCGGGTGACCTCGCGGCCCTCGTTGTAGGCGATCGGCCCGTCGGCGAAGAGGATCTCTCCGGGAATCATCGGGCCCCCTCAGACGATCGGGTCGTGGACGGTGACGAGCTTGGTGCCGTCCGGGAAGGTGGCCTCGACCTGGACGTCGTGGATCATCTCGGGGATGCCTTCCATGACGTCGTCGCGGGACAGCAGCGTCCGCCCGGAGGCCATGAGTTCGGCGACGGTACGGCCGTCACGGGCGCCTTCGAGGATGTGTGACGTGATGAGGGCGACCGCCTCGGGGTGGTTGAGCCTGAGCCCGCGGGCCCGACGCTTCTCGGCCACGTCGGCCGCCACGTGGATGAGCAGCCTCTCTTGCTCGTGCGGGGTCAGTTGCACGTCCCACCTCACAGTCCTCGCTCCGGACCGTGCGGGGCCCGGTTGCCTCAGCCCCGGGGCAAAGTCCCTGGTGGCGTGGATCCGCAGGCTAGTTGGATCCGGTTTCAGGCACGTTAACCGAGCTGTGATCCATCAGCGCGTGTCGGCTTCCTCCCGCACGCTCATCAGCGCCCGCAGACCGTCCCCCAGGACCTCGGTGGGCGTCGGCCCGAACAGTGCCTGCTGCGCGATGAAGCCCATCGCGGCCGCCATCATCGTGCGGGCCACGTGCTCCGGGGACACGTCCGAGCGCATCGTCCCGGCCTCCTGGTACGCCCCGACGATCCGCGCCCAGGTCTCGCGCACGGCGCCGTAGCCCTCGAACAGGACGGCCGCCAGCTCGTCGTTGCGGAGCGTCTCGGTCCACACCTGGATCACCAGCCGCGGGAACGCCGGACGCCCGTCCACGGTCAAGGACTCCTTGGTGCCGAGGACGCGGCTGAGCACCGACGCCACCAGGACGTCCGGCGGCGGGGGCGGGCTGCTGCGGACCGCCTCCTCGAAGCCCGCGTGGACCTCGCCGAGCACCTCCCCGACGATCGCGCCGATGAGCTCCTCCTTGCCGCTGAAGTAGCGGTACACGGCTCCGGCCGAGAGGTCGACCTCCTTCAGGACGTCCTGCATGGACGTGGCGTGGAAGCCGTTGCGGGCGAAGCAGACCGCCGCGCCGTCGAGGATCTGCCGACGCCTGGCGTCGAGGTGTGCCTGGGATACGCGTGCCATGCCGCCCAAACTAAAACGAACATTCCTTCTTGACAAGGAGCGGCGAGGGCGAGACGGTGGTGGCGACCCTAAAACGAACGATCCTTCTTTTTGGCGGGGCCGCCCAGGCCCCGGAGAGGACCACCATGTCCACCCGTCGCATGCTCGCGGTCGTCGTCCTGGTGCCGCTGCTCGCCACCCTGGCCCTGTGGGCCTTCGCCTGGCCCGCCGCCCGCACCGCCCCGCGCGACCTGCCCCTCGGTGTGGCCGGGCCGACCACGGCGACCGCACAGGTGGAGAAACAGCTCCGGCAGCACGAGGGCGCCTTCGAGATCCACCACTACGCCGACGAGCGGGCCGCACGGGCGGCGATCGAGGACCGGACCGTATACGGCGCCGTCGTCGTCACCGCCCAGGGCCCCGAGCTGCTCACCGCGTCCGCCGCGAGCCCGGTCGTGGCCCAGCTCCTCCAGCAGGCCGTGACCCGGCAGGCCGCGGCGGGCGGCGCCGAGGTGCGGACCGTGGACGTCGTCCCGGCCCCGGCGTCCGACCCGAGGGGCGCGGCGCTGAGCACGTCCGTGCTGCCGCTGGCGCTGAGCGGCATCATCGCGGGCGCGATCGTGACTCTGCTCGGTCTGCGCGGATGGCGCGCCATGACCGCACTGGTCCTCAGCGCCGCCCTGGTGGGCGTCATCGCGGCTGCCCTGGCCCACAGCTGGCTCGGCGCGCTCACCGGGAACTGGTGGGCGGAGGCGGGGACGCTCGCCCTGGCGACACTGGCGGTGAGCGCGGCCGTCGCGGGACTCGCCTCCCTGATCGGCTTCGCGGGGATCGGCGTCATCGCGTTCCTGGTGATGTTCCTCGGCAACCCATTCTCCGGTGCCGCCTCGGCCCCGCAGTTGCTGCCGGAGCCGGTGGGCGCGATCGGCCAGTGGCTGCCGCCGGGGGCGAGCGCGACCCTGCTGCGCTCGGTGTCGTTCTTCGACGGCGCGGCGGCGACCGGACCTCTCCTGACGCTCGCCTGGTGGGCCGCGCTGGGCCTGGGTGCCGTGATGCTGGGGAGCGCGCTGAAGTCGCGGCCGAAGGGCACCGCGCCCGCCGCCGACGAGAGGGAGCTCGCCCCGGTCGGCTGACCGGACCCGCCACCCCGTGCCCCCGGCCGCGACGCCGGGGGCACACGCGTGTGCGCAAGGGACCTTCACGTAGGGCCGGTCCCGCGGTGACGCACGGGGCCTTACGAAGGACCGGCTCCGCGGTGACGCACGGGACCCTACGAAGGGCCGGCTCCGCGGTGATGCGCCGAGATACCGAACCGCTGCTGTTCGCGAGGAGCGGACGCGACCTCGCGCACGCTGGACACCGCGCTGATCACCGGCTCCTCGACGGGCTCCGAGGACTCCTCCAGCCGTTCGAGGTCGGCGGCCGAGACCAGGGCGACCAGCGGCTTTCCGTGCCGTGTGACGACGACGCGCTCGCCGCCGTACACCACCCGGTTGATCAGGTCGGCGAGTTCAGCCCTGGCTTGCGTCACCGGAATCTCGTAGGCCATACCCCCATCATAACGTCACGTACGTCCTGTACATTTTTGACAGACAGCCTGCCGCGAGGAGGGGTACGCCATGACCCGACCGACCGCCCGTCACGTCCTGCCCGAGTTCCATGAGCGCACGAGCGCCGGACAGAAGACGACGGATCCGTACTCGAAGCTGCTGGAGGGGCGGATCGTCTTCCTCGGGACGCGGATCGACGACACCGCCGCCAACGATCTGATGGCGCAGTTCATGTACCTCGAGCACCAGGCCCCGGACCGGGACATCTCGCTGTACATCAACTCCCCCGGCGGCTCGTTCAGCGCGATGTCGGCGATCTACGACACCATGCAGTACGTCAGTTGTGATGTGGAGACGACGTGTCTCGGCCAGGCCGGCTCCTCCGCGGCGGTGCTGCTGGCGGCGGGAGCCCCGGGCAAGCGGTCCGTGCTGCCGGGCGCCCGGGTGGTGATCCACCAGCCCGCGCTGACCGAGCCGGTGCGAGGGCAGGCCAGTGACCTGGCCATCCAGGCCGACGAGTTGATCCGGGTGCGGGCCCGCCTGGAGGAGATGCTGGTCCGGCACACCGGACGCAGCCCCGAGCAGGTCGGCGCGGACATCGAGCGGGACAAGATCCTGGACGCGCAGGGCGCCGTGGACTACGGCCTCGCGGACACGATCGTCCCGAACCGGAAGTCCTCCCGCATCGCACCGGACGTGAGGTGAGCCCTCGATGGTGCCGGACCTTCCACCGCTGCCCGCGCTCACGCGCGCCGAAAGCGAGCTGATCGACCGTTACCTCGACGTGGTCGACCTGCTGGGCCGGATCAACCCGGCCCGTCGCGAGGACACCTACGGCGGGCTGCGCGCGGCGCAGGCGCTGGTGAGCAGGGCGACCGAGCTGCGCGACGCGCTGGCGCTGATGCACGGCCGGGGCGAGCGCGAACTGCACGCCGCGACACTGGCGCGGGCCCTGCGGGTCCTGGACGGCGAACGGCGCACGGCTCGGGTCACCGTGCCGCCCGATCCCGGCAACTGACGCACCAGCAGTGAATCCGGACACCCCTCGGGCCTGACGGGGCGTCCGGAGCACGGCATAAACGGACCAAAAGGAGTACCGCCATTTGCAGGAGACGCGGATCCTTTTTCGGGGCGGTCGAGGTTGCGCAACGCGCCTGATTCAGGGAGGGAATGAGGAGTTTCTGTGCTGGTCGCGAGGGCTGCGGGTGCCTCGACGCCCCTGCGTTAGGTCAGGTGTCCACCCGAACGGGTGAGTGGTGAGTAACAACACAAACCCCCGGTTCCATTGGGTTTTTGGGACATCCGTGCGCCAAGATCCCTGTCTGACGACAAGCCCCCGCCGCAGCGGCGGGGCGATCCGGGCGGACGCCGAGTCCTGCCGCCGCCCGGATGACCGGTCGACAGGAGTGGATCGGCAGGAGTGGAGGACCCAAGCACGACGGGTCGCCGGAACGGTCACGCCATGACCGGGTCGAGCAGCCCTTGGGGTGAAGCCGCGTCAGCGGCCGGGCAACTTCGCCAGCCCGAATCCGACAGGTCATCCTTCACAGGCGGCTGACGAAGGGTTGCGCATGACTGCGCTCAATCGTGTCCCGTCGCTGATGGTCCGGGCCGGTACGGCCTCGGCCTTCGCCATCGCCGCCGTGGGCGGCTCCGTCGTGGTCCCGGGCGTCGCCGCAGACGCCGCCGCCGCGACGCCGGCGACGAAGGCGCTCAAGGTAGCGGCCTCCAAGAAGGGCTCGCCGTACAAGTACGGCGCCACCGGGCCCCGCCGCTTCGACTGCTCAGGGCTCACGCTGTACTCGTTCAAGAAGGCGGGCAAGAAGCTCCCGCGCACGGCGGCCCAGCAGTACAACAAGACCCGCCACATCGGCGCGGGCAGCCGCAAGGCCGGCGACCTGGTGTTCTTCCACTCGGGTTCGAACGTCTACCACGTCGGCATCTACGCCGGGAAGGGAAAGATCTGGCACGCCCCGAAGACCGGGGACGTGGTGCGGCTGCAGAAGATCTGGACGAAGAGCGTCTGGTACGGCCGGGTCAAGTGACGCCCCCGAGGGGACGGCGGCGACCTGACCTCCCGCCGTCCCCTCGGGCCCCCGGCGGCACGTGACACGGCCTCAGGCCCATTGGGCCGACCACCGCCCGCAGCGAGAGCATGCCGACCGCAACTCCGGCGAGCTGCTCAGGAACCGCTTCCCGCCCCTCGGCACCCGTCCAGCGCGCCAGGTACGTCACCACGCTGCTGTACACGGTGCTCTCGGCGGCCCTCTCCACCGCCGCCGGCCACCCTGCACCGCTCGCTCTCCCAACGCGGCGCGGTGAAGAACTCATCAGGCCCCGAACAACGGCTCGGCCAGGAGCAGCACCCCGAGAGCCGTCAACGCGCTTCCGGTGACCGCGCCGACGGCCCGCGCCGCCCGCGGCCGACGCAGCCACCGCCCCAGTCGGTCCACGAGCAGGGCCACCGCCGGGAACCACACCAGCGCGAGCACCACCACGATCAGCGCGAGCGACAGCGTCCGGGGCACCGCGGAGCTTCCCGCGGGCACGAACTGCGGCAGCAGACTGAGGAAGGTGATGGGCGCCTTGGGATTGAGCGCGTTGGTGACGAAGCCCTGGCGTAGCGGCCGTGCGCTCGCGTCGCCCTCGACGACGCTCTCCGTACGCGCCTCCCGCAGCTCCAGCAAGGTTCGCACGCCGAGGTACACCACATAAGCCCCGCCCAGCAGTTGAAGCGCCCGGAAGAGTGCGGGCACGGCCGTCAGCACCGCGGCGACCCCGGCCACCGCGAGAGCCGTGTGCAGCAGGAGCCCGCCCGCGACGCCGAGCGCGCAGGCGACCCCGGCCCGGCGGGACACCAGGGCGTTGCGTACCACGACGGTGAAGTCGGCGCCCGGCATGGCGACCATGCCGGCGGCGACCCCGGTGAAGGCGACGATCTGTCCGTCCATGCCGACCAGCCTGCCGCCCGAGAGCCTTCAGCAGGTATGTCGAATAACCTGGGTTTCCCTTAAGCACTTCTTTAGGCAGGCCCCGATATGTACGATCCGACCCGGCTCGCCGCGCTGGTCGCCGTCGCGGAGGCGGGCTCGATCACCCGGGCTGCCGAGCGCCTCGGCTACACCGCGCCCGCGCTCTCCCAGCAACTGGCCAAGTTGGAGCGGGAGGCCGGCGCAGCTCTTCTGGTACGGCATCACCGGGGCGCGCGGCTCACCGGCGCGGGCGAGTTGCTCGTGGCGCGGGCCCGACGGGTGCTGGACGAGTTGGACCGTGCCCGCCACGAACTCGCCCGCTTGACCGGCCTGTCGGGCGGCACGCTCAGGCTGGGCACTTTCCAGACGGCAGGCATCCAGTTGCTGCCGCCGGTGCTGAGCGCCTTCCGCCGGGCGTACCCGGACGTGGAGCTGTCGGTCGCCTTCTGCGAACCCCCGGCCGGGGTCACGGCGGTGGCGGCCGGCGAGGTCGACCTGGCGCTGACGCACACCTACGAGCCGGGCGAGCCTTCTTCCCTTCCGGCCACCCTGGGCGCGGAGCCGCTGCTGACCGAGGAGTTGGTCCTGGTGACCGCGCCCGGGCACGTCCTCTCCGACAGCTCGACGCGGCTGCCGCTGGCGGAACTGGCCGGTGAGCCACTGATCAGCATGGCGCCGGAGCATCCGGCCCGGCGTGAGGTGGAGGCGCTGTTGGCCCGGGTCGGGGCCACACCGTCGGTGTTGGTGGCTACCCCGGGATACGCCCTGGTGTGCGCGCTCGCCAGCGCGGGGCTCGGGGTCGGGGTGGTGCCGGAGATGGTGGCTCGGACGGCGGCCACTCCGGTGGGCACGCGGCTGCTGGAGGGCGGTGCGTTGCGCCGTACGATCTCGGTCGTTCATCGGGCCGGCGAGACGGCACCTGCCGCGGACGCCTTCCGGGCGCTGCTGCGGGGCGCGTTCGGCCGCGCGCGGCCGGTGTGACGTCGGCTCGGTCCGACGTCGCCTCGGCGGGTCTGTGCCGCACCGCGTCCGGCTGTCACGGCTCCTGCTGTCCCCCCGTCGTGACCGGCTGTGCCGGTACCGTCCAGGGGAGTTCGATCGAGACAGTCTTGCCGCCCTCCCGGGTGGGCCTGACTCTCAGCTTGCCGCCGTACTCGGCCGCGAGCCAGCGGATGATCACCATTCCCCGGCCGTTGTCCTGCTGGACCGCGGCCGGCAGCCGCTTGGGGAAGCGGGGGTGGCTGTCGGTGACCCCGATGCGCAGTTGTTCGTCACGGTCCAGCTCGATGTCCACCGTGAAGGTGGGTGACTGCCCGAAGGTGTGCTGTACGGCGTTGGTGGTGAGTTCGGAGACGATGAGCCGGACGGTCTCGGCGGTGTCCGTCGTGGGCGGCAGCCCCCACTCCGCCAGTGTGCTCAGGACATAGGTGCGGGCCGCGGAGACCGAGGCGGGTTCGCTCGGCAGAGTGACGGATGCTTCCAGGTGGTCTGCCATGGCGACGTCGTCCCTTTCCCACGGGACCGGAGTCCGACACGGTGCGGATGGTTCGAGTACGGTCCCGGACTGGTGGTTCATCGCCAGAGTGCCATCACCGAGGCTGTGACGGGTGCCGATCCACCAAGATGTGCATATATCTGTCGCTCGAAGCGGTGAACTCTGCGACGCGAGACCGTATTTGGGCGGCTCGTCGGGAGTAAGGAGGAACGCATGCAGCACGGCCCCGCGGTGCGCCGGCGGAAACTGGGCGCCGAACTGCGTGCGCTGCGCGCGAGTGCGGGGCTCACCAGCGGTGAGGCGGCCCGGCTCGTGGGCTGGCACCAGTCGAAGGTGAGCCGCATCGAGACCGGTGCCAGCGGGGTGAAACCGGCCGATGTGCGGTTACTTCTCGACGCCTACCGCGTGGGGGACGCGAATCTGCGGGAGCTGTTGCTGGTATTGGCGGGCTCCGACGAGAGCGCCGGCCGGCACCACTGGTGGCACGCGTACCGGGGTGTGCTGCCGCCGACGTACCGGGACTTCATCAGTCTGGAGTCCCAGGCGAGCGCGATGCGCACGCTGGAGACCTCGGTCGTGCCCGGGCTGCTCCAGACGCGTGAGTACGCCCGCGCGGTGACCCGGGCCGCGGTGGACGGCCTGGACGACGAACGTCTCGAAGCCCTGGTCGAGGTCCGGCTCGCCCGGCAGGACATCCTCCGTGCGCAGCGGCCCCTGGAGTTGAGCGCCGTCCTGGACGAGGCGGTACTGCGGCGGGAGGTCGGCGGCCCCGAGGTGATGGCTCGTCAGTTACGAAGGCTCCTGGAGGCCGCACGGCTGCCTCAAGTGCGGCTCCAGGTACTGCCGTTCACTGCCGGGGCCCATGTGGGCATCACCGGGCCTTTCGTAATCTTCTCATTTTCGCGCACTTCTGATCTGGATGTGGTTGTTCTCGACCACTTGACGAGTAGCCTCTATCTCGAGCGGAAAGAAGACCTCCAGGCCTACACCGAGGCCTTCAACACCCTTCAGGTCCACGCCCTTTCGCCCGAGGACTCGTTGGATTACCTCGCCGGGATGGGTGACGGCGCGTAAGGAGGCACCATGTCTGCACTGCCTCGGAACGTAACCTCCACTACCGAGCTGCCCGAAGTGCGCTGGCTGCGCAGCAGCTACAGCACCGGCGCGAACAACTGCGTAGAGACGGCGAGGCCGTCGGCCGGGCCCTGTGCCGGGCTGCTCGCCGTACGCGACTCCAAGAATCCGGACGGGCCCGCGCTGCTCTTCTCCCCCGAGAGCTGGGCGGGCTTCACAGCCGCGTTCTGACTCATCAGTCCACCAGGCGCACGGCCGTGTCACGCCGACTCATGGTCGTGTCTCGCCGATCACACGTACAGCGCGTTCGATCTGCTCCTCGGAGAGGTCCGCGCGGGCGGTCAGCCTGAGCCGTGAGATGCCGTCGGGCACGGACGGGGGCCGGAAACAGCCCACGAAGAGCCCGGCGGCACGGCAGTCGGCCGCCCACTGCACGGCCTCCTCCGGGGAGGGCGCGCGCACCGAGACCACCGCGGCGTCCGGACGTACCGCTTCCAGACCCGCGGCGGTCAGACGTGCGTGCAGTCCGGTCGCCACCTCGCGCGCGCGTGCGGCCCGCTCGGGCTCACGGCCGAGCAGCCGCAGGGCCGCGAGGGCGGCTCCCGCCGAGGCGGGGGCCAGACCGGTGTCGAAGATGAACGTCCGTGCCGCGTTGACCAGGTGTTCGATCACCCGTGCGGGGCCCAGGACGGCACCGCCCTGGCTGCCGAGCGACTTGGACAGCGTGACCGTGACGACCACGTCGTCGGCGGCCGCGAGTCCCGCCGCGTGCGGGGCGCCGCGGCCGCCGGCGCCGAGCACGCCCAGGCCGTGGGCGTCGTCGACGACCAGGCCCGCGCCGTGTTCCCGGCATGCCTCGGTGAGGCCGGCCAGGGGCGCCGCGTCGCCGTCGACCGAGAAGACCGTGTCGGAGACGGCGAGGGCGGGCCCGTCGTGGGTGCCGAGCGCCTTGCGGACCGCGTCCGGGTCGGCGTGGGCGACGACCTGGGTCGTGCCGCGGGCCAGTCGGCAGCCGTCGATGAGCGAGGCGTGGTTGCCCGCGTCGGAGACGATCAGTGAGCCGTGCGGCGCGAGCGCGGTGACGGCGGCCAGGTTCGCCGCGTACCCGGAGGAGAAGACGAGCGCCGCCTCGAAGCCGCAGAACTCGGCCAGCTCGCGCTCGAGTTGGGTGTGCAGCTCGGTGGTACCGGTGACGAGCCGGGAGCCGGTGGCGCCGCCGCCCCAGGTCCGCGCGGCCGCCTCCGCTCCCGCCACGACCTCGGGGTGGCGGGCCAGCCCCAGGTAGTCGTTGCTCGCGAGATCGAGCAGCGGCGAGTCGGACGGGCGGGGCCGCAGGGTCCGTACGAGTCCGGCCCGGCGGCGCGCCCGCGCCTGTTCGTCGATCCAGCCGAACGCCATGGGTCCTCCGGGGCTTTTGTAGACAACGGACAGACCCTAGCGGCAGCAAACGCTACCCACGGTGTGGCAATACCCACACGTCAAAGCGGGTGAGTTGTTCGATCCCTACCTTGGCCGGAAGCGGGTCCGTAGGACAGGATCGGCTCTCATGGACCTGCTGAACACGCTGGTGGACAAGGGGCTTCGGCGCGAGCTGCCGACCCGCGAGGAGGCGCTGGCCGTGCTGGCCACCTCCGACGACGACCTGCTCGACGTGGTGGCCGCGGCCGGAAAGGTGCGCCGGCACTGGTTCGGACGCCGGGTGAAACTCAACTATCTCGTCAACCTGAAGTCCGGACTGTGCCCCGAGGACTGCTCCTACTGCTCCCAGCGGCTCGGCGCCGACACCGGCATCCTGAAGTACACCTGGCTCAAGCCGGACGAGGCGTCCAAGGCCGCGGCCGCCGGTCTCGCGGGCGGCGCCAAGCGGGTCTGCCTGGTGGCCTCCGGGCGCGGCCCGACCGACCGTGACGTGGACCGGGTCGCCGGCACCATCAAGGCGATCAAGGAGCAGAACGAGGGCGTCGAGGTGTGCGCCTGTCTCGGTCTGCTCTCCGACGGCCAGGCCGAGCGGCTGCGCGAGGCGGGCGCGGACGCCTACAACCACAACCTCAACACCTCCGAGTCGACCTACGGCGACATCACCACCACGCACACCTACGCCGACCGGGTCGACACCGTGACCAAGGCGCACGCGGCCGGCCTGTCCGCCTGCTCGGGTCTGATCGCGGGCATGGGCGAGAGCGACGAGGACCTGGTCGACGTCGTCTACTCGCTGCGCGAGCTGGACCCCGACTCGGTCCCGGTCAACTTCCTGATCCCCGTCGAGGGCACCCCGCTGGCCAAGGAGTGGAACCTCACCCCGCAGCGCTGTCTGCGCATCCTGGCGATGGTCCGCTTCGTCTGCCCGGACGTCGAGGTCCGCATCGCGGGCGGCCGCGAGGTCCACCTGCGCACCATGCAGCCCCTCGCTCTCAACCTGGCCAACTCGATCTTCCTCGGCGACTACCTCACCACCGAGGGCCAGGCCGGCCAGGCCGACCTGGAGATGATCGCGGACGCCGGGTTCGAGGTGGAGGGCGCGGACCAGGTCACGCTTCCGGAGCACCGGGTGGGCGGCGGTTGCCACGAGAGCGCGGGCTGCGGCTCCCACGAGGGCGGCGGCGCCTGCGGTACGGCCGCCCCGGCCGCGCCCACGGTGAGCGAGCCCCGTACGGACCTGGTCGCCGTACGCCGTCGAGGCGCCGGAACGGATCTCGCGCCCAATGCCTGATCTGCCCGGCCTGCCCGTGCCGGAGCTGCTGGCGCTCGACCGGCGGCACGTGTGGCATCCGTACGGTCCGATGCCCGGCAGGGTCGACCCGCTCGTCGTGGAGTCGGCGAGCGGGGTGCGGTTGCGGCTCGCCGAGGGCCCGGAGCTGGTCGACGGGATGTCCTCCTGGTGGTCGGCGATCCACGGCTACAACCACCCGGTGCTGAACGAGGCCGCGCGGGAGCAGCTCGGGCGGATGAGCCATGTCATGTTCGGTGGGCTCACCCACGAGCCCGCCGTCCAGCTCGCGAAGCTCCTTGTCGACATGTCTCCCGAGGGTCTGGAACATGTCTTCCTCGCCGACTCGGGGTCGGTGTCGGTCGAGGTCGCGGTGAAGATGTGTCTCCAGTACTGGCGTTCGCTGGGCCGTCCGGGCAAGCAGCGGCTGCTGACCTGGCGCGGCGGCTACCACGGCGATACCTGGCAGCCGATGTCCGTGTGCGACCCCGAGGGCGGGATGCACGAGCTGTGGTCGGGGGTCCTGCCCCGCCAGGTGTTCGTGGACGCGCCCCCGGGCGAGTACGAGGAGTCGTACGCGGATCGGCTGCGCGCGGCGATCGAACGGCACGCGGACGAGCTGGCCGCGGTGATCGTGGAGCCGGTGGTGCAGGGCGCGGGTGGGATGCGGTTCCACTCCCCCGCGTATCTGCGGGTGCTGCGCGAGGCGTGCGACGCGCACGACGTACTGCTGGTGTTCGACGAGATCGCCACCGGCTTCGGCCGTACGGGCGCCCTGTTCGCGGCGGACCACGCGGCGGTGACGCCGGACGTGATGTGCGTGGGCAAGGCGCTGACCGGCGGTTACCTGACGATGGCGGCGACCCTGTGCACACCTCGGGTGGCCGACGGCATCTCGCGGGGCGAGGTCCCGGTGCTGGCCCACGGCCCCACCTTCATGGGCAACCCGCTGGCCGCGTCGGTGGCCCGCGCCTCGATCGGGCTGCTGCTCGGGCAGGACTGGCTCGCGGAGGTCAAGCGGATCGAGGCGGGGCTGCGGGAGGGACTGGCACCGGCTCGTGAGCTGCCGGGTGTGAAGGACGTACGGGTGCTCGGCGCCATCGGGGTCGTCCAACTGGACCACGAAGTCGACATGAGGGCCGCGACTCAGGCCGCCGTAGGCGAGGGCGTGTGGCTGCGGCCGTTCCGTGACCTCGTCTACACGATGCCGCCGTACGTCACGGGTGACGAGGACGTGGCACGGATCGCGCGTGCGGTGTGCGCCGCCGCCCGGGAGGGATGACATGCCGGTACTGGTGATCACGGGGACGGGCACGGAGGTCGGCAAGACCGTCACCACGGCCGCCGTCGCCGCGGCCGCGCTCGCCGCCGGACGGACGGTCGCCGTCCTGAAGGCCGCGCAGACCGGCGTACGGCCGGACGAGCCCGGGGACGCCGAGGAGGTGGCGCGGCTCGCGGGTGGCGTGACGAAGGGCGAACTCGCCCGCTATCCCGAGCCGTTGGCCCCGGCGACGGCCGCGTGGCGGGCCGGTCTCCCGCCGGTGCGCCCGCGGGAGGTCGCCGAGGCCGCCGCCAAGCTGGCCGCCGAGCACGACCTGGTGCTGGTGGAGGGGGCGGGCGGGCTGCTCGTCCGCTTCGACGACGAGGGCGGGACGCTGGCCGACGCGGCCCAGCTGCTGCGGGCGCCGGTCCTGGTGGTGGCGTCGGCGGGCCTGGGCACACTCAACACCACGGAGCTGACGGCCCGTGAACTCGGGCGTCGTGGACTGGACTTCGCGGGTGTGGTGATCGGTAGCTGGCCCGACTCCCCCGATCTTGCCTCGCGTTGCAACCTGGCGGATCTGCCGGACGTGTCCGGGGCCCCGCTGCTCGGCGCCCTGCCGGCCGGCGCGGGTGGCCTGGCGCCCGCCGACTTCCGCGCCAGTGCGCCGGGTTGGCTGGCACCACGGCTGGACGGGACGTGGGACGCGGAGGCGTTCGCGGTGCGCGAGGCGCCCTGAGGGAGCCGAGGGACCCGGCCGACATGGATGCTGACCGGCGAGGAGCCGCCGCCCTGGGGCGCCGCGCACAACGACCACGGCGTCTACGGGCAGGTGCGCGACTTCGTGCAGCGGGGGTGCGACGGGGTCGCGCGGGGGACAATCGCAGTGAGGCACATCCTGTGAGGGAGGCTGCCATGGCGCTGCGGTCCGCCGGTTCCGGCAAGGTGTCCCGGGACCCCGTCCACCATCCGCTGTTCGCCCGGTACTACGCCCGGGTCAGTGTCGCCGCCGAGACCCGGATGGGCATGGCCGGTGTGCGCGAGCGGCTGCTCGCCGGGCTGTCCGGGCGAGTGATCGAGATCGGCGCGGGCAACGGTCTGAACTTCTCGCACTATCCGGGCACGGTCTCCGAGGTCGTGGCGATCGAACCGGAGCGCAGGCTGCGGCAGTTGGCGGTGGAGGCCGCCCTGCGCTCCGAGGTGCCGGTCGACGTGGCGCCCGGGGCCGCGGAGGCGCTGCCCGTCAAGAGCGAGGCCTTCGACGCCGTGGTGATCTCGCTCGTGCTGTGCAGTGTGCGCGATGTGCCGCGGGCGCTCGGCGAGGTGCGCCGGGTGCTGCGGCCCGGCGGGGTCGTGCGGTTCTTCGAGCACGGCAGGGGCGGCGGCCCGGCGATGCGCCTCACCCAGCACGCCCTCGACCGCACGCTGTGGCCCCCGCTGACCGGTGGCTGTCATCTGGCCCGTGACCCGGTCGCCGCCCTGCGCCGGGCCGGGTTCGAACTCGGCCCCTACCGGCGGGTGTCGATGCCGGAGAAGGGGCCGACGCTGCCTACGTCCTTCTGCGTGCTGGGCACCGCCTGGCGGCCGCTGGAGGAGCGCTGATCAGAGGGTCCACCTGCGCAGCTCGCGCGCGATGTCGTGCACCGAGGCGTCGCCCTTCTTGGCCACTTTCGCGAGGTCCCGGACGAGTTCGGGCGAGGTGACGACCCTGAGTCCGCTCGCGACGAGGTAGGCGTACCCCACCGCGCAGGCGAAGAGCACGTTGGTGCGCTCCAACGCCGGGACGTGGATGAGGAGTTGCAGCAGCGCGGCGGCACGCAGGTGCGGGTTGTCGTAGACGGGGATGTCGAAGATCTCGGCCTGGTGGCGTGCCACGGCGGCGACCAGGGCGCCCCAGTCGGCGACCTGGGGATCGCCCGGGGTCTTCTGCTCGGCGAGCATCAGGAGCCAGGCGAGGTCGATGTGCAGATCGCTCAACGAGTCTCGTGGTCCTTGCTTTCCTTGCCGAACTCCTCCGCGAACACGGATTCGTACTGCTTCATGAAGTCGGCCGCGGCCTCCACGAAGGCCTGGCCCGCCTCGCCGGTGTCTTTCATGACCAGTTCCTCGATGTAGCGGTTGACGCTCACGCCGCGGGCGAGGGCACGTTCACGGGCGGCGCGGGCGGTGCCCTCGTCCACCCGCACGTTCAACTGAGTCTTCGCCATACCTCGAAGCTAGCGCCGAAACGCTAGCACTGGCAAGAGGGGCTTTCGCGGGCGGCAGGTGTCCCTTACACGGGTGTCAGGGACCCGACCTGGGGTGGAGACCGCCTCGACCGCGAGGGGGATATCGAGTGTGGGCCGGATCACATTACCCTCGGCGTCATGGCAACTGCTGCGGAGGACGCCCCAGGCACCGCCCCTGCCGACGCGATCGCGGCCCGCGCCCGCGGTCTGACCAAGGCGTACGGCTCGGGTGAGACGGCCGTGCTCGCCCTGGACTCGGTGGACGTGGACATCGCGCGGGGCCGCTTCACCGCGGTCATGGGGCCCTCGGGCTCCGGAAAGTCCACGTTGATGCACTGCCTGGCGGGACTGGACACCGTCTCGGCCGGCCAGGTGTGGCTCGGCGACACCGAGATCACCGGACTCAAGGAGCGCGAGCTGACCCGGCTGCGCAGGGACCGGATCGGGTTCATGTTCCAGTCGTTCAACCTGATCCCGACGCTGAACGCGGCCGAGAACATCACCCTGCCCATGGACATCGCGGGCAAGAAGCCCGACGAGAAGTGGCTGGACCAGGTCATCGACACCCTGGGCCTGCGGGACCGCCTCAAGCACCGGCCCTCGCAGCTCTCGGGCGGTCAGCAGCAGCGCGTCGCGTGTGCCCGCGCGCTCGCGTCCCGCCCCGAGCTGATCTTCGCGGACGAGCCGACCGGCAACCTCGACTCACGGGCGGGCCTGGAGGTCCTCGGCTTCCTGCGCGAGGCCGTCGACCAGCTCGGGCAGACCGTCGTCATGGTCACCCACGACCCCGGCGCCGCCGCCCACTCCGACCTGGTGCTCTTCCTCGGGGACGGACGGATCGTGGACCGCATGGAGCGGCCCACCGCGGAGGCCGTGCTGGAGCGTATGAAACGGTTCGACGTGATCCGCGGCCCATTCGACGAGACGCCCGAGGCCGGGGAGGCCTGACCGCCGTGCTGAAGGCGACGCTCCGGAGCTTCCTCGCCCACAAAGGACGGCTGCTGCTCTCCGCACTCGCCGTCGTCCTGTCCGTGGCGTTCGTCTCGGGCAGCCTGATCTTCTCCGACACCCTGAGCCGCACCTTCGACCGGCTCTTCGCCTCGACCGCGCCCGACCTCACGATCAGCCCGAAGGAAGACCTGCGCGAGGCCATCCCGTCCGGCACCACGGCCACCCTGCCGGCCGCCCTCGCGGACCGGGTCGCCCGGGTCGACGGGGTCGGCGCCGCGCGCTTCGACGCCGAGGACGACGGGATCACCGTCGCCGACTCCGAGAACGAGTCGGTGGGTTCGTCCACCGGCACCCCCACGATCGGCACCGACTGGAACCCGACCTCGCGCAGCCCCGTGAAGCTCACCTCCGGCCACGCCCCGCACGGCCCGGCCGAGGCGCTGCTCGACTCGGAGACCGCCGACCGCAAGGGCCTGCGCATCGGCGATCCGCTCACCGTGATCGCGGGACCCGGCTCGTTCAAGGTGCGGATCGTCGGCATCGCCACCTTCACCACCACCAACCCCGGGGCCACCCTGCTGTTCCTCGACCCGCCGACCGCGCAGACGAAGCTGCTCGGCTCCTCGAAGGCCGCCACCAGCATCTCCGTCGACGCCGCCGAGGGCGTCAGCAACGACCAGCTCAAGCAGCGCGTGGCCGCCGCGCTCGGCGCGGGCACCTACGAGTACCGGACCGCCGACGAACAGGCGAAGTCGGACATCGACCAGCTCGGCGGATTCCTCGACGTCGTCAAGTACGTCATGCTCGGTTTCGCGGGCATCGCCGTCCTGGTCGGCATCTTCCTGATCGTCAACACCTTCTCCATGCTGATCGCCCAACGCACCCGTGAACTAGGCCTGTTGCGCGCCCTCGGCGCGGACCGGCGCCAGGTCCGCCGCTCGGTGCTCACCGAGGCCACCCTGCTCGGCCTGGTCGGCTCCACGCTCGGGCTCGGCACCGGCATCGGCCTCGCCGTCGGCCTCATCGCACTGATGAACGCCTTCGGCATGAACATCGAGACCGGCGAGATGGTCATCGGCTGGGGCACACCCGTGGCGGCGTACGTCGTCGGCGTGGGCGTCACCTTCGTCGCGGCCTATCTCCCGGCCCGGCGCGCGGCCGGCGTCTCCCCCATGGCGGCCCTCGCGGACGCCGAGATCGCCGGCATCGGGCGACCGCTCAAGGTCCGCGCGATCGTGGGCGGCCTGGTGGGGGCGGCCGGCGCGGCGGCCCTCGTCGGCTGCGTGGTGTCGTCGAAGACGGCCTCCGCCGCCTCTTTCCTCGGCCTCGGTGTGGTCCTGACGCTCCTCGCCACCGTGATCGCCGGCCCGCTGCTGGTGCGGCCGGTGATCAGGGTGCTGGGCGGCGCCTTCCCAGCCCTCTTCGGCTCGGTCGGGCGGATGAGCCAGCGCAACGCCCTGCGCAACCCCCGCCGCACCGGCGCCACCGCGGCCGCCCTGATGGTCGGCCTCGCCCTCGTCGGCGGGATGTCCGTGGCGAGCGCCTCGATGTCCAAGTCCTTCGACGACCAGATCGACAAGACCCTCGGCGCCGACTTCGTGGTGCAGAACGGCAACTTCCTGCCGTTCCCGCAGGAGGTCACGGACGCGGTGCGTGACACCGAGGGCGCCGGGCTCGTCGTACGGTCGAGGTTCGCCCCCGTCGCCGTACGGCTGCCGGACGGCGAGCGCGTCGAGACCACCGCCGCCGGGTACGACCCGCGACTGGACGAGGTCGCCCACATCAATTACGCGCAGGGCGACACCGCGGCCGCGCTCGCCCCCGGTCACCTGGCCATGGACCTGGACTTCGCGCGCGACCACGACGTGAAGGTGGGCAGCAGGGTCCCCGTCGAGTTCCAGGGCGGGCGCCGGACCGAACTGACCGTGGGCGCGCTCACCGACCAGGACGCGGCGGAGGGCTTCGGGACACAGGGCGGCATCTACTTCGGTCTGGGCACGCTGGAGCGGTTCACACGGGGCGGTCAGGACTCCGCGCTGTACGTCAACGCCGCCCCCGGCACCGGTGCCGACCGGCTGCGCGCGGGACTGGAGCAGACGCTCGACCCGTATCCGCAGGTCCAGGTGCGCGACCTCGCCGACTACAAGGACCTGGTCCACGACCAGATCGCCGTCCTGCTCTACCTCGTGTACGCGCTCCTCGGGCTCGCGATCGTCATCGCGGTGCTGGGTGTGGTCAACACCCTCGCCCTGTCGGTCGTGGAGCGCACCCGCGAGATCGGGCTGCTGCGCGCCATCGGGCTCGCCCGGCGTCAGCTGCGCCGGATGATCCGGCTGGAGTCGGTGGTGATCGCGGTGTTCGGCGCGGTCCTCGGGCTCGCGCTCGGGCTGGTGTGGGGGGTGTGCACCCAGCAGGTGCTGGCGCTCCAGGGCATGAACGCGCTGGCGATCCCCTGGGGCACGATCGTCGCGGTCGTCGTCGGCTCGGCGGTGGTGGGCATCGTGGCGGCACTGTTGCCGGCGTTGCGTGCATCGCGCATGAACGTACTGGCGGCGATCGCGCACGAATGATGGAATCGCGGGGCAGACAACTCAAGTCGCTTATCGCTGAGGAGAGTTCATGCCCCGCCCCGAGCAGCCCCACCCCACCCTGCCCCGCCCCTTTCGCTTCGCCGTCAACCTGACCGCCGCCGCCACCGACGAGGACTGGCGCGCCAAGTGCCGCCGGGCCGAGGAACTCGGTTACGACGTGATCCTGGTCCCCGACCACCTCGGCAAGGTCGCGCCGTTCCCGGCTCTGGTCGCGGCGGCGGAGGTCACCGAGCGGCCACGGCTCGGCACGTTCGTCCTCAACGCGGGCTTCTGGAACCCGACCCTGCTCGCCCGTGAGGTGGCCACGGTGGACGCCCTGACCGGTGGCCGCCTCGAACTCGGCCTGGGCGCCGGCTATGTGCAGTCCGAGCACGACCGGGCCGGCCTGCCCTTCGGCTCGCCGGGCGAGCGGGTGGACCATCTGCGGCGCACGGTCGAGGAACTGGAGCGGCTGCTGTCCTCGGCGGACCATGTGCCGCAGCCGGTGCAACGGCCCAGGGTGCCCCTGCTGATCGGCGGCATAGGCAACCGGATGCTGAAGCTGTCCGCCGAGCACGCCGACATCGCGGCCTTCACGGGCGCCACCCTGATCCCGGGCGACACGACCGGCAAGCTCACCCCCACCACCGCCGAGCAACTCGACGAGCGCGTCGCGCACTACCGGCGACTGGCCGAGGGCCGCAAGGAACCAGCCGAACTGAACCTGCTCGTCCAGACAGTGGTCGTCACCGAGGACCGCGAGGCCGTCGCCGCCCCGTTCCTGCACCGGTTTCCGGACCTGACCCTCCAGCAGGCCCTGGACCTGCCCATCATCCTGATCGGCACGGTCGAGGAGATCGTCGCCCAGGTGCTGGCGCAGCGCGAGCGGTACGGCTTCACCTATGTCACGGTGCTGGAGGCGTCCATGGATGTCTTCGCGCCGGTGATGGCGGAGCTGCGCGGCCGGTAGCCGTCCGGATGGTGGAACTCGGGGCCCCGGGACGTCGGGTGTGATGGGATCGCCGTATGACCGACCTGCGGATACGGGCCGCGACGCCCGACGACCTCGACACCGTGCTGGCCTTCTGGAAGCAGGCCGCCGAGGGCACGAGCATCAGTGACGACCGGGACGGCGTGGAGCGACTGGTCACCCGCGACCCCGAGGCACTGATCCTCGCCGAGCTCGACGGCGAACTCGTCGGCACGGTGATCGCGGGCTTCGACGGCTGGCGGTGCCATCTGTACCGGCTCGCGGTGCACCCGGAGCGCCGGCGGCGCGGCATCGGATCGGCGCTGCTCACGGCCGCCGAGGAGCGGTTCGTACGGCTCGGCGGACGGCGCGGGGACGCGATGGTGCTGGTGCGCAACGAGACGGCACAGCACGCATGGCGCGCCGCGGGGTACGCGCCCGAGGAGAAGTGGCGGCGCTGGGTGAAGCCCCTCGCCGGCTAGGACGGGCGATCCTGGGGACCCTGTCCGATCATGGGACGGAGGTGACCCGATGACCGAAGTGCTCCTGCTGCTGGTGGCGATCCTGCTCTCGCTGGCCTGCGGTGCCTTCGTGGCGGCGGAGTTCTCGCTGACCACGGTCGAGCGCGGGCACTTGGAGCGGGCGGCGGAGCGTGGCGAGCGGGGCGCGGCCGGGGCGCTGAGAGCCGTACGGACCCTGACGTTCCAGCTTTCCGGGGCGCAGCTCGGGATCACCGTCACCAACCTGGTCGTCGGCATGCTCGCCGAACCGTCGATCGCGGCGCTGATCGCGGGGCCGCTGGAGGCGCTGGGGGTCTCGCAGTCCACGTCCCGGTCGCTGGCGCTGGTGCTGGGAACCGCGCTGTCGACCGTCTTCCTGATGGTGGTCGGCGAGCTGGTGCCGAAGAACTGGGCGATCTCCTCGCCGCTGGCCATGGCCAAGCGGGTGGGCACCGCGCAGAGCTGGTTCAGCGCGGCCTTCCGGCCCTTCATCACCCACCTCAACAACACGGCCAACCGGGTGGTGCGCCGCTTCGGCCTGGAACCCGCCGAGGAACTGGCCTCCGCGCGCGGGCCGCAGGAGCTGGCGGCGCTGGCCCGGCACTCGGCGCGGGCGGGCGCGCTGGAGGCGGACACCGCCGAGCTGTTCGTACGGACGCTCAACCTCGCGGACCTGACCGCGGAGAACGTGATGACCCCGCGCGTGCAGGTGATCGCCCTGGACGTCCAGGCGACCTGCGAGGACGTGGCGAACGCGACGCGCGCGACCGGGCTGTCCCGGTTCCCCGTCTACCGCGGCAGCCTCGACTCGGTCGTCGGCATCGCGCACATCAAGGACGTCCTGGCGGTCCCGGCCGAGCGCCGGCCGCGCGCCTCGGTCGCCGAACTGCTGCGGGAGCCGCTGCTGGTGCCCGAGTCGCTCACCGTGGACCGGCTTCTGGACCGGCTCTCCGGCAAGCGCACGATGGCGGTCGTCATCGACGAGTACGGCGGCACGGCGGGCGTGGCCACGCTGGAGGACATCGTCGAGGAGGTCGTCGGCGAGGTGCGCGACGAGCACGACCCGCACGAGACGCCGGACCTCGCCCCCGCGGGCACCGACGAGGAGGGCCGGGAGCTCTTCCATGCCGACGGCTCGGCCCGCATGGACCAGCTCGCGCGCGTGGGGCTGCGCGCCCCCGAGGGCCCGTACGAGACGCTGGCCGGCCTCCTGGCGACGGAACTCGGCAGGATCCCGGCCGCGGGCGACTCGGTCCGGGTCGCCGGCTGGCAGCTCGACGTGACGGACGCCCAGGGCCGCAGAGCCGCGCGACTTCTCCTGCACGCGCCTCCCGCCGGGGGTGGCGAGGGGGAGGAGGAGGGGGTGGGGCCATGACCGCCGGCCAGCGGGGGCGGGAGGGGGCTTTCGGGGTTCGTGCGGTCCGGTTGCTGCGGGAGAGGATCCTGGCGGTGACTGACGGCCGGATGCTGCGGGAGAGGGCTCACGGGGCTCGTGCCGGCCGACTGCTGCGGGAAGGGGCTTACGGGGCTCATGCCGTCAGGTTGCTGTCGGCGGGGACCCCCGCGGTGGCTGCCGGTCGGTCGCCGCAAGACGGGACCCGGGCCTTGCCCGCCGCCCGAACGTCCCTACAGGAAAGCCCAGCCAAGACCGCCGCCCGGGCGTCCAGCAAGGGAAGTCCCGGGACCATCACCCGGGCGTCCCTCCAAGAAAGCCCTGCCGAGACCGCCGCCCGGCCACCCCGCCGGAAAGCCTCGGGCGGGACCACCCCACAGCCGCCCCACTCAGGGAGGAGCCGGCGATGACCGTTGTCCAGTTGCTGATCGGTCTGGCGACGCTTGTCGTGAACGCCTTCTTCGTGGGGGCCGAGTTCGCGTTGATCTCGGTGCGGCGCAGTCAGATCGAGCCGTATGCCGAGCAGGGCGACCGGCGTGGGAAGAGCGTGTTGTGGGGGCTGGAGCACGTCTCCGCGCTGATGGCGGCCGCGCAGCTCGGGATCACACTGTGCACGCTGGTCCTGGGTGTGGTCGCGGAGCCGGCCATCGCGCATCTGCTGGAGCCGGTGTTCCACGCGGTGGGCGTGCCGAAAGGCGCGGGGCACGCGGTGTCCTTCGTGATCGCGCTGACCCTGGCCACCTATCTGCACATGCTGCTCGGCGAGATGGTCCCGAAGAACATCGCGCTCGCGGAGCCGGTACGCAGCGCGCTGCTGCTCGGGCCGCCGCTGGTCGCGCTGGCGCGCGGACTGCGCCCGGTGATCTTCGCGGTCAACGCCTTCGCGAACGCCCTGCTGAAACTGCTGCGCGTGGAGACCAAGGACGAGGTGACGGCCACCTTCTCGGACGCCGAGCTGGCGCGGATCGTGCGGGACTCCGGCGAGGCGGGGCTGATCGACGAGCGGGCGCGGGAGCGGCTGCACGACGCTCTGGAGCTGGGGCGGCGACCGGTGCGGGACGTGGTGCTGCCACTGGAAGGTGTCGTCTACGCGCGCGTGGGCGTCACGCCGGAGCAGTTGGAGGCACTGTCGAACGAGACGGGGTTCTCCCGGTTCCCGGTCGTGGACGAGGGCCGCCGGATCGTCGGCTACCTGCACGTCAAGGACGCGCTGGACGCCTCGCCGCGGGACCTGCCGTTCTCGGTGCGGGACATGCGCCCGATCGCACGGATCCGGGAGAGCACACCGTTGGACGACGTGCTGACGGCGATGCGGCGCAGCCGGACGCACCTGGCCGCGGTGCTCGGCACGGACGGACGGCTGGCGGGACTGGTGACCATGGAGGACGTGCTGCGGGAGCTGTTCGGACGGCAGGAGTGAGGACGCCCGAGCCCACCGACCGGTAAGTATGTGAGCGGGTTACCATTTCTTCCGCCATGCAGACGAATCCCACATACTCCAGCCTGGTCGCGGTCGGCGACTCCTTCACCGAGGGCATGTCGGACCTCCTGCCGGACGGTTCCTACAGGGGCTGGGCCGACCTCCTCGCCGGCCGGATGGCCGCCGTGACGCCCGGCTTCCGGTACGCCAACCTCGCGGTGCGCGGCAAGCTGATCCAGCAGATCGTCGACGAGCAGGTCGACGTGGCGGCGGCGATGCAGTCGGACGTGATCACGCTGGTGGGCGGGCTCAACGACACCCTGCGGCCCAAGTGCGACATGGTCCGGGTGCGCGACCTGCTCACGGAGGCCGTGGAGCGGCTGGCCCCCTCCTGCAAGCAGCTCGTCCTGATGCGCAGCCCGGGCCGCCAGGGCCCGGTCCTGGAGCGGTTCCGGCCGCGCATGGAGGAGCTGTTCACGGTCGTCGACGAGCTCGCCGCACGGCACGGCGCGGTGGTCGTCGACCTGTACGGCGCCCCTTCCCTCTCCGACCCGCGCCTGTGGGACGTGGACCGGCTGCACCTGACGGCCGAGGGCCACCGCCGCGTCGCCGAGGCTGTGTGGCAGACCCTCGGCTACGACCCCGAGGACACGCAGTGGCGTACGCCGATCCCGGCCACGGTCCCGCCGAGGTGGGTCGCGCGGCGCGTCGCGGACGTCCGTTTCGCCCGGCAGCACCTGCTCCCGTGGATCGGCCGGCGCCTGACGGGCCGCTCCTCGGGCGACGGCCTGCCCCCGAAGCGGCCCGACCTGCTGCCCTGGGAGCACTGAGGACGCCGTGCACACGCGCGTGGTCAACATCAGGGGCCGTATCCACGAGTACGGCCCCCGCCTCGAACACGCGCCCGCCGACCTCGTCTACGTCGGCCGCCGCTGGACCCTGGGCGGCTGGGACCTGCCCAAGCACCCGCTGTACAACCCCTTCGCCTACGACACCCCCGCGCGCCGCCGGGACGGTACCCGGGCCGAGGTGATGGCGAAGTACCGGGCGCATCTGCTGGGGCGGCCGGATCTGCTCGCTCTGCTGCCGGGACTGCGCGGCAAGGCCCTGGCCTGCTGGTGCGCGCCCGAACTGTGCCACGCCGAGGTCCTCGCGGAGCTCGCGGAGGAGCTCTCGTAGGTTCCGACGAACGGGACCCCGACGCTGGCCTGCACGAATCGCCAGTAGAATCCGTACACGTGACTTCCGCTCCCGCCAAGCCCCGCATCCCCAACGTCCTCGCCGGACGCTACGCCTCCGCCGAGCTCGCCACGCTCTGGTCGCCCGAGCAGAAGGTGAGGCTCGAGCGTCAGCTCTGGCTCGCCGTGCTGCGGGCCCAGAAGGACCTCGGGATCGAGGTCCCGAAGCAGGCCCTCGCCGACTACGAGCGGGTCCTCGACACCGTCGACCTGGCCTCCATCGCCGAGCGCGAGAAGGTCACGCGGCACGACGTGAAGGCGCGGATCGAGGAGTTCAACGACCTCGCCGGGCACGAACAGGTCCACAAGGGCATGACCTCCCGGGACCTGACGGAGAACGTCGAGCAGCTCCAGATCCGGCTCTCCCTGGAGCTGATCCGCGACCGCGGCGTGGCCGTCCTGGCCCGCCTCGGCAAGCTGGCCGGCGAGTACGGCGAGCTGGTCATGGCCGGCCGCTCCCACAACGTGGCCGCGCAGGCCACCACCCTCGGCAAGCGCTTCGCGACCGCCGCGGACGAACTGCTGGTGGCGTACGGCCGGGTCGAGGAGCTCCTCGCCCGCTACCCGCTGCGCGGCATCAAGGGCCCGGTCGGCACCGCGCAGGACATGCTGGACCTGCTGGGCGGGGACGCGTCGAAGCTGGCGGAGCTGGAGCACCGGATCGCCGGTCACCTGGGCTTCTCGCAGGCGTTCACCTCGGTCGGCCAGGTCTACCCGCGCTCCCTGGACTACGAGGTCGTCACCGCGCTGGTGCAGGTGGCGGCGGCCCCCTCGTCGCTGGCGAAGACGATCCGCCTGATGGCCGGGCACGAGCTGGTGACCGAGGGCTTCAAGCCGGGCCAGGTCGGCTCCTCGGCGATGCCGCACAAGATGAACACGCGGTCCTGCGAGCGGGTCAACGGTCTGATGGTGATCCTGCGCGGCTACGCCTCGATGACCGGCGAGCTGGCGGGCGACCAGTGGAACGAGGGCGACGTGTCCTGCTCGGTGGTGCGCCGGGTCGCGCTGCCGGACGCGTTCTTCGCGCTCGACGGCCTTCTGGAGACCTTCCTGACCGTGCTCGACGAGTTCGGCGCCTTCCCGGCCGTCGTCGCCCGCGAGCTGGACCGCTACCTGCCGTTCCTCGCCACCACCAAGGTGCTGATGGGCGCGGTGCGCGCGGGTGTCGGCCGTGAGGTCGCGCACGAGGCGATCAAGGAGAACGCCGTCGCCTCCGCCCTCGCGATGCGCGAGCAGGGCGCCGAGCGCAACGAACTCCTCGACAAGCTGGCCGCCGACGAGCGCATCCCGCTCGACCGGGCCCAGCTGGACGCGCTGATGGCGGACAAGCTGTCCTTCACGGGTGCCGCCGCCGACCAGGTCGCCGTCGTCGTCGGCCGGATCGAGGAGATCGTCAAGCAGCACCCGGCGGCCGCGGGCTACACGCCCGGGGCGATCCTCTGACACGCTCCTCGCGATGACGCGCTTCACCCCCGAGGAGCTGGAGGCCGCCCGCGACCGGCTGGTGCCGGACGTGGTCGCGGACGGTCTCCACGTGCTGTTCTGCGGCATCAACCCCGGTCTGATGACGGCCGCGACGGGCCATCACTTCGCGCGGCCCGGCAACCGGTTCTGGCCGGTGCTGCACCTGTCCGGCTTCACACCGAGACTCCTGAAGCCCTCGGAACAGCAGGAGTTGCTGTCGTACGGGCTCGGGATCACCAATGTCGTGGCCCGGGCGTCGGCGCGGGCGGACGAGCTGAGCGCCGAGGAGTACCGCGAGGGTGGTCGGCTGCTGGCGGAGAAGGTGACGCGGCTCAGGCCACGCTGGCTGGCCGTGGTCGGGGTCACCGCCTACCGTGCGGCCTTCGACGACAAGAAGGCGAAGGTCGGGCCGCAGGAGCGGACGATCGGGGACTCGCGCGTGTGGGTGCTGCCCAATCCGAGCGGCCTCAACGCGCACTGGACCGCGGCGACCATGGCGGAGGAGTTCGCCCGGCTGCGGGTGGCGGCCGAGCAGGGCTAGCGGCTCAGACCGGGTCGATGTCCGAGGCCACGGCGAGGACATGGACCTCGTCGGACTCGTCCCGGTAGCCCACGCCGAGGGCGATCCAGCGGTCCGAGCCCGGGGGCTGCCACAGGTCCAGATCGTCCGCCACCGAACTCGTCGTCGCCCAGGGTTCGGGTATCTCGTCCCCCCGCTCGCCGTGCACCCGGAGCGTGCCCATCCCCCAGAGCGGCTGCTGCCTGCCCCAGCGGTCGTCCAACTGCCGCGCTATGGAGCTCTTCAGCGCGTAGAAGTCCGCCACGGCCGCCATGCGCCGCGTCGCGTCACCGGTCCGCGTCCCGTGGCTCACCGCTAACGACTCGATGCGGTAACCGGGTCCCGCCCCGTAGGGGACCGACTCGCCGTCCGCCGCGGTCAGGTCGCGGGCGCACAGCGAGTCGATCGCGGCGAGGTACTTCGCACTGTCCATGTGATCCAGTAAAGCGGCCGCCACTGACATTTGGCGGGGCGTCAGGCGACTCGTGGTTCAGGCGTCCCGGTGTCGCACGCTCCAGGCCCCCGCGACCAGGGCAGCGGCCGCCCAGGCAGCGGTCACGGCGAGTCCCGTCCACGGTCCCAGGGGCCCGTCGTGCGTCTCGTACAGGACGATCTGTCCCGCGCGGTCCGGCAGGAAGTCGGTGGCCCCGCCTGCCACATCGCCGATCACGAACGAGACGACCAGGATGAAGGGGATCAGGAGCGAGAGCGCCGCCACCCCGCTGCGCAGCACCGCAGCGAGACCGGCCGCCAGCAGTGCCATCAGGGTGAGGTAGATCCCGCAGCCGACGACACCGCGTACCTGTTCACCGGTGCTCAGGCCGCTCGCCGCCTCGCCGAGCCCGGCACGGGCCACGACGAGGGCGGCGAGGGCGGTCACCAGACCGACCACGAGCGTGGGTACGGCGATGGCCGTCGCCTTCGCCGCGAACCACCGCCCCCGCCGCGGCACCGCGGCCAGGGACAGCCGGAGCCCACCCCCGTGGAACTCCGACGACACCGCCATGGCACCGAAGGAGATGGCGGCGATCTGGCCCGGCGCGACCCCGGACAGCGCCATGAACAGAGGGTCGAACTCGGGGTCGGAGGTCTCGGAGACCCCGGCGATCGCGGAGAACGCGGTGGTGGCGGCGAACAGCGCGAGCAGCGCGCCGGGGAGCGAGCGCAGCGTACGGATCTTCAGCCACTCGGAGTGGAGTACGGGGACGAAGGGCATGTCAGGCCTCCTGGTGCTGTGCGGTGAACTCGGTCTCGGCGGAGGTGAGGTCCAGGTAGGCCTGCTCCAAGGTGCCCTCCTCGGCGGCCAGTTCGAGGAGGGGGACGCCCGCGGCGGAGGCGAGGACGCCGATCTCGTCCACGCGTGCGTGCTGCACGGTCCAGTGCCCGTCCTCGTGCTCCACGGCGTCATGGCCGTGCCGCGCGAGGGCGCCCTTGAGCGCGGTCGGGTCGGTCGTGCGGACACGGACGCTGGGCTGCACGCGTGCGTGGATGAACTCCCGCATCGGGGTGTCGGCGAGGAGGCGGCCCCGGCCCAGGACGACGAGGTGGTCGGCGAAGGACGCGGTCTCGTTCATGAGGTGGCTGGAGACCAGCACCGTGCGGCCCTCCGCGGCCAGTCGGCGCAGCAGCTCGCGGATCCAGATGATGCCTTCGGGGTCGAGGCCGTTCGAGGGCTCGTCGAGCATGACCACACCGGGGTCACCGAGCAGGGCGGCCGCGATGCCGAGCCGCTGCCGCATGCCCAGGGAGTACGTCCGCACCCGGCGCCGGGCCACCGAGCCCAGGCCGGTCAGCTCCAGCACCTCGTCGACCCGGCGGTCGGGGATGCGGTTGCTCGCCGCCAGGGTGCGCAGGTGGTCGCGGCCGGTGCGGGAGCCGTGCGCGGCCTGGGCGTCGAGCAGGGCGCCCACGTGGCGCAGGGGTTCGTCGAGCGTGACGTAGGCGCGGCCGCCGACGGTGGCCGTCCCGGAGGTCGGTCGGTCGAGGCCGAGGACGAGCCGCATGGTGGTGGACTTGCCGGCGCCGTTGGGGCCGAGGAAGCCGGTGACACGGCCGGGCAGGACACGGAAGGTGACGTCGTCCACGGCTCGTCGGGTGCCGAACTCCTTGGTGAGGGCTTGGACTTCGATGCTGGTCATGGCATCAGCCTGGCCGCTGGCACGGGGACGGGGCCTCCCCCGCGCGTGGAGATCGTCTCCCCCGTGCGGGGGAGGCTCGTTGTCGGTGGCGGCTGGCACGATGGCCGGATGGTCCACTTGCTGCGCCCGTTCGGCCGGGCGGTGACGTACACACGATGGCTGCATCTGTTCATCGCCGTCGTGTGGCCGGCCATGTGGATGTTCATCGAGGAGGCGTGGTGGATCTGGCCGATGGCGGCCGTGACGCTCGCGCCCGCCGGGCTGGTGCCCGCGATGCGCACCGTGGAGGGGCTCCAGGCGAGGCTGCTGCTGACCGGACACCGGCACAACAGCGAGGACATCGACATCGTCGTCGCGCCGTCGCAGTCCTGGAGCGACCGGTGGCGGCTCGTCCTGTGGCTGGAGACGCGGCTGCTGCTCGGCAACGCCACGGCGATGCTCAGCGTGCAGCTGCTGCTCAGCTCGGTGGACCTGGTGGCGTCGGCCTTCGGCCGTGACGTCGACGAGGGTGTGCTGATCCTCCTGGACGGCCACCGGTGGTGGCACGTCCTGCTCGCGCCCCTGTCGCTGGCCGCGCTGGCCGCGACCGTGTTCGGCTCGGGTCGGCTGATCACCGCGCTCGCGCTGCGGCTGCTCGGCCCCTCTCCCGCCGAGCGCCTGGCCGCCCTGGAGGAGCGCACCGAGCAGCTCCTGGAGCGCACCCGTATCGCGCGTGAGCTGCACGACTCCATCGGGCACGCCCTGACCGTGGCCGTCGTGCAGGCGGGCGCCGCCCGGGCGGCCGGCGATCCGGCCTTCACGGACCGTGCGCTGGACGCCATCGAGGAGACCGGCCGGGCCGCGCTGGAGGACCTGGAGCGCGTCCTGGGGATCCTGCGCGAGTCCGATCGGCCGGTCAGCAGCCGTCCGACGCTGACGGACGCGGACCGGCTCCTGGAGTCCGCGCGCGCGTCGGGCGCGAAGGTGGACGCCGAACTGACCGGACCGGTGGACACCCTGCCCGGGCCGGTCTCGCGGGAGGGCTACCGGATCCTCCAGGAGTCGCTGACCAATGTGCTGCGGCACGCGGGGGCCGTCCCGGTCCGGGTTCGTATCGAGGTCACGGGCGAGGCCCTCGCCCTGGAGGTCCGCAATCCGCTCACGGCCGAGATACCGGGCCCCGGGCGGGGCAGCGGGCTGCGCGGCATACGCGAGCGGGCGGCCCTGCTCGGCGGCCACGCGCACACCGGACCCGACCGGGGCGACTGGCAGGTGCATGCAGAGCTGCCGCTCCGCTGATCTACGCTGACGGGATGCCCGTCACCGTTCTCCTCGTCGACGACGAACCCCTCGTGCGCGCCGGTCTGCGAGCCGTGCTGGAGGCGCAGCCCGACATCGAGGTGGTCGGCGAGGCGGCCGACGGAGCGGCGGTGATCCCCCTCGTCCGGCAACTGCGGCCCGACGTGGTCGCCATGGACGTACGGATGCCCCTGCTGGACGGCATCGAGGCGACGCGCGCGGTACTGCGGACGGTGGCGGAGCCGCCGAAGATCCTCGTGGTGACGACGTTCGAGAACGACGAGTACGTGTACGAGGCGCTGCGGGCCGGTGCCGACGGGTTCCTGCTGAAGCGGGCCCGGCCGGCCGAGATCGTGCACGCGGTGCGGCTGGTCGCCGAGGGCGAGTCGCTGCTGTTCCCCGCGTCGGTACGGCAGCTCGCCGCCCGCTACGGCGACGACGGCGGCAACCGGGCGGCCCGGGCCGCGTTGGAACGGGCCCAACTGACCGAGCGGGAGGCCGAGGTGCTGCGGCTGATGGCGCGCGGTCTGTCCAACGCGGAGATCGCCGCGCGGTTGATCGTCGGCACCGAGACCGTGAAGTCGCACGTGAGCGCCGTCCTGGCGAAGCTGGGGGCGCGGGACCGGACCCAGGCGGTGATCGCGGCGTACGAGTCGGGGTTCGTGGCACCGGGGTGAGAGGGGAACGGGACCGCGCCCCCCAAGGGCGCGGGGAACCACGAGGGCGTCGCAGCCGAAAAAGGGCCTGGCACGCCGCACCATCCCGGCGACGCGGCCTGTACGATCCGCCCCACACGCGCACGAGCTGGGAGGACGGACGTTGGGGCGACTGACCGGCGGGGATCCCTCGCTCCTGCGAAGGATCAATTCCGCGGTGGTGCTGCACGCGCTGCGTGCCACGGACTGCGCGACGCTGACCGAGATCACCCGGGTGACGGGCCTGTCCCGGCCGACCGTCGAGGGGGTCGTCGAGGGGCTCATCGAGGCCGGTCTGGTGGTCGAGAAGGCCGCCGACGACAGCGTCGCCCGGCGACAGGGGCGGCCCGCCCGGCGCTTCCGCTTCCGGGCCGAGGCCGGGCACCTGCTGGGCCTCGACATCGGGCCGCACCGGGTCGCCGCGCTTCTGTCCGACCTCGACGGCCGGGTGCTCGGCGCCGTGGCCAAGGACGTAGCCGAGACGGCGTCCGCCGACGAGCGCCTGGAGCGGCTGCGCACCGCGGTCGCCGAACTGCTGCGCCGGGCCGGGGTCGCGCGCGACTCCCTGTGGGCCGTGGGGGTCGCCTCGCCGGGCATCGTGGAGGCGGACGGCACCATACGGCTGTGCGCGGCGCTGCCCGAGTGGACGGGGCTGCGGCTCGGCGAGCGGCTCAGCCGGTCCTTCAAGTGCCCGGTGCTGGTCGAGAACGACGCCAACGCGGCCGCGGTCGCCGAGCACTGGAAGGGCTCCGCCACCGAGTCCGACGACGTGGTGTTCGTGCTGGCCGGGCTGAGCCCGGGGGCCGGTTCGCTGATCGGCGGGCGGCTGCACCGGGGGTACGGCGGGGCGGCCGGGGAGATCGGCGCGCTGCACCTGCTGGGCCGGGAGGTCACCCCGGAGACGCTGCTGTCCACCACCGACGAGCCCTTGCACCCGCTCGACGAGCAGGCCGTCGCCGAGGTGTTCGCGCAGGCGCGGGAGGGCGACCAGCGGGCCCGGGCGGCCGTGGACCGCTTCATCCAGCGGCTGGTGCACGACGTGGCGGCCCTGGTCCTGGCCCTCGACCCGGAACTCGTCGTGGTCGGCGGCTGGGCGGCCGGCCTGGACGGCGTACTGGAGCCGCTGCGGCGGGAGTTGGCCCGCTACTGTCTGCGCCCACCGAAGGTCGCCCTGTCGCTCCTCGGCGAGGCGGCCGTGGCGACGGGTGCGCTGCGGCTGGCCCTCGACCATGTGGAGGAGCAGTTGTTCGCCGTCGAGGGCACGGTGACCGCCCGGCGGTGAGCGGTCCGACGCCGTACGGCGGTGCCCGGGACGCGGGTCCGGGGCACCGCCGTGGCGCTCAGGAGGCCCGGCGTTCCGGGCTCTCGTGGATCTCCACCGCGCCGGAGTCCCCGAAGGTCAGCCGGCAGGTGTCCGCGCGGTAGGTGGCCACCGAGACCGCGGCGGGGCGGCCGCTGGCCAGGTAGCGGGTGGTGACGACGAGCACCGGAGCGCCGGGCAGGCGGTCCAGTTCCTTCGCGTCGTCCGCGCGGGCCGAACCGAGTTCGACGGCGTTCTCCCGGCTCTCCAGCTCCAGGCGCTGCAGTTCGCGCAGCACGGCACGCGCGCGTGCCGCCCCGGACGGGGCGTCTATGGCGGAGAGCTCCGGCACCGACGCCTCGGGGATGTACAGCAGTTCGGCCGCTACCGGCTGGCCGTGGGTGACGCGGGAGCGGCGCACGACGTGCACGGACTGCTCGCGGTCGGTGCCGAGGGTGTCCGCGACGGACGCGGGCGGTACCGCGGTGGCACAGTCGACGGGCTGCCAGTCGTCGCCGGCCGTACCGGGCCAGGCGTGCTGCTCGGTGCCGACGGACACGCCGACGCGTGGCGGGGCGACGGTCGTCCCGACACCGCGGCGGCGCTGGAGCCTGCCTTCCAGCTCCAACTGCTCCAGGGCCTGGCGGAGCGTGGCACGGGCGACACCGAAACGGGCGGCGAGGTCGCGTTCGTTGGGCAGGATCTCGCCCACGGAGAATTCGGAGTCCAGTGCCTCGCTGAGCACCGTCTTGAGATGCCAGTACTTCGGTTCCGGCACCGTTTCGAGCTGCGTGGTCCCCACCCTGTCCTCCGCAATCGCCGTGGTCCGGCGGCTTTTTAGCGCCCTTGTTTATTAAAGGTTGTTGCACTTCTCTGCGACCATAGGGCGGCCCCCACCCTTGGTCAAGACCAATCCTCGATCCCTCAGGCAGCAGACAGGGCGTGCAGCTTGTCCGGGTTGCGAATGATGTAGATGGACTGGATGCGGCCGTCCAGGACGTCCAACTGGACGACGGAGTCGGGCTTTCCGTCCGACAGGACGAGCACCGCGGGCCCGCCGTTGAGCTCCAGGAAGCGCCAGGAGATGTCCGTGACGTCCTTGCCGGCGACGCCGACGATGAAGCGCCCCACGTGGTCGGCCGATTCCAGGGCCCGCAGCGGCGCCTTGGACTTGCCGCCGCTGTCCCCGACGAGCCGGACGTCCGGGGCGAGCAGCGACATCAGTTCCTTCAGGTCGCCTCCGCCCGCGGCGGCGAGGAAACGCTCCGTCAGGTCACGGCGCCGGACCGGGTCGACGTCGTAGCGCGGCCGTCGTTCGTCGACGTGCTTGCGGGCCCGCCCGGCGAGCTGCCGTACGGCGGGTTCGGCGCGGTCGAGCATGGCGGCGATGTCGGCGTAGGGGTAGCCGAAGGCCTCCCTGAGGACGAACACCGCCCGCTCCAGGGGGGACAGCGACTCCAGGACGACCAGGACCGCGAGGGAGACCGAGTCGGCGAGGACGGCCCGCTCGGCGGTGTCGGGCACGGTGTCCCCGAAGTCGGTGACGTACGGCTCGGGCAGCCAGGGGCCCACGTAGGTCTCACCGCGCGCCTTGACCTGGCGCAGCCGGTCGATCGCCAGGCGGGTGGTGACGCGGACCAGGTAGGCGCGCGGTTCGCGCACCTCGCTCCGGTCCGCCGCCGACCAGCGCAGCCAGGCTTCCTGCACCACGTCCTCGGCGTCGGCGACGCGCCCGAGCATGCGGTAGGCGACGCCCAGGAGGACGGGACGGTGCTCTTCGAAGACATCGGTCTCGGTGTCGGTGGCCACGGGTTCATCCCAACGCAGACGCCGGTTCGTGTCCAGGCGACATGAGGTGCGGCGCGCCCTGCCGACCGGAGGGGTCTACCCGCCAGTAGCAATTGCTGACAAGCTGTCTACGACGTGTCCCGAGCGTCATCGCCTCAGCCCCCTGAGCCGCCGACAAGGAGCCCTCATGTCCGCCACCGTCTCCTTCAAGGTCCCCTCCCCCGAGGGTCCGCAGCCCGTGACCGTGTCCTACGCGCGCGTGGGGCGCGGTGAACCGCTGCTCCTGCTGCACGGCATAGGTCACCACCGGCAGGCCTGGGATCCGGTGGTGGACATCCTGGCGACCGAGCGCGACGTGATCGCCGTGGATCTGCCCGGGTTCGGCGCGTCGCCGGGGCTGCCCGAGGGGCTGTCGTACGACCTGGCCACCACCACGTCCGTGTTCGGGGCGTTCTGCGAGGCGTTGGAGCTGGACCGCCCGCACGTGGCAGGCAACTCCCTCGGCGGGCTGCTGGCCCTGGAACTCGGGCGCGAACGGCTCGTGCGGTCCGTCACCGCGCTGTCCCCCGCGGGGTTCTGGTCGCAGGCCGAGCGGCGCTACGCGTTCGGGGTGCTGCTCGCGATGCGGCACATCTCCCGGCGGCTGCCGCTGCCGCTGGTCGAGCGGCTCTCGCGCAGCGCGGCCGGCCGCACGATGCTCACGAGCACCATCTACGCCCGCCCCGGCCGGCGTTCAGCCGAGGCCGTGGTCGCCGAGACGCTCGCCCTGGCGCGTGCCACGGGGTTCGACGAGACGCTGCGGGCCGGGACCGCCGTCCAGTTCGGCGACGACGTCCCCGGACTGCCGGTCACGGTCGCCTGGGGCACCAGGGACATGCTGCTGGTGCGCCGGCAGGGCGTGCGGGCCAAGCAGATCATCCCCCGGGCACGGCTCGTGCGGCTGCCGGGCTGCGGCCACTGCCCGATGAACGACGACCCGGCCCTGGTCGCGCGGGTCATCCTCGACGGCAGCCGCTGACTTTCTCCGCCTCCGGCTCAACGCCCCCGATCCGAGGGCGACTCCGGCGCCGACCAGGGCACTGCCCACCACCTGGGCGGCGCCGTAGGAGCCCGTGCCCACGAGGGGCGCGGTGCAGGCGGCCGCGACCGGGATGAGACCCGAGAACAGCGTGGCGCGCTCCGCGCCGATCCGCTGCATGCCCATGTACCAGCACACGAACCCGACGACGGTGACCACCGCCGCCTGCCACAGCAGCGCGGCGGCCTCGGCGGTGTCGGGGCGGCGCAGCCACGCGGTGCCGTCCAGGATCAGTCCGGCCGCCGCGGCCTCGACGGCGGCGACCGCGCAGACGACGGCGGACAGCAGCCGTGGCCCCAGCGGCCGCAGCACCGGCACGGCGAGCACCGCGAAACCCACCTCGCCGGCCAGCGCGCACACCGAGAAGGCGATGCCCGCGCCGTCCGTACGGCCCCAGCCCTGCACGGCGAACGCGCCGAGAGCCACGAGCAGCGCGCCCCGCAGGACCCGGCGCCGGGGCCGGCGTCCCTCCAGCAGCGGGACGAGGACGGCCACCAGCACGGGGGCGCAGCCCACGAACACACCGGGGACGGCCGGTTCCGCGGTGCGTTCGGCGGCGATGACGGCGAGGTTGAAGCCGACCATGCCCACGGCGGCGAGGAGCGCGAGACGGGTCCACCGACCGGGCCCGAGCGCGCGCAGCCGTGCCCCGGCTCCCTTCGCGGCCAGGGGGACCAGCAGCAGCGCGGCGAGGGCGTAGCGCAGGAACTGGCCGCCCGCGTACGGGTAGTCGCCGAGGAGGCTGTTGGCGGTGAAGGACGCGCCGACGAGGACACAGGCGAGCGCGGCGAGGAGCGAGCCGCGCGTGGTGGTGGCGTTCATGGGAACGACGCTAGGAACTGGCGCGGCCCGGATTAAGGTCCAGTGCCATGACGTCATCGGGGACCAATCCGGAGCACCGGCCGCACGACCACCCCGTCGGTTCGGCCGCCTGGGAACTGCTCCTGCCCGCCGTCTCGGCGCCGGCACGCACGCGTGGCCGCTCCCTCCAGGCGGCGCTGCGGGAGGCGGTCCGCTCCGGGCGGCTCGTGCCGGGGACGCGGCTGCCGTCGAGCCGGGATCTGGCCGCCGACCTCGGGGTGTCGCGCGGTCTGGTCACCGAGGCGTACGAGCAGCTCACGGCGGAGGGCTATCTGCGCAGCGGCCGGGGTGCCGGTACCTGGGTCGGCGGTGCTGTGCGGGCGGCCCGGCCACGCCCGCGCGACCTGGCCCCGCGCCCTCGGGGCACCCGCGCGGACTTCGTCGCGGGGACGCCCGACCTGTCGTTGTTCCCCCGTACCGCCTGGGCCACCGCGCACCGGGGTGTGCTGGCGGAGCTGCCGCACCAGGACCTCGGCTATCCGGACCCGCGCGGGCTGCCCCGGCTGCGTGCCGCCTTGGCCGAGCTGCTGGCACGCCGCAGGGGTGTGGTCGCCGATCCGGAGCGGATCGTGGTCGTCTCCGGTGTGGCGCAGGCGACGACGCTGCTCGGATTCGCGCTCCACGCGCGCGGGTTGCCGACGGTCGGCGTGGAGGATCCCGGGAGCCCGCAGCACGACGCCCTGTACGCGGCGGCCGGCGTCACCACCGTCCCGGTACCGCTGGACGAGGACGGCATCACGGTCGGACCCCTGCGTGACGCGGGCGTGCGTGCCGTCGTCACGACGCCCTCCCACCAGTTCCCCACCGGCATCGCCTACTCCGCGCGGCGGCGGGCGGAACTGCTCGACTGGGCGCGCTCCGTCGACGGCTTCGTGCTGGAGGACGACTACGACGGCGACTTCCGCTACGACCGGGCTCCCGTGGGCGCGCTCCAGGGCCTGGACCCGGACCGTGTCGCCTACGCGGGATCGGTCAGCAAGTCCCTCGCTCCCGGACTGCGCCTGGGCTGGCTGCTGGTGCCGGAGGCGCTGGCCGACGAGGTCGTCGAGCGCAAGCGGACCATGGATCTCGGACATCCCACCATCGACCAGGCGCTGTTCGCCCGGTTCGTGGAGCGCGGCGACTACGACCGCCAACTGCGCCGCTGCCAGCGCGCCTACCGGGAGCGGCGCGACGCGCTGGTCTCGGCGCTGGACGAGCACCTCCCCGGCACGGAGGTGTCCGGGATCGCGGCCGGACTGCATGTCATCGCGGCGCTGCCGCACCGGTACGGCCCCCAGGAGAAGTTCCTCGCCCGCCTCGACGCGGCCGGTGTGACCGTCCGGCCCCTGACGGACTACGCACACGCGCGTGCCGAGCCCGACGACGAGGGGGGCGGCGTGCGGTTGGTCCTGGGATACGCGCACCTGTCCCCGACGCGGATCCGGGACGGCGTACGACTGATGGCCGAGGCCGCCCGCCACTGAGCCGCGCCATGGCGCACGCGGGTTCCCTTGTTCCCGCGGCCAGTTGTTCACTCGCGGTTCGCGTGTGCGCTGCGGAGCCCCAGTAGTTGTGGCATCGCACACTGGCCGGATCCCGTCCCTGGAGGCGCCTCCATGTCCCCTCGTCCGTTCCCCGGCCGCCGCAGCGTGCTGCGCGGCTCCCTGGCCGCGTCGGCGGCCCTCACCCTGCCCGCGGTCTCTTCAGCCGCGCCCGCCTTCGCCCTGTCCGGGCGCCCCGGGGCGGGCTGGGGGGTGCAGACGGGAGACGTGACCTGCGACTCCGGCCTGGTGTGGGTGCGTTCCGACCGTCCGGCCCGGATGATCGTGGAGACCTCCGCGACCGAGTCGTTCCGCAACCCCCGCAGATGGCACGGCCCGCTGCTCGGCGCGGACACCGACTTCACGGGGACGACCCGGCTGCGCGGGCTGCCGTCGGGCGAGCAGATCCACTACCGCGTGCTGCTGGTCGACCCGGACGACCCGCGCCGCACCGGCGAGCCGGTCACCGGCACCTTCCGCACGGTGTCCCCCAAGCGCCGGGACGGGGTGCGGTTCCTGTGGTCCGGTGACCTCGCCGGGCAGGGCTGGGGCATCAACCCCGACTTCGGCGGCTACACGATCTACCGGGCGATGGCGGGGCTCGACCCGGACTTCTTCCTGTGCAGCGGCGACAACATCTACGCCGACGGCCCGATCTCGGCCACCGCCGCCCTGCCCGACGGCGGCACCTGGCGGAACATCACCACCGAGGAGAAGTCCAAGGTCGCCGAGACCCTCGCCGAGTTCCGCGGCAACTTCCGCTACAACCTGCTCGACCACCACCTCCGCGCCTTCAACGCCCAGGTGCCGTCGATCATCCAGTGGGACGACCACGAGGTGCGCAACAACTGGTACCCGGGCCAGACGATCCTGGACTCCGACACCCGCTACACCGAGAAGCGCGTCGACGTGCTCGCGGGCCGGGCGCGGCGCGCGTTCAGCGAGTACTTCCCGATCTCCACGCTCCAGCCCGGCAGGCGGGACGGCCGGGTGTACCGGGTGCTGCGGCAGGGCCCGCTGCTCGACGTGTTCGTGCTCGACATGCGCACCTACCGCAACGCCAACTCCCCCGACGACCAGACCGTGGACCCGCAGGGCATCCTCGGCCGGGAGCAGCTGGAGTGGCTCAAGCGGGAGCTGTCACGCTCGCGCGCGGTGTGGAAGGTGATCGCCTCCGACATGCCGCTCGGCCTGGTCGTGCCCGACGCCACGGAGGGCAGGGCGAACATCGAGGCGGTGGCGCAGGGCGATCCGGGCGCCCCGCTCGGACGTGAACTGCAGATCGCCGAGTTGCTGCGGTACATCAAGCACCGGAGGATCACCGGCACGGTGTGGCTGACCGCCGACGTCCACCACACCTCGGCCCAGCACTACCAGCCCTCGCGGGCCGCGTTCACCGACTTCGAGCCGTTCTGGGAGTTCGTGTCGGGTCCGCTGAACGCGGGGGCCTTCCCGGCCAGCGCGCTCGACGGCACCTTCGGCCCCGAGCGGGTGTTCGTGAAGGCGCCGACCGCCTCGAACGTCTCCCCCGCGGGCGGCTACCAGTTCTTCGGCGAGGTGGACATCGACGGCCACAGCGGCGAGCTGACCGTACGGCTGCGCGAGCAGGACGGCACGGTGCTGTTCACGAAGGTGCTCCAGCCGGGCCGGGTGGGCCAGTAACTCCCGTACCCTCGACGGCGGGTCGCGCATCGGCGTCATCCCCCGGTGCGCGGCCCCTGAACAGTTGAAAAGGTCACAAACCGTACGGACCACACTTTACCGATCAGTCACAATGCGTTCGTGATCACGCAACACCGTTCCTCCACAGTGGCTGCATGACTCGAGACATGTCTGATGTGACCCGTGCGAAACACGGTCGCCCCGTGCACCACTGGCGGCGCGACGTGATCGAACTGGCAGCCCTGTTCACGGCCGTCGCGGTGGCCGACACGGTGGCGAACCTGATCGGGCACGGCCCCGACGGCACCGCCCTGCTGGTGATCTCGGCGGTGGCCCTGGCCGCCACGGCCGGATTCCACACCTGGTGGGCACGGCGCCACGGCCACGCACCCCCGACGGGCGATACCGGCGCCCGGCCGCTGCCCGAGGGGAAGCAGGCCGGGCCGTCCGAGCAGCCGTCGCGGGACCCGGACCCCGTGGCCCTGGAGAGCACGCTGTGGCGGATGCGCACCACGGTGAAGGACGAACCGGGCTCGCTGGCCGCCCTGTGCACGGTCCTCGCCGGGCAGCGGATCGACATCCTCAGCCTCCAGACCCACCCGCTGGCCGAGGGCACGGTCGACGAGTTCCTGCTGCGTGCCCCGGGCGCGCTGGAGGGCTCCGAGATCACCCGGGCCGTCGCGCGGTCCGGCGGCGCCGACACCTGGATCGAGCGGGCCGACACGCACGATCTGGTGGACGCCCCGACCCGGGTGCTCGGCCTCGCCACCCGTACCGCGCTGGACGCGGCCGAACTGCCGCTCGCTCTGCGGCAGTTGCTGGGCCGGTGCACGATCCGGTCGCTGCCGGCCGTGCCGGTGGGAGGCGGTCGCGGGCCGGAGGGGGTGCCCGTGGAGGGAGCGTTGGAGGACACCGTGATGCGGTTGCGGGCGCCGGAGGGCGGCGTGATCACCGTGGAGCGGCCGTATCTGCCGTTCACGCCGACGGAGTTCGCCCGGGCCCGGGCCCTGGTCGAGCTGGACGCCCGGCTCGGTCCGCGGGTGCCGCGCAGCCAGGACGTGCTGACCCTGCCGGAAGGCCACGACATCACCGTGCGGCGGGCCGACACCGGGGACCTCGCGGCCGCGGTGGCGATGCACGAGCGGTGCTCCCCGCGGACGTTGGGCATGCGGTACCACGGGCCGGTCGGCGACGCCGACCGCTATCTGAACCACCTGCTCAGTCCGCGTTTCGGGCGCACGCTCGCCGTGCAGACCGCCTCGGGGCGGATCGTCGGGCTCGGGCATCTGCTGTGGGACGGCGACGAGACCGAGGTCGCGCTGCTCGTCGAGGACGCGTGGCAGCGGCGGGGCATCGGCGGCGAGCTGCTGGAGCGGCTGGTCGCCATGGCCGCCGAGGCCGGGTGCGAGAGCGTGTACGCCGTGACGCAGTCGTCCAACACCGGGATGGTCGCCGCGATGCGCGGACTGGGGCTCCCCCTCGACTACCAGATCGAGGAGGGGACCCTGGTGATCACGGCGCGGCTGGGTGCGTCGGTGGAGGAGACGGAGGCCGCGGTCGCGATCACCAAGGCCGAGGCGCCGTAGCGATCCCGGCCTGGTCGGCGGGTGCGGGCCCACGCCCGCACCCCAGTGCCGTGTCCAGGTCCGCCCACAGGTCCTCCACGTCCTCCAGGCCCACCGACAGGCGCAGCAGACGGTCGCTCACCCCGGCGCCCCGCCGGTCGTCCGCGTCCACGATGCGGTGGCTGATCGACGCCGGGTGCTGGATGAGGGTGTCCACGCTGCCCAGGCTCACCGCCGGGGTGATCAGACGCACCCGTTCGATCAGGCCGTGCGGGTCGCCGTCGACCTCGAAGGCGACCATCGCGCCGCCGATGCGCGGGTAGTGGACCCGGCCGACCCGGGGATCGGCGGCGAGGCGGCGGGCGAGTTCCGCGGCGGTCGTGGAGGCGGCGCGGACGCGGACCGGGAGGGTCGACAGGCCGCGCAGGAGGAGGTAGCCGGCCAGGGGGTGCAGGACACCGCCCGTGGCGAAGCGGACCTGGCGCAGGTGCCCGGCGAACTCCTCGTCGCAGGCCACCACCCCCGCCATCACGTCCCCGTGGCCGCCGAGGTACTTGGTCGCGCTGTGCAGCACCAGCCGGGCGCCCTGTTCCGCGGGCCGTTGGAGCACCGGCGTGGCGAAGGTGTTGTCCACGAGGAGGGGCACGGAACCACAGGAGTGGGCCAGGGCCCGCAGGTCGATCTCGGCGAGGGTGGGGTTGGCCGGGGACTCGACCAGGACCAGGCCGGTGTCGGGGCGCAGGGCGTCGGCCACTCCCGCCGGGTCGGTCCAGGTGACCTCCGTCCCGAGCAGCCCCGCGGTCAGGAGGTGGTCGCTGCAGCCGTACAGGGGGCGTACGGCGACGACGTGGCGCAGGCCCAGGGAGGCCCGTACGAGCAGGACGGCGGTGAGCGCGGCCATGCCGCTGGCGAAGGCGACCGCGGCCTCGGTGTTCTCCAGTCGGGCCAGGGCGGTCTCGAAACGGGCGACCGTCGGGTTGCCGAGGCGTCCGTACACCGGCGGGCCGTCCGGCTCGGCGCCGGTCGCGGCGAAGGCGTCGATACGGGCGGCCTCGCCGCGGCTGTCGTAGGAGGGGTAGGTCGTCGACAGGTCGATGGGCGGGGCGTGCAGTCCCTGCCGGGCGAGGTCGTCGCGGCCGGCGTGGACGGCCTCGGTGGCCAGTGCTCTGAGCGGCGTACGAGAGGCGGTGGAGGTGCGCGCTGAGTCCATGGCCGCAAGAGTGAACACCGACCGGCGTTCACGGTAAGAAGCCCGTGCTACGTTCGGCCGATGGCCGAATCTGTCGTACTGGACCCGGTGGACCTGCATCTGCTGCGGCTGTTGCAGAACGACGCCCGGACCACCTACCGCGATCTCGCCGCCCAGGTCGGTGTCGCGCCGTCCACCTGTCTGGACCGGGTGACCCGGCTGCGCCGCTCGGGCGTCATCCTCGGACATCAGCTGCGGCTGGATCCGGCGAAGCTGGGCCGGGGTCTGGAGGCGCTGCTGTCGGTGCAGGTCAGGCCGCACCGGCGGGAGCTGGTGGGGCCGTTCGTGGAGCGGATCCGGGCGCTGCCGGAGTCACGGACCGTCTTCCACCTGACCGGCCCCGACGACTACCTCGTGCACGTGGCCGTGGCCGACATGGCGGATCTCCAGCGGCTGGTCCTTGACGGGTTCACGTCCCGGCGCGAGGTGGCCCGGGTGGAGACCCGGCTGATCTTCCAGCAGTGGGAGTGCGGGCCGCTCCTTCCGCCTGCCACGCCGACAGCGGAATCGGGGTGACTCCCGCGAGGTCCGCGTATGAGGATGGACCGCATGTCTGAGACTCAGAACCCGCTGCCCCGTCAGGTCGCCGACACCTACGTCGACGAGCTCATCGCCCTCGATCCGATCACCGGCACCTACCTGGGTGTGAAGGAGAGTTCGAGCAAGCTTCCCGACACGTCGCCGGCGGGTCAGGAGGCGCTCGCGGAGCTTCAGCGGGCCACGCTCGCGAGGCTCGACGAGGCCGAGCGCCGGCCCGGCGCTGACAGCGACATCGAGCGACGCTGCGGCCGGCTGCTGCGGGAGCGGCTGACGGCCGAACTCGCCGTGCACGAGGCGGACGAGGGCCTGCGCTCGGTCGGCAACATGGCCACGGCCGCGCACTCGATCCGGGAGATCTTCACCGTCACCCCGATGGAGACGGAGGAGGACTGGGCGGCGATCGCTCAGCGGCTGCGCGCGGTACCGGCCGCGTACGCCGGTTACCGCGAGTCCCTCGCCCTCGGTCTGGAGCGCAAGCTGTACGCGGCACCGCGTCCGACCGCCACCTTCGTCGACCAGCTCACCGAGTGGGCGGACACCGACGGCAACGGCCGCGGCTGGTTCGAGGACTTCGTCGCGGCCGGCCCCGAGGCGCTGCGCGCGGAGCTGGACGAGGCCGCCCGCACCGCGACCTCCGCCGTGGTGGAGCTGCGCGACTGGATGCGGGACGTGTACGCGCCGACGATCGCGGGCGCCCCGAACACGGTGGGCCGGGAACGGTACGCCCGCTGGGCGCGCTACTTCAACGGCACGGACCTCGACCTGGACGAGGCGTACGCCTACGGCTGGTCCGAGTTCCACCGGCTGCTCGGCGAGATGAAGCAGGAGGCCGAGAAGATCCTGCCCGGCGCCGCGACGCCGTGGGTGGCGCTCGCCCACCTCGACGAGCACGGCAAGCACATCGAGGGCGTCGACGAGGTCCGCGACTGGCTCCAGGGCCTGATGGACCAGGCGATCGACTCGCTCGACGGCACCCACTTCGAACTCGCCGAGCGGGTACGGAAGGTGGAGTCCTGCATCGCCCCGCCCGGCGGTGCGGCGGCCCCGTACTACACGGCCCCGTCGGAGGACTTCTCGCGCCCCGGCCGCACCTGGCTGCCCACGATGGGCCAGACCCGTTTCCCGGTCTACGACCTCGTCTCGACCTGGTACCACGAGGGCGTGCCCGGCCATCACCTCCAGCTCGCCCAGTGGGCCCACGTCGCGGAGAACCTCTCCCGCTACCAGGCCACGGTGGGCGGGGTCAGCGCCAACGCCGAGGGCTGGGCGCTGTACGCGGAGCGGCTGATGGACGAGCTGGGCTTCCTCACGGACCCCGAGCAGCGGCTCGGCTACCTCGACGCGCAGATGATGCGGGCCGCGCGGGTCATCGTCGACATCGGCATGCACCTGGAGCTGGACATCCCGGCGGACTCCCCCTTCCACCCGGGTGAGCGCTGGACCCCTGAGCTGGCGCAGGAGTTCTTCGGCTCGCACAGCAGCCGTCCGGCGGACTTCGTGGAGAGCGAGCTGACCCGCTACCTCACGATCCCCGGCCAGGCGATCGGCTACAAGCTCGGCGAGCGGGCCTGGCTGCTGGGCCGCGAGAAGGCCCGCGAGCGGCACGGCGACGCCTTCGACCTCAAGGCCTGGCACATGGCGGCGCTGTCGCAGGGTTCACTGGGGCTCGACGACCTGGTGGACGAGCTGGCCCGGCTGTGATCCGTACGACGGAACGGTGACGTGGCAGGCCGGTTCGTCGCTGTGTTCCGTACGTCGGACAGGTGATGAGGCGGGCCGGTTCGTCCGGCCCGCCTCGGCAGCTCAGGTGAACCGTGCTCAGTCCGGGAGCCGCCGCAGTTGCACGAGACCCAGCCAGGTCTCCGGACCGGGCCGCACGTTGGCGGCGCGTACCGCGTACCGGCCGGGGGCGAGCGAGACCTTCAGGTGGTCGGTGCCGACCGAGTCGCTGCCGGGCCAGGCCGCGTCGAACAGGACGACCGGGCCGGGCACCGTCCAGCTCACCTCGTCCTCCCAGACGGCGGTGGCGAGGGCGGACGGGACCTCGGCGAGGAGTTCGTCCTCGGAGTCGGCGGCGTACCACCGTACGAAGGTGTCGTATTCGGGGAGATAGGACGTCGAGGCGGGCTCGTCCCCGAGGACCAGGGCCGCGGCGTCGCCGACCGGCAGCAGGCCCACACAGCCGTCGACTTCACAGGCCCGGTCGTAGTCGGAGGCCGTCTCGTCGCCGTCGGCGCCCGCCCAGAACGGCAGCACCGTCTCCGGCACCGCTATGAGCGGACCGCCGCCCGACTCGACCCACTCCACCGCGCCCGGCTCCGCGTATCGCACCATGGGCCAGAACCTACACGCACCGGAACCTCAGGGTTGCACCTGCACAGGAACCCCACCGGAATCCCCAGGAGTCAGCAGCCGCAGTCCTCCGCGTCGGCCGGTGCGGTCAACGCGTCGGCGGCGCGCCGCTCCCGACCCTCCACGGTCTCGAACGCGAAGCCCTCGCGCACCCAGTACTCGAAGCCGCCGAGCATCTCCTTGACCTGGTAGCCGAGTTCGGCGAGTGCGAGCGCCGCGCGGGTGGCTCCGTTGCAGCCGGGACCCCAGCAGTACGTCACCACCGGCACGGACCTGTCGAGGAGTTGCCCGGCCTGCTCGGGGATGAGGGCGGTGGGCAGGTGGACCGCGCCGGGGACGTGGCCCTGGTCCCAGGCGGCGGTGGAACGGGAGTCGAGGACCACGAAACCGGGGTCCTCGTCCGCGGCGAGCGTGGTGGCGACGTCGGAGACGTCCGCGTGGAAGACGAGGCTGGCGCGGAAGTAGGCGGCGGCCTCGGCCGGGGCGGCGGGGGCGGCCCGCAGGACGGGGTTCAGGGTGAGTGAGTCGGTTGTCGTCATGCCCAGAAATCTACGGTTGATGATCCATCACCTGAAGGAGCATTCCCCGGCGTGAGCCTTGCCGGGCCGGGGATTCCCCTGCTATTCCTCGGGCATGACCGCGTATTCCCCGGACGCCACCGACTGGCGCATCCTCGACGTCCTCCAGCGGGAGGGCCGGGCCAGTTTCGCCGAGCTCGCCCGTGCCGTCTCGATGTCCGCGAGCGCGGTCACCGAACGGGTGCGGCGACTGGAGGAGGCGGGTGTCATCCAGGGGTACGCCGCCGTCGTGGACCCCGACCGATTGGGCCTGCCGATCCTGGCGTTCGTCCGCCTCCGGTACCCCAACGGCAACTACAAGCCCTTCCACGACCTGGTCGCCGTGACGCCCGAGATCCTGGAGGCGCACCACGTGACCGGCGACGACTGCTTCGTCATCAAGGTCGCCACCCGCTCGATGGGGCACCTGGAGGAGGTGACGGGCAAGATCGGCACGCTGGGCTCGGTGACCACGAGCGTCGTCTACTCCTCCCCGCTCCCCCGGCGGCCCCTGGGGCGCTGAGCTCAGACGCCGCCGCGCTGTCTCAGCACCGACCCCGACCGGCCCTTCACGACCTCCAGTTGGGCGTGGATGCGGCGGCGCAGATCGGCGACATGGCTCACGATGCCCACGCTGCGGTCGCGTTCCCGCAGGGAGTCCAGGACGTCGAGGACCTCGTCCAGGGTCTGGTCGTCGAGGCTGCCGAAGCCCTCGTCGATGAAGAGGGTGTCGAGCCGGACCCCGCCGGCCTCGTCGGTGACGACGTCCGCGAGACCGAGGGCCAGGGCGAGCGAGGCGAAGAAGGTCTCGCCGCCCGACAGTGTGGCCGTGTCCCGCTCGCGTCCCGTCCAGGCGTCGACGACGTGCAGTCCCAGGCCGCTGCGGCCGCGGCCGGTGCGGCCGTCGGAGTGGACGAGGGTGTAGCGGCCGGACGACATCCGTTGCAGGCGCACGGTCGCCGCGGCCGCCACCTGTTCCAGGCGGGCCGCGAGCACATAGGACTCCAGACGCATCTTGCGTTCGTTGTCCGCGGAGGTGCCCGCGGCGAGCGCGGACAGACGGGCCACCCGGTCGTACTCCGCACGCAGCGGCGCCAGTCGCCTGAGGCCGTCGGCCGAGCGGGCGGAGAGCCGGTCGAGCTCCGCGCAGCGCCGGGCGGCCGCGTCGCGCGCGGAGGCGGCCTCGCGGACCCGGCGGCCCGCGTCGGCGGCGGCCCGCTCGGCGGCGAGGACATCGGCGGGCGGCCGCTGGGCCGCCTCCGCGGTGTCGGACTCGGCGAGCACGGCCCGTACGGCTGCCTCCTCGGCCTGCCAGGCATCCAGCCGGTGCTGGAGGTCGCGGTGGGCCGCCTCGTCGAGGAGGGCGTCGGCCGCGGCCTGCGGGGTGTCGAAGCCGGCCCGGAAGGCTGCGTCGGCGAGGCGGGCGTCGGCGTCCTTGAGCCGCTGGGCGGTGTCCTCGGCGACGCGCGCGCTGTCGGCGGCGGTGGTGAGCAGCGCGGCCTGCCGCTCCAGCTGGGCGGCGCGGGCGGCCACGCTGTCGGCGGCGCCGCGCGCTTCGGCCAACTCCGCTTCCAGGGTGGTGTGTTCCCTGGCCAAGGCGTCCCGACGGGCGGCGCGCGAGGCGGTGCGCACGGCGGCCTCCTGCTGGGCGGTCAGGCGTTGTTCGCGCTCCCGCTCGGCCTGCCGCAGCTGTTCCGTCGCGGTGTGCAGCGCCGAGGCGAGGGTGCGGACGTGCGCGTACTCGCGCTCCAACTCGTCGGCCTGGACGGCGAGTTCCTCGGTGGAGGTGTCGCCGGCCTCGCCCTGGGCGGCGGCCAGCGCCCGCTGGACGAAGGCGAGGCGCCGCTCGGCCTCGGCCCGCTGTTCGTCGGCGTGCTGCGAGGTGGCGAGCGCGTGCTCCTCGGTCTCCCGGTCGACGTGGCCGGCGTCCTTGCGGGCGGGGGCGGGGTGTGCGGTGGCGCCGCAGACCGCGCAGGGCTCGCCGTCGGTGAGCTGTGCGGCCAGCTCGGCGGCGATGCCGTTCAGCCGCCGCTCCTTGACGTCCAGCCAGTGGGCGCGGGCCTGCTGTGCCCGGTCCGTCGCGTCGATGACCTGCCGCTGGGCGTCGTCGGTGTCCCGGGCGAACTGGTCGCGCTGGCGTGCGGCGGCGAGCCGCTTGCGGGCGGGCTCCCGCTGCACGGCGAGCTGTTCGGCGCGGGTGGCCGCCTCCTGGGCCGACTCGACGGCGTGCTGGAGGCCCGCGCGGGCCTCCTCCCAGCCGGCCAGCCAGGCTTCGGCCTCCTGGAGGACGTCCTCGTCGGAGCGCTCCTCGCTGTCCAGGTCGGCGCGTTCGCGGACGAGTTCGGTGAGCCGCCGCTCGGCGCGCCGGGCCGAATCCAGGCCGCCCAGCTCCTCGGCCGCCCGGCGTGCGGCGGTCGCGAGTCCGGCGGCGCCCGCCCCGGCGAAGGTCTCCGGCAGCCGCTCACGCGCGCGTGTCTCGGCCTCGGCCGCCCTGCGGTGCTCGGCCTCGGCCGCCTCCCGAAGTTCCAGCGCGGGTGCCACCGCCTCCGCCTTGCGGGCCCGCTCCATCCGGGCCTGCGCCTGGTGGTAGCCGTCGGCCCGCTCCGCCAGCAGCGCGGCCCGCTCACGCGCCTGGGCGAACCGGCGTTGCAGCCGGTCGACTTCGCGTACGTCGGCCAGGGCGCGCTCGGCGGCGGCCTGAGCGGACTCGGCGGCGGTGAGCCCGCAGTGGGCGATCGTCAGCTGTTCGCGGGCGGTGCTGCGGGCGACGGCGGCCGCGCCCAGGACGGCCTCGCCCAACCCGGGCTCACCGGGCGCCAGTTCGGGCAGCTCCATGGCGTGGCCGGCCGCCTGCTGCATGCGGTGCGCGTCGGCCAGCAGCGCGGCGTCGGCCTCGCGGACCTGTGCCTCGGCCGCGCGGCGACGCTCCGCCAGCCGCTTCTCGACCTCGGCGAACCGGTGCGTGTCGAAGAGCCGTCCCAGCAGCTTGCCGCGCGCCTCGGCGTCGGCCCGCAGGAAGCGCGCGAAGTCGCCCTGGGGCAACAGCACGACCTGGCAGAACTGTTCGCGGCTCATGCCGAGGAGCTGGGTGATCTCCTCACCGATCTCCTGGTGGGACCGGCTCAGGTCCTTCCAGGCCCCGGAGGGCGGGTCGTACTCGCGCAGCCAGCTCTGGGCCTTGTCGAGCGTCGTACCGGTACCGCGCTTCTTGGGTCGCTCCCACGGGGGTTGGCGGGTGATCTCCAACCGGCGTCCGGCGACGGTGAGTTCGAGGCGGATCTCGGTGCGGGTGCTCGGGGCGGCGTGGTCGCTGCGCAGTGCCGTCCCCTGGCCGCTCTGCCGAGCCCCGGGCACCGAGCCGTACAGCGCGTAGCACACGGCGTCGAGGACGGAGGTCTTCCCGGCGCCCGTCGGCCCGTGCAGCAGGAACAGGCCGGCCGCCGACAGCTCGTCGAAGTCGACCGTCTGGGAGCCGCCGAACGGCCCGAAGGCGGTGATGTCCAGCCGGTGCAGCCTCACCGCGCCACCTCCCGCACGGCGTCGTCCGCGCGCACGGCGTCGAACGCGTCCCGCAGCACGGCCTGTTCCCGCTCGTCGGGCCCGGCGCCGCGCACATGGGCCACGAAGTCCTCGGCGATCTCCTGGTCGCTGCGTCCGGCCAGCCGCCGGGCGTACGACACGTCGGGGTCGTCCGGCGCCCGCTCGGGGTCGAACACGAGGCTGAGGGTGTGCGGGAAGCGCTCACAGAGCCGGGCCATGGGTTCCGCCGGGCGGACCGGGTCGGTGAGGGTCGCCTCGACCCAGGCCTCCTCCTGCGGCACGAGCCGCGGGTCGGCGAGGAGCTCCTCCAGCGTCCCCCGGATCCGGGCCAGCGCCCGCGGCACAGGGCAGTCGACACGCTCGACGGTGACCGCGCCCCGGGCGTCCAGGTCGACGAGCCACATGCTCTTGCGGTGGTCGGTCTCCGAGAAGGAGTACGGCAGCGGGGAGCCGGAGTAGCGCACGGGCTCGGTGATGGTCTGGCTGCCGTGCAGATGCCCGAGGGCCGCGTAGTCGACCCCGTCGAAGACACCGGCGGGCACGGCGGCCACTCCGCCCACGGTGATGTCCCGCTCGCTGTCGCTGGCCTCGCCGCCAGTGACGAAGGCATGGGCGAGGACGACGGACCGCGTCCCCCGCGCGCGCGTGGCGAGGTCGGCGCGGACCCGGTCCATGGCGGCGGCGAGCACGGCCTCGTGCCCCGCCTTCTTCACGCCGAACTCGTCCTTCACCAGGGCGGGTTCGAGATAGGGCAGACCATAGAAGGCCACGTCGCCGTGAGCGTCGGAGAGCACCACGGGAGTTCCGCACGCCGCCGGCTCGGTCCGCAGATGGATGCCGGCGCGCCCGATGAGTCCCGCGCCGACGCCGAGGCGGCGGGCGGAGTCGTGGTTCCCGGAGATCATCACCGTCGGCACGCCGAGGTCGGCGAGCCGGTGCAGGGCGTCGTCGAACAGCTCGACCGCGGCGAGCGGCGGCACCGCGCGGTCGTACACGTCTCCCGACACGACCACCGCGTCGACCCCGTGCTCCCGCACGGTCGTGACGAGGTGACCGATGAACTCGGCCTGGGCCCCGAGCATGTTGACCCGGTGGAACGCCCGGCCGAGATGCCAGTCGGAAGTGTGCAGCAGTCTCATGATCCCCGACCCTAACGGCCGGGTCTGACATCACGGGCGGTTACTCCCGTATCGACCCGTCATACCCCGACTCCGGAAGGCCCGTTATGTCCGGAAAGCCCAACTAGGCGTCTCCGTACGCCTCTCCTCCGAGCTCGAACCCCGCCGTCCCCGCGGTCACGTCCGCCAGCCATCCCCGGAACGCCTCCACGTCCGCGTCCGGCAGCCCGATCTCGATCGTGACCGCCTCGCCGTAGCGGACGTCCCGGACCTCGCGGCCGGTCGAGCGCAGGTCGTTCTGCACCTTGCCCGCGCGCTGGTGGTCGACGGTCACCGTGGCGAGGCGGAACCGGCGGCGCGTGAGGGTGCCGAGGGTGTCCAGGGCCTCGCCGACCGCGCCGCCGTACGCCCTGATGAGTCCGCCCGCGCCGAGCTTGACGCCGCCGTAGTAGCGGGTGACGACGGCGACGACGTACCGCATGTCCCGGCGCAGCAGCATCTGGAGCATGGGGACGCCGGCGGTGCCGCCGGGTTCGCCGTCGTCGCTCGCCTTCTGGATCGCGGCGTCGGCGCCGATGACGTACGCGTAGCAGTTGTGGGTGGCGTCGGCGTGCTCCTTGCGGACCGACGCGACGAAGTCCTGGGCCTCCTGCTCGGTGGCCGCGGGGGCGAGGGCGCACAGGAAACGGGAGCGGTTGACCTCGGTCTCGTGCACGCCCGCGCGGGCCACTGTGCGGTACTCGTCCTGCATCCGGCCAGCCTAACGGCGTGGTGCGCGTCGCCAGGAGCGGGAGCGGGAGCGGGCGGATCTCATGGACTGCCCGGGTGACTGTGGAGCGGTCAACGTCGTAGGGAACGGGCACAGCCGCGTGCGGAAGCTGGAAGCGCAGGACCACCAGGGTGGCTATCACCCGGTCGGTGAGAAAGCCGCCAAGAGCCCTCAGAAACGCCCTAGTCCCGCTGGGCGGCGAACAGTTCCAGATGTGCGCAGGTGGGACAGCGATAGGCATCGATCTGCCAATGGGGCCGGCCCATCCTCCTGGCACCGCCGAGCGGGCCTCGCTGAAGGGGGCCCGCGATCCACCGCGCGAACCCGCGAGCGCCTTGTCCGGAGTCCTCGACGAAGCCCGGCTCCAGCCCCACCGCACCGCAGTGGGTGCACCGTATGTTGTTCATCGTGGGAGTGTAGTGAGCGGCTGTGGGCGTTGGTCATGGGGACCGGTTCCCGTCGCCCTCCTCCCATGTGACGCGCGGCAAACGGGCCGTGGACTTTCGAACGCGGCCCGTTGATCCGTGATCGAACACCGGTCGTGGCCGGGTGGACCTCGTGGTCCTCCCCCGGTCACTTCCTCCCGCGCGGCACCATCACGGACGTGAGCAGTGCCGTCCCCGGCTCCAGAGCCCGCCAGGACGTGCCGTGCCAGGCCAGCACCGCGATCGCCGAGGTCGGGAACTTCACCCGCACCTCGTCCAGCGCGTCGTCGAGGCTGTCCCCGGCCAACGTGAGGACCAGCTCCTCCAGGCCGGGGTTGTGCCCGACGAGGAGCAGCGTCACGACCTCGGGAGGTGTCTCGTGCACGGCCGCCAGCAGCTCCGGTACGTCGGCCCCGTACAGCTCGGGGTCGAGGCGTACCGGCGGCGGGGTGCCCCACTCGGCGGACGCCAGCTCCCAGGTGTGCCGGGCGCGCACGGCGGTGGAGCACAGCGCGAGGTCGGGGAGCAGGTCGGAGGCGGCGAGGACACGGCCCGCCTCCGGCGCGTCCCGGCGGCCGCGGGGCCCGAGGGGGCGTTCGTGGTCGGCGACGCCCTCGGGCCAGGCGGACTTGGCGTGTCTCAGCACGACCAGCCGGCGCAGCGGGCCCGCTCCGGGGCGCTCGATCATGCCGGGGCTCCCAGGTCGCGGGTGAGTTCGAGCCCGAGCAGCCGGTCCGCGTAGGCGTACGTCTCGAAACGGGCGCCCTCCGGCAGGTCCGACTCCTCGACCCACCGCAGCACGCGCAGCACCTCGGGTACGTCCAGGTCGTCCTCCCAGGCGGTACGGAGCCGTCCGCGCACCTCGTCGGGGACGGGCCGGGACGGATGCCGGGCCCAGTCGGCGACGGCCCGGCGCCAGCGTACGAGGGTGTCCTGGGCGTCGTTCAGGGCTGTCCCGTCGAGCTGGGCGGGCGTGCTCCGGGGCGGGGTGAGCAGGGCGAGGCGGACCTCGGCGGGGTCGGCGACCTGCGGGACGTCCGGTGTCCCGACGGGGGCGACGGCGACGCGGACCCCGTCCGGGGCGGCGCCGCCCTCCCCCACCACGTGGAGGACCTGGGAGTCTCCCCAGCCGGGGCCGACGTCCCGGCGGTCCTCGAAGGGCCGGATGCCCAGGGCGGCGGCGTCCGCGTGCAGCTCGGCCTGTTCGCGGCCGCCGGTGAGCAGCGCCCACACGGGCGTGCCGCCGATCTCCAGGGCGCGGACGAGAAGGTCGGCGACGAGCAGGACGCGCAGGGCGGAGGCGTCGTAGCCCGGCACATGGGCTTCGACTCGGGTCAGGCCCCTGCGGGCGGGGACGGCGTCGACGGTCTCGCCGGTTCGGGCGTCGGTGATGCGCAGCACGGGGCGAGCGTAGGCGGGCGGAGCGCTCCGCGCAGCCGACTGACCGGTATTCCGGACACGCTCACGCACGCGGTAGCGGACCCCGACCCTGACCCCGGCCCCGGCCCCAGCCCCAGCCCCAGCCCCAGCCCCGGGAAGACCCGGACGGCGGCCGGTGTTCCCTCCCATGCCGCAGTTCCCCCTTCCTTCTTCCCTAGGAGATCCGACGTGTACGGCGACCCAGCGACGGTCCGCAAGATCCTCACCGAACTCGGCGACACCTGGGCCGTCGTGGGCCTGTCGTCGAACCAGCGGCGCGCGGCCTACCGCGTAGCCGAGGTGCTCCAGCGCTACGGCAAGCGGATCGTGCCGGTCCACCCCAAGGCGGAGACCGTGCACGGCGAGCGGGGGTACGCCTCCCTCGCGGACATCCCCTTCGACGTGGACGTGGTCGACGTGTTCGTGAACAGCGACCTCGCCGGAGCGGTCGCCGACGAGGCCGTCGCCAAGGGCGCGAAGGCCGTGTGGTTCCAGCTCGACGTGATCGACGAGCCCGCGTACGACCGCACCCGTGCCGCCGGCCTCGACATGGTCATGGACAGGTGCCCGGCGATCGAGATCCCCCACCTGGGCTGACCTCTCTCCCGAATTCCTGAAACACTCGCAAGGAATTCCCCGCAGAGAAGTCAAATACACGACAACCGCCTTTAACTCAAAGGCGGTGGATTCGTAATCTGGGGCCGCTCACACAGTAAATGTATGTAATTCGTGAGAGGCCCCTTAATTTATGGTAAGCGTCGATTCAGCACCTGAGACAAAGGGGATACCGGGCGGCGGTCTGCGGCGGGACGTGGGGCTGATCGGGCTCATGTGGGCCTCGGTGGGCTCCATCATCGGTTCGGGCTGGCTTTACGGCGCCCAGGAAGCGGTCGTCGTGGCCGGGCCCGCCGCCGTCATCTCGTGGGTGATCGGCGCGGTGGCCATCGTGCTGCTCGCCCTGGTCCACGCGGAACTCGGCGGTATGTTCCCGGTGGCCGGCGGCACCGCACGATATCCGCACTACGCTTTCGGCGGCCTCGCCGGAATGTCCTTCGGCTGGTTCTCCTGGCTCCAGGCGGCGACCGTGGCGCCGATCGAGGTCGAGGCGATGATCGGTTACGCCGGTCACTGGTCGTGGGCGCGTGGACTCCAGCACGCGGACAAGACGCTCACCACGAGCGGACTCCTCGTCGCGGTACTCCTCATGGCCGTCTTCGTGGTCGTCAACTTCCTCGGCGTACGGGCACTCGCGCACACCAACAGCGCCGCCACCTGGTGGAAGATCGCGGTGCCGCTGGCGGCCATCTTCATCATCGCGATCGGCAACTTCCACCCGGCCAACTTCCACTCGGAGGGCTTCGCTCCGTTCGGCGCCAAGGGTGTGCTGAGCGCGATCAGCACCAGCGGCATCATCTTCGCCCTGCTCGGCTTCGAGCAGGCCATCCAGCTGGCGGGCGAGAGCCGCAACCCCCGGCGGGACCTGCCGCGCGCGACCATCGGCTCGGTCGCCATCGGCGCGGTCATCTACGTACTGCTCCAGGTCGTGTTCATCGGCGCGCTGCCGCACAGCACGTTCGCCCACGGCTGGGCGAAGCTCGACTACCCGGGGATCACCGGTCCTTGGGCCGGTCTCGCGACCCTCGTCGGCCTGGGCTGGCTGAGCGTGGTGCTGTACCTGGACGCGGTGATCTCACCGGGCGGCACCGGGCTCATCTACACCACGGCGACCTCCAGGGTCTCCTACGGCCTGGCCAGGAACGGTTACGCGCCCAGGCTGTTCGAGCGCACCGACCGCAGGGGCGTGCCCTGGTTCGGCCTCGCCATCTCCTTCGTGACCGGCGTGGTCTGCTTCCTGCCCTTCCCGAGCTGGCAGCAGCTGGTCAGCTTCATCACGTCGGCGAGCGTCCTGATGTACGCCGGTGCCCCGCTGGCGTACGGCGTCTTCGCGGACCGGCTGCCGCACCACGAGCGCCCCTACCGGCTGCCCGCGGGCTCGGTCCTGTCCCCGCTGTCCTTCGTGGTGGCCAACCTCATCATCTACTGGGCCGGCTGGCACACCCTGTGGCGGCTGGGGGTCGCGATCCTCCTCGGCTACGTGCTGCTCGGCGGTTACGCGCGCTACGCCATCGCCAAGAACCTGCCCGACGCGCCCCGCCTGGACTGGAAGGCCGCCCAGTGGCTGCCGGTCTACCTGGTGGGCATGGGCCTGATCTCCTGGCAGGGCGGCTTCGGCGGCTCGGGCCGGATCGCCCTGTGGTGGGACATCGCGCTCATCGCCGTCTTCTCGCTCGTCATCTACCACTGGGCCAGGGCCACCGCGTCCCCGGCCGCGGAGATCGAGCGCAGCATCGACGAGGTCGTCGTCACCGACGCGCCCGCGCACTGAGACGAGCGCCCGGGTGCCTCGCCGCGGAGGCACCCGGGCCCTCCCCGTCCCGACCGGAGGGCCGACATAATGACCGGGTGACGTCCCACCCCAACTCCCTTGCCCCACAGCGCTTTCCGGTCGTCGTCGTCGGTGCCGGACCCGCCGGGCTGACGATCGGCAACATCCTGCGGGCCGCCGGCGTCGACTGCCTGGTCCTGGAGGTGGAGACCCGCGCGTTCATCGAGCGGCGGCCGCGCGCGGGCGTCATCGAGGAGTGGGCGGTACGGGGTCTGCAACGGCGGGGTCTCGCCGACACCCTGCTGGAGCGCGCCCAGGTGCACACCGAGTGCGAGTTCCGCTTCGCCGGCGACCGCTTCCGCTTCACCTACGGCGAGCTGACGGGACAGCACCACTTCGTCTACCCCCAGCCCCTGTTGGTCACGGACCTGGTCCACGAGTACGCCGACGTACGGGGCGGCGAGATCCGCTTCGGCGTCCGGGACGTCCGGCTGCACGACCTGGAGACACCCCGGCCGTCCGTGTCGTACACCGACGCCGAAACAGGCGAACGGCAGCTGGTCGAGTGCGAGTTCGTGGCAGGCTGCGACGGGGCCCGCGGGGTGACCCGCACCGTCCTGCCCGAGACCACGAACATCGCCCGGCACGACTACGGCGTCGGCTGGCTGGCGCTGCTCGCCGAGGCGCCGCCGTCCTCCGACTGCGTCCTGTTCGGCATCCACCCGAACGGTTTCGCCGGGCACATGGCCCGTAGCCCCGAGGTCACCCGCTACTACCTGGAGTGCCCGCCCGGCGACGACCCCGAGAACTGGTCCCACGACCGGGTCTGGGCCGAACTCCAGCAGCGCCTGGGCGCGGACGGCACCCCGCCGCTCACCGAGGGCCGGCTGATCGAGAAACGCGTCCTCGACATGCACAACTACGTGGTCGAGCCGATGACGTTCGGCCGTCTCTTCCTCGCGGGGGACTCCGCCCACCTCACCGCGCCCATAGCGGCGAAGGGCATGAACCTCGCCCTGCACGACGCCTTCCTGCTCGGCGACGCGCTCGTCGCCTACCTCGGCGAGGGCGACGGCAGCGGACTCGACAGCTACTCGCAGGCCTGTCTGCGGCGCGTGTGGGACTACCAGGAGTTCTCCCAGTGGCTCTCCGAGGTCTACCACGGCACCTCGTCGGGCGACGAGTACCGCGCGGGCACCACCTTCGCCCGCCTGCGCCGCCTGTTCACCTCACCCGCCGCTGCCACCGCCTTCGCGGAGCAGTATCTCGGCACGGCGGCCGCCTACTGATCCCTCAGTCGTGCACCGGCCGGTCGCTGAGCCGGTGGTCGGCCACGCTCAGGGCCTCGTCGACGAGCCGGCGCAGATGGCCGTCGCGCAGGGCGTAGACCACCCGGCGTCCCTCCTTCCGCGTGTTCACCAGCCCGGCCAGCCGGAGCCGGGCCAGGTGCTGGCTGACGGCGGGCCGGGCCGCCCCGCACGCCTCGGTGAGCGTGGTGACGTCGGCCTCTCCCCCGGCCAGGGCGTGCAGCAGGGTGAGGCGGGTGCGGTCGCCGAGCAGGGCGAGGATCTCGGCGGCGAGGGCGAACTGTTCCTCGCCGGGGGTGCGCGGGTGCGCATCGTGTGCAGTTGATAGGTGCATGCGTGCGCTCATACGCACATAATGGCTCCATGGACGCGGTACGTCCACCACCGCGCGCACGGAAGGGGCAGCACGTGAGCGGCCACCACCACGAACACCCTCACCCGCACGAACACGGGCAGGGGCACCGGAGCCACCGGCTGCGCCACCGCCTCGCCCACCTCCTCACCCCCCACTCCCACGAGACCGCCGACAAGCTCGACTCCGCCCTGGAGTCCTCCGCCCGCGGCATGCGCGCCCTGTGGGTCTCGCTGGCGGTGCTGGGGGTCACGGCCCTGACGCAGGCGGTCGTCGTGGTCGTGTCCGGGTCCGTCGCGCTGCTCGGCGACACGGTGCACAACGCGGCGGACGCGCTGACCGCCGTACCGCTGGGCATCGCCTTCGTGCTGGGCCGGCGCGCGGCCACCCGCCGCTTCACGTACGGCTACGGCCGCGCCGAGGATCTCGCGGGCATCGTGATCGTGCTGACGATCGCCGCGAGCGCGGCCTTCGCGGGGTGGGCGGCGATCGACCGGCTGCTCGACCCACGTCCCGTGGCGCACGTCCCGGCGGTCGCCGCGGCCGCGCTGGTGGGCTTCGCGGGCAACGAGTGGGTCGCCCGCTACCGCATCCGGGTGGGCCGGGACATCGGCTCGGCCGCCCTGGTGGCGGACGGACTGCACGCCCGCACCGACGGGTTCACCTCACTGGCCGTGCTCGTCGGGGCCGGCGGCTCGGCCCTGGGCTGGCAACTCGCCGACCCGATCGTGGGGTTGGCGATCACGGCCGCGATCACGCTGGTGCTGCGGGACGCGGCGCGCGAGGTGTTCCGGCGGGTGCTGGACGCCGTCGACCCGGCCCTCGTGGACCGTGCCGAGGGGGCGCTGCGCGAGGTCGAAGGGGTGCGCGGGGTGGGCGAGTTGCGGCTGCGCTGGATCGGGCACCGCCTGCGTGCGGAGGTGGCCGTGGTGGTGGACGGCGAGATGACGGTACGTCAGTCGCACGCGGTGGCCGTGGCCGCCGAGCACGCCCTGCTGCACGCGGTGCCCCGCCTCACGGCAGCCCTGGTGCACGCCGATCCGGCGCCGGTGCCGGGCGAGGCGGACCCGCATCACGCCCTGGCCCACCACGCGTCGGCCTGAGCTCAGGCGACGCCCAGTCCCTCCAGCACCACGGCGCCCGGCAGTTCCGCGAACGCCTTGCCGGGCACCAGCAGCTTCCCTTGTCGCCGCCCGCTGCCGACCAGGACGTAGGGCAGGTCGACCACGGCCGAGTCGATCAACAGCGGCCAGTCGGCGGGGAGTCCGATCGGGGTGATGCCGCCGTACTCCATGCCGCTCTCCCCGGTCGCCGTGTCCATCGAGGCGAAGGACGCCTTGCGGGCGCCGAGTTGGCGGCGGACGACCCCGTTGACGTCGACCCGGGTGGTGGACAGCACCACGCATGCGGCGAGCGTGGTCTCACCGCCGCGCCTGCCGGCCACCACGACACAGTTCGCCGACTGCTCCAGGAGCTCTTGGCCGTAGTGCTCGACGAAGACCGCGGTGTCGGCCCACCGCGGGTCGGTGTCGACGTACACGATCTGCTCGGCGGGGACGCTGCCGCTCCAGTGGCGTACGGCGTCGGCGACCGGGCGGACCAGCTCGTCGAGGGCGGCGGGGGCGGGGGTGGCGTGGTCGAAGTGTCCGATGGGTGCGTCCATGACGGCACGCTAACAGCCGCTCAGGGCACGGCCGGCACCGAGACGGCCAGCATCCACCGCGCGGGGACCTCGCCCTGGTTGGCGTACACGTGCTCGGCGTTGGCCTCGAAGGTGACGCTCGCCCCAGCGGGGACCCGGTGCTCGACACCGTCGACGGTCAGGGTCATCTCACCCTCGGTGACGTGCAGGATCTCGACCGTCCCGGCCGGGTGCGGATCCGAGCGGCTACTCTCGCCCGGCATCATCAGCCACTCCCACATCTCCAGCGGGCCGGGGGCCTCGGCGCCCGCGAGGAGCCTGCTCCAGCTTCCCGCGTCGGTGCTCCACAGCCGCACCACCTGCTCGGGCGGGACGACCCGCACCTTCGGTCCCTGCTCGTAGTCGAGCAGCGTGGTGATACTGATGCCGAGGGCGTCGCCGATCTTCACGACGGTGCCGAGGCTGGGGTTGGTGCGGGCCTGCTCGATCTGGATCAGCATGCCGCGGCTGACTCCGGCCCGGGCGGCGAGCGCGTCCAGGGTGAAGCCGCGTTCGGTCCGCCAGCGCTTGACGTTGCGCGCCAGGGACTGGGTCAGCAGGTCGAGGTCCGACACGTCACGTCCAATATCATGTATGACACAGTGCAACTGAATGAACTACGGTGGGGTGTACCCGATCGTTCACCGAACTGTACTGCGAGGCACGCCGTGACAGCACTCTTCGCCCTGGCCACCAGCCTGTTGTGGGGCCTGGCCGACTTCGGCGGCGGGGTGCTGACCCGGCGGCTCCCGGCGCTCACGGTGGTGGTCGTCTCGCAGGCGATCGCGGCGGGCGTGCTCGGCGCGATAGTGGTGGCGACGGGCGGCTGGAGCGAGGCGGGTCCCCGGCTGTGGTTCGCGTTCGCCGCCGGGCTGGCCGGACCGGTCGCCCTCATCTGCTTCTACAAGGCGCTCGCGCTGGGCCCGATGGGAGTCGTCTCGCCCCTGGGCACGCTCAGCGTGGCGGTCCCGGTCGGCGTGGGCCTCGTCCTCGGTGAGCGGCCCGGGCTCGTGCAGGCCGCGGGCATCGCGGTGGCCGTCGTCGGAGTGATCCTGGCGGGCGGCCCCCAGTTGCGCGGAGCCCCGGTGCAACGGCAGGCGATCGTCCTCACCCTGATCGCGGCCCTCGGGTTCGGCGCGGTCTTCGCCCTGATCGCGGAGGCGTCCACGACCGTCACCGGCCTGTTCCTGGCCCTGTTCGTGCAGCGTCTGGTCAGCGTGGTGGTGGGGGGCGCTGCGCTGTTCGGCTCGGTGCGACGAGGCACCCCCGCCCTGCCGACCCCCGGCTTCCCCTGGCCGTCCCTACCCGCCCTCGCCTTCGTCGGCCTCGCGGACGTGGCGGCCAACGGCACGTACGCGGTGGCCGCCCAGCACGGCCCGGTCACGGTGGCCGCGGTCCTCGCCTCGCTGTACCCGGTGGTCACGGCCCTGGCCGCCCGGGGCTTCCTCAGCGAGCGCCTGCGCACCCTCCAGGCGGCGGGCGCGGGCCTGGCCCTGGTGGGCACCCTGCTCCTGGCGGCGGGGTGAGGCTCCGGCGCGCCCCTTCAGGGGCGCGGGGAACTGCGCGACAGGCCCCCACGAACCCGCAGCCGCCCGACAACCGAACCAGGCACTCGCCAGGCGCGTTCAGTCCAGCTCCGCCAACTTCGCCACGGTCTCCTCGTCCAACCCCGCCAACGCGTTCAACTCCTCCGCCGTGGCCCCCGGAGGGATCGGCACCGGCGCCGGCGTGCGCAGCGGCGGCTGCCAGCCGTCCTCGGCGGTCCATCGGCGTACGACACGGGCGGGCGCCCCCGCGACCACGGCGTGGTCCGGCACCACCCCCCGCACGACGGCACCGGCGGCCACGACGACGTTCCGCCCGATCCGCGCGCCGGGCAGGATCACCGCCCCGGTCCCGATCCAGCACCCCGAACCGATCTCCACCGGCTCCATCCGCGGCCACTGCTTGCCGATGGGCTCGTGGGGATCGTCGTAGGAGTGATTGGTGGACGTCACGTAGACGTACGGGCCGAAGTAGCAGTCGCTGCCGATGGTGACCGTGGTGTCGGCGATGACATGGCTGCCGCGGCCCAGCACGACCCCGTCGCCGATGCGCAGGATCGGCTCCGGGCCGAGATCCAGGTCGGGCATCAGGCCGGCGGTCAGGGTGACCTGCTCGCCGACGATGCAGTGGGAGCCGACGTGGATCCACGGCTCGCCGAAGACCGTGCCGAGCGGGAAGGCCAGCCGGGTGTGCGCCCCCAGCGCGCCGAAGCGGAAGCGCCCCGGGCGCTCGGCGGTGACGGAGCCCGTGCGCTGCACCCAGGCCCAGCCCGCGTGGACGGCACGCTGCACGAGGCGGCCCCGCCAGGATGAGAACGTGTTCTTGCTCTTCGGCACGAGCTCACCGTACTGAGCGCGCGCCGTCCGCATGAGCCCGCGGGCTTGTGATCTTCGCCCCAACCGGGTGGCGTACGGTGCGGGATATCACGAACCAGGAGGCGAAATGGCGCACAAGGCGTTGATCACGGGCATCGGCGGCCGGGACCCGCAGATTCACGGGGAGGCCTTCGTGGCGCCCACCGCGTCGGTGATCGGAGACGTCACGCTTGAGGCGGGAGCGAGCCTCTGGTACGGCGCGGTGGCCCGCGGTGATGTAGAACGCATCTCAGTCGGCGCCCAGAGCAACGTCCAGGACAACTGCACGCTCCACGCAGACCCCGGCTTCCCGGTGACGATCGGCGAGCGCGTGTCCGTGGGTCACAACGCCGTCGTCCACGGCGCCACGGTCGAGGACGACTGCCTGATCGGCATGGGAGCGACCGTGCTGAACGGCGCGGTGATCGGAGCGGGTTCCCTGGTCGCGGCCCAGGCGCTGGTACCGCAGGGCATGCTGGTTCCGCCCGGTTCGCTGGTGGCGGGCGTACCGGCGAAGGTGCGCCGGGAGCTGACGGAGGAGGAGCGTCAGGGGGTCACCCTGAACGGAACGCTCTACTCGGACCTCGCCAAGGCCCACCACGAGGTGCACGAGACACCGTGAGGGTCAGTCGGCGGCCGGGACGGGCTCCGGTTCGGCCGCCGACTGCGTCTGCGCCGTCGCCTTCTTCGCCTTGCGCTTGAGCACCAGCATCGAGGTCAGGCCGATCAGCACGGCCAGCACGAGCCCGAGCCACGAGAACTTCTTCAGCCAGGACTCCGCGACGATCCCTACGTAGTAGATGACCGCCGTCGTACCGCCCGCCCAGACGATCCCGCCGAGCACGTTGGCGATCAGGAACTTCCAGTACGGCATCCGCAGCACACCGGCGAGCGGTCCGGCGAAGATCCTCAGCAGTGCGACGAAGCGGCCGAAGAACACCGCCCACATGCCCCACTTCTCGAAGGACCGCTCCGCCGTGGCGACATGGCCCTCGCTGAAGTGCCTCGGGAACTTGTTGCCCAGCCAGGTGAGCAGGGGCCGCCCGCCCTTGCGTCCGATCGCGTAGCCGATGGAGTCACCGACGATCGCCCCGACGCTGGCGCACGCGCCGAGCACCACGGGGTTGATCCCCGCGTGCTGCGAGGACAGCAGCGCGGCGGAGACCAGGATGATCTCGCCGGGCAGCGGAATGCCCAGGCTCTCCAGGCCGATGACCAGGCCCACCAGGGCGTAGACGGCGGCCGGGGGCACGGTGTCGAGCCATTCCTGGACGTGCAACGCCGGTTCCTCCCAAGTCGCGTTCCCCGCGTGCGCCACCTGCCGACGCACGCCGGGGAAGCCTACCGGTTCAGGAGATCCGGCGTCGGGAGCACCGGCTCACCCGCCGAAGCTCCGCCCCGCACCGGCGACGAGTACGCCGAGGGAGGAGGCGCCGGACGCCGTCGCCGATGCCACGGTGTCCGCGACCGCGCCCACCGCCGCACCGGCCTGCTCGACCGGAACGGCAGGCCCGCTGTCGCTGTGGTCGACCTGCGCCGCCCGGGTCCCGTACTGCTGGGACGGGCTTCCGTGCTGCTCCGAGGGCTGGCCGGAATCCTGTTCGGGGTGGGCGTCGGAACCGGAGGGCGGGGGCGGCGGGGCGAGATCGGGTGCGGTCGGATCTCCGCCGGACTCTCCGGAGGGCCGGCCCGACTCCGCGTCCTGCCCCGGCCCCCTGTCCTGCGGCGAGCGCGTTCCCTGCTCGGCCGGCGCGCTCTCCGCCGCGGACTCCAGCAGCCACCGCTGGCCCTTCGATCCGTCGCGCTCGGTGACGACGACGCTCTCCCCCTTGCCGGGAGCGACCAGGAGCCCCTTGCCCCGGCGCAGCAGCAGTTCGCCGCGCACGGTGAGGTCGTAGCGGACCTCTCCGGCGTGGGTCAGGCAGTCGGCGACCACGACCGACCGTTTCTCGGTGTCCGCGTCCAGGCAGAGCCCGGGGTCGGCCGCACTGCGCAGCAGTCCGTCCTCCTGGTACGTCCACTGCTGGGACGCGGCGGAGGAGCATTCCGCGAGCACGGCCTTCGTACCGCCCGCGGTCCGCGGGTGGCCGGTGTCCAGGCACCGGCCGTCGCCGGCGTTGCGGAGCGTGCCGTGGCCGACCTCGACGGGGTTGCCCATGGAGGCGGTGGACGGGGAACCGGCGTCCTGCGAGACCTGCGACGGGCTCGGCCGTACGGTGTTGCCGCTCACCGCGCCCCAGGTGGCGCCGGGCATGGGAACACCGCCGTCGTCGGACCAGCCCTTGGTGACCAGCACCGTCGCGAGCAGGGCCAGGGAGGTCAGACCGGCGCCCACGAGGACGGCCCGGGCGCTCTTGCGCGGCTGGGCGAGCGGGCCTGCCGGGGCGGGGCGGTGGCGCCCGCCGTGCTTCGTGCGGGCCGCGCCGGGCAGGGACGGGGCCGGCCGCTCGGCGGCACGCGCGGGTCGTGAGTCGAGATAGCGGTGGGCGCCCCAGCCGAGCACCGTCTCGGCGAGCAGCACCTCCAGGCCGCCTTCGAAATGGCTGAGCTGTTCGGCGGCGTGACGGCAGTACCGGCATTCCGTCAGATGCTTGCGGACATCGGGCAGAAGGCCCCCGCCCCGACGAATCGGGACATCCAGGAGACGATTGTAGAAACGGCATTCACTGGTGGGCGCGAGTTCCCGGTGGGCACGGACACAGCCGGTACGGAATTGCTCGCGCGCCTGCTCGAGGCCGGCCGCCGCACGAACCGTGTCCACGCCCAGCAGACCGGCCGGTACGGATAGGGGTTCGGCTTCGACCTCGACATGCCACAACAGACATTGGGAAGCTCCGGGAAGGGCCCGGAATGCGCGCTCGGCGAGCAGTCGCCTTTCGGGGGTGACGGACCTCGCCGCGCGCAGGCCACGGCCACCGATCGTCTTGCGGAGTTCCGGCAGCACGGCGGATATCTCGTCGTCCGCGGCCCACTCCTTGACGAACTCCCTCACGGCAACGAGAAGTTGGGGGCGCAGTGCACCCTCACCCGCCCGGCCGAGCACACGGTGAAAAGCCGCCGCGGCCGCCATCGAGGCCGAACCCGACCAGGAGGCGAGGCAGATGACCGAGTATTCGTAGGTCGCCTGCCAGTGCCGCGCCATCAGCAGCGCGACGGCATGGCCGTCCACACCGTTCTCTCCCAGCCGGGCCAGGAGATTGCGGTCGGACTCCGCCGGACTCGATCCGGGACGTGGCGCGTAAGGGGGTCGTGGGGGGTAAGCGGATTGCACGGGACCAATTCCTTCCAAGCCGCAGAACCGCATGGAATATGCGGTCCTCGGAAAGCAGGCGCCTGATTGGTGCATACCTATGCCGCGTCAGATGTGACCCGGCCGTCGGCGGGGCGCTCACCTTCGCACAATTGATGTACAGCAAACAAGAAGGTGGAGTGACCCATGTTCAAAAAGAGGCGAGTTCAGAAAAGTTACCGCCGGTATCCGCACCCGTATTCGAAATAGGCGGGACGCGGGCACCGAGTTGTCCCCGGCAGCCGGATGCTTGGCACACGAAATCGCCCGCGCCCCGCCGGGTCCACAGCGGGCCCCCAGGCTTCTCCCGGTGTGCTCTCATCCGCGTGACGCAGCATGTCCCGCATGATCGTCCCCCACGCGACCGACACCACCGTCCCCGCCCCCGGCACCGTCCGCAAGGCGGTCGTCCCGGCCGCCGGGCTCGGCACCCGGTTCCTGCCGGCGACCAAGGCGACGCCGAAGGAGATGCTCCCGATCGTCGACAAGCCCGCCATCCAGTACGTCGTCGAGGAGGCCGCCGCGGCCGGGCTCCACGACGTCCTGATGGTCACCGGCCGCCACAAGCGGGCCATCGAGGACCACTTCGACCACGCCTTCGAGCTGGAACAGGCCCTCGCGGCCAAGGGCGACGCGGTACGGCTCGACGCCGTGCGCGACCCGGCCCGCCTCGCCGACATCCACCACATCCGCCAGGGCGAGCCGCTCGGCCTCGGCCACGCGGTGCTCTGCGCCCGCCGCCACGTCGGCGACCAGCCGTTCGCCGTCCTCCTCGGCGACGACCTGATCGACCCGCGCGAGACCCTGCTCAGCACGATGCTCGACGTCCGCGACCGGTACGCCGGAAGCGTGGTCGCCCTCATGGAGGTACCGCGCGAGCAGATCCACCTCTACGGCTGCGCGGCGGTGGAACCGACAGCGGACGAGGGCCTTGTCCGCGTGACCGGTCTGGTCGAGAAGCCCTCCCCCGAGAACGCGCCGAGCGCCTACGCGGTCATCGGCCGCTACGTCCTCGACCCCGCCGTCTTCGACGTCCTCGACCGGACCCCGCCGGGCCGCGGCGGCGAGATCCAGCTCACCGACGCCCTCCAGACCCTCGCGAGCGACGGCACGGTCCACGGCGTCGTCTTCGACGGCCTCCGCTACGACACCGGCGACAAGGCGGACTACCTGCGCACCGTGGTCCGCCTGGCCTGCGCCCGCCCCGACCTGGGCCCGGAGTTCACCGACTGGCTCAAGGGGTTCGTGACGGAACTGGAGAGCGGCGAGGGGATCGCAGGAGGGCGAGGGGGCCGCAGCGGGACGCGGGTGGCGGCCTGAGGGCCGGAGACCGACCGCCCGATTGCCGGAGATCGGTGTGCGGCCTCTCCCGCCCCCGGACTCAGCCGTCCTGCTCCGGACTCAGCCGTTCGGCCGCAGTGTCCACACCACCGTCATCTCGCCCGTGACCGCCCCGTCCCCGCGGCGGATCTCGATCGTGACCGGGAACTCCGGGCGCTCCCCGGCGTCGAGTTCGGCGACGACCTCGGAGGCCGGGCGGCCCAGGGTCGCCGTGGCGGTCACCGGGCCCATCGCGAGCTTGCGGTAGGCGATCTCCGCGCTGACGGCGAGCGGTACCGCCCGCGCGAGCTGGTCGCCGAACGCGGCCAGGACGACCGCCCCGCTGGCCGACTCGCCGAGCGTGAACATCGCTCCGGCGTGCGGTCCGCCCACGTGGTTGTGGAACTCCCCCTGGTCGGGCAGGGCGAGCACGACCTTCTCCGGGCCGGTCTCCACGAACTCGAGGTTCAGGGTCCGCACCATGGGCACGGTGGCGGCGAGCATCTCGCCGACGGACATCTGGTCTGCGCTCATGCCCGGGATGTTACCCACGAGTAGATGCCCCTGACCAGGCCCGGCACCAGTGACCGCCGTCTCCTTGCCGCAGACACCGAGCAGACTCCGACGCAGAGGCCGCCTCAGAACCCCACACCGACGCGGACACGGCCGGAACCGGCGGCCACACTCCCGATCTGGCCTGCAAACGGTTTGGCAAGGCGCCACCTCGACGGCGATAGTCGGCCGGTGACCCCCTCCGCCACCTCCTCCCGCGCCCGCAGACCCGCTTGGGCGAGCCGCAACTACGGCCTGCTGACCGGCGCCGCGTTCGTGACCAACCTCGGCAGCAACGGCGCCCTGATCGCCGCCGCGTTCGCCGTGCTGGAGGCGGGCGGCGACAGCGGCGACGTGGGCCTGGTGGCCGCCGCGCGCACCCTCCCGCTGGTGGTGTTCCTGCTGATCGGCGGCGCCGTGGCGGACCGCCTTCCCCGGCACCGCGTGATGGTCGCGGCCAACACCCTCAACTGTCTCTCCCAGGGCGCGTTCGCCGTCCTCGTGCTGACCGGCGAGCCGCAGTTGTGGCAGATGATGCTGCTCACCGCGCTCGGCGGCACGGGCCACGCGTTCTTCAGCCCGGCGGCCGAGGGCATGCTGCTGTCCTCGGTGAGCGGCGAGCAGGCCGGCCGGGCCTTCGCGGTGTTCCGGATGGCGATGCAGGGGGCGGCGCTGGGCGGTGCCGCGCTCGGCGGTGCGATGGTCGCCGCCGTGGGCCCCGGCTGGGTGCTGGCGGCCGACGCCGCCGCGTTCGCGGTCGCCGGTTCGCTGCGCTGCTTCCTGGACGTCGGTCACATCCCGGCCCGCGAACCGGGCGCCGGCCTGCTCGCCGACCTCCGCGACGGCTGGCGCGAGGTCGCGAGCAGACCGTGGCTGTGGGGCATCGTCGTGCAGTTCTCCGTGGCCAACGCGGTCCTGGGCGCCGCCGACGCCGTCTACGGCCCGCTCGTCGCCCGTGACCACCTGGGCGGCGCGGGCCCCTGGGGCGTGGCCCTCGGCTTCTTCGGCGCCGGCACGGTCGTCGGCGCCCTCCTCATGACCCGGTGGAAGCCGCACCGGCTGCTGTTCGTGGGCATCCTCTGCGTGTTCCCGCTGGCGCTGCCGTCCGCGGCGCTGGCCGTACCGGTCTCGGTGCCCCTCCTGTGCGCGGCGATGTTCGTGGCCGGCGCGACCGTCGAGGTGTTCGGGGTCTCCTGGATGACCGCCCTGCACCAGGAGATACCGGAGGACAAGCTCTCCCGGGTCTCGGCCTACGACTGGTTCGGCTCGGTCGCCCTCATGCCGCTCGCGGCCGCGCTGGCGGGCCCGGCGGAGTCGGCGTTCGGACGCTCCGCGGCCCTGTGGGGCTGCTCGGGCCTGATCGCGGCGGTCACGGCGGCGGTCCTGTGCGTACCGGACGTCCGCGACCTGCGCCGGAGCACCAAGCAGGTCGCACAGGCCGCGACCGAGTCAGCCGATTCCGAACGCCCCGTCGGGGGGCTCGGGTGACGCCACGGCCTCCTCGTCCCTGACCGGCCGGGCCGCGCCGATGAACTTCCGCACCCCCGCGCCGTGTTCGACCCGGGCGGGAAAGGCGTCGGCCGCCGTACGCCGGGCCAGGGCGGCCGTGTCCAGCGGCAGACGCGCGGCGACGAGCAGCGCGTTCCCGAACCGCCGCCCGCGCAGCACCCCCGGCTCGGCGATCAGCACGAGCTCCTCGAACACCTCGGCGAAGTTCGCGAGTTGGGACCGCAAGAAGGTGAAGGGCGCCGCGTCGGCGAGGTTCGCGAGATAGACGCCGTCGCTCCGGAGCACCCGCGCGGCCTCGCGGGCGTACTCCAGGGACGTCAGGTGCGCCGGGACGCGCGATCCCCCGAAGACGTCGGCGACCAGCACATCGGCACAGTCCGCCGGGGCGCTTTCCAGCCACGCCCGTGCGTCGGCCGCGTGCAGCGCGATACCCGACCCGTCCGGAAGCGGCAGATGTTCGGCGACCAGCTCCAGCAGCCCCCGGTCGAACTCGACGACGTCCTGCCGCGACCCCGGCCGGGTGGCCGCCAGATACCGCGGCAACGTCAGAGCACCCCCGCCGAGGTGTACGACGTCCAGGGCCCGCCCCGGCTCCCCGACGCCGTCCAGGACGTGCCCGAGCCGCCGCGCGTACTCGAACTCCAGATGCGTCGGCTCGTCCAGATCGACGTAGGACTGCGGAGCCCCGTCCACGGTCAGCAACCAGGCCCGCTCCCGGTCGACGTCGGGCATGAGCTTGGCGAAGCCGAAGTCGGTGGCCTTGGCGACGGGTATCGAGTCATTCACACGTCCAGTGTGCCGACTCAGGGGCGCGGGGAACTGCGCGACCAGCCATGACCGGGCCCGCAGTCCCCCGCTCAACCGCAACCAGCCTCACACGACGGCCGTCACGGTGCCCGCCCCCACGGTCCTCCCACCCTCGCGGATGGCGAACCCGAGCCCCGCTTCCAAGGGCACGTCCCGACCCAACTCCACGGTCATGACCACCCGGTCCCCCGGCCGCGCGACAGCGACCTCACCGAGGTCGACGTCCCCCACGACGTCCGCCGTACGGATGTAGAACTGCGGCCGGTACCCGGTGGAGACCGGTGTCGTACGCCCGCCCTCCCGGGCAGACAGCACGTACACCTGCGCGGTGAAGCGCCGACTGGGCACCACACTGCCGGGCGCGGCCACGACATGCCCGCGCCGGACCGCGTCCCGGGGAACGCCCCGCAGCAGCAAGGCCACGTTGTCCCCGGCCTGCGCCTCCTCCATCGGCTTGCCGAAGGTCTCGACCCCGGTCACCACCGTCTCCACGGCGGCCCCGAGCACCTCGACCCGGTCACCGACCCGCACGGTGCCCCGCTCGACCGCGCCGGTCACCACGGTCCCCCGGCCGGTGATGGTCAGCACGTTCTCGACGGGCATCAGGAACGGCGCGTCCAGATACCGCTCGGGGATGGGCACGTACGTGTCCACCGCGTCGAGCAGAGCCTCGATCGACGCCGTCCAACGCGGGTCCCCCTCCAGTGCCTTGAGCCCCGAGACCCGTACGACGGGCACGGCGTCGCCGCCGTAGCCGTGCGCGGAGAGCAGCTCACGCACCTCCAGTTCGACGAGCTCGACCAGTTCGTCGTCGGCCGCGTCCGCCTTGTTGAGGGCGACCACCACGTGGTCGACGCCCACCTGCCGCGCGAGCAGCACGTGTTCGGCGGTCTGCGGCATGATCCCGTCGAGCGCGGAGACGACGAGGATCGCCCCGTCGAGCTGCGCGGCCCCGGTGACCATGTTCTTGACGTAGTCGGCGTGGCCCGGCATGTCCACGTGCGCGTAGTGCCGGGTGTCGGTCTCGTACTCGACGTGCGCGATGTTGATGGTGATCCCGCGCGCGGCCTCCTCCGGGGCGCGGTCGATGCGGTCGAACGGCACGAACGTGCCGCTGCCGCGCTCGGCGAGGACCTTGGTGATGGCGGCGGTCAGGGTGGTCTTGCCGTGGTCGACGTGGCCCATCGTGCCGATGTTCAGGTGCGGCTTGGTCCGCACGTAAGCGGTTTTGGACATGGCTGTACCTCGAAGTCTCTTCGTGTTCGCGGAAGAACGGGGACCCCGAGGACTCGCCGACCCTCCCCCTGCGGGGTCCGCCGGACGATCCGGGAAGGGTCAGCTTCGGGCGCCGTCTGCGGCGGCCAGGAACACGGGAACGGCAGCCTTCGGCGCATCCGCGACTGCGGATGCTGCGAGAGCGAAGGCGTACCGGAACATGACGCAGATCATGTCCGACGCGTCGTCCCACGTCGAACGGTTTTTTGCGTCTCCCGGTCGTCGTCCGCCCGTACAACCGACGGCACCCGTACGGCGATCACGCCTCCGTGTCGGTTACCGTCACAGGATGCTCGATGCCACCACCCGCTCTGGGGGCACCGCCACGGCCACTCCCCCGGCCATCGCCACGGAGCTCGCTCTCCCCGTCCCCGCTCCGGTGCGTCTCACCGCCCGCTGCTCCAGAGTGCTGCTGTCTCCCTGGTTCCGGCTCTCCCTGCTGGTCGCCCTGCTCGCGGGCGCCGCGTCCACGGTCCTGCTCTTCGAGCCGCAGAGACTGCTGTCGGACGGCTGGCCGCCCCAGCTCGGCGGGGTCGCGGCCGCGGTCGTGTTCGGGGTCGCGTACGGGCTGTGCACGGTGGCGTTCGTGCCACGGCCGCTGCTCAATCTCGCCGCGGGCGCGCTCTTCGGGTCGCAGCTCGGGCTCGCCTCGGCGCTCGCGGGCACGGTGCTCGGGGCGGGTATCGCCTTCGGTCTGGGCCGGGTGCTCGGGCAGGACGCGCTGCGGCCGTTGCTGCGGGGGCGGTGGCTGAAGGCGGCGGACGGGCAGTTGAGCCGGCACGGCTTCCGCTCGATGCTGGCGGCCCGGCTGTTTCCCGGGGTGCCGTTCGCCGCGGCGAACTACTGCGCCGCCGTCTCCCGCATGGGATACGTCCCTTTCCTCACCGCGACGGCGCTCGGGTCGATACCGAACACCGCCGCGTACGTGGTCGCCGGGGCGCGGGCCTCAGCGCCCACCTCGCCGGCGTTCCTGATCGCCATGGCCGCGATCGCCCTGCCGGGCCTGGCGGGGGCGATCGTGGCATGGCGCAAGCGGCATCAGCTGCGCCGCCGTTGAGCCTCTGATCCGGCGGGTCGGCCGCGCTCCGCAAAAGGCCCTCCTCACACCCTTTCCAGGATCATCGCGTTGGCCAGTCCACCCGCCTCGCACATGGTCTGGAGGGCGTAACGGGCCCCGCGTTCCCGCATCGCGTGCACCAGCGTCGTCGTCAGACGGGTGCCGCTCGCGCCCAGGGGGTGTCCGATCGCGATCGCGCCCCCGTGGACGTTGACCTTGGCGAGGTCCGCGCCCGTCTCCTGCTGCCAGGCCAGGACCACGCTGGAGAACGCCTCGTTGACCTCGAACAGGTCGATGTCGTCGAGGGTGAGACCGGCCCGGCGCAGGACCCGCTCCGTGGCCGGGACGACTCCGGTGAGCATGAGGACGGGATCGGAGCCGGTGACGGCGAAGCTGTGCAGGCGGGCCAGGGGGCGCAGGCCCAGGCGTTCGGCGGTCTCGCTCGACGTGATCAGGACGGCCGAGGCGCCGTCGTTGATCGGGCTGGCGTTGCCCGCCGTCACGTTCCACTCGATCTGCGGGAAACGCTCCGCGAAGTGCGGGTCGTGGTAGGCGGGCTTGAGGCCGGCGAGGATCTCGGGGGTGGTGCCCGGGCGTACGCACTCGTCGCGCGAGACGCCCTCCAGGGGCGCGACCTCGGCGTCGAAGAGCCCCTTCTCCCAGGCCGCCGCGGCCTTCTGGTGCGAGGAGACGGCGAACGCGTCCATCTGCTCGCGCGTGATGGACCACTTCGCGGCGATGAGCTCGGCGCTGATGCCCTGCGGGACGAGGCCCTCCTCGTAGCGTGCGGCGATCCCGGGGCCGAAGGGGTCCTTGCCCTCGGGGACGTTCGACCACATCGGCACCCGGCTCATCGACTCCACCCCGCAGGCCACGACGATGTCGTAGGCGCCCGCGATCACCCCCTGCGCGGCGAAGTGCACGGCCTGCTGTGAGGAACCGCACTGGCGGTCCACGGTGGTCGCCGGGACCGTCTCCGGGAACCCGGCCGACAGGGCCGCGTAGCGGGTGGTGTTCATGGCCTGCTCGCCGACCTGGTCGACGGTGCCGCCGATGACGTCGTCGATGAGCGCCGGGTCGACGCCGGAGCGCTCCACGAGGGTGCGCAGAGTGTGGGCGAGGAGTTCGACGGGGTGCACGTGCGCGAGGGAGCCGTTCGGCTTGCCCTTGCCCACGGGGGTGCGTACGGCTTCGACGATGACTGCGTCACGCATGGTGCGGGCCTCCATCAATGAGGGCTACTACTGGTGAGTAGGGAATCCAAACTCACCATAGCCCTGCGGGTTGGAAAATCAAACCCTTGAGTTGGAGAAACAAACCCTCCCCTAGACTGGGCCTCATGGCCGCCACCGGAGATCCACGCCCCTGCTCCATCGCCGACGCCCTGGCGCTCGTCGGCGAGAAGTACTCCCTGCTCGTACTGCGGGAGGCCTGCATGGGCAACGGCCGCTTCGACCAGCTCGTGCGCAACATCGGCGCCCCGCGCGACGTCCTGGCCACCCGGCTGCGCCGGCTCGTCGACGCCGGGATCCTGACCAAGCGCGTCTACAGCGAGCGGCCCCAGCGCTTCGAGTACCGGCCCACCGAGGCGGGGCTCGAACTGGAGCCGCTGCTGCTGACGCTCATGGCGTGGGGCGACCGGCACCTGCGCAAGGACGACGACCGGCCCATGGTCGTCGAGCACATCTGCGGCAACGAACTTCTGCCCGTGGTCACCTGCTCCGCCTGTGGGGACACGGTCCGCCACGAGGACCTGACAGCTCACCCCCAGGCCGACGGCTGGACGGTGACCGGACCGACAGCCGCCTGAGCGCCCCTGTGGCCAGGCTGTCACCGCGGGGCGCTACGCTGCCCTCGCACCCCGATCACCGCGCCCGGTGATGCGGCGCGCCCGACTCCCGTCACACGACCAGCACTTGGACGCCGTAACTTCATGTCTTGGTTCGAATCACTCATCCTCGGACTCGTCCAGGGGCTGACCGAGTTCCTTCCCGTCTCCTCCAGCGCGCATCTGCGTCTGACCGCGGCCTTCTCGGGCTGGAAGGACCCAGGGGCGGCCTTCACCGCGATCACCCAGATCGGCACCGAGGCCGCCGTGCTGATCTACTTCCGCAAGGACATCGGGCGGATCATCTCGACGTGGAGCCGTTCCCTCGTCAAGAAGGAGCTGCGCGCCGACCACGACGCCCAGATGGGCTGGCTGGTGATCGTCGGGTCCATCCCCATCGGCGTGCTGGGACTGCTGTTCAAGGACCAGATCGAGGGGCCGTTCCGCGATCTGCGCATCACCGCCACGATGCTGATCGTCGTCGGCGTCGTCATCGGCGTCGCCGACCGGCTGGCGGCCCGCGACGAGAGCGGGGGGCGGCATCGCGCGCCCAAGCAGCGCAAGGGACTTGAGGACCTCGGCGTCAAGGACGGCCTGATCTTCGGCCTGTGCCAGTCCATGGCCCTCGTCCCCGGCGTCTCCCGCTCCGGCGCCACCATCAGCGGCGGCCTCTTCATGGGCTACCGGCGCGAGTCCGCGGCCCGCTACTCCTTCCTCCTCGCCATCCCGGCCGTACTGGCCTCCGGTCTCTTCGAGTTGAAGGACGCGCTGGAGAGCGACCACGTCTCCTGGGGCCCCACGATCTTCGCGACGGTGATCGCCTTCGTCGTCGGTTACGCGGTCATCGCCTGGTTCATGAAGTTCATCTCGACCAAGAGCTTCATGCCCTTCGTCTGGTACCGCATCGCCCTCGGCATCGTCATCATCGCCCTGGTCACGATGGGCGTCCTGAGCCCCCACGCGGCGGAGTCGGCGGGCTGACGCACCCGCGGTCCTGGACTCGCCGGGCGCGGCACCGAACCGGGGCCCGCCGACCGAGGACCTCCTGGACGTGGGCAGGGCGGTGTGCGTCATCCGGCGCCCGGCCCCTGCTGCTCACAGGGCGCCCGCCCCGAAACCCGTGACCAATCACATACGTTGTGCGTAGCCGTCCGGTAGCGCACTGTCAGTGCTTGCGCCTAGGCTTGTGCGCATGTCCCCCGATTCCGTGACCCCTGGTTCCGTGCGTTCCGCTGCCGAGGTGAACGAGCAGATCCGGGCGCTCTGGATGCGCGCAGGCGGCACGCTGTCGTCACAGGAGCGCGCGGAGTACGAGCTGTTGGTGGTCGAATGGGCGGCCGCGATCCGCAGTGACGTCATCGAGGCGGCCTGACCCAGAAGAGACGGCACGTCCCGCGAAGGTGAGGTCATGCCATGAGAGCGATCGTCGTGGGCGCGGGCATCGGCGGTCTGACCGCGACGCTGAGCCTGTGCCGGGCCGGCCATGACGTGACCCTAGTCGAGCAGTCGCGGCGGCTCACCGAGATCGGCGCGGGCATCCAGCTCGCCCCCAACGCCACCCGCGTACTGCGCCGGCTGGACCTCCTCAACGCCGTGGCGAAGCACTCCACGCGCCCGTCCCACGTGAGCTTCCGCACCTGGTCCGACGGTTCCGAGATCTGTCGCTACGTCATCGGCCGGGACGCCGAGGAGGAGTTCGGGGCACCGTACCTCCAGCTCCACCGGGCCGATCTCCAACGAGCCCTGCTCGCCGCCGTGCCGCCCGGATCGCTGCGCCTGGCCACCACCGTCGTGGGCATCGACCAGGACGACAAGGGAGCCCGCGTGGCCACGGCGAGCGGTGAACACCTGGACGCCGACCTCGTCGTGGCCGCCGACGGCATCCGCTCCGCCGCCCGCCAGTGGCTCTTCGGCGCGGACGAGGCGGTGTTCTCGCACACCGCCGCCTACCGGGCCCTGCTGCCCGCCGCCGAGGTCGCCGACCTGGACCTGCCGGAGTACGCCGCCTGGCTCGGCCCGGGCCGCCACATCGTCCACTACTGGCTGCGTGGCGGTGAACTCCTCAACTTCGTCGCCGTGTTCGTGACGGACCGGGCGGCCCAGGAGTCGTGGACCGCGCGGGCGGAACCCGGCGAGCCGTCACGCGCGTTCACCGGCTGGGACCCCCGTGTGACGACCGTCCTCGACCGCGCGGGCCAGGTCTTCCGCTACGGCATCTACACGCGCGCCCCGCTCCCCCGCTGGAACGTCGGCCGGGTCACCCTGCTCGGGGACAGCGCCCACGCGATGGTGCCCTTCCAGGCCCAGGGCGCGGCCCAGGCCATCATGGACGCGGCCGTCCTCGGCGACTGCCTCACCGGCACCGCACCGGACGAGGTGCCCGACGCGCTGGACCGGTACGTCCGCAGACGGGTCCCGGCCGCCACGGCCGTGCAGGCCAGTTCCGCGCGGGCCGGCCACGACTACCACGTGCCGGACGGCCCCGAGGCCGAGGAACGCGACGCCCGCCTGGTCGCCCTCGCGGCCGTGAACAGGTTCGGCCCCCACTCGGCGGCCTGGCCGCTCGACGTCCTCGCCGACGGCTGACCGCCCGCGACGGCCCTCCACGTCCAGCGGCAGCCCTCGCCGACCACCCCGGCCGTCCCCCGCCCCGCCCTCCGAATGTCACCGCACGCCCCTTGGCTCGGCCCGCCGCATGCCCAACACTGAGCCGATGACGCAGCGTGTGGAGCTCGCGACCGTGATGGACCGGCTGGCCGTGGACGCACTCGTCACCGACTACGCCGTGGCCGTGGACGACGGCGACTGGGAGGCGTACCGAGGACTGTTCACCTGCGACGGGCGGGCCGACTACCGCTCGGCGGGCGGGGTCGAGGGGGACGCGCGACAGGTCGCCGCATGGCTCGCGGAGAGCCTGACGTTGTTCTCGATGCGGCAGCACCTGATCGTCAACCGCCGCGTCCGGTTCGGCACCCTGGACCAGGACACCGGCGACACGGCCCGCGTCCAGGCCGACTACATCAACCCCATGCGCCTCGCCGCCGACACCCCCTCCACCACCCCCGACTTCGTCTGCGGAGGCCGCTACGCCTTCGCCCTGCTGCGCACGGACGACGGCTGGCGGCTCAGCGAGGTCGTCGTGCGGGAGAAGTGGCGTCGTCCGCCCCACCCCCGGCCCGCACCTGTGATCAACTGAGCCGACACCCCCGGGTGGTCAACCACACGCACACTGGAGACCCACACGGGGTAGGAGGCGCCGTATGAACACGTTCGGCCACTGGCTTGCCTCCCCCTGGCGGCGCTCGACCGTCGCGGTGCTGGCAGGCGCCCTCCCCGTCCTCGCGTTCCCGGCCCCGTCCCTGTGGTGGTTCGCCTACGTCGCCCTCGTCCCGTGGATCGCGCTGATCCGCTCGGCCCCGACGGCGAAACGGGCGGCGTACGACGGCTGGGCCGGCGGTTTCGGCTTCATGGTGGGGATGCACCACTGGCTGCTGCCGAGCCTGAGCGTGTTCATCTTCGTCATCGGCGCCCTGCTCGGCGCGCTGTGGGCGCCCTGGGGCGCTCTGGTACGGCACTTCCTCGGAGCGGCCGGATCTTCCCGGACTCCCTCGCACGGCCGGATCGCGGCCGCCCTGGCCGTGCTGCCGTCGGGCTGGCTCGGCATCGAACTCGTCCGCTCCTGGCAGGGGCTCGGCGGCCCCTGGGGCGTGCTCGGCGCCAGCCAGTGGGAGGTGGCGCCGGCGTTGCGGCTGGCCTCGGTCGGCGGGGTGTGGCTGATCAGCTTCCTGATCGTGGCCGTCAACGTGGCGGTCGCCGTGCTGGTGACGGTCCGTGAGTCCCGGGTCCCCGCGGTGGCGGGCCTCGTCGCCACCGCCGCCGTGACCTCGGCGGCCTGGATGTGGGCCCCGCGTCCCGACACCCGGAACAGCACGCGGATCGCGGTCGTCCAGCCCGGTGTCATCGACGGCCCCGACCGGCGCTTCGCCCGCGAGGAGCAGCTCACCCGCGATCTCGCCGGGCAGGACGTGGACCTGATCGTCTGGGGCGAGAGCAGTGTCGGCTTCGACCTCGGGGACCGGCCCGACCTGGCGAAGCGGCTCGCGGCACTCTCCGAGGAGACCGGCGCAGACCTCCTCGTCAACGTCGACGCCCGCCGCTCCGACAAGCCCGGCATCTACAAGAGTTCGGTCCTCGTGGGCCCCGGCGGGCTCACCGGCGACCGCTACGACAAGATGCGCCTGGTCCCCTTCGGCGAGTACATCCCGGCCCGCTCACTGCTCGGCTGGGTCACCTCGGTCGGCAAGGCGGCGGCCGAGAACCGCAGGAACGGCTCCGAACAGGTCGTGATGGACGTCGGGCACGGGCTGAAGGTGGGTCCGATGGTGTGCTTCGAGTCGGCGTTCCCCGACATGAGCCGGCATCTCGCCGAGGACGGCGCCCAGTTGCTGATCGCTCAGTCGTCGACCTCGTCCTTCCAGAACAGCTGGGCCCCCGAGCAGCACGCCTCGCTCGCCGCCCTGCGCGCCGCCGAGTCGGGCCGCCCGATGGTGCACTCGACCCTGACCGGTGTCTCAGCCGTCTACGACGCGAGCGGCGGGCGCGTCGGGCAGTGGGTCGGCACCGACGCCAGCGCCTCCCGCGTGTACGACGTTCCGCTGGCGACCGGGACGACGCCGTACGTGCGCTTCGGCGACTGGCCGGTGCACGCGGCCCTGCTCGTCCTCGCCGTGTGGTGCGCCACCGAGCTGGGCCGGCGGTTCAGGCGGCCCGCTCCTGAACCGCTCGTACCACCCGCTCGCACAGCTCATGGGTCGCCAGCGCGTCCCGGGCGCTGAGCACCTTGCCCGCGCGGACGGCGTCGAGGAAGGCGAGCACCGCCTGCTCGATGCCGCGCTGCCGGGCCACCGGCACCCAGTCGCCGCGCCGCCTGATGGTGGGCTGGCCCTTGTGGTCGATCACGTCGGCCAGGTTGAGCACCTGCCGCTTGGTGTCCTGCCCGGACACCTCCAGGATCTCCTCGGCCGAACCGCTGAGCCGGTTCATCACCCCGAGCGCGGTGAAGCCGTCCCCGGCGAGCTGGAGCACGACGTGGTGCAGCAGTCCGTCCTCCACGCGCGCGCGTACCGTCACGTCGTCGACCGGCCCCGGCACCAGGAACCGCAGGGTGTCGACGACGTGGATGAAGTCGTCGAGGATCATCGCGCGCGGCTCCTCCGGGAGCCCGATCCGGTTCTTCTGCATGAGGATCAGCTCGCGCGGATGCTCGGCGCACTGCGTGTACCCGGGGGCGAACCGCCGGTTGAAGCCGACGGCCAGAGTCACGTTCCGCTGCTCGGCGAGCGCCACCAGCCGTTCGGAATCGGCCAGTTCGTAGGCGAGCGGCTTGTCGACGTACGTCGGTACGCCCGCTTCCAGCAACCGCGCGACGATCTCGGGGTGCACGGCCGTCGGCGCGTGCACGAAGGCGGCGTCGAGGCCCTGGGCGAGCAGCGAGTCGAGGTCCCGGTGCCGTTGTCCCTCGGGCAGGTGGAGCCCGTCGGCGACCCGGACCAGCGTCGCCGGGGTCCGCGTCTGTACGTGCAGTTCGATGCCGGGCCGACTGCCGAGCACCGGCAGATACGCCTTCTGCGCGATGTCACCGAGTCCGATGCAGCCGACCTTCACGTGGACTCCTCCATGTCGTCGGGCCAGGGCGCTGCCGGAAGCATACGGCGACCGCCGCGGGCCCCGGCCGACGGCCGGGAAATCGCTGGTGGTGAGGGGTGAGGCGGGTGAGGATACAAGCATGACGACTCAGCGCGCCGAACCCGCGACCACCGCCGACGAACGCAGCATGCTGGAGGGCTGGCTCGACTACCACCGGCAGACCCTCGCCTGGAAGTGCGAGGGCCTGACCGACGCCCAGCTCCGGACCGCCTCGGTGGAGCCGTCCACGCTCTCCCTGATGGGTCTGGTACGGCACATGGCGGAGGTGGAGCGCAGCTGGTTCCGCCGGGTCCTGGCCGACGAGGACGCCGGACCGATCTACTACAGCGAGGCCGACCCGGACGGCGAGTTCCGTCTCACCGGGGCCGACACCTGGGCGGAGGCGTACGCCACCTGGCAGGCCGAGATCGACAGGAGCCGGGAGAACGCGGCCCGGTTCGGCCTGGACGACATCACCGTGGGCAAGCACCGCCGGACCGGCGAGCGGTACAACCTGCGCTGGCTCTACACCCACATGATCGAGGAGTACGCCCGCCACAACGGCCACGCCGACCTGCTCCGCGAGCGCCTCGACGGCGCCACCGGCGACTGACGTCAGCACCGGGAGACCCGAGCACGCCGTACGGGGGCGGAGATCACCCGTGCGGGGCAACCTCCGCTCGTCCGCTGTCGCCGAGGTCGCCCGACCCAGCAGAGTGACGCGGGTGCATCGAACCACGACTACCGCAACGCTCCTGGTCACCGTGGCTGTCTCGGCCCTCACCGGCTGTGTGACGGTCCAGCGTCCACCCGTGTCCGGGCCGCCGCCGACGACGGCACCGTCGCAGCTCCCGGGGCCGGGGGACGCCCGTCCGGACGGTCAGGCGGAGCCGCAGATCGTGCAGGCGCCGGCCCAGGAGGCGCTGTCCATGATCGACCCGTCCCCCTCCTCGAAGCCGGACGGGACCACGTCCCGCGACAAGGCTCCGGGGGCCGGGTGGGCCCCCGCGCATCCGCACGGCCGACAGCCGACACACGCGCATCCGTCTCACCCGGAGCGCCCCGCACGCCGGGCACATCCGGAGCCGTGGCGCCCGGACGCACCCCACCACCGGCGGCCGCCCGTCGAGATCCCGGACGTGGCCAGATCCGTGCCCAAGTCAGTCCCGAAGGGGCCGCAGGACGTGTGCGCGATGGGCCGGAAGTACGGCCGCTGGCAGGAGGGCAGCCCGGAGTCGGTCATCTGCGACCAGACCTACGGGCGGTGAGGCCCCCGGGCCTCAGGGCCGCTGCCTCGGCGGCCCCCACCTGCCCTCGCCGGCGGAGCCGCCTTCGCCCAGGCGCAGCTCCAGTCTGCTGATCGCCGCCCGCACCCCGTCGCTGTAGCTGTCCTCGCCCAGGGCGTCCGCCGCCCTGCGGGCCCGGCGCAGATGGGTGCGGGCGGCGTCCGCGCGGGCGAGCCGCACATAGTCGGCGGCCAGGTTGAGGTGCAGCGAGGGATACAGGGCGCGCACGGCGATCGCGCTCTCGTGCCGGGCCGGCCGGTCGCAGGTGAGCTCCTCGGCTGCCGTCAGCGCCCTGAGGTCCCACGCGAGTTCGTCGCAGGGGTCGTCCTGGGCGTCGGCCATGTAGTGGGCCAGGGTGCAGCGGTGCAGCGGGTCGCCGTCCTCGCCGATCTCCGCCCACAGCTCCAGGAAGCGGTGCCGGGCCTCCTCGCGGTCTCCCGCGTGACACAGCATGACGACCTGCCCGATCCGTGTCATCACGGCATCCGGCGCCGTCTGCTCCTGTCGCTCCGTCACACGTCCTCCACCAGGCCCTGGTCGGCTGTCGTCGCTGTCCCTCCCGACGCTAGCCGCCGCCACTGACAATCCCGGTCAGGCGGGACCGGGCCGGTCGGTGCGCCACCGGCCCGGTGGCGGGGTCAGCCGAGGTTCGGGATCGTCCAGTCGATGGGCTCGTGGCCCTGCCGGGCGACCGCCTCGTTGATCTGCGTGAACGGGCGGGAGCCGAAGAACTTCTTCGCCGACAGCGGGGAGGGGTGCGCGCCCTTGACCACCACGTGCCGGCTCTCGTCGATCAGGGGGAGCTTCTTCTGGGCGTAGTTGCCCCACAGCACGAAGACCGCCGGGTCGGGCCGCTCCGCCACCGCGCGGATCACCGCGTCGGTGAACTTCTCCCAGCCCTTGCCCTTGTGCGAGTTGGCCTCTCCGGAGCGGACCGTGAGCACCGCGTTGAGCAGCAGGACGCCCTGCTGGGCCCACGGCATGAGGTAGCCGTTGTCCGGGATCTCCAGGCCCAGCTCCTCCTTCATCTCCTTGTAGATGTTCCGGAGGGAGGGCGGGGTCTTGACGCCCGGGCGGACCGAGAAGCACAGGCCGTGTCCCTGGCCCTCGCCGTGGTACGGGTCCTGGCCGAGGATCAGGACCTTCACCCGGTCGTACGGCGTGGCGTCGAGGGCGGCGAAGACCTCCTCGCGGGGCGGGTAGACGGGACCCTTCGCCCGCTCGTCCTCGACGAACTCCGTCAGCTCCTTGAAGTAGGGCTGCTGCAGCTCGTCGCCCAGAACCCCGCGCCAGGACTCGGGCAGCATGGCGGTGTCGGTCACGTCAATTCCTCACGATGTGCGGTCACTTGCAGGCTTCAGAACCTACAGCTGCCCACTGACAATCGCTGCTACCAGCTCGTCTTCCAGTACAGCTCCCACATCGCCATCATGGTCGCCGGGTCGATGACCCGCTCGAGCCCGGCGATCTCCTCGCTCGCGGCCACGTACTGCTTGCCCTGCCACAGGGGCACCAGGCGTGTGTCGTCCACGAAGACCTGCTGGGCCTCCTCGATCTGCGGGCCGACGGCCCCACGGTCGCTCTCCGCGCGCGACTGCGGGAGCAGCTTGCCGGTGATCTCGGGGGCCTCGTACGGGGTGCCGAGGGCGTTCTGCTTGCCCACGAAGGGCGCGATGAAGTTGTCGGCGTCGTGGAAGTCGGGGAACCAGCCGCGCCCGAACACCGGGTACTCGCCCTTCTGGTAGCCCTCGACGTAGGTCTTCCACGGGCGGCTCTTGAGGGTGATCGTGAAGAGGCCGGAGGCCTCCAGCTGCCGCTTCAGCTCCTCGAAGGCGGGCTTGGTCGTCGAGCCGTAGCGGTCGCTGGTGTACCAGAGGGTGAGCGGGACGCGTTCGGTGATCCCCGCTTCGGTGAGGAACTTCTTGGCCTTGGCCACGCTGGGGTCCCCGAAGTCGTCGAAGAAGCCCGTGGTGTGGCCGGTGAGCCCGGCCGGGACCATGGAGTACAGCGGCTCGACGGTGTCCTTGTAGACGTAGTGGACGAGCGCCGGGCGGTCGACGATCTGCGCGACGGCCTTGCGGACCGCGGGCTTGGCGGACCACGGGTCGCTGGGGTTGAACACCAGGTAACTGATCTCGGTGGTGGGGTTCTCGACGAGCTGGAGCCCCTCCTTCCGCTGGTTGACCTCGATGTCCACGGTGTCGGAGGCGCCGAGACCCCGGTACACGACCGAGATCTCCTTGTCCTTGAGGGCCTTGACCATCGCGTCCGACTGCTGGAAGTAGCGGATCGTGACGGCGTCGTTCTTGAGGTCCGCTATGCCCTTGTAGTGGTCGTTGCGGACCAGCTCCGCCTTCTCGCCCTCCTGGTAGGAGTCGAGGCTGTAGGGCCCCGAGCCGCTGATCTTCCCGTCCTTGCGGATCTCGCTCGAGGAGTACTCCTCGGGGTCCACGATCGACATGGCCGGAGTGGTGAGCACCAGAGGGAAGGTGGCGTCGGGCTGGCTGAGGCGGAAGACGACCTCGCGGTCGCCCTTCACCTGCACCCGGGAGAGCGTGCCCAGCAGGCCCGCGGGACCGCCGTTGACGTTGATCTTCTTGATGCGGTCGAACGAGTACTTGACGGCATGGGCGTCCAGGGTGTGCCCGTTGGAGAACTTCAGCCCCTCGCGCAGCGTGCAGCTGTACACGGTGCTCGACGCGTCGGTGAACTCGCAGCGCTCGGCGGCGTCGGGTTCGGGGTCGGACGCGCCCGGGGAGTAGTTGAGGAGCGTCTGGTAGACGTTGCGGAACAGTTCCCAGGAGTTGTCCCAGGAGGCCGCGGGGTCGAGCGTGGCCGGGGCGCTGGTGGTCCCCACGATGATCGACTTCCCGCCGTCGGAGGAGTCCGAGGAGAACACACCACATCCGGCCACCGTGGATATGGACACGAGCGCCGCGAGAGGCGGCAGGTATCGGTTCCGCTTGAACACGCGCTTGCTCCTCGAAATGCCGTGCCGAGAGTCGGCAAAACATACCGCAGCGCCACGCACACTCAACCGGTTCGTCCACAGGCGGCTTGATCACCTCACCGGTGATGACCCTGTAATGCCGCTGTGAGGCTTTTGTGCGTCGACACGGGCGCCGTCGGTGTCAACGGGCGCCCGTGCCGAGGCGACGGGGATCAGCCCACGCCGGCGTTGAGGAAGATGCCGCCGTCGACGACGAGCGTCTGACCGGTGACCCAGTCGGACTGCTCCGAGGTGAGGAAGGCGGCGGCACCGCCGATGTCGGAGGGCACGCCGAGCCGGGCCAGCGGGTAGGACGCGGCGGCCTCCGCCTCCCGGCCCTCGTACAGGGCCTGCGCGAACTTGGTCTTCACGACGGCCGGGGCGATCGCGTTGACCCGCACCCTGGGGGCGAACTCGTGCGCGAGCTGCTGGGTGAGGTTGATCATCGCGGCCTTGCTGACGCCGTACGCGGCGATGAAGGGCGAGGGCGCGATGCCCGCGACGGAGGCGATGTTGACGATCGCGCCGCCGTTGTCCTTCTGCCAGGCGTGCCAGGTCTTCTGGGCGAAGCCGAGCGCGGAGATCACGTTGGTCTCGAAGACCTTGCGCGCCACGTTCAGGTCGAGGTCGGCGATCGGCCCGAACACCGGGTTGGTGCCGGCGTTGTTGATCAGGTAGTCGACGCGGCCGAAGGCGTCCATGGCGCGCTGCACGGCGACGGCCTGGTGCTCCTCGTCGTGCGCCTTGCCGGCGACGTAGACGGCGCGCTCGGCGCCGAGCTGCTCGACGGCCTCCTTGAGCGCGTCCTCGGTGCGGCCGGTGATGACCACCCGGTCACCGCGCGCGACGAGCGCCTCGGCGACGCCGTAGCCGATACCGCGGCTGGCGCCCGTGATGAGCGCGACCTTGCCCGAAGGCTCGGGGAGTTGCGAAGTCATGGTTCCGTTTCCCTAGTCGAGCGGTCCGCCGGCGACGTACAGCACCTGGCCGGAGACGAATCCGGCCGCCTCGCCCGTGAAGAAGGCGATGGCGTTGGCGATGTCCTCGGGCTCGCCCACGCGCGCGACCGGGATCTGGGTGGCGGCCGCGGCCTTGAACTCCTCGAAGCCCATGCCGACGCGCTCGGCGGTCGCGGCGGTCATGTCGGTGGCGATGAAGCCGGGGGCGACGGCGTTGGCGGTGATGCCGAACTTGCCGAGCTCGATGGCGAGGGTCTTGGTGAAGCCCTGGAGTCCGGCCTTGGCGGCGGAGTAGTTGGCCTGGCCGCGGTTGCCGAGCGCGGAGGACGACGAGAGGTTGACGATCCGGCCGAAGCCCGCGTCCACCATGTGCTTCTGGACGGCCTTGGTCACCAGGAACGAGCCCTTGAGGTGCACGTTCAAGACGGTGTCCCAGTCGGAGACGCTCATCTTGAACAGCAGGTTGTCGCGGAGCACGCCCGCGTTGTTCACGAGGATCGTCGGCGCGCCGAGCTCCTCGGCCACGCGCGCGATCGCGGCCTGCACCTGGGCCTCGTCGGAGACGTCCGCGCCGACCGCGATCGCTCGGCCGCCGGCCGCGGTGATCTTCTCCACGGTGTCCTTGCAGGCGGCCTCGTCGAGATCGATCACGGCGACCGCGCGGCCCTCGGCCGCCAGTCGTACGGCGGTGGCGGCGCCGATGCCGCGCGCGGCACCGGTGACGACGGCTACCCGCTGCTCAGTGGTGGACATTGCTGATTCTCCTCGCCCTTGAGAACGTTCGGCCCGACCGGGTCGGTGAGCGACCGCTTAGTACCTTCGGCAGACGTGACGCTAGAAGCCCTGGCACGCGGTGTCAACGTCCCGCGTGACCGGTGTGATCCATTACCTCACCAGCAGGTCGAGCAGGCGCTCCGGTTCGGCCGCCGGATCCAGGGTGAGTCCGGTGTGCACGGGGCCCGGCTGGACGACCGTGGAGCGGGGGGCGACGAGCCACCGGAAGCGGCGTCCGGTGTCGTCCCGCGCGGCCGGCCCGGCGGCCTCACTGCCCTCGCAGACCGCCTCGACGGCCCGCAGCGCGGCCCGGACACCGGCCACGTCCGCGTCCGGGTCGAGCGCCCGCAGCCGGTCCTCGTCGAGGTGGGTGCGCACGCCGACGTAGGCCTTGGCGCGGCAGTACACGAGCACGCCGGCGTTGATGCACTCACCGCGCTCGATCCGGGGGACGACCCGCAGCAGGGCGTACTCGAAGACGTCCCGCTCGCTGCTGCGGCCGCCCCTGATCACGTGGCGCTCGACCACGCTGCCGGCCATGTGGATGTGGCGCTCGCTCACTTGTCCCCCTCGATGCCGGTGATGCGTTCGTGAACCGCGGCGGCCCGCAGGAGCAGGGGCCGGGCGTACGCCCTTCTGAGCTCGTCCGGGGTGTCGAACCCGGGCTCGTCCGCCAGCCAGGCGTCCGGGATCTCGGCGGTGACCTCGGCGAGGAGGTCCTCGGTGACACGGGGGGCCAGGTCGGCGGCGGCAGCGGCGACATCGGGCGCGAAGGGCCTGAGGACGTGGTCCGAGGCGTCGTAGGGGCGGGCGGCGGATTTCTCCGCGCCGGGCCAGTTGTGGTGCCAGATCATGGTCGCGCCGTGGTCGATGAGCCACACCTCGCGCCGCCACCACAGCAGGTTGGGGTTGCGCCAGGAGCGGTCCACGTTGTTGACCAGCGCGTCGAACCAGACGATCCGGCCCGCCTCCTCGGGGTCCACCGGGAAGGCGAGCGGGTCGAAACCGAGCGCTCCGGAGAGGAAGTCCATGCCGAGGTTGGTGCCGCCGCTGGACCGGAGGAGCTCCTGCACCCGTTCGTCGGGCTCGCCGAGCCCCAGGTCCGGGTCGAGGTCGAGCGTCAGGAGCCGCGGCACCCGCAAGCCGAGCCGGCGGGCGAGTTCTCCGACCACCACCTCGGCGACCAGCGTCTTGCGGCCCTGGCCGGCGCCGGTGAACTTGATGACGTACGTCCCGCGGTCGTCTGCCTCGACGAGCCCCGGCAGCGAGCCGCCCTCACGCAGGGGCGTGATGTAGCGGGTCGCGATGGCTTCCTTGAGCATCGCCCCAGGTTACTGGGGGGGTGTCTGAACAACAGGCACTCCGGGGCCGTACCTCAGGGCAGTCCGGAGAATCCGTGGAAGGGGACGTCAGCATGGCCAGCGAATCGATTCATCCCGCATCGGCCCCCAGTCGCCGGGTCGTCGTGGCGGCGGTCGGCGCGGCGGGACTCGCCCTCACCCTGAACGCGTGCGGGTCGGAGGACGAACCCTCCTCGTCGTCGGAAGGGGCCGCCGCCGGCAGCGTGCTCGGCAAGACCTCGGACATCCCCGAGGGTGGCGGCAAGATCTTCAAGGACTCGGGCGTGGTGGTCACCCAGCCCACGGCGGGTCAGTTCAAGGCGTTCTCGTCGAAGTGCACGCACCAGGGGTGCGCGGTGACCGGAATCGCCGACGGGGTCATCACCTGTCCGTGCCACAAGAGCGAGTTCTCGGTGACCGACGGCAGCGTGAAGAAGGGGCCCGCGACCCAGCCGCTGCCCGAGGAGAAGATCACCGTCAGCGGCGACTCGATCACCCTCGCATGAGAGGTCAGGCACCGCGGGGGCGCCGGAGACAGGCCAGCACCTCGTCCGTGGTCGCGAGGGTGGCGACGAGGGCGAGGGTGTGACGGATCATCGCCGGGGTGTAGTCGGAGGGCACACCGGCGACGGCGTCCGTCACCACCACGGTGTGGTATCCGCGGTTCACCGCGTCGAACACGGCGTTGGGCACCGCCACGTTGACGGAGACGCCGGTCACGACCAGGGTGCGGCAGCCGAGGTTGCGCAGCAGCGCGTCGACCTCGGTGCCCTGGATCGGCGACAGGCCGTGCAGCCGTCGTACTACGAGGTCCTCCTCGCTCACCTCGATCGGGGCCGCCACCCGCACCGCGGTGGTCCCGGTGAGCTGCTGGACGGGCAGGCGCTCGGCGGCGCCGAAGAGGCGGGCGTTGCGGTTCGCGCCGCGGCCGTCCGGACGGCGTTCGGCGATCGCGTGGATCACCTGGACCCCGCTCCCGTGGGCCGCGGCGACCAGCCGGGCGACGTTGGCGAGCGCGCCCGAGTCCCGTGCGGCCCGGGCGAGTTCGGGCAGGGCGCTGTCCGGTCCGACGACGCCCTGCTGGCACTCGACGGTGAGCAGGACTGTGCCCTCGGGATCGAGCAGTGCGCTGAGTCGTTCGTACGACGGCACGGTTCCCCCTCGTCGCCGACGGTCCAAGGGCCGTGACAGTAGCCACCATTGCGTGGGGACGGAAGACGACCCATCCTTTTCTGACGTGATGTCAGAGGATCTCTCCTCTGACACGACGTGAGAGAAAGAGGGGGATGTATGACCGTCACGCAGCGCAGGGGCCGGAAGATCATGATGACGCCGGGCGAGCTGGACGAGTTCCTGACGAGCCAGCGCACCTGCCGGGTCGCCACGGTCTCGGCCGACGGTGCTCCGCACGTGAGCACGCTGTGGTTCGCCTGGGACGGCATCTCGATGTGGCTGTACTCCGTGGTGCGCAGCAAGCGCTGGGCGGACCTGCGGCGCGATCCTCGGGTCGCCATCGTGGTCGACACGGGCGAGGAGTACGACGAGTTGCAGGGCGTCGAGCTGTCCGGGACCGTGGACTTCGTGGGCGAGGCCCCGCGCACCGGCGAACTGTGCGCCGAACTGGACGTCCCCGAGACGCTGTTCGCCCGCAAGAACTTCCGCCTGGAGGAGATGCCGCACGACGGACGGCACGCGTGGATACGGCTGACCCCGGAGAAGATCGTCTCCTGGGACTTCCGCAAGCTGGGCCCGGCCTGAACCGAGCGGCCCCACTCGGCACCTGCCTCACACGGCCTTCTCCGCCGCCGACTTCAGCGCCTCCACCGCCGCCCGGATCGACGGGCGGCGGTCGGCGTCCGCGCGCCACACGGCATAGATGTGCCGGCTGACCGACTGCCGTACGGGCACGGTCCGCACGCTCTTCGGGACCGGTCCGCGTCCGAGCCGGGGCGCCACGCACACGCCGAGTCCGGCGCCGACCAGGGCGAGTTGGGTCGGGTGCTCCTCCGCGCGGTGTGCGACGCGCGGTTCGACGCCCTTGGAGCGCAGGGTGTGCATCAGCCACTCGTGGCAGAACTCGCCCTCGCCCCAGGTGACCCAGTCGTCGTCGGCGAAGTCCTCCAGATCGACCTCGCCGCGGTGCGCGTGGCGGTGGGTCGCGGGCATCGCCACGTCGGCGGTGTCGTCGACGATCGAGGCCTTCACCAGCCCCTCGGGCATGGGCAGCGGCTTGTTGTACCAGTCCAGGACGACCGCGAGGTCGTAGTCGCCGCGGATCACGGCGAGGACCGCGGCTTCCGGCTCCATCTCGCGCGAGCTGATCCGCAGGCCCGGATGCGCCGAGCGCAGTCCGGCGATCGCGGCCGGGAACAGTCCGCGCGCCGCCGTCGGGAACGCGGTGAGCCGCAACTCCCCCACCACCTGGCCGCGTTGGGCCTCCAGGTCGGACTGGGCGAGTTCTACCTGGGACAGGATGCGGGCCGCGTGGTCGGCGAGGAGCCGGCCGGCGTCGGTGAGCCGCACCCCCCGGCCGTTCTTGGCGAGGAGCTGCTGGCCGACCTCGCGCTCCAGCTTGGACATCTGCTGCGAGACGGCCGAGGTCGTGATGTGCAGGCCCTCGGCGGCGCCGCTGACCGAGCCGTGCCGGGCGAGGGCGTCGAGGGTGCGCAGGCGCTCCAGGTTCAACATGTAAGCAATACTACGAGATACTTCGCCGAAATACTCGCTTGTGCTACGAGATCGTGTGGGGGATCGTGGTCGGCATGACCACCGCGACCGTCGCCGAAGCCCCGCCTGACGCCTCCCGCCGCCCTGCCCTCGACTGGCGTCTGCGCTTCGGCGTGCTCTCGCTGATCTGGGGGTTCAGCTTCCTGCTCATCAAGGTGGGCACCGAGGGGTACGCGCCCTTCCAGGTGACGCTCGGGCGACTGGCGTTCGGCACGCTGGTGCTCGCCGCGGCGATGGTCGTGAAGCGGCAGCGGCTGCCTCGCGGGGTGCGGACGTGGGCACATCTGGCGGTCGCCGGGTTCCTGCTGAACGCGCTGCCGTTCTCGCTCTTCGCCTACGGGGAGTTGACGATCCCGTCCACGCTGGCGGGGATCTGCAACGCGACCTCGCCGCTGTGGGGGATGCTCCTGTCGCTCGTCGCCCTGTCCGAGGACCGGCCCACGCGTGTGCGTGTCGCGGGGCTCGGTCTCGGGTTCCTGGGCGTGCTGACGGTCCTCGGCGCGTGGCAGGGGTTCAGCGGTCTGGACGGCAGGGGGACGGCGATGGCCCTGCTGGCCTCGCTCAGCTATCCCATCGGGTGGATCTACGTGCGCCGGACCCTGGCCGGTACGGGGTACTCCCACATATCCCTGACGGGGGCGCAGTTGCTGCTGGCCACGGTGCAACTTGCGGTCGTCACGCCGCTGTTCACCGGTGCGCCGACGCATTTCCACCTGCTGCCCGTGCTTGCCGTCGCGGCTCTGGGGGCGCTCGGTACGGGACTGGCCGTGCTCCTTCAGTACGGCCTGGTGGCGGAAGTGGGGCCGACGACCGCGCAGATGGTCACGTACTTCATTCCGGTCATCGCCACGGGGGCGGGGGTCGTGGTGCTCGGGGAGTCGTTGAACTGGTCCACGCCGGTGGGGGCGGTGGTGGTGCTGGCGGGGGCCGCGCTCACGCAGGTTCGCCGGGGCGCCTGAGGGACGGGGACCTGGGTTGCCGAGGGGTGCCGGGTCCGCCGCGTGGCCCGCGGGGGCCCATGCGCGACTCAAGCGACTCACCTGTACGCGACGGCGGGCCGCGCCCGGACCCACCGCCCTCGCGACAGCGCCCGCCGGGGCGAGGCTCGGCTTGCCGACGGGTGGCGGGTGGCGGGCAGCGGGCGGCGGGTGGCGGGCGGCGGGCGGCGGATCCGTCGTGGCGCGGCCGGCCCGCTCCCCGCGCCCAGGCGACCGCATCCGCCAAAAGCGCCGAGCGAGGCCCGGGTTGTCGACGGGCGGTGGCCGATGGGCGACGGATCCGACGCAGCCCGGCCAGCCCGATCCCCACGCCCAGGAGACCACGGCCGCCACTAGCCCGGGTGGAGCCCCGGGTTGTCGGCGGGCGGCGGATCCGTCGTGGCGCGGCCGGCCCGCTCCCCGCGCCCAGGCGACCGCATCCGCCAAAAGCGCCGAGCGAGGCCCGGGTTGTCGACGGGCGGTGGCCGACGGGCGACGGATCCGTCGCAGCCCGGCCAGCCCGATCCCCACGCCCAGGAGACCACGGCCGCCACTAACGCCGGGTGGAGCCCCGGGTTGTCGGCGGGCGGCGGATCCGTCGTGGCCCGGCCGGCCCGTTCCTCGCTCCCAGAAGAACCGCGGCCACCAAAGGCGCCGAGTGGGGCCCGGGTTGTCGGCGAGCGATCGACGGCGGCCTGCCGTGGCCCGGCCGCTCCTCTCCCCCCCACCCCCACCAGACAACTCACCGATACGCACTCGCAGACCGCACCGCCCCCAGCGCCCTAGCCACCGCGTCCGCCAAGGGGGCGACCTCGGCAGCCTCCAGGGTGGCCACGGTCACCCGGATCCCCTGCGGTGCGCCCATCCTGAAGCGGGCGCCCGGGGCCACCGCCCAGCCCGCGTGCAGGAGGCGGGACACGGCACCGGTTTCGTCCGGGACCGGGATCCACACGTTGAGACCGCTGCGGCCGTGGGCCTCGACCCCGCGTTCCGCCAGCGCGCCGATCAGCCGGTCACGGCGCTCGCGGTAGGCGGCCGCCACCTTCGCGGTGTCGAGCACACCGTCCGCCCACAGATGCGCCACCGCCCGCTGGGTGATGCGGCTGACCCAGCCGGGACCCAGACGGTGACGGCCGTGGACGCGGTCGACGGTGACCTCGTCGCCGGTGAGGACCGCCAGGCGCAGATCGGGGCCGTAGGCCTTGGCCACCGAGCGGACGAAGGCCCAGTGGCGGGTCACTCCGGCCAGGGGGTGCAGGGGGAGGTCGACGATGCCGTGGCCGTGGTCGTCCTCGACGAGGAGGACGTCGGGGTGGTTCTCGAGGACCGCGCGGAGGGCACGCGCGCGGGGGGCGGTCACCGAGGCGCCGGTCGGATTCTGGGCCCGGTCGGTGACGATCAGGGCTCGGGCGCCCGACTCCAGGGCCCGGCGTACGTCGTCGGCGAGCGGTCCCTCGTCGTCCACGCCCACCGGGGCGATACGCAGGCCGAGCGCCGGGACCAGGTCGAGGAGACTGCCCCAGCCGGGATCCTCCACGGCGACCGTGTCGCCGGGCTTGAGGTGGGCGGCCAGGACGCGCTCGATCACGTCGAGGGATCCGCAGGCCAGGGCGAGAGGGCCGTCCGGGACGCCGTCCGCGTCGAGCGCCTCCCGGGCCAGGCGCGCCAGGTCCGGGTCAACGGTCGCCTCGCCGTACAGGACCGGCTCCCTGTCGGCGCGCGCGGCTGCCGCGGCGAAGGCGGGCGCCAGCGGGGGCAGCAGCGCGGGATCCGGGTTGCCGTTCGCCACGTTCCGCACGCCCTCCGGGACCTCCACCCGGATGTACTCCCGGCCCGTGGTCGCCGGCATCGACCGGACCCGGCTGCCCCTGCGCCCGGCGGTCTCGATGACCCCACGTTCACGCAGGGTGCGGTACGCGGCCGCGACCGTATTCGGATTCACACCCAGTTCGGTTGCCAACTCCCGCATGGGAGGCAGCAGTTGGCCGGGCTCCAGCTCCCCGGCGCCCACCGCGCGCTCGACGCTCGCCGCAATCTCCGCTGCGCGTCGCCCTTCGATCCGATATTCTCCTAGCACAAAGCAGATTATGCACTAGTGCAATGGAGACCGCAATGCAGGGGACCACCGCGACCACGCCGGAGCCGACCGCCTACGCGCCGACCGACCGCACCGTCCCGACGCGCTCCCCGGGCCGGGCCTCGTACGACAAGGAACTGGTGCACTCGATACTCGACGAGGGGTACGTCTGCCATCTCGGCTTCGTCCGGGACGGCGCCCCGGTGGTGCTGCCCACGCTGTACGGCCGGGTGGGCGAGCGGCTCTACGTCCACGGCTCGACCGGTTCGCGCCCGCTGCGGATGACCGGTGAGGCCGACCCCGGGCTGCCGGTGTGCCTGACGGTCACGCACGTCGACGCGCTGATCCTGGCCCGCTCGGCCTTCCACCACTCGATCAACTACCGGTCGGTGGTGGTGCACGGGCTCGCGTACGACGTCACGGACCCCGAGGAGAAGCGCCTCGCCCTCGACGCCCTGGTCGACCACGTGGTCCCGGGACGCGCCGTCGACTCCCGCCCGGCCAACAAGAAGGAACTGGCCGCCACCGCCGTCATCCGCCTCGACCTCGACGAGGTCTCCGCCAAGCTCCGCACCGGCGGTGTCAACGACGAGCCCGAGGACCTCGCCCTCCCTCACTGGGCCGGTGTGCTCCCGCTCCGCAAGGGCTACGGCACCCCGGTCGCCGACGGGCAACTGAACCCCGGCACCGAGGTTCCCGACTATCTCGCGGTGCTGTGATGCTGATCCACCCCTGGGACGCGGCCCGCGACGACACCGAGTGGCAACAGTGGCTCGCCGTCCACGACTTCGGGCAGCTCGCCGTCAACGGCCCCGCGGGCGAACCGCCGTTCGTCCAGCCCCTGCACTTCGCCCACGACCCCGCCCGGGGCGAGGTCCTCACCCACCTCGCGCGGCCCAACCCGCTGTGGAGCGCGCTGGAGGCGAGTCCGGACTGCCTGCTGAGCGTGGTCGACGACTACGCGTACGTGCCGGGCCCGTGGCAGGCCGAACCGGACGGTCCCGCCGAGCACGGCACGCCGACCAGCTTCTACGCGGCGGTCCAACTGCGTTGCCGGGCGCACGTGGTGGACGACCCGGTCGAGAAGGCCGCGCTCCTGAACCACCAGGTCGGCCACTTCCAGCCGGAGGGCGGCTCCGCGCGGGTGGCGGTCGGCGAGGTGCCGTACGGGCGGATGCTCTCGGGAATCCGTGGTCTGCGGCTCGAAGTGACCGATGTGCGGGCGAAGTTCAAGTACGCCGGGAAGCGGAGCGCGCAGGTGCGGAAGCGGATCGCGGACGGGTTGACGGACCGGGGCGGTCCCGGGGACGCGGCGGCACGCGAGCACCTGCTGCGGCGACAACGCGCGTGACCGGAGGGGCCCTTCACCGGAAGAGCCCCTCCGCCCGTCCACCGTCAGGCGGGCACGCGGGCCTCCGTCACCGCGAGCCCCGCCACCGCGCCCAGCATCAGCAAGGTGCCGAGGACGACGGCCGGGGTGAGGTGCTCGCCGAACAGCACGACGGCGAGCACCGCCGCGCTCACCGGTTCGAGCAGCATGATCACGGAGACGGTGGTGGAGCGGACGACCGCGGCGGCCGCGAAGTAGAGGCCGTAGGCGAGAGCCGTGGGCACGGTCGCCAGGTAGGCCAGCAGGCCCAGGAGCAGGACGGGTTCGGGCGTGTGCGGGACCGGGCCCTCGGCCAGCGCGAAGGGCAGCAGACAGAGACTGGTGACCGCGAACACCCCCACGGAGGTCCCGGAGGACCCCGCCCCGGAGGTGCGGGTGATCAGGGTCATCACACAGCAGCCGGCCGCCGAGAGCAGCCCGAGGAGCACACCCAGCGGGCGTACGGACGCGTCCGCGCCGCCCAGCATCAGCACTCCGAGTCCGGCGAGCGCTCCGGCGACAGCGACGGTTCCGCCACGCCCGAGCCGCTCCCCGAGGGTCAGGCGGGCCCCGAGTGCGATGAGCAGGGGGCCGGCGCCGAGGGTGACGACCGTGGCCACGGCGAGCCCGGTGGACCGTACGGCGGCGAAGTAGGCGGTCTGGAACACCGCCAGGGCGATGCCCGACGCGCCGACCCGCAGGGCCCTGCGGCGGAGCGGTTCCGAGACGGCCGTACGCGCGCGTGGCCGGACGAGACGGACCGCGAGAAGGACCGCCAGTCCGGCCGCGCAGCGCCAGAAGGACAGGGCCACCGGGCCCAGGTCACTGGTCCGGTAGGTCAGGGAGGCGACGGCTCCCGCGGTGCCCCAGGTGACACCGGCGACGATCAGGTAGACGAGGCCTCGCCCGACGGGCAGGCCTGAGGAAGCATGCGACACGTGTTCTCTCCGCAGTCGCGCCGAGGCGCGGAAGTTCGGAAGAGGACGCCCGCTCGAGGGCGGGGTCCCACGGACTTCGTCTGCGGGCAGCACCGTTCAGCCCGGCGACATGCCGGGCGTGGTCTCCGGAGGGCCCGCCTCAGGCGGCCGGCGGAGAAACGACGAGGGTGCGCGTATGCATGATCCGTGAGCCTAGGCGGCGTTCTCCCGGGCGGACAACCGACTTTCGGCGCCCCCGGCCGCGACCGGCTCCACGGACCCCTTGGCCGGAGTGGAGGACTGCGCGATGAAGGCGCCCAGCAGGACGACCGCTCCGCCCACGATCTGCGGGGCGGAGAGGTGTTCGCCGAGCAGCACCCAGGCGAGGACGGTCGCGACGACCGCTTCGAGGCAGGCCACGACCCCGGCTATCGCGGGTGAGAGCCTGCGCACCGAGACCACGCCGGTGACGTAGGCGAGGACGGTGGCGATCAGCACGATCCAGCCGAGCAGCAGTCCGGCCGCGACCGGGGTGCCGTCCATGTCGGCGCTGTGCGCGAGGACGGAGAAGTCCATGGTCCACGGGCGGGCCACGACGGTCAGGACGGCGGTGCCGATGAGCAGGCCGTACGCGATCACGCCCAGCGGATCGGGGGCCTCGTCCGAGTCGCTGCCCTGGTCGGACAGGACGAAGTAGCCGACCTGGCAGCAGGCGGCGCCCAGCGCGAGGAGCAGTCCGAGGGCGTCGAAGCTCAGGCCCGCCCACACCTCGACGACACAGGCGAGCCCGCCGACCGCGAGGACCACGCCGAGCGCGGCGGCGCGGGTGACCGGCCGGCGCTGGACGAACCGCACCCAGCCGAGCACCAGGGCCGGGGCGAGGTACTCGACGAGCAGGGCGACGCCGACCGGGATGCGGGAGATCGAGGCGAAGTAGAAGGCCTGGACGCCCGCCACGCCGAGCAGTCCGAAGCCGGCGAGCAGGGCGGGCCGGCTGCGCAGCAGCGCGCGGTGCCGGACGGCGAGCGGCAGCATCACCAGGGCGGCGCCCGCCACCCGCAGCCACACCACGTGGAGCGGATCGAGCCCCGCCTCGATCAACGGCTTGGCCGCGACCCCGGATCCGCCGAAGGCGAGCGCGGACACCAGCGCGAGACCCAGTCCGACTCCCTTGCCGTCACCGGGCCCGACTCCCCCGCTGTCACCGGCCCTGCTGCGTTCAGACGTATGCACCGACCCATGATGACAGGGCACGACATGAGCGTCACCCCCGTTGACTCCTGTCTCAGCGGCTGGACCGCGGTGGGCCGCCCCACAGGCCGCCGGGCAGGCGGTCGTCGATCCGGGCGGACACCGCCCGGGCGTCGATCCCCGCCCGGGTCAGCACCTCGACGGCCCGGGACTCGGGGTCGACCAGGATCGCCGCGAGCAGGTCGATCCCACGGGCGGGCCCGTCGGCGCGGTGCTCGGCCCGGGCGCGGGCGTACTCCATGGCGCCCGCGGCGAGCGGTGAGAAGCCCTCGGCCTCGATCACCACGGGGACGGCGCCGGAGTCCTCGACGGTGCCCTGCCAGCGCAGTCCGTAGCCGATGCTGCGCTGCACGAGATATCCGAGGAGCCGTGGCAGGTGGGGCTCCGCGTCGAGGACGGCGTACGCCTCGGCGTCGGCGTCGAGCAGTGAGTGCAGCAGATGGGCGGTGTCGATCTGCCGGTCCCCGTCCCGCAGCGCGCGCCTGCGGGCACCGGACACCACCGCTGTCAGTTCCGGGCTGAGCCTGACATCGTCGTCCGGACGGGCCGGTGGCGGGCCGCTGTGTTCGCGGGCCGACTGCCGGGGGATACGGGGGTGCACATCCCCCACCCCATCAGCCCCACCGCATCCGGTCATCCCCGAGGGGAAGCATCTTCGCGTCCCACGGAGAGCGGATCCCGGGGCTGGGTTCTCCTCCTTTTGGATGAGGTCACGCCTGCCACCCCAGGGGCGCGCACCGACGTGCCGCGCGCCCCTCGGGCAACCGTCATGCGACGTCATTCGTCCCACACAGGCGTGGAGAGCAGGTGTTGGCTGGTGGCGCTGCCGGCGGTGGACGGCAAGCAGTACGTGTACCGGGTGGACGCCCCGGAGGACGCGCTGCTCGCCGACCTGTTCTGGGAGGCGTGGCACTGCCACGACGAGAGCGCCTTCCCGCGCGCGTGGGACCTGTTCGACGCGGCGGTGATACGGCGGGTGGCCTGAGCATCCCTCCACACTTCTGACGGTTCATCAGTATTGAATGTTGTGGCTCCTGCGGCTACTTTCCGCGACACCACAGCCCACACGAAGAGGTGGCCGCATGGCGGAAATCAGCGCGGAGGCACGCATCCCGGCGCCCGCGGAGAAGGTCTGGGCCCAGCTCACCGACTGGTCCGCGTACGGGGACTGGAACGCGACCCACACCAGTTTCCCCAAGGGCGGCCCGACGGCCCTCGAACCGGGTGGGACCTTCCAGGAGAACATGAAGCTGATGGGCTTCCCCGCCGAGGTCGAGTGGACCATCGACCAGGTGGAGCCGGCCCGGCTGTTCGCCATCCGGGGCAAGGGCCCGATGGCGGTGAGTGTGGCCACCCGCTACACCCTCACCCCGGACGGGGACGCCACCACGGTCCGCATCGACGGCGAGTTCACGGGCGCCGCCGTCTCCTTGATGGCGGGCAGGCTGAAGGACTCGGGCACCGCCGCGCTGAACGAGTCGCTGCGGAAACTGGCCGGGCTGGTGTCCTGACGAAACGGCCGGGCTGATGTCCTGACGGCGGGACGCACGAAGGCGCCCCGGGACTTCCCGCCCGGGGCGCCTGTCGCGGCCGTACAGCCGCGATCCGTGATCAGTCCTCGTCGGCGAGGATGAGGTACAGCTTCTTGCGGGCCTCGTTGATGACGGCCACCGCCTTGTCGCGCTGTTCCTTGCTGCCGGTCTTCCAGACCTGGCCGAAGGCCTCCATCAGGCCGAAGCCGGCCTGCCGGATCTCACCGAGCGCCTCGAAGTCGATGCCGCGGGAGGCTTCCTCCCAGGGCGCGTCGGGGCCCTCGCCGGCCGCGGTACGGCCGGCCTCGGTGAGCGAGAACAGCTTCTTGCCGCCCTCGGTCTCACTGACGATCAGCCCCTCGTCCTCCAGCAACTGGAGGGTGGGGTACACCGAGCCCGGGCTGGGCTTCCACGCCCCGCCGCTGCGCTCGGCGATCTCCTGGATCATCTCGTAACCGTGCATGGGCCGGTCCTTGAGCAGGGCCAGGATCGAGGCGCGCACGTCACCGCGCCGCGCCCTTCCCCTGGGTCCACCCCGCCCCCTCGGCCCCCAGGGCCCGGGGCCGAAGCCCGGGCCTCCGAAGCCGGGGCCACCGGGACCGCCCGGACCGAAGGGCCCGAAGGCACGCCGCAGGCTCTCGGGGCCACCGCGGCCCCGACGACCGGCTCCACCATGTCCACGCTCGAATCCGTGGGAACGCATCGCAATCACTCCATCCATCGTTGATCAGTCGCGATGCTTCAACGATATATCGGAACCGATCGCATGGCAAGGCCCTTCTCTGCCCGGCCCGTCACGAGACCGGTGAAACCGGTCGTAGCGAGGCTGTCGGATTCTCAGCGCACGGGAGTCGGTTCGGTGTCGGGGTACGGGCTGACCATGGTGTCGAAGTAGCCCTCCGGGGCTTCCTCCAGGAAAGTCGACAGGGTTTCCAGGAAGGCGCGCAGCGGGGGCGTCGCGTTGTGCCGGTCCAGGTCTTCCTGGGAGCGCCAGACCTCGTACAGGAAGAAGCGGCCGTCCTCGTGCTCGTGCAGGTGGTACTGCAGGTTGCCGGGCTCTCGCCTGGTGGGTTCCACGAAGGAGGAGAGGATGCTCCGGACCTCGTCCGCGCGCTCCGGCCTGGGCCGCAGGAAACCGTAGAGGGCGATGGGGCGTTCTGTGTTCGTCATGACCCTCAAGCTAGGATCTGACACCGATGTGAGGTTCAAGGGGTTGTGAGGAGCACCACATGAAGATCGGCGAGCTCGCCGCCGTGACGGACACCTCGGTCCGACTGCTGCGCTACTACGAGGAGCAGGGCCTCCTGGAGTCCTACCGCCTCGACAGCGGCCACCGCCGCTACGACGACAGCGCCCCGGCCGTGGTCCGCCGCATTCGCGCGCTGCTGGACGCCGGCCTGCCGACACGGGTGATCCGCGACCTGCTGCCGTGCGTTCGCCAGGACGGCACGGTCGCCGGATGCAAGCTGGAGACCCTCCAAGAGCACCTCCAGGGTCTGGACGACCGGATCTCCGCACTGTCGGAAACCCGCACCTCACTGGCCGGGCTGATCTCCGCCACGCGTGCCCTCGAGCCGACACTCAGGTAGGACCGCTGCCGCGCTACAAGGTGGAGGCGCGTGCAATTTCCGGTCCGCGTCCCGGCCTTAGGGCTTCGGTCTGCTGCACGGTCATTGTCCGCCTGACTCCAGGCGGCCAGCCAGTCCAGGAGCGCGCCGACTCGCAGGGCTGAGTGCGCGCACTTGGAGTGCGGTGGGCGTCTTCGGATCACCCGTCTGGACCGCGGGCCGCAGCGGTGCGAGGAAGATCCTGTTCAGCCCAGCCGGCCATGGGCCGAAGACGACCTGAAGTCGTGTGCCTGCCGGGGTGAGTTGGTACTCCACCCGGGGCGGGACCTCCGGGTAGGCGGCGCGGGTGATCCGCCCGCTGAGGACGCATCGCCGGAGCCGTGAGGACAGGGGCTCGGAGCTGAGTCCCGGTAGCGCGTCACGCCACCTCGAACGCCCGGGCCGGTCAGTCCAGCAGGGCAGCCGTGAACGTCTTGCGGTGGTCCACCAGCCAGGACTGCATGCGGTCCCAGCGGTCCCAGCCACCACGCTCGGCCAGCGCCTGGAGATAGACGGGGTCCTGGTCGGCCACACGGCGGGCGACGAAGGCCCGGCACACCTCCGTGGCCTGCTCGATGACGCCGGGCAACTCGGCGCGGTCCCCGGCCGAGAGGCCGTAGCTGTCGACGAGGATCCGCAGCCGTGCGGCCGCATCCAGCCCGGGGGGATAGAAGGCGGCCGCGGACGCGGGATCGAGCATGGGCACCCAATAGCGGGCGGTCATGGCGAGGTCCCAGAGGGCACGGCCCGGGGCCGCGAAGTCGAAATCGATCAGGGCGGCGGCACGACCGTCGCGGAAGACGACGTTCTCCGGGCACACATCGTTGTGGCACAGCATCGTTCCCCCCTCCGGGTCGGCGAGGTCCAGGGGCCACTCGGCACGGGTGTCGACCCCGACGGCCGCGCTGGTCTCGTGCAGACGCCGCAGCAGGCTTCCCACGGATTCGAGGGCGGCACGCGTCATCGACCAGTCCGGGAACGGTGACAGAGCCACGTCGCCAGGGAGGAAGGTCAGCTGTTCACGGCCGTCCGCGGTGAGACCGACGGGGGTCGGCGCCGCGTCGAAGCCGTGCTCCTTCAGCGCGAGGAGATGCGCATGCAGGGCGCGCGCGTTGCGCGGTGCCGGTCGCTCCACGCACTCGCCCCGGCGGAAGACCGCCCCCGCGTTCACCATCCCGCCGACCAGCGCCTCGTCCTCAGCCGTCATGAAGATCACGCTATCGCCGGAAATGATGTTCCCGCGCACGCCCGCTCCCCCGCTGTACCTGACCCGCGCGGGCCCGGCTGCAGAGGGCCGTCGCACGCGACACGGATCAGTGCACGACGGAACGCGCGACGCGGAACCCCACGTCGTCGACCTGGAAAGTCGGGTGGCTGCGGCGCCGCGCGGAGGCCCGGCAACTCCAGTGCTCGTCGAACCAGCCACCGCCACGGAGCACCCGGTAGGCGCCGTAGACCTCGGCGTCGTACACGTCCCAGCACCAGTCCCAGACGTTGCCGAGCATGTCGTGCAGCCCCCACGGGTTGGGGCGTCTGCCGCCCACCTCGTGGAGGCGCTCGTGCGAGTTGCCGCGGTACCAGCCGATCTCGTCGAGCTCCCCGTAGCGCGGCCCGGTCGTCCCGGCACGGCAGGCGTGTTCCCACTCGGCTTCGGTCGGGAGTCGATAGCCGTCGGCGGACAAGTCCCACTCGACGTCGTCGGCCTCGGCACGGAAGTGGTACGCGGGCGTGAGACCGGCGCGCCGGGACAGGTCGTTGCAGAACCGGACTGCGTCCCACCAGGAGACGCACTCGACGGGCAACCGGTCCCCGCGGGTGGCACTTGGCTGCCGGCCTGTGATCTGTGCGTACAACGCCTGGGTGACCGGGAAGGCCGCGAGCTGGTAGGGCGCGAGTTCGACCGACCAACTGCGCCGCGTCCGCCGGTCCGACAGCGTCACCCGTCCCGGCGGAACGGCGATCATCTCGTTGCCCATCACATCAACACGTCCATGATCAGGGGATCCTAACGAGCCCCGTCAGCGACTTGCTCACCGATCACCGGCACAGGTCAGTCCCGACTCCGCACCCCATCCCGCCCGCACGTGTGACTAGCCTGCGGGCATGACAGAGCACCCCGGGTTCGGGTCGATGCTGGCGCGGTTGCTGGATCACAGGGAGCTCGGCGTGCCTGAACTGGCCGGGCGTGCCGGGCTGAGCGAGAGCGAGACCCGTGCCGTGCTCGCCGGGGGCAGTCCCGACGAGGAACCGCTGCGACGGCTCGCGCCCGCGCTGGGTCTGCACACCGTCGATCTGTTCGTCCTCGCGGGACGGGCGGTCCCGGACAGCATGGCGCCGCTGGACGCCGGGGCCGCGATGTTCGTGAAGTGGACGGTGACGGATGCGGTGCGCGTCCCCGCGGCCGGGCGCCGCGAACTCCTGCGGCGGATCAGCGCACTGCCGCGGGAGGAACGCCGGTCCAGGTTCACCCCGAAGCCGCTCCTGCCCCTGGACGGTGGACCCGGCGCTCAGGTCGTCCGCATGCTCCAATACCGCAACCTGAACCTCTCGGGCATGGCGGCGGCGCTCGCGCTCACGACGCCCACCTATCTGTCGAGCGCCACTTACGGTGTGATCGGCTCCGGCCGCAAGGAGCTGACCCCGCGCCTGGTGACGGACTTCGCCGCGCTGCTGGGGATGGACGCGGGCGATCTGGCCGCGCTGACGGGCGTCGTCCTGCGTGCGGTGCCACCGCCTCCCCCGCGCCGGGCCGTGGACGCCGCGGCACTGCTGTGGGCGGCACGGCGCCTGTCCGCCGCCCAGGCGCGGCACCTCTCCGAACTCGCGCGCTCCCTGCGCGAGGACTCCAGCGACACCCCCGACGCGGGTCAGCGACACGCCCACGAGTGACTCCGTGGGGACGGGACGGTCACTTCAGGGCGTCGCGCAACGTGGTGGCCATCAGGTCGATGGCCTCCTTGCCGGCCGCTACCGGGCCCGTGTGGGTGAAGTAGTGGTCGACACCTTCGAAGACGCGATGGGTGACCGGAACGCCGGCCGCCTCCAGGGCCTTGGCGTAGGCGTCCCCCTCGTCACGCAGGCGGTCGTTCTCCGCGGTGACGACGAGGGCGGGCGGCAGTCCGGCGAGATCGTCGGCGAGGGCGGGCGAGACCAGGGGGTGGGCGCGGTCGGCGGGCTCGGGGACGTAGGCGGCGGTGAAGATCCGCATGAGCTGCGGGGTGAGCAGCGGCTTGGCGACGAGGGACCGCTTGGTGGCCGGGTCGGCGACCTGGTCGAGCGGTGCGGAGTCGAGGATCTGGAGCCGGGGCGAGAAGGTGCCGCGCTCCCTGGCCAGGCGGCACACCGCGGCGGTCAGGTTGGCCCCGGCGCTGTGTCCGCCCACGGCGAGCCGCGAACCGTCCCAGCCGCCGACGGCGCCGTTCTCGGCGACCCACGCGGTGACGTCGTAGGCCTGGGTGACGGGTGTCGGGTACGGCCGCTTCGGCGCGACCGCGTAGTCGACGTTGATCACGACACAGCCGGCCGTGGCGGCGATGTAGCGGCAGATGTGGTCGTCCTGCTCGGGGCGGGCCACCACGAACCCGCCGCCGTGGAAGTTGACGTACACGGGAGCGGCGGCGTCGGCGGCCGGCGGGTGGTAGACGGTGCACGTCACGGGCCCGGCGCCGGTCTCCACCCGGAGGGTCTCGGTGCGCGCCGGGATGTCGGTGAAGCGCAGGTCCTTGTGTACACGGGACATCACGGGGCCGAGCAGGAGCTGGATCCCCCTGGCCTTGATTCCGGGGCTGAACGGCATGACTGAGCACCCATCGCTACAAGTTTAAAGTAACAGGATTCCTGATAATGAGTGCTCGGCGGCGAGAGCGCAATGGGTGCGGTGCCACTCCCCCGCGCCACGGGCGCAGGGTCGGCTGGGCCCACAGGCGGGAAATCGGTCCAGCGGCCCGGAATTGGCCTTGTCCCGGCCGCGAGATCGGCCCGTACCGTCGGCCCATGCGCATCCGAATCGTCGACGCCTTCACCGACCGCCCGTTCGCCGGCAACCCGGCCGGGGTCCTGCTCCTGGACGACGCCTTCCCGGACGACGACCGGCTCCAGAACATCGCCCTGGAGGTGAACCACGCCGAGACGGCCTTCGCCCACCGGCTCCCCGGCGGCGGCGAGGCCGACTGGGCGCTGCGGTGGTTCACGCCCGCCACCGAGGTGAACATGTGCGGGCACGCCACGCTCGCCACCGCCCACGTCCTGCACGGCACCGGCGCCCATCGGGGCCCGGTGCGGTTCGCCACCCGCAGCGGGGTCCTCGTCGCCACGCCCGGCGAGGACGGCTCGATCACCCTGGACTTCCCGACGGCTCCCCTGACGCCGGTCGCGCTTCCCGAGGGGGTCGCGCGGGCCCTGGGCGCCGAGCCGCTGACCGCCTTCGACACCGGGCCGAACATCGGGGACCTGCTCCTCGAACTGGCCGACGAGAGGACCGTGCACGCCCTGCGCCCCGACCACAAGGCCCTGGCCGGCTACTCCGAGCGCGGGATCATCGCCACCGCACGGGCCGAGAACCCGGACCTGGGCTACGACTTCGTCTCCCGCTGCTTCTTCCCGAACGTCGGCATCGACGAGGACCCGGTCACCGGCAGCGCCCACACCGCCCTGGCGCCCTACTGGTCGCAGCGGCTCGGCCGTACGGATCTCACCGGGCTCCAAGCCTCGCCGCGCTCCGGCCGGGTCCGCACCGGGCTGCGCGGTGAGCGCACCCTGCTGACGGGCCGGGCGGTCACGGTCATCGAGGGCGAACTGCTCGCCTGATCACGCGGTCGGCAGCCAGCCCACCTTGCCGGCGAGCAGCGCGTATCCGACGAACGCTCCGATGTCGAGCAGGGAATGCGCCACCACCAGGGGGCCCACCCGCCCCCACCGCCGGTACAGGAGGACGAACACCACGCCCATGACCATGTTGCCGACGAAGCCGCCGACGCCCTGGTAGAGGTGGTAGCTGCCGCGCAGTACGGAACTGGCCACCAGGGCGGTGCCCGGGGTCCAGCCCAACTGGTTCAGCCGGCGCAGCAGATAGCCGACGACGATCACCTCTTCGAGGATCGCGTTCTGCATCGCCGAGAGGATCAGCACGGGGTACTTCCACCACACGTCGGGCAGCGCCTCGGGCACCACGGTGAGGTTGAAGCCCAGGCCCCGCGCGGCCAGGTAGAAGGCGATGCCGGTGCTGCCGATCACGGCCGCGATCCCGGCCCCGCGAGCGAGGTCGGGGCCGGGCCGGGTGCGGTCGAAACCGAGGGTCCGCAGGCTCTGCCCCTCACGCAGCAGGAAGTGCGCGACCAGGGCGACGGGCACCAGGGCCGACGCGATCCCGAAGAGCTGCCAGGCGAGATCCAGCCAGGGCCGGCCGGGCGCGGCCGAGGCGTTGAGGGTCGCCGCCTGATCCTTGAGACCCCCTGGCTTGGTGACCGATCCGACAAAACTGATCAGCGCGGACACACCACTCGCACCGAGCGAAAGCCCCAGAACGAGCAGCGTCTCGTCACGGAAGAACTTCCGTGAGAGCGCCTTCTGCGGAAAAGAATCGGCCACTGCCCCTTCCTCCGCCTGCACACCTGCCTCCAGTTGAGTAATCCAGCCTCATCCCCCTCCCCACCCCGCTAGGGTCCTTCGAAAGTACTTACGAAGATCGTGAGCACTTACGTAGTTCGTGCGCGACAGGCCGTCGGGGGGACGGACGCCGTACGGGGCGTACCTCCCACCCTTTCCTGCCGGATACGGCTGTCCTGGCACGGGGAGTCGACAGGGAGGGGCACCACCGTCATGGGACGTCACAGCTTGCCCGATCAGTATGGGGCGGGCGGCAGCGCCCCCCGCCCACGCGCCCGCCGCCGCACCGTGGCCATCGCGACCGGGCTCGTCCTGACCGTCGCCGGCGGTACGGCCGCCGCCGTCCACGGCGGTCTGCTCTCCCGGTTCGGCTCCTCCTGCCGCGACGACGCGGTGCGGATCGAGGTCGCCGCCTCCCCCGACGTGGCCCCCGCACTGAGCGCCGCGGCCGAGCGGGCCCACGACGAGAACCTCACCTCCGACGGGCGCTGCGTCGACATCTCCGTGACCCCTCGTGAGTCGTACAAGGTCAGGGACACGCTCGCGGCCGGCAAGAACCCCGGTGCGCAGGTGTGGGTGCCGGACTCGAACGTGTGGCTGGAGCAGATCTCCGCGGACGGGGGCGCGACGAAGGTGGCCCGCGTGGGCAACGTGGCCTCCACTCCGGTCGGCATGGCGATGGTGCCGTCCGCCGCGAAGTCGCTGGGCTGGCCGAAGAAGACGTACGGCTGGCTGGAGCTGGCGGGCGCCACCCTGCGGGACGACTCCCTCAAGCTGGGCGCCGCCGACCCCGCGCGCAGCGCGTCCGGGCTGCTCGCCCTGACCCGGCTCAGCAGTGCGGCCGGGCAGGTCGAGGGCGGGGCCACGCAGGCCGCGGCGATGATGAAGTCGCTCTCGCAGCGCATCTCCGACAGCGACGGCCAGCTCGTGGAGACGCTGCCGCGGGACTCCTCGGGCACCGAGCAGGGCAATCCGAAGCGCAACCAGGCGCTGGTCCTGTCCGAGCAGGCGGCCTTCACCCACAACTCCTCGGCGGAGTCCGGGGCCGGGCTGGACTTCTTCTACCCCGAGGACGGTTCACCGCGGCTGGACTACCCGTACGCGCTCGTCGACGAGACGAGGCTGAGCACCGACGAGAGCCGGGCGGCGATCCGCTTCATGACGTATCTGCGCAAGCCCGAGCAGGAACAGCTCCTGACGGACCGGGGGTTCCGGACCTCCGACGACCAGGTGTCGGCCTCCCTGGTCGCGAAGGCCGGGGGCAGGGTGCCGCAGCCGTACACAGCGGAGGCCGGTGAGCCCGCCTCCGCGACAGCGCTCCAGGAGGCCCTCGGCACCTGGACGATCACCGTGCAGAGCGCGCGGATCACCACGGTCGTGGACGCGTCGTCGTCCATGGCGGAGGCCGTCCCGGGCGCCGGCCGCTCCCGGATGGACGTCACCAAGGGGTCCCTCCTCCAGGCTCTCGCCACCTTCACCCAGGAGGACGAGATCGGTCTGTGGGAGTTCTCCACCGAACTCGACGGCGACAAGGACTACAGGATCCTCGTGCCGACCGGCCGCCTGGGCGACAGCACGGCCGCGGGCGGCACCCAGCGGGAACGGCTGTCGGCGGCCTTCGGCGACCTGGAGCCGGTGCCGGGCGGCGCTACGGGCCTGTACGACACCACGCTCGCCGCGTACCGGGCGGCGACCTCGTCCTACGCCGAGGGGAAATTCAACGCGCTGGTGGTGCTGACCGACGGCGTCAACCAGGACCCCGGCAGCATCTCGCGCGGGGAGCTGATCTCCGAACTGGAGAAGCTCTCCACTCCCTCCCGTCCGGTCCCGCTGATCGTGATCGCGGTGGGCCCCGACGCCGACCGCGCGGAAGCCCGACAGCTCGCCGAGGCCACCGGCGGCTCCGGCCAGCAGGTCAACGACCCCGCCCAGATCCACACGGTGATCCTGAAGGCGATCGTGGCCGCGGGCGCCCGGGGCGGCGGCTGACCCGGCGCCTCGCGGCGGCCCTCACCCCAGCGGCGCCGGCTCCGGCAGCCCCACCGGCCAGGTGTGCACCGGCTCGCCCTGGCGCATCAGCTCGCCGTACCGGCGCGTCGTGGCCGCCAGCGCCGCCTCCCGCGACAGCCCCGCCTCCAGGGCCCGATGGAAGGTCGCCGCCTGCCAGGACGCCCCGTTGGCCCGGCGCCGGCACCGCTCCTCGATCACCCCGAGATACAGGTCGCGGTCGGCGCGCTCGACGCCCCAGGCCGCGAGTCCCGCCTCGGCCAGCGGCAGCAGTTCGTCGCGTACGAGGGTCACCGCGTCGACCTCGACCGTGCCGCCGTACCGGCCGCGCCGGGGCCACGTCATGCGCGCGTCGATGCCGTGCCGGCAGGCCGCGTCGAAGTTGGCCGCGGCCGCCTCGAAGGGCATCCGGGTCCACACCGGCCGGGACTCCTCGGCGAGCGCGCGGACGAGGCCGTAGTAGAAGGCCGCGTTGGCGATCACGTCGGTGATGGTGGGGCCGGCGGGCAGGACGCGGTTCTCGACGCGCAGGTGCGGGACGCCGTCGGCGATGTCGTAGACGGGCCGGTTCCAGCGGTAGACCGTGCCGTTGTGCAGGACGAGTTCGGCGAGCGAGGGCACCCCGCCCTCGTCGAGCACCTTCAGGGGGTCCTCGTCGTCGCAGATCGGCAGCAGGGCCGGGAAGTAGCGCAGGTTCTCCTCGAAGAGGTCGTACGCCGAGGAGATCCACCGCTCCCCGAACCAGGTGCGCGGCCGCACACCCTGGGTCTGGAGCTCCGGCGGGCGGGTGTCCGTGGACTGCTGGAAGAGCGGCGGCCGGGACTCGCGCCACAGCTCACGGCCGAACAGGAACGGCGAGTTGGCCCCGACGGCGATCTGTACGCCCGCCACCGCCTGCGCGGCGTTCCACACGTCGGCGAAGCGCCCCGGGGTGACCTGGAGGTGCAGCTGCACCGAGGTGCACGCGGCCTCCGGGGCGATGGACTTCGAGGTACAGGTGAGGCGTTCCACCCCGTCGATGTCGAGGAGGAAGTCCTCTCCGCGCGCGGCCACGATCTGATCGTTGAGCAGGGTGTAGCGGTCGACGTCGGAGAGGTTGGAGGAGACCAGGTCGTCCCGGTCGAGCGTCGGCAGAATGCCGATCATCACGATTCCGGCGTCGAGCTCGCCCGCTTTACGGTCGGCATACGCCAGCGAGGTACGGAGTTCCTCCGAGAGCCGGTCGAATACCCGGCCGCCCAGCTGGTGTGGGGCTATGTTGACTTCCAGGTTGAACATGGCGAGTTCTGTTTGGAAGTCTCGGCTTGCGATGCGTTCGAGGACCTCTCCGTTCAGCATTCTCGGCATACCGTCGGCGCCGACCAGATTCAATTCGATCTCCAGCCCCATCAGGTTCTTGGGGCGGTCGAACCGCTGCTCCGCCAGGAGCCGCTCCAGCCCCGTCAGGCACGTCCGGAGCTTGTCGCGGTAGCGCTGGCGATCGGACAGGTCGAACTGGCCTGCCACGACCTTCTCCCCCATCGAAGGGTCCCTCCTCGTTGCGTCATGAGTCAGGTGGGATGATGCCCAGCCGGAACGATCGGTAACGTCCCGCCGCGGCCCCGACCCCGCTACGCTGTTGCATGTGACCGGTGGCACATTCATTCGGCATGGAGCTGTCAGCAGTTTCGAGTGCCCTGAAGAACTCGTGAAAAACGCCGACGAGAATTGGCCGACCGCTTCCCGAACATTTTCCGAGGTCACCGCCGTTAAGTACGCACGGTATCGGGATGATTACCGCGTATCCCCGACCGAATGACTCCTTGCCCGACACGGCGGAAACGGCTAGACGAAACATCGTGTGAACACTTGTCGTATAAACTCCGCGAACAAGGCAGAGGGTTGGCACCCGCGGTCCTCGATCCTGCCGTCGGGTGACGTACGGCAGTCTCATCCGCCCCCGCGTCACCGGACCCCGGCCCCCGCCTCTCTGACCCCCCGAGCTGACAGCGTCGTCCGCCCCCGCCCTCGCGCCACCGTGCCTGTCGAATGAGAGGCGACCCACCATGCCGCTGCATGTACCCCCGGCTCCCGCGCCCGCACTTCGCTCCGTCCTCACCGCACTCGCCTCGCCCACCGCGGTCCGCGACGCCCGGACCCCTTCCCTGTTGCGCGCCCAGGGACCTGTCACACCCGAGCTCCCGCTGCCCGTGCACGTCCTGGACGGCACCGCGACCAGGCTGACCGGGTGGCGATTCCTGATCCGCTGCGGCGAGCGCTCGGTGGCCGCGGCCGAGACCATGCTCACGCCGGACGGCTGGGCCTTCTCGCACTTCTTCGAGGGTCCCTACATCGCCTCCACCGAGCGGGCGCTGCGTCAGGCCGAGGTGATGCAGCAGCCCTACCAGCCACGTCTGCTGTCGATCCCCGGCCTGTACATGCTCGCGCTGTGGCTGCACGGCGACTGCGCGGCGGACGCCGGCACGGGCCGTCTCGCCGCCACCGATCTGCTCGTCCCGCTGGCACCGGCCCCGCCCGGCATCGCCGCGCACCGCCCGCACCGGGCCGCGGAACTGCTCCCGGTACTGACCCATCGGGTGACTCCGGCCCCACTGCTCGGCTCACCCGCCTGAGATCCCGGCCTCCGACACCCGGCACCCGTCGTACCCCGCCCCGAATTCCGGGCAGCGGGGTACGACTCCGTTTCCGGCACCATCAGGGTCGTACGAATTCCTCAGGGATCACAGAAACCATTTGCTCGTACGAGCACACAATGGCTCGGACGAGCCGCGCACGGGCCGACTCCAGGTGGACTAGCCCTTTCCGGCCCCCTCGAACCACCCGAAGGGGCAGTGCAGTTGGGATGAACCGTCCGGCCGGGTGATGCGTCTCCAACCTGTGAAGAAGTGGTGATGCGAAATCCCTGCGGATTGACGCCCGTAGGGCAACACTGGGTTCGGACTGAGTTATCGCGACGGGGGACGTCATGACCACAACACAGCGAAAGATCCCACCAATGTGCCAGCACCAGCCACCGTGTCCCACCGCCGACTCCGCCGACCGGGAATCCGCCCGCCTCGTGGCGCACCACCCGGAACAGGGCTGGAGCCTGCTGTGCAACGGCGTTCTGCTCTTCGAGGACACCGGTGAGCTCCTGCCCGACGGTCGGGTCATCGCCCCGCACCGCCCGCTCGCGGCGGCGACAGCCGCCTGAGCGGCCCGGGCGGCCGCCGTACCGCCCGGAGCCCGGAGATCTTGAGGGGCCGGCTCGCAGCGACAACTCTGCGCACCGGCCCCGACGCATGTCCGCGGGCGATCACTCCCTGTGACACCTTGTGTATGGGCCTGCTTTTCCGGAAGACTCCTGGAAGTTTCGAGCTCGACGCGTTCGAGGCTCTGACGCGCAGGTGGGCAAGTGATCGGGGTGGGCGTGACTGAAGTGGGCGTGACTGGGGTGGGCGTGACTGGGGTGGGCAAGTGACAGCAGGCGAGGCCGACGCCGAGCCCCGGGGCAGAGTCACCATCACGGAGATCGCCCGGCAGGCCGGAGTCTCGGTGCCGACGGTGTCCCGCGTGGTCAACGGCCGCTCGGACGTGTCCCCGCACACCCGCGCCCGGGTCGAGGAACTGCTCCAGCGGTACGGCTACCGCAAGCGCCCCGCGGCCCCTGGCACCCGCGCCGCCCTGCTCGACCTGGTCTTCAACGACCTCGACAGCCCCTGGGCGGTGGAGATCATCCGTGGCGTCGAGGAGGTCGCCCACGCGGAGGGCGTCGGCACCGTGGTCTCCGCGATCCACGGCCGCTCGGGCGACGCCCGCGAGTGGATGCGCAACCTGCGGGCCCGTGCCTCCGGCGGGGTCATCCTCGTCACCTCGGCGCTGGACACGGTCCTCCTTGCCGAACTGCGCCTGCTCGGCGTGCCGTTGGTGGTCGTCGACCCGGCCGGCTCCCCCGCGCTGGACGCCCCCACCATCGGCGCCGCCAACTGGTCGGGAGGGGTCGCGGCCACCGAGCACCTCCTCTCCCTCGGTCACCGCAGGATCGGCCTGATCGCCGGGCCACCCCGGCTGCTCTGCTCGCGGGCCCGCCTCGACGGCTACCGCGCGGCACTCGAAGGCGCCGGGCTCACCCTCGACGAGGCCCTGGTCGTGCCGGGCGACTTCCACGCGGAGTCCGGCTTCGCGGGCTGCGAGAAACTCCTCGACCTGCCCGAGCCGCCGACCGCTGTGTTCGCGGCCAGCGACCAGATGGCCCTCGGTGCGATCGAGGCCCTGCGGAGGCGTGGGCTGAGAGTGCCGGAGGACATGAGCGTGGTGGGTTTCGACGACCTCCCGGAAGTCCGCTGGTCGGCGCCCCCGCTCACGACGGTCCGCCAACCCCTCGCCGACATGGGCAAGTTGGCCGCCCGCACGGTCCTCGAACTGGCCCGCGACGAACGCCCGGACTCCCCACGGGTGGAACTCGGAACAGAACTGGTGGTGCGCTCGAGCACCGCGCCTCCGAGTACGGCGTGAGGGGGCAGGACCGGTGGGGTGCTCGCGCCGCACCCCGAGTACGGCGTGACCGGGCAGGACCGGTGGGGCGGTCGCACCGCAACATCGGCGTCTGCGCGACGGGGCAGGACCAGTGGGATGCTCGCGCCGCACCCCGAGTACTGCGTGACCGGGCAGGACCGGTGGGTGCCAGTGGGACGCTCGCACCACACCCTCGACCACTGCGCGACAGGGCAGGGCCAGTGGGGCGCTGACGCCGTACCACCGATCATTCCTGACGGGTCCCGGCCGGTGACACGGTCGCACGGCACCCCGAGTACCGCGCGACGGGGCACGGCCGTGGGCGCTCGCACCGCACCACCGATCACTCCTTGACGGACGCCGGCCTGCGGCGCGGTCACACCACACCGCCAGCCACCGCCTGACGAACCGAGGTGACGCACGACACCACCGGCCGCTGCCCGACCCGTTGAGCCGCCCGGCTCCCGCCGGGGTCCCGGACGGACGGACAGTTCTCGTGCAGCCTGACTAAGCCAGCCAGAAGGAACGCCCCCGCCGCTGCGAGCGAGCAGGCCGCTTCCCGCGAACCAGCCGACCCGAGCCCCAACGATCCCCACCACCGAGTTCGCGCGGGCCGACACCCCTCAGGTGGCCCACCAGGAGAGGGTAGGGACAGGTTTCCTGCCCCTACCCACCCCCGTCAGGTCCGTAGACCCGAGCCACCCACCCCGGAGCGGCCCTCACCGGTCAGTTCACGTCGGCGACGACGCCCCCGCAGGACATCCGCCCCTACTTCAGCGCCGCCCGGATCGCGTAGTACGCCGGCTTCGGTTGGAGCTGTTCGTCCCAGGGCAGCGCGGCGCCCTGGCCCTCGAAGAACGCCGGGATCCAGGAGTACTTGTCGGTGTAGTCCCAGATGGTGATGCCGACACACCGGCGCACCGCGAGGCAGGCGTCCGTCAAGTCGGCGTACCACTCGGCCTGTTGGGCCAGTTTCTCCTCGGTCGCGGGCAGGATCATCCGGATGTCGACCTCGGTGAGCGAGGTGTCGAGGCCCAGCTTGGCGAAGCGGCGGAGGTTGTCCTCCAGGGTCGTGGGATAGCCGTACTGGAGCGCCAGATGGGCCTGGAGGCCGATGCCGTCGAGCGGGACGCCCTGCGCCTTCAGCTCCTTGGCGAGGTTGTAGTAGGCGTCGCTCTTCGCCCCGACTCCCTCGATGTTGTAGTCGTTGAGGTACAGCTTGACCTTGGGGTCGGCCTGCCGGGCCCAGCGCAGGGCGTCGGCGATGTAACCGGGGCCGAGCGTCTTGTAGAAGACGGTCTCCCGGTACGTGCCGTCCTCGTTGAACGCCTCGTTGACGACGTCCCAGGCGAACACCTTGCCCCGGTAGTGCCGCACCTCGGTCTGGATGTGCTTCTTCAGTACGGCTCGAAGCTCACCCGCCGTCCACTCGCGCGAGGTGATCCAGTCGGGCAACTGGCTGTGCCAGACGAGGGTGTGACCGCGCACCTTCTGGTGGTGCGCACGGGCCAGGTTCACGATCTCGTCGCCCTTGGAGAAGTCGAAGACTCCCTGCTGGGGCTCGGTGGCGTACCACTTCATGCCGTTGCCCGGCGTGATCTGGTCGAACTCGCTGCCGAGGATCTTCTTGTACGGCTCGTCGACGAGTTCGGGGTTGTCGGTGGCGCTGCCGAAGTAACGGCCGTGGCGCTGGGCGAGGTCGGCGAGGGTGGGCGTCTTGCCGTGGGCCTGCGCGGCGGGTGCGCCGAGCCCGGCGACGAACAGGGCCGCGGTCAGGACTCCGACGAGTCTGAGACGGTTCTTACGCATGGGGCGACTCCTCACGTGCGGGGGTGGGTGAGCCGTACTTTTCTTGAAGGCGCCGCCGTCAGCCCTTCGTGGCACCGGCGGTCAGGCCGCCGACGAGCTGGCGCTCGGCGACCGAGTAGAAGGCGAGGGCGGGAACCATCGCCAGGACGAGATAGGCGAAGACACGGGCGTACTCCGCGGAGTACTGGCCCTGGAACTGCTGCACCCCGACGGGCAGCGTCCACCACGTGTTGTCGGTGAACACCAGCAGCGGCAGCATGAAGTTGTTCCAGCTCGTGACGACGGCGAGCACCGAGACGGTGCCGAGCGCGGGCCGTGCCATGGGCAGCAGCACCCGCCAGAAGAAGCCGAAGGAGCTGCACCCGTCGAGCGTGGCCGCCTCCTCCAGCTCCCCGGGGATCTCCCGGAAGAAGGCCCGCAGGATGATGATCGTCATCGGCAGTCCGAAGGCGGCCTGCGGCAGGATCACGCCCAGCGGGTTGTCCAGCAGGCCGAGCGAGCGCAGCAGCAGGAACAGCGGGAGCACCGCCACCGCGAAGGGGAACATCAACCCCATCGTGAAGAGCGTGAACAGCGCCTCCCGGCCGCGGAAGGCGAACCGCGCGAAGGAGAACGCGGCGAGCGCGGACGCGGCGACCACCAGCACGGTCGTACCGACCGCGATCAGGGTGCTGCTGCCGACCAGCCGCCAGAAGTCGCTCCCGGCCAGGATGTCGGTGTAGTTGCTGGTCAGCCAGTGCCTGGGCAGCCCGAAGGGGTTGCTGGAGAGCTCGTCGGTGGACTTGAACCCGGACAGGACGGCGTACACCAGGGGTACGACCATCACCGCGCCGACGGCGACGAGGATCACGTGCAGCGGCAGGGTGCGCACACCCTCTGTACGGCGGGTCACTTGCCGTCCCCCCTCATCGTCGTGGTGGCCCCTTCGAGGTCGCGGCGGAGCACGAACCGCTGGTAGGCGAGGGCGAAGACGAGGCAGATGCCGAACATGACCACGCTGATCGCGCTGGCGTAGCCGACCTGGTAGCGCTTGAAGCCGTACTGGAACATGGTCACGGCCATGGTCTCGGAGTGGTGGTCGGGGCCGCCCTGGGTGACCACCCACACCAGGTCGAAGAGCTGGATCGAGCCGATGACGGACAGGAACACGCTGATCCGCAGGGTGGGCGCTAGCAGCGGCAGGGTGACGTTTCGGAACCGCTGCCAGGCGCCGGCACCGTCGATGAGCGCCGCCTCGGTCAACTCCCTCGGGATGGACTGGAGTCCGGCCAGGTAGAGCATCATGTGGAAGCCGAAGTACTTCCACATCATGACCAGGAAGAGCGTCGCCATGACGTAGGAGGGATCGGCGAACCAGAGCCCGCCGACGCCGTCGAGGCCGACCGCGCCGAGGACATGGTCGGCCAGTCCGGAGTCCGGGGCGAAGACCATGCTGAACAGGACGCCGGTGATCGCCTCGGACAGCACGTAGGGGGCGAAGAACAGCATCCGGTAGACGGCCCGGCCGCGCAGTTTCTGGTTGAGCAGGACGGCCATGGCGAGCGCGAACGGCAGCTGGAGCGCGAGGGACAGCACGACCAGGACCAGGCAGCGCCACAGGTCGCCGAGGAAGACGGGGTTGTCGAAGAGGTCCGTGAAGTTGTCGACGCCGACGTAGTCGGAGGGCATCCCGAAGCCGCCCCAGCGGAAGAAGGCGGCGTACAGCGCGAACAGCATCGGCAGCAGGACCATGCCGATGAACAGCACCAGGGCGGGCACTTGGAAGCCGACCGCGGTGAGCCAGTGCGTCACGCGCCGGCGGCCCCGCCCCCGGGCCCTGACCGATTCCGGGGGCGGGAGATCGGTGCCCGGACCGCTCCGCTTGTCTGCGAGGAACGTGGAGGTCATCGCGGGCTACTGCTCTTCCTTCGCCGTCTGCGTGATCGACTGGGCGACCTGCTCGGGGGACTTGGAGCCGGCGATCAGCGCGGCCACGCTGTCGTTGACCTCCTGACCGACGGCGGGGGCGTACGCCTGGTCGAGGTAGAGCTGGAAGCCGGTGGCGGCCTTCAGCTGGGCCTGGACGAGCTTGAGGTTGGGGTCGGTCATGGCCTTCTCCGCGTTCGGGAGCACCGGAAGGACACTGGTCTTCTTGACCAGTTCGAGTTCGGTGGCCTCGGAGGCGAAGAACTTCAGGAAGTCGACGGCGGCCTGCGGGGCGCCCCGGCGCAGGGCGTGTCCGCCTCCGCCGCCGAACACCTCGGTGATGGCGCCCTTGCCGCCCTCGACCGCGGGGAACGGGAAGAAGCCGAGGTCGTCGCCGAGTCCCTTGCCGGAGTCGGCCTGCACGGACGGCGCCCACTGGCCCATGAGTTCCATGGCCGCCTTGCCGTTGCCGACGGCGGCCGCCTGGCCGGTCGGGGTGGAGTAGGCGGCGTTGAGGAAGCCCTTCTGGAAGGGCTGGAGGTCCACGAGTTCCTTGAGGTGCCGGCCGGCCTCGACGAATCCGGCGCCGGTGAAGTCCTTGTCCTCGCTGGCCTTTTGGAGCGCCTCGATGCCGGCGGTGCGCATCGCGAGGTAGGCCCAGTAGTACATGCCGGGCCACTTCTCCTTGCCGGCGAGGGCGATGGGCGTGATGTTCTTCGCCTTGAGCTTGCTCACGGCCTCCAGGAAGCCGCCCCAGGTGGTGGGGGGTTCACTGACACCGGCCTGCTGGAAGAGCTTCTTGTTGTACCAGAAGCCGATCATGCCCATGTCGAACGGAATGCCGTAGACCTTGTCGTCCAGGATGTACGGCTCCTTGGTGACCTTCAGCAGACCGTCGGCCCACGGCTTGGTCCGGTCGGTCAGGTCCTCGACGAGCCCTGCGTCCACCTGCTGCTTGAGGACACCGCCGCCCCAGGTGTGGAAGATGTCGGGGAGCTTCCCGGATGCGGTCAGCGCCGTCATCTTCGACTTGTAGGCGTCGTTCTCCAGCTGGACGATCTTTATCTTGACCTTGGGGTTCTGTGCCTCGAACTTCTTGGCGAGGCTCGCCCAGACACTCTTCGCCGGCTCGGTGGTGGAGATGTTCCACCACTCCACCGTGGTCGTCCCGTCGGACGATCCTCCGTCCGAGTCGCCGCCACAACCGGTCAGTGCCGTCATGCCCAGACCGGCCGCGGCGGACGCCGCCAGAAAACCACGGCGGGACAGTGCCGGGTCGCCCATGATGCGCTCCTTGGGTACGGGACGGAGTCGTCCTTGTCCGTCCTGCGGTCCGAAAGTTTCGGAGTAGATCCAGAAAGCTTCGCTGCTGCCGCACCCTAGAGACAGCTACTAAACGGTGGCAACCCCCTGTGCACGGGGAATGTTCACGGATTGCGTCGCCGACTCCCCCGGCAGGACCCAGCCTCCCACTCGGCTCTCGTCGGCGACAGGGCGTCGAGGCACACGAGACGCGTGTCGGTCACACGCCGGGCAGTTGATCGGGCGGGGGGACGCGTCCGCGGCACACGAGATCGGGGGCGACTTCCCCTGGCCAGGTCGCGGCACCGTCCTGCCCGCCAGACCCCTTGGACCGACGAAACATTCGGCAGCATCGACGAACATTACGAAGCGGTCCGCGCGGAGATTCCGCACGGACCGCCCCACTTCGGCCCGGGCGTCGGGGCCGCACCGCCACCTCATCCGCGAGGTCGGCTCCTTTCGCGGGCCGAACAGCGCGTCGAGGTGACCGGCCGGTGGCGTCCGCGTCCGTGTGCAGCAGCGTCGCCATCACCGGCTTCTCGGCGGGGGCCAGGTTCACCTCGTGGTCGTCCACGAAGAGCAGGTGCTCGGCGGTGAGGCCGAGCCGCCGACAGGTACGTCGGTAGATATCGGACGCGGGTTTGCGCAGCCCCTCCAACTCCGACAGCACCACGACGTCGAAGAGGCCGAGCACATCGAGGTCCCGGTAGACGTTGCAGGGCCCCAGGCCGAAGGAGTTGGACAGCATCGCGGTCCGCACACCCCGCGCACGGGCCCGCCGTACCGCCGCCAGCACGGCGGGTTCCGGCCGCAACCGGTGGAGCACCCGGCGCATCAGGCCGTCCGGAGGCAGGCCCGGCAGCCCTCCGATGACGTCGTCCCCCTCCTGCTGGGTGGCCCGTCCCTGTATGCCTCCCTCTCCGACTGCGCGACGCAGACTCGGAAATGTCCATCCGGCGGCTCGGGAGCCCCTGCTTCCCGCAGTTCGGAGCACCGGCTTCCCGCAGCCCGTCTCACGCCTCACGGACGGGCCCCCTCCCGCCCACGCCCCCGTCACGCCCCGGCCGTGACATGACGGCCGCGACATGACGCTGCGTGTCCGTCCCGGCGTACGGCCCCGAACGCCTCGAACTAAGCCGCACGGCCCTTCAAGCTGCCCCGTCACCCCCGCCGACGCCCCCAGCCCGAGTCTTAACGGAAGTTTGACGCCTCCGCCCCCGCCATCCACAGGCCCTGGCGTCACTCTCCGCTTACGCTGATCCCGCCGTCGGACAGGCGGCCCGATCCGAGCCGTGCCGCACCGAGGAGCACCACCCGATGGCCACCACCGAGCACCCTCCCCCGAGTCGTCTGCGCTCCTGGATGCTGGAGGGCCTGTCGGACATGGGCAAGGACGGCGGCCACGTGGGCCCGCACGCCGAACCCGAACCCCCGCACCAGGGGCAGCCCTGGTACCGGGTGATGTGCCTGACCGGTGTCGACTACTTCTCCACCCTCGGCTACCAGCCGGGCATCGCCGCCCTCGCGGCCGGCCTGCTCTCCCCCGTCGCCACCATCGTGCTCGTCCTGGTCACCCTGGCCGGCGCGCTGCCCGTCTACCGCCGCGTGGCCGAGGAAAGCCCCCACGGCGAGGGCTCCATCGCCATGCTGGAACGCCTCCTGTCCTTCTGGCAGGGCAAACTCTTTGTCCTGACCCTGCTCGGCTTCGCCGCGACCGACTTCCTGATCACCATCACCCTCTCCGCCGCCGACGCCTCCACCCACCTGGTCGAGAACCCCCACCTCACCGGCGCCCTGCACGGCCGGCAGATGCTGATCACCCTCGTCCTGGTCGCCCTGCTCGGCGCGGTCTTCCTCAAGGGCTTCCTGGAGGCCGTCGGCGTCGCGGTCGCCCTGGTCGGCGTCTACCTGACCCTCAACGTGGTCGTCGTGATCGTCGGCCTGTGGCACGTCGTCACCGCGGGCCATGTCGTCACCGACTGGTCGAACGCCCTGACCGCCGAGCACGGCAACGTCTTCGCCATGGTCGGAGTGGCCCTGCTCGTCTTCCCCAAGCTCGCCCTCGGCCTGTCCGGCTTCGAGACCGGCGTCGCCGTCATGCCACACGTCAAGGGCGACCCGGGCGACACCGAGGAACGTCCCGTCGGCCGCATCCGCGACACCAAGAAGCTGCTCACCGCCGCCGCCCTGATCATGAGCGTCTTCCTGATCGCCACCAGCTTCATCACCACCCTCCTGATCCCGGAGAAGGACTTCGAGTCCGGCGGCCCGGCCAACGGCCGCGCACTCGCGTACCTGGCGCACGACTACCTGGGCGGCGTCTTCGGCACGGTCTACGACATCTCGACCATCGCCATCCTGTGGTTCGCCGGCGCCTCCGCGATGGCAGGGCTCCTCAACCTGATGCCCCGCTACCTGCCCCGCTACGGCATGGCCCCGCACTGGGCCCGCGCGGTACGCCCCATGGTCATCGTCTTCACCCTCATCGGCTTCCTGGTCACCTGGATCTTCGACGCCGACGTCGACGCCCAGGGCGGCGCCTACGCCACCGGCGTCCTGGTCCTCATCAGCTCGGCCGCGATCGCGGTGACCATCGCCGCCCGCAAGGCCGGCCAGCGGGGCTGGACGATCGCCTTCGCGGTCATCTCCGCGGTGTTCCTCTACGTCACCGTCGCGAACGTCATCGAGCGCCCCGACGGCGTCAAGATCGGTGCCTGCTTCATCGCCGGCATCATCCTCGTCTCCCTCCTCTCCCGGCTGGCCCGCGCCTTCGAGCTGCGCGTGACCAGCGTGCGCCTCGACGACATGGCGGAACGTTTCATCCGGGACATCGCCAGCCGCAAGATCCGCTTCATCGCCAACGAACCCGACCAGCGCGACCAGGCCGAATACCGCGACAAGATCGAACAGATCCGCGCCGACAACGACATCCCCGGTGAGGACTTCGTCTTCGTCGAGGTCACCGTCCTGGACCCCTCCGAGTTCGAGGCGAGCCTGACCGTCCGCGGCGAGGTACTCCACGGGCGCTACCGCGTCCTGACGCTGGAGTCCTCCTCCATCCCGAACGCCCTGGCCGCGCTCCTCCTGCACGTCCGCGACATCACCGGCTGCACCCCCCACATCTACTTCGAGTGGACCGAGGGCAGCCCCTTCCACCACTTCCTGCGCTTCTTCCTCTTCGGCCAGGGCGAGGTCGCCCCCGTCACCCGAGAGGTCCTCCGCGAGGCGGAACCTGACCGCGCCCGCCGCCCCCGCGTCCACACCGGCTGACCCGCGCGCAACCGCGACCTTCCCCCGAGCGAACAATTCCCGGCGCAACGAAACGCAATGAAAAAGGGCCCCGCCGAAGCGGGGCCCTCCTCACGTCAGGTCAGTCGTCGTACGCGTCCAACGGCGGGCAGGAACACACCAGGTTCCGGTCACCGTAGGCCTGGTCGATCCGCCGCACCGGCGGCCAGTACTTGTCCGCGACCGAGACACCGCCCGGGAAGACGGCCTCCTCGCGCGTGTACGCGTGCTCCCACTCACCGCCGAGCGCCCCGGCGGTGTGCGGAGCGTTCCGCAGCGGGTTGTCGTCCGCGTCCCACTCCCCGGTGCCGACCTTCTCGATCTCCCCGCGAATGGCGATCATCGCCTCGCAGAACCGGTCGAGTTCGCTCAGGTCCTCGGACTCGGTCGGCTCGATCATCAGCGTCCCTGCCACCGGGAACGACATGGTCGGCGCGTGGAAGCCGTAGTCGATGAGCCGCTTGGCCACGTCGTCGACGCTCACCCCGGTCGCCTTGGTCAGCGGCCGCAGGTCGATGATGCACTCGTGCGCGACCAGCCCGCCGGGGCCGGTGTAGAGCACGGGGTAGTGCGGCTCCAGCCGCTTGGCGATGTAGTTGGCGGAGAGCACCGCCACCTGCGTGGCCCGCTTGAGCCCCTCACCGCCCATGAGCCGGACGTACGCCCAGGAGATCGGCAGGATGCCCGCGGAACCCCAGGGCGCGGCCGAGATCGGGCCCACGCCCGTGTCAGGACCGGCCTCGGGCTGCATCGGATGGTTCGGCAGATACGGCGCCAGGTGCGCCCGTACGCCGACCGGCCCGACACCAGGACCACCCCCACCATGCGGAATGCAGAAGGTCTTGTGCAGGTTCAGGTGCGAGACGTCACCGCCGAAGTGCCCCGGCTTGGCCAGTCCCACCAGCGCGTTGAGGTTGGCCCCGTCGACGTACACCTGTCCGCCGGCCTCGTGCACCTGCGCGCAGATGTCGGCGACGTGCTCCTCGAACACACCGTGCGTCGACGGATAGGTGATCATCAGCACGGACAGCTCGTCACGGTACTGTTCGATCTTGGCGCGCAGGTCCTCGACGTCGATCTCGCCGTCCCCGGCGGTCTTCACGACGACGACCTTCATGCCCGCCATCACGGCGCTGGCGGCGTTGGTCCCGTGCGCGGACGACGGGATCAGACACACGGTCCGCTGCTCGTCACCGTTCGCCCGGTGATACCCGCGTACGGCGAGCAACCCGGCCAGCTCACCCTGCGAACCGGCGTTGGGCTGGAGCGACACCTTGTCGTACCCGGTGACCTCGGCGAGCCGCTCCTCCAGCTCCCGGATCAGCGACAGATAGCCCCGCGCCTGCTCGGCGGGCGCGAAGGGGTGCAGCTGCCCGAACTCGGGCCAGGTGACCGGCTCCATCTCGGTGGTCGCGTTGAGCTTCATGGTGCAGGAGCCCAGCGGGATCATGCCGCGGTCGAGCGCGTAGTCGCGGTCGGCGAGCCGGCGCAGGTAGCGCAGCATCGCGGTCTCGGAGCGGTGCTGGTGGAAGACGGGGTGGGTGAGGAAGTCGTCGTCGCGCAGCAGCGCGTCCGGCAGCGCCTCCTCGGTGGCCGCGTCCAGCGCCTCGATGTCGGCCTCGACCCCGAAGGCGTTCCACACGGCGGCCACCTGGGCCCGCGCGGTGGTCTCGTCGCACGCGAAGGACACGTGGTCGGCGTCGACGAGGTGCAGGTTGACGCCGTTGCGCCGCGCCGCGGAGACGATCTCGGCGGCCTTCGCCGGCACCCGCACGGTGAGCGTGTCGAAGTAGGCGCCGTGCACGACCTCGACCCCGCCGGCGCGGAGCCCCGCCGCGAGGAGGTTGGCGTACCGGTGCGTCCGCCGCGCGATGCCCTTGAGCCCCTCGGGCCCGTGGTAGACGGCGTACATCCCGGCCATGACCGCGAGCAGCACCTGCGCGGTGCAGATGTTGCTGGTCGCCTTCTCCCGGCGGATGTGCTGCTCACGCGTCTGCAGCGCGAGCCGGTAGGCCTTGTTGCCGTCGGCGTCCACGGACACGCCCACGAGCCGCCCGGGCAGGCTCCTGGCGAACTTCTCCTGGACGGCCATGTATCCGGCGTGCGGCCCGCCGAAGCCCATCGGCACGCCGAACCGCTGCGTGGTCCCGACCGCGATGTCCGCCCCGAGCTCGCCCGGTGACTTCAGCAGGGTCAGCGCGAGCAGGTCGGCGGCGACGGTCACGAGCGCGCCGAGCTCGTGGGCCTGGTCGATGAGCGGCTTGATGTCCCGCACGACACCGGAGGCGCCGGGGTACTGGACGAGCACTCCGTTGATCTCACGCCCGGCGACCTCGGCCGGGATCCCGTCGCTGAGGTCGGCGACCACGACCTCGAGGCCGGTCGGCTCGGCACGGGTCTCGATCACGGCGATGGTCTGCGGCAGCGCGTCGGCGTCGACGAGGAAGAGCCCCTTCTTGTTCTTCCCCATCCGACGGGACAGCGCCATGGCCTCGGCCGCCGCGGTCCCCTCGTCGAGCAGCGAGGCACCGGAGGTCGGCAGCCCGGTGAGGTCCGCGACCACGGTCTGGAAGTTGAGAAGGGCCTCGAGCCGCCCCTGCGAGATCTCCGGCTGGTACGGCGTGTAGGCCGTGTACCAGGCCGGGTTCTCCATGACGTTGCGCAGGATGACGGGCGGGGTGAAGGTGCCGTAGTACCCGAGCCCGATCATGGAGTCGAGCACCTGGTTCCGGTCGGCCAGCGACCGCAGCTCGGCCAGCACCTCGGCCTCGGTGCGCGCACCGGGCAGGTCCAGCGCATCGGCGTTCTTGATCACATCCGGCACCGCGGCGGCGGTGAGCTCGTCCAGCGAGCCGTAGCCGACCTGCGCGAGCATCTTGGCGCAAGCCTCGTGATCAGGGCCGATGTGACGCTGCTCGAAGGGAATGCCCTGTTCGAGCTCGGAGAGCGGAATGCGGTGGGCGGTCATTGCGGAGGCCTCCTGGTCTGACGCGACCTTCGAGGGGTACCCCGGCACGGGTACCCCGACGGCCTCCCCCTCTGTCATCTCGACCTGAGAGCTTCACCGGCCGCCCGAAGGCCACCGGCTTTCACCGTCGGTGAGAGCGGAAGCCGTCGACACCCGCCCTGCTTTCCAGAGTGACCTCGTCCGTGCGGTACGTGAGCCTGAGAGATTCCGGGGAGGATTTGCTCCTTCGGCGCCTCCGATGGTGTCTGGAGGACTCTCCCGCACGGGGTCAGCAGCCGTTCGCAAGCCTACCAGCGAGGTCCCCGCACGAGTCTTCGAGTGGCCGCACACCCCGATGTGCTCTTTCGTAGTGCTTACGACCGCTTCGGATGAGTTGCGACCAAGTGGAGGGCACGTGCAGACCGACATCGATCCGCGCAACCTGATCGGCCGCAAGGCGTTCGACCGCAACGGCACCAAGATCGGCACCGTCGACGAGGTCTACCTCGACGACGCGACGGGCGTACCGGAATGGGCCGCCATACGCACCGGCCTCTTCTCCCGCGACGCCTTCGTCCCCCTGGAGCCCAGCGAACTGGTCGACGGCTCGCTGCACGTCCCCTTCGACCGCACCCTCATCAAGGAAGCCCCCGACTTCGGCGTGGGCCGCCACCTCTCCCCCGACCAGGAACTCCAGCTCTACCACCACTACGGCCTCGACGTGGCGGCACCCCCCACCTTCCCGGACCGCGACTTCGGCAAGCTGGCAGGCACGGAGGACGTGGAGGCCTGACCTCCCCCGCGCCCTACGCCCGCAACACCGCCGCCCCCAACGGAACCGAAGCCGACGCCCCGACCAGCACGCTCGGGCCCTACATACCGTCGGCCCTACAACGGCGCCGAACCCGGCAACACAGCCACCACCCCGCGCCACGCCCTCCACCCCCGTCGGCCCCACAACGCGGCCGAAGTCGGCGACACAGCCAGCACCCCCGCGCCCCTCCGCCCGCAACCACACCCACGCCGACCCACGGGGCTCCCTGCAACCCAGTCGGCCGACCGGCGCCACAGCCACGCCCCCGCCACTCGCGCGCCCGCTCCCCCTCGCCCCTCCCACGCTCCACGGCGCCCCGCCAACGACCCTCACCACCCCCGCCGGAGGTCTACGCCCCGCTGACGTCCTACACACCTCGCCCCCCACCAACCCGCCGAACGTCCCCCACGCCTCGCAGCCCACCCGTCCCAGCCGCCCCACCACCCCAACCGTCCGGCACCCCACCGAGCCCCGCCACAACGCCACCACCCACCACCCACCACGGCCCCGCCTCCCGCCGACGGCGCTCAACCCCTACAGGAGCCACCCGCATCCGACAACGAATCCGTCACGGGTGGAATCCGTCACGGGTGGTGCTGTGGGAACCCATCACCTCAACCAACGGCAACGGCTCAGCCACCTCCAGCGCAGGGTCATCGACAAGAAACGTCCGCACCCGCCCCGGCTCCGAATCCGGCGTCTCGAACCGCACGGTCACCCGCCCCAGCCCACTCCCCTGCACCCACCCGTGCCCGTACTCGGCATGCCGCACGTCATGCCCCGCGACCCACCGCCGCTCGACGACCACATCCCGTTCCGCCGCAACAGGGACGTCATCGGCCACCTCCTCGACGGCATGGTCCGCCCCCACCCCCGCGGCCTGGGCGAACAGATCCTCCTGAGTGAAGTCGGCAAGCCCGGAAACCCCCACCCCCAACAACCGCACACCGCCCGTGGAGTCCACCCCCTCCAGCAACCGCAACGCGGCCTCCCGCACCACGGCGGGATCATCCGTGGGCCCCCGCAGCGTCTCGGACCGCGTCAACGTGGAGAAGTCGTACCGCCGCACCTTCAGCACGATCGTCCGCCCCGACAACCCGGCCTCCCGCAACCTCCGCACACACCGGTCCGCCAGCCGCTGCACCTCGAGCCCCACTCGGACCCGGTCGTGGATGTCCACGTCGTAGGTGTCCTCCACCGACACCGACTTCGCCTCCCGCTCCGCCACCACGGCCCGCTCGTCCCGCGCCAGCGCCATGGCGTACAGCCCGTGCCCGTGCGCCTTTCCGAGCAGCCGTACGAGCTCGTCCTCCCCCGCCTCGACGATCTCGTCGACCGTGTGGATCCCGGCCCGCCGCAGATGGTCCCCGGTCGCCGGCCCCACCCCGGGCAGCGTCCGCACCGACATCGGCCCGAGCAGCGCCCGCTCGGTGCCAGGCTCGATCACCACCAGCCCGTCCGGCTTGGCCTGCTCGGAGGCGATCTTCGCGAGCATCTTGGACGCGGCCAGCCCCACCGACCCCGTGAGCCCCGTGACGGCCCGTATGTCGGCCCGCAGCTTCGCCCCGACCAGTCGCGCCGACGCCTCGTCCCAGGCCGTCCCCCCGGCCTCCAGATCCACGAACGCCTCGTCCAGGCTCAGTGGCTCCACCAGCGGCGACAGCTCCCGCAGCAGCCCCATCACCTGCTCGCTGATCGCCTTGTAGAACGCGAAGCGCGGCACGAGGTACGCGGCGTTCGGCGCGAGCCGTCTCGCCTGGGCCATGGGCATCGCCGAGTGCACCCCGAACACCCGGGCCTCGTAGGACGCGGTGGCCACCACGCCCCGCGGCCCCAGCCCGCCCACGACGACGGCCTTCCCGCGCAGACTCGGCTTGGACGCCTGCTCCGCCGAGGCGTAGAAGGCATCCATGTCGAGATGCAGGATCGTGGGCGCTTTTCTCACATGTCCGATGCTGCCCTACGCCACTGACAATGCCCCGCCGAGGAACGCGGGACCGGCCTCAGACCGCCTTGTTGCGGCGCCTGGCCAGCTCGTCGGCGGGGTTGTGCCCCACGAGCGTCTCCCCGGTGTCGATGCGCTCGCCGTGCAGCTGCGACAGGGCGCTCTCGACATCCCGCCACACGACCCCCACGGCGATCCCGAAGATGCCCTGGCCGCCCTGGAGCAGCGCGTGGACCTCGTCGGGCGAGGTGCACTCGTAGACCGTGGCCCCGTCGCTCATGAGCGTCATGCGCTCCAGATCCTGGAAACCGCGCTCCCGCAGGTGCTGGACCGTGGTGCGGATGTTCTGCAGCGACACACCGGTGTCGAGGAACCGCTTGACGATCTTCAGGACGACGACGTCCCGAAAGCTGTAGAGCCGCTGCGTCCCCGACCCGTAGGCGGGCCGCACGCTCGGCTCCACGAGCCCGGTGCGCGCCCAGTAGTCGAGTTGTCGGTAGGTGATGCCGGCCGCCGCGCACGCGGTAGGACCGCGGTAGCCGATCTGCTCGGACGCCATGGACGTCGCCCCTCCGCCGCTCGGCACGGCCGCCGGTCGCTGGAGAGCGTGATCGGCCGCGCTGCCGTGCTGGGGGTCCCCCCAAGCCGCACGCAGTTGAGAGCCTGGGGGAGGGTACGGACCGCTCGCCCCGAGACTCCGTCCGGGGGCACCCCCAGCCGTACCGTCGCCGCTGCTTCTCACGCCGACCTCCGTCCTTGACCTGCCTTCTCGACGGTAGGCAGTCACCAGGGGTGCGTCAACGATCGCCACACTCGGCACGCCGAGTGATAATCACCCAAGGAGTGGTTTGCCGTACCCCACCGCGGGGAAAGGCTAGCCGAATGCGCTCCGAGCGGGCCGCAGGACGCACTCACGCGCCGGTGGCAAATGCCGGCATTTCCGTGACGATCGGACACGGCCGAACCGTCACGGACCACTGGTCCGCCGACTCGGCCGTATCCGCCTCACTGACTGCTGGTGCCGAAGTCCTCGGGGGAGATCTGGTCGAGGAACTCGCGGAACTTCTCCACTTCGTCCTCCTGCTCGTCCGGGATCGCGATACCGGCGTCGTCGAGCACACCGTCGCTGCCGTAGATCGGCGTCCCGGTGCGCAGCGCCAGCGCTATGGCGTCGGACGGCCGCGCGCTCACCTCGACCCCGCTGGCGAAGACCAGCTCCGCATAGAAGACGCCCTCACGCAGGTCCGTGATGCGTACCTCGGTGAGCTCCTGGCCGACCGCCTCCAGCACGTCCTTGAACAGGTCGTGGGTCAGCGGTCGTGCGGGGGCCATGCCCTGCTGCGCGAAGGCGATCGCCGTCGCCTCCCCCGGCCCGATCCAGATGGGGAGGTAGCGGTCGCCTCCCACTTCACGCAGGAGCACGATCGGTTGGTTGGAGGGCATTTCGACCCGGACACCTACGACATCGAGCTCGTTCACACAGCAACCCTAGGCCGTGCCCGGGACGTTTGGGTAGTCGGGCAGGAAACGGGTGACGATCCGGGGCCCGGTGCGCCTCAGGGCAGGCGTACGCCGAGCGCGGTCTGTACAAGTGCCGAGTGCAGCTTCACCGTGAGCCCCGCGAGTTCCTTGGCGCGGGCTTCCGCGTGTGCGCGGGTCTGCGGGTTGCGGTGGCGCTTCAGCGGGGCGACCACCTGGTCCACGAGCCCTGCCTCACGGTCGGCGGCCGCCTTCATCGCCCGCAGGTGCCGCGGCTCGATCCCGAACCGCCCGAGCTCCACCACGAGCGCGGCCACGGTCACCGCCTCGGCGTCGTAGGCCCCGTCCGGCAGCGGTGTGATGAGCCCGTACGACTCCCACTCCGCCAGGTCCGACTCGGCGATCTCGGCGGCGGCGAGCAGCTCGGCCCGGCCGATCCTGGCCGCGGTCGGGCCCTCGGAGACCTCCAGGACCGTTTCTCCGTCCCGCTGGCGGCCCACCGTGGGCAGCGCGACGGCCTCACCGCGCTCCATGGCGTCCAGGTGCTCACGGATCACCTTGAGCGGCAGATAGTGGTCCCGCTGCATCCTCAGGACATGGCCGAGGCGCTCGACGTCCCGGTTGCTGAACTTGCGGTACCCGGAGGGGGTCCGCTGCGGTTCGATGAGGCCCTCGGACTCCAGGAAACGGATCTTGGAGATCGTGACCTCGGGGAACTCGTCGCGCAGCACGTTCAGCACCGTGCCGATGCTCATCAGCCCACTGTCCGTGGCGGCGGTGCCGTGTCCGGCACCGCCGCTCGGTGTTTGAAGCATGGACCTTCCCTGGGAGGGTCAGTAGCCCCGCTGGCTCGCGTAGAACACCAGGCGGTACTTGCCGATCTGCACCTCGTCGCCGTTGTTCAGGGCGACCGAGTCGATCCGCTCGCGGTTGACGTACGTGCCGTTGAGGCTGCCCACGTCGGACACCGTGAACGAACCGTCCTGACCCCGACGGAACTCCACGTGCCGACGCGAGACCGTCACGTCGTCCAGGAAGATGTCGCTCTGCGGGTGGCGGCCGGCCGTGGTCAGCTCGCCGTCCAGCAGGAACCGGCTGCCCGAGTTCGGCCCGCGGCGCACCACCAGGAGCGCGGAGCCCAGCGGGAGCGCGTCGACGGCCGCCTGCGCCTCCGGCGAGAGCGCCGGCATCTGCGTCTGGCCGGTGACCTCGGAGTCGTAGGCCTCGAGTCCCGAGATGGAGATGGTGGAGGTCGTCTCCGAGGGGCGCTCGGGCACGGCCCCGGCCCGCAGCGGCGCGCCGCAGTTGGAGCAGAAGCGGCTGTTCTCCGCGTTGCGGTTGCCGCACCTCGTACACACCAGGGCTGACATAGGGGAAAACCCTCCACCCGTACTTGAGGTTGACGGCTGTCCGAAACCTATGCCGCCGGACTGGGCAGGGTCAACAGACGGCAGGCCCTGACCACCGGAAACGTCACCACCCTGACCGGCGACCTGGTCCCGGAACAGCGGGCGCTGACCCTCGGCGTCGGGCTGTGCGCGATGACGAGCGGTGGCGTTGTCGCTACCTTCTCGCGCGCTCTTGCCGAACAACTTCGCAAACAACTTCACGGGCGATTCCCCTTGACCGAAACAGACCCGCCCGTGGGGCAGGACGAACCCTGATTGAACACACCGGTCGACCCGGACATCCTCACAACGTCCGTTGCCACCTGACAGTTTCCACCACGCACCACCCATTCGGTGCGCCGACCCCCCGCAACCTCATGCCCTGGCCGGATGCCCCCCATGCACCCCCGGTTCACCGGGAGGACGACCGAGCGTAGTCAGGCTGCTTCGCTGCTCGCAAGGCGTCCACGACGATCTTGGCCGACCGCTCGACGGTAACGGTGGCCTGCTCCTTCTCGAGAGTCTGCACCACGCCTCCAGGGATGTTCAGCGCCGGTTCGAGGTCCTGCGGATTGCCGATGACCTTGAAACGAAACGGCGCGGTGATCTTGTTCCCGTCGACGCTCACGCTCTTGCCCGAATCCGACAGATAGGTGTTGGCGACGACCCGTACGCCGTTCACCTGGATCGCCTCCGCCCCGGCCGCTCGCAGCTCCTGGACCGCGTCGAGCAGCATGTCCGCCTCGACCGTCCCCTTGGTGTCCTGGATCGTCATCGTGATGCCCGGCCCCTGCGCGGCCACCGTGCCCGCGAGGATGCCGAGTTGCCGCTCCTTCTCGACCGTCTGCTTACGGGCCTCCTCGGCCTGGTCGGAGCTGTTCTCCAGCTCGTCCCGCTGCTTCTCGAGGCCCTGCTTCTCGTCTTCAAGACGCTGCGTACGGTCGTCCAGTTCATCGAGGATGCGAACGAGATCTTCCTGCCGCGCACCCCGCAGCGCGCTGTCATTGTCGCTGTTGGACGCCACCTGGACCGCGAGGCCGAATCCGAGGCCGAACAGCAGTACCGCGACGATGAGTTGGGCCCGCGTCACGCGCGGCGGCCACAGCCCCTGCACCAGCCGCTGACGGCCGGTCAGCCCGGCCTCCGCAGCCGGGGCGACGGGCCGTTCGGTCTCCTGGGCGGGCGCCGCCGGGAGTTCTTCCGGCAGTTCCTTGCGCAGCCCGTTCCCGGGCGTCTCCTCCTGCTCGTTCATCGGCCTCACGCCCGGAAGACGTGCCGGCGGATCGCGGCGGCGTTCGAGAAGATCCGGATGCCGAGCACGACGACGACACCGGTCGACAACTGCGCGCCCACGCCCAACTTGTCACCCAGGAACACGATCAGCGCGGCCACGACCACGTTCGACAGGAACGACACGACGAAGACCTTGTCGTCGAAGATGCCGTCGAGCATGGCCCGCAACCCCCCGAAGACGGCGTCGAGCGCCGCCACCACGGCGATCGGCAGATAAGGCTCGACAACCGCCGGAACCTCAGGCCGGACCAACAGGCCGGCCACGACTCCCACGACGAGGCCCAGTACGGCGATCACGATGTGCCCTTCTCAGTTCTCGGCTCTGCTGTACGTACGATCACACTCGGTGCGGCCGGCAACCGGAGGTCGTCCTCCACGGAGATGGCGGTCCGGATGCCGTAGTTCTCTTGCAGGGCGTGCAGATACAGCCCGTCGGCGCTGTCCTGGAACCTGGTGCTCAGTCGCTGCCCGTCCCCCACGGCAAGCACCGTATACGGCGGAACCAGCGGCTTGTTGTCGACCAGTATCGCGTCACCCGCGGCCCTGATCGCCGACAGCGCGGTCAGCCGCTGTCCGTTGATGGAGACGGCCTCGGCCCCCGACTCCCAGAGCCCGTTCACGACCCGCTGCATGTCGCGGTCGCGCACCCGCCCGGTGTCGGAGAACCCCGATGTCTCCCGCGGGTTCCCGTCGCCGCCGCCCGTGCTGGCTTCCTTGGCGTCGTTCACGACCAGTTTGACGCCCGGGCCGTGCACCTCGACGGCGCCCGACAGGATGCCCACGAGATCGGCCTGACCGCTGTCGCCACTCTGCTTGAGGGCCTCGCGCTGCCGCGTGCTCACGTCGCCGCGCAGTCGGTCGACGTTCTCCTCGAGCTTGTCCGCCGTCTCGGTCTCGCGGTCGATGCGGTCGATGAGCTCCTCGCGCTCCTTGGCCACGACCGGAGCGGCCACCCGTGCCTGCGCCGCTCCCACGGTGACCACGAGAGCGGCGAGCACCAGGCCCAGGGCGAGACCCAGTCTCGCCCGCAGCGTCTTGGGCAGCCCACCGTCACCGGCCGCCTTCTTGCGGGCCGCGGCCTCCGCGTACCCGTCGTCGAGGCTGTGGTCCATGACGTTGGTGAGCAGCGACATGGAGGCGTCCGGGCGCGACGGGCGCGTGGGGGTGCTCCGAATGGGGGGCTGCTGCGGCATGCCGCACATCGTCGCACGTCGCGGCCCCGACCTCCGAATGGCCCCATCGGCGTGCCGGACAGGCCCCCTTGGAGGCCTGTCTGGCACGCGCGCGTACGCAGCTCAGCGGCCGGCGCTGTCCACGACCGCCGACCACTCGTCCAGCAGGGCCTGGGCGGACGCGTCGTCCGGCCCCTCGGCCCACAGGTGGGTGACTGCCTCCGCCGGGTCCGGCAGCACCATCACCCAGCGCCCGTCGGTCTCCACGACCCGCACACCGTCGGTCGTGTCGACGAAGCGATCGCCCGCCGCCTCCACGACCCTGCGCATCACCAGCCCCTTGACGGCCCACGGGGTCGCCAGATCCCGCTTGAGGACATGCGCCCTCGGGATCCGCGCGTCGATCTGGCTGAGCGTGAGCTGCGTCCGCGCCACCAGCCCGATCAGCCGTACGAAGGCCGCCGTACCGTCGAAGACGCTGCTGAACTCCGGAACGATGAAGGCGCCCTTGCCGTCACCGCCGAAGATCGTCGAGTCGTCGCGCCCGACCCGGGTGAGGTCGTCGGGCGAGGTGGTCGTCCACTCGACCTGCGTCCCGTGGTACGCCGCCACCTGCTCCGCGATCCGCGTGGTGGTCACCGGCAGCGCCACACGGCCGCTGCGCCGCTCCGCGGCGACCAGGTCGAGCATGACGAGCAGCGCGCGGTCGTCCTCGATGATCCGCCCCTTCTCGTCCACCAGGGACAGCCGCTCGCCCACGGGGTCGAACCGCACTCCGAACGCGGCCCGCGCGGACGCCACGATCTCGCCCAGCCGCACCAGCCCCGACCGCCGAGCCTCCGCCGTCTCCGTCGGCCTGGACTCGTCGAGCCCCGGGTTGATGGTCAGCGAGTCCACCCCGAGCTTCCCGAGCAGACTGGGCAGCACCAGTCCCGCGCTGCCGTTCGACGCGTCCACGACCACCTTGAGTCCGGACTCGGCGATCCCGGTGATGTCGACGTTCCGCAGCAGTGAGCCGGTGTACGAGTCGAAGACGCTCGCGGGAAAGTGCAGGTCCCCGATCTCACCGGGGAACGCACGCCGGTACTCCTGCCGCGCGAACACCCGGTCCAACTTCCGCTGACTGCCCTGGGAGAGGTCCGCACCCCGCCCGTCGAAGAACATGATGTCCACGGAGTCCGGCACCCCGGGCGTGGTCCGGATCATGATCCCGCCGGCACTCCCCCGCGCGGTCTGCTGCCGTGCCACAGGGAGCGGTACGTTCTCCAGGTCCCGTACGTCGATGGCGCTGGCCTGCAGAGCGGAAATCACCGCCCGCTTCAGTGCCCGCGCACCACGGGAGTGGTCGCGGGCGGTGGTGACGGTCGACCCCTTCTTGAGGGTCGTCGCGTAGGCGCCGGCCAGCCGGACCGCGAGCTCCGGGGTGATCTCGACATTGAGGATGCCGGAGACACCGCGTGCGCCGAAGAGATGCGCTTGGCCCCTGGACTCCCAGATGACCGAGGTGTTGACGAAGGCACCGGCTTCGATGGTCTTGAACGGGTAGACCCGCACATTCCCCTGAATGATCGATTCTTCGCCGACGAGGCACTCGTCACCGATGACCGCGCCGTCCTCGATACGAGCCGCACGCATGATGTCGGTGTTCTTTCCGACGACACAGCCGCGGAGATTGCTCTGCTGCCCGACGTACACGTTGTCGTGGACGACGGCCTTGTGCAGAAACGCCCCGCTCTTCACGACCACGTTCGAGCCAACGACGGTGTGCTCACGGATCTCGGCGCCGGCCTCGACCTTGGCGTAGTCGCCGATGTACAGCGGACCACGGAGAACGGCATCGGGATGCACCTCGGCACCCTCGGCCACCCATACACCCGGGGAGAGTTCGAAGCCGTCGATCTCGACGTCGACCTTGCCTTCAAGGACGTCGGCCTGCGCCTTCACATAGCTCTCGTGGGTGCCGACGTCCTCCCAGTAGCCCTCCGCGACATAGCCGTAGACCGGCTTGCCTTCCTTCATCAGCTGCGGGAAGACGTCGCCGGACCAGTCCACGGGCACATCGGGGTCGACGTAGTCGAAGACCTCGGGCTCCATGACATAGATGCCGGTGTTCACAGTGTCAGAGAAGACCTGGCCCCAGGTCGGCTTCTCCAGGAAGCGCTCGACCTTGCCTTCCTCGTCGACGATGGTGATGCCGAATTCAAGCGGATTGGGCACACGCGTCAGACAGACGGTGACCAGCGCGCCCTTTTCCTTGTGGAAGTTGATGAGCTCGGTGAGGTCGAAGTCGGTCAGGGCATCGCCGGAGATGACAAGGAAGGCATCGTCCTTCAACGCCTCTTCGGCGTTCTTGACGCTTCCGGCGGTACCGAGTGGCTTCTCCTCATTGGCATAGGAGAGCTCCATTCCGAGCTCTTCACCGTCACCGAAGTAGTTCTTGACCAGTGAGGCCAGGAACTGGACGGTGACGACGGTCTCGTTGAGCCCATGCCTTTTGAGCAGCCGCAGAACGTGCTCCATGATCGGCCGGTTTGCCACCGGCAGGAGCGGCTTGGGCATGCTCGAGGTCATGGGACGAAGGCGTGTGCCTTCGCCTCCGGCCATCACGACGGCCTTCATGTCGGAAGCGTCCTCCTTAAAAGATGACGGTCTAGCCGACTTCACCCGTCCAGATTGTCCCGCACATTTCTGCCGGGGGCCATCGAGCCACTACGGCCGTGCCAATGGGCGAGTTCAGTCGGCCTCGGCGTCCGCACGGACCAGACGGCGGACTTGGACCACATAGAGCACTCCTGCCCACCAATACAGCGTTGTACCCCATCCGGCGAACGCCCATCCGAAAATAGCAGCCAGTGACGAGATCCATCCAGTTCCGTCACTGAGCAAGAGCAGCGGGAAGGCGTACATCAGGTTGAAGGTGGCGGCCTTGCCGAGGAAGTTCACCTGCGGCGGCGGATAACCGTGCCGCCTGAGGATGCCCACCATCACCAGGAGCATCAGCTCACGCAAGAGCAGTGCAGCCGTCAACCAGATTGGCAGAATCTCGCGCCAGGTGAGGCCGACCAGAGTCGAGAGAATGTAGAGGCGGTCTGCCGCGGGGTCGAGCAGCCGGCCGAGGCTGCTGATCTGGTTCCACCGGCGGGCGAGCTTGCCGTCCAGGTAGTCGCTGATCCCGCTCAGAGCGAGTACCAGCAATGCCCAGGTGTCACTCTTGGGCCCTCCGAACTCGGGCCTGAGGATCAGCCACAGGAAGAGCGGCACCCCAACGAGCCGCGCCATGCTGAGGATGTTGGGGATGGTGAGGACCCGGTCCGTCTGGACCCGGGTCTCCTGGACCTCCACCCGGGGGCCTCCTGTGGGAAACGTGCCAACGATGCCCCCTGACCCTACCTCAACGCAAAAAAGCTCTGGCTCTTGGGCTGCGTGCCCAAGAGCCAGAGCTCTAAAAGGAGTTCGGCGGTGTCCTACTCTCCCACAGGGTCCCCCCTGCAGTACCATCGGCGCTGTAAGGCTTAGCTTCCGGGTTCGGAATGTAACC